>JAVXRI010000510.1:0-501 GCA_036643775.1 Pseudomonas sp. | reverse complement strand
CAAATCGGCATAAGCACTCAGCATTTGCGCCAGCCAGGTTTCGCGCTGACGGGCCAATTCCAGCAGCTCGGCCACCTCGGGGATAGCGATGCCATTCAGCGCATCGCCTTCAAGCAGTTGCTCGACACTCGACGCTGTTGGCAGGCGGTAGTAGCCACCAATTTCATGGCACAGGCCCAGAAGCGCGCCGTACAAGTGAAACAGCGCCGATTCGCGTTCGGCCTGGACCAGGCCCTGAGCGTTCATGGCTTGACCCTGTTCGGCTTTGGCCATGGACTCGAGCGCGAGGCCGGCGAAGAACAGTTTCTGGTTGGTACGGGTGTAGAGTTCCTGGGCCATCTCGAGTGACCTCCCTAAAGGCTGGTAAGCGATTAGGATCAGTTTCAGGGATGGCCTGGCTGGCCGCAAGCTGAATGTCGCATAAACAACTGGGGCCGCTTTGCGCCCCATCGCCGGCAAGCCGGCTCCTACAGGGGGAGCGCCACCGTTGAAATGGCACTG
>JAVXRI010000509.1:0-502 GCA_036643775.1 Pseudomonas sp. | reverse complement strand
TTCTGGGGCGTCTGGTATGTGCTGGGCATGGCTATTCCAACGCTGATTGGCGCATTGCTAGGGCCACGCTGGTTGCGTTGGTGATCGCGTTATAACGTCTGCTTCATCTGCACAAGTGCAACCCGTGTATTGCCGGGCCCTTGGCGTTGCTCAATGGCAAACGGCACAAAACCCAACTGTGGATAAAGTAGAAGCCCAGCCGTGTTGCTGTTGAAGCAAGACACCCAAACCTCTTTTGCATTGAACTGGCTACGCGCCAACTCGATCATTGATTGCACCAGAAAACGCGCGACCCCTTGGCCCCGCGCCGCCGGCGCCACCACTACATTACCCAAGGCGCAGATACCGTTGTGCTCGGCTTTGTAGAAGTTGGCAAAGGCCAGCACCGTACCTTCCGCTTCAACCACCGTCGAGCCACTGCGCTGGGCGATGGCGTAGTTCAGTTGTGCTGGAGTCAACGGGTATTCGGCCTTGGGGAACATATAGAACAGTTCGTCCGGGC
>JAVXRI010000508.1:0-502 GCA_036643775.1 Pseudomonas sp. | reverse complement strand
CTTGCGCGATGAGGCGCCGCAAGTTCTCAAGGCTCTCAAGGCGCATGGCGTAAGCGTGTGTTTGCTCTCTGGAGATCGCAATGCGGCTGTGCAGACCGTGGCGCAAAGGCTTGGCATTGCCCAGGCGCAGGGCGACTGCCAACCGCAGGACAAGCTCGAGCGCATGCAGCGCAAGTCGAGTGCCCCGTTGGGTCGTGGCGAGCGCGTGCGCAACCTGCGTCCGGCCAAGGATGCAACCAGCGAGCGTCCAGCGCGTCAGCCGCGTGAAGAGTCGCCGGCTCGCAAGGGCCGCAGCACCGTTGCCGAACGCCCGAGCGACATGAAGAAACCGCTTCGCTCGGCGCCCAAGCGCCCGGGCAGCAGCCGCAGCAAGCCGCCTCAGCCGCGGTAAGCGATAGAAGAAAGCCAACCTTCGGGTTGGCTTTTTTTTGCCTGTGAGGGCCTCATCGCGGGACGAGCCCGCTCCCACAATGGGGTGCCCGCCTTCCCTGTGGGAGCGGGC
>JAVXRI010000507.1:0-502 GCA_036643775.1 Pseudomonas sp. | reverse complement strand
CCATCGGCATCGAAAAGGGCAAGGCCTTCGCCCCGGATGCCGAGCGACGCAAACTGCTGGATGAGGCGGCACGCACCGCGTTCAAGATGAGCAAGGTGGTCACCAGCCATCTGCTGATGAAAGAGCCAGGGGGGCTGTACTACACGGATCGCCAATATGTGAACACGTTCGCCGGGGAAAACACCGAGTTTCAGGCCAGCGGCACGTTCACCAATCTTGAACAGCGAGTGGCGTTCTTCACCTCTGCCTACTCGGATAGCCCGGGCATGGTGATGAACATGGTCGGTGCCGGCGCCAAGTACCCGGCGACTACCCGCGATGCCGACGGCAAGTTCCTCGATGGCGCCCACACCTACAAGCTCAATCTTCCGGCAAATGTGCCGGCGGCGTTGTTCTGGTCGGTGACGGCCTATGACAACCTCACAGCCTCGGGCCTGGACAACGGCCAGCCTTTCCCGTCGCTCAACCAGATGGACAAGCCCGCGCAGAACAGCGACGGCTC
>JAVXRI010000506.1:0-502 GCA_036643775.1 Pseudomonas sp. | reverse complement strand
ACACCTCGCAGTTACGTTGTCCATCACATCAAATTACTCGGAAGAATCCGGGTAATTAGCCAGCGATCTGACCAACGAACGGGTTCGCGAAGGTGAAGAACAGAGCGATACCAACACCGATCATGGTTACGGCGTCGAGCAGACCGGCAACGATGAACATTTTAACTTGCAGCATTGGAACCATTTCTGGCTGACGAGCAGCGCCTTCCAGGAACTTGCCGCCCAGCAGGCCGAAACCAATGGCGGTACCCAGAGCACCCAGGCCGATCAGCAGAGCAACAGCGATAGCGGTAAGACCAACTACAGTTTCCATCTTTCCTCCCGACTTTTACGTCGTATTGGTTAGGTTTTTTAGTTTGAAGCGGTAAAACAAAATCGTTTGGTACAGCTGCCCTTGCGGACGATTTCGACCCTCCCCAGCACCTGCAGAAGGGTCATCAGACACGCCAGGCGGTCTTAATGGTTATCTTCGTGAGCCATCGACAGGTAGACGATGGTAAGC
>JAVXRI010000505.1:0-502 GCA_036643775.1 Pseudomonas sp. | reverse complement strand
GGAAAATGGATGAATGCCAGTAAAACCAGGGGTTTGAGAATTCTGTTTCGGATCAGGCTGAATCAGATAGGATGGGTATTTACCTTTATGGGGTGCAAGGGGTCGAGTGTTCGAATCACTCCGTCCCGACCAAATAACTCCAAAGAATCCAGTCACTTAGCGGTGACTGGATTTTTTTATGTCTGTGCTTTTTTCGGCGATTTGCATTTTTGCCCCACCGAGGATTTTTGATGGCTCAGGCTTTTTTTGATTGCCCCCACCGTGGTGCTAGCGCTACCCACAATCCGTGAGAATCTGGAGTTAATTGTCGGGTCGGAGAATGAGAAGCCCGCTTCGCTTACGTTGGGTACCAGCCCATGCGTATTGCCTCAGTCTGTGTCTCTGTATGCCGAGGGGGCGTCGCAGCGATGCCGTCTGGTTGGCATGGGGCGAGGGGAGGTATTGCTAAGCGATTTTTGAGTTAGAATCTCTACGCTTCCGCTACATGTCTTACTAAAGCCAA
>JAVXRI010000504.1:0-502 GCA_036643775.1 Pseudomonas sp. | reverse complement strand
TTGGCATCATCGTGTTCTAGGAATGGAATCAGTGACGCTGCTACAGATACGACCTGCTGAGCAGATACATCCATATGCGTTACTTTTTCAGGAGGAATACGTACGAAGTCACCCTGATGACGAACAGATACAAACTCTTCTGTTAAGTTACCATCTTTATCCATTGCAGAATCGGCCTGCGCAATCACAGTGCCTACTTCTTCAATCGCAGACAGGTATTCAACGTCTTCTGTTACACGACCATCTACAACCTTACGGTATGGGGTCTCCAGGAAACCAAAGTTATTACATTTCGCATAAACAGAAAGCGAGTTGATCAAACCAATGTTTGGACCTTCAGGCGTTTCAATTGGACATACACGGCCGTAGTGAGTTTGATGTACGTCACGTACTTCAAAGCCCGCACGTTCACGCGTCAAACCGCCAGGACCAAGCGCAGATACACGACGTTTGTGCGTAATCTCAGACAATGGATTGTTTTGGTCCATGAACTGAGACAACT
>JAVXRI010000503.1:0-503 GCA_036643775.1 Pseudomonas sp. | reverse complement strand
CTGGCTTTCTAGCAACTAAACGTTTTAAAATTTAAAGGCTATTTTTAGCCAATCTTCTTATTTTTTTTCAATTCCTACATAAAAAAATCCCCCTATCTCATTTGAGTTAGGGGGATTTGAATTAATGAGCTGGCGATGACTTACTCTCACATGGGTAACCCCACACTACCATCAGCGCTAAGAGGTTTCACTTCTGAGTTCGGGAAGGGATCAGGTGGTTCACTCTTGCTATTGTCGCCAGCACAACTGTTTATGACTATTCGTTGGGTCTTATTTACACATTGTGTATGCCTAACTTTCATCAAATGAGTTATTAACAGAATATCTGAGTTAATTTAATTTGCACATTGTACTTAGCTTTATAACTAAATCAAGTTGTTTGCAGTGATTTGAACCACAACACCAACTGTTTGGGTGTTGTATAGTCAAGCCTCACGAGCAATTAGTATTGGTCAGCTTCACACGTCACCGTGCTTCCACATCCAACCTCATCCCCGGTGTAA
>JAVXRI010000502.1:0-503 GCA_036643775.1 Pseudomonas sp. | reverse complement strand
GTTGAGTCATTGCAAACGTCCAAGCCAGTGAATCAAACAAAAGAAAGCAGCGAACCTTTCGAATAATCGTTCTATCGTCCGCTACCAAGGCCGTTACTGCAGCCATCTGGTTATTGAGTCTAAACAGCTTTGCCAATTCTGACAGGGCATTTAGCCAGCATTTGAGAGCGGTATGTCATAAACGTTCCCTGCATGCCCGCAGATCGATATTCTGCAACGCGGTCGGGAACTTCAGCCAAAGCCGGATGCACTGAATATATAGAGTTAATTGCACAGGAGTTTCCTCATGCCCTCACCTTCCCTACCGCTGTTGGTCGTCGAGGATGACGCAATCGTGCGCATGTTGATCGTCGACGTGCTGCAAGAACTCGGGTATTGCGCGATTGAGGCTGAGGACGGCGCCTCGGCCCTGGCCATTCTCCAGGACCCAAGCCAGTCACTGTCGCTGATGATGACCGATGTCGGCTTGCCAGACCTCAGTGGCAAGGACTTGGCGCTCAAGG
>JAVXRI010000501.1:0-503 GCA_036643775.1 Pseudomonas sp. | reverse complement strand
CGCCCTGAAGAGAAGCGTTGGGATGCCTGGGTCGAGGCGCAGCTGGACAAGGTACGCCGTGGTTTGGCGAACCTGGAGCAGGAACATGTGGCCGAGCTGAGTTCAGTGTTTGATGTGGCCGCGATTGGCGTGGCGTGTGCGCTGGGCTATCTGGATTTTCGTATGCCCGAGTTTGGTTGGCGCGAGCGCCAGCCGAAGCTGGCGGCCTGGTATGCCCAGGTGAACCAGCGCGCCTCAATGAAGGCAACGGACCCGGCGCTGGGCTGATGCTGGCATCCTTGGGAGCCCTCACGGGCTCCAGCGCAGCCTGTCGGCAGCGGCTACAAACGCAATTCAGTGCATGCCTTACCTTGTGGGAGCCGGCCTTGCCGGCGATGGGCCGTGAAGCGGCCCAGGCTTTGCAACGCCATGGCACAGCCACCGCTCAATCCGCTTGACCAGCACCGCCCCCACCCGCCGCTCCTCGCGCAAGCCGCTCATTGCCCCCTCCCCACGCCGTACCA
>JAVXRI010000500.1:0-504 GCA_036643775.1 Pseudomonas sp. | reverse complement strand
TCACGGCGGGGCTTTCGCTGATTTGCCCGCGCAGGTTCAGGCTGTCGAGCAGGGTCTGGCCGACCCGGCGGTCGGTGATCAACAGGTCGATGCGCCCCAGCGCCAGCTTGCCGAAGTTGGCTTCGTGGGTCGGCGCCGGTTCGCGGGTGAACAGCGTCGATTGGCGAAAATCCTCGCTGTACAGGTAGCCGGGCGAGGTGCCGATGGTCAGGCCACGCAGGTCTTCGAGGGTCTTGAACGGGTGGGGGCGGGCGTTGGCGTAGAACATCACGAACTCGACCTGGGACAGCGGTTCGCTGGGGTAGAGCAGGGTGGCGTCGCGCTCATCGCTGTGAAAAATGTCCAGCACACCATCGGCCAACCCCTGGTCGAGCATGGCCAGGCAGCGTTTCCACGGCAGGAATTGCCATTGCACTTCGATCCCCAGGCGCTGGAAGACAATCGCCGTGGTTTCGTAGTCCAGCCCGCGAGCCTGGCCGTTCTCTTCGTAGACGTAGGGTGCCC
>JAVXRI010000499.1:0-503 GCA_036643775.1 Pseudomonas sp. | reverse complement strand
GGAGCTGGCTTGCCGGCGATAGGGCCAGCGCAAGGCAGGTGGTCCCACATGGGCGGTGGTGCTCAGGTGAGTAGCTTGATGATCAGTGCGGTAACCGTCGCCACTGTGGTGACGAAACCGACGGCGATGGCAACTGGGTACCAGAAGGTTTCGCGGGTCATCTTGACGGCTTCGGCATTCAGCTTGCGCGTCTCGGCAATCAGTTTGTCGACCTCGACGCGGATCTTGGCCACCTCAATGCGGAGCTTTTCCGCTTCGGCCTGGGTCATGTCGTACTGGGGCATGGTGTTTCCTTGGGGCGCATCAGAAGTGCCGGCTAGAAGTATAGCGAAGCCCTGAGCCGGCTTTGCCCTGGTTGCTGTGCCTTTGCGTTACCGGATATTGAATCCTCCGGCATGCATTAATTGCGAATACATCTCATCTTCTGCTAGCGTGCGCACCTCTTGAGACCTTGAGCCGAGATGCGCCGTGTCTTCATGGAACAAGCAGATCGCCCGGCTGTT
>JAVXRI010000498.1:0-505 GCA_036643775.1 Pseudomonas sp. | reverse complement strand
CTCACCCTGGCCCTCTCGGTTTTCGCCACTGGCGCCCTCGCCGAAGACGGCTTCGACCGCACCAGCGCCCACACCTTCGCAGCGGCCCAGAGCCAATCGGCAACCTACGCTGAAGATGGCTACGATCGCACCGGCGCGCAGCGCTTCGCTGAAGATGGTTTCGATCGCACCGGCGGCCAGCGCTTCGCCGAAGATGGTTTCGACCGCACTGGCGGCCAGCGCTTCGCCGAAGACGGTTACGATCGCACCGGTGCACAACGCTTTGCCGAAGATGGTTTTGACCGCTCTGGCGGCCAGCGCTTCGCCGAAGATGGCTTCGATCGCACCAACGCTCACCGCATCAGCTGATCGCCGATGCGCGTAACCAGCCCGGCCTTGGCCGGGCTTGAGCATTTCCAGGCGGGCACAGGCTTGGCACACTAGGCGCCTCGTCCCCCAAGAGATAGGGCCAGCAAGCCCAACACCGATGTACTACTACGAACCCGCCAAAGGCCACGGCCTGCCC
>JAVXRI010000497.1:0-506 GCA_036643775.1 Pseudomonas sp. | reverse complement strand
AGCGCGCCCGCCGCTACGCCTACTGGCGCGGATCTGCCGCCACCCTCGCCCTCTGCACCATCTTCATGCTGCTCAGTGCTCTCGCTGGCTCAATCACCCAGTAACCACAACATCAGCGCCCACCGCATGGATGGCGCGGGAGATTCGTATGTCCGAAATCACCGTACACCTTGAGCAAAAGGTCGTCAGCCTTACCCCAGAAATTCTGGCGAAGGCTTTCTGGTCGATGGATTGCGAGGATCAGGCCAAGTTCTTCGACGAGCTGGGCAAGGTCATTGAAGTCGACCATGTCACCAACAAGCACTCCTACAGCTATGGCGAGCTTCAGTGGTGCTATCTGAAAGATGAGCTCCGCAGGCCTGGTATGGAGCGCGCCAACAATGTGCACATGGCCCTGTCGGCATTCGCCTTCGACTTCTGGGCCCAGAAAAACAACGGTGCTCGGGAGGGCTTGTGATGGGAAAGCACAGGCCGGGCCCTTGGATTCTCAGTGAGTACGAAGTGCG
>JAVXRI010000496.1:0-508 GCA_036643775.1 Pseudomonas sp. | reverse complement strand
AAACTCGCCGGCAAGGGCATGAGCCTCGCGCAGTTGCCGATCCCGGTGAGTTGCGAGGGCCAGTCGCGTCTGGAAACCTCGTATGCGCAACAGCGCCAATGGTTCCTCTGGCAACTGGAGCCGGACAGCCCGGCCTACCATATCCCGGCGGCATTGCGCTTGCGCGGCGCGCTGGACGTCGAAGCCCTGCAACGCAGTTTCAACCAGTTGGTGGCGCGCCATCAGACCCTGCGTACCACCTTCGAGCAGGATGGCGAGCAACTGCTCCAGATCGTGGCCGAGCAGGCCGAACTGGTGATCGAGCGTGAGCAGTGGGCACCGATTGCCGACCCGCAGCAGCGTGAGGCTCGCCTTGCAGGCTATATCGATGCCCAGGCCCGGCGCCTGTTCGACTTGCAACACTCGCCCCTGATGCGCGTGACCTTGCTCAGCCTGGGCGAGGACGAGCATGTGCTGGTGATGGTGCAGCACCACATCATCTCCGATGGCTGGTCGATGGGCGTGATGG
>JAVXRI010000495.1:0-508 GCA_036643775.1 Pseudomonas sp. | reverse complement strand
GAGGCGCCCTTGAAGGTTAAAGAGGTAGCGCCGCTATCGCTTTATAAGGGCAGTCAGCAGGATATTCATCTGCTCAGTGAGTCCCAGCAGGGTAGACCGTCTTCCAAGCGGGGGGCGGAGTGCCTCTATATAGGTGGCTTGGACACCCAAGAGCAGCTCAATGCCTTGCGTCAGCGACTCCTTACTCTGGATGTGGTTGCGCGGCAGGTGTCTGGTCGGCTGGGTGATGCGACGGGTTTGTGGCTGCAAATTTCGCCTCGGAGCCAGCGTTTGCTGGACCAAACCCTGCTTTCCAGTCTTTCCAACGATTTCAAAGACTTAAAACATAAAATAATGTTGTGCGAGGGTGTTGCAACCGTCGAATAGTTTGCATAGAATGGCGCCCGCTCCACAGGGAACACCACAAGATGGATATCTGTGAAGCGCTGTCAAATTAGCTAACCTCAAGATTTTAATGAGAAAAAGCTTGACAGAAGGACGGCAAGAGTTGAAAATGCCGCCCACGTTC
>JAVXRI010000494.1:0-509 GCA_036643775.1 Pseudomonas sp. | reverse complement strand
CTTTACAAACTCAAGTTATCATTTGGACACGCGTAACACCATCGGATAGCAGTGCGCGTTTAGAGGTGCTCTGGGAAGTGGCAAAAGATGCAGACTTTAAACACATTACAGCAACAGGAAAGGTGCTGACCACGGCTGCACAAGATTTTACTGTGAAAGTGGATGTGACGGGATGTCCTTACAAAAGCGTTTGTGGTTCGGCGTTAACCCGCTGACGTCACCCGGGCCGCCTGCGCAGGATCACGCGAGGTCACCAGGCCGAGGAAGGAAATCAGCAACGCGAGGCCAATGGTCGTGCTCACTTCGGTGCGGTGTTGCGGGGTGATCATCATCACCGTCAACGCCGCGCAAATGAACACGATCACCAGCCAGGTCAGCCACGGGAACAGCCACATGCGAAAGGTCAGCTCGACGTTGCGCTGGCGCAAGATCCGCCGCATGCGCAACTGCGACACAGCGATGGTCAGGTACACCAACAAGGCAATCGCACCAGAACTGGCGAGCAGGAA
>JAVXRI010000493.1:0-509 GCA_036643775.1 Pseudomonas sp. | reverse complement strand
TCTCCTGTCCTGCTCGGCGTCAATAACCCAGGCGCGCCATCAGCGCCTGGAAGCTTTCTTCGGTCCAGACCTCACCGTTGTCGCAGCCGGGGCCGCTGCGGTTCAGGTAGACGACCAGCTCGGGCAGGGTCTGCACGCCCTCGCCGAAGGCGCGCTCGATGGAGTCGCCCAGCAGGTCCTCGAACAGGGTTGGGGCGCGCTCGCGCGCCTGATGCGGCTCGAGATATCGATCAGCGGCCATGGTTCTCTCCTTCGGAAAATGTCTTGTGTGGGGGTGCTCAATCGGCTCGGATATCGAGGTCTTTGATGAGCTTGCCGAAGCGGTTGAAATCCGCCGCGTTGGTTTTTTCGAGACGAGCAGATTCGCCGCCTGCGGGCAGCGCGCCGAAGGCGGCCATCTTGCTGACCACGTCGGGTATCTTGAGAATTTCATTGAGGTGGGTGTTCAGCAGCTTGACGGTCTCAGGCTTCATGCCCATGGGGCCAAACAGGCCTTGCCAGGCTGACAC
>JAVXRI010000492.1:0-509 GCA_036643775.1 Pseudomonas sp. | reverse complement strand
AAGTCGGCATAGCCTGCTCTATTGGTAAATTAAGGAAATCGAGAAATGGCAACTATCGGTTACGCCCGAGTATCAAGTGCCGGGCAAAGTTTGGACACGCAACTGGCAGCGTTATCTGACTGCGAAAAGATATTTCAGGAAAAAATCAGCGGAGCCAAGGACGACCGCCCTGAGCTTCAGGCAATGCTGGAATGGGTCCGGGAAGGCGACATCGTACATGTAACGAAACTGGACCGCCTCGCCCGCAATACCCGTCATTTGCTGGAAGTATCGGAATACCTACAGGCGAAAGGCGTGGCGTTGAACATCCTCAACATAGGCATCAACACGGCGACACCGACCGGAAAACTCATGTTGACCATGATTGGGGCCATCGCCACGTTCGAGCGTGAAATGATGCTGGAGCGTCAGGCAGAAGGAATCGCTCTGGCGAAAATCAAGGGCAGGTACAAGGGCCGCAAACCGACCGCCCGCAACAAATCGAAAGAAGCTATCGACATGCTGGCCCA
>JAVXRI010000491.1:0-509 GCA_036643775.1 Pseudomonas sp. | reverse complement strand
CATTTGTATCAAAGCCATATCGATAGCATTCAAAATCATTTGGTCGGCACTTTAATTGTCGGCGTGGCTGATTTAAATATTGATCTGCAACACCTGCAACAACAATTCAAAAATCAAATTGCACATGTAGAGGTATTGGGTTATGCACGACCAACTTATTGATCTTTTGATTACTGGCACCATCGATACCTTATTAATGGTCGGCGTTTCCGCATTTTTTGCCTTGCTGATTGGTCTACCAATGGCAGTCATTTTGGTCAATACCTCGGAACACGGTATTTATCCATCAAAAAGCATTAACCAATCTTTAGGTTGGATGGTCAACATGACTCGCTCTGTGCCATTCCTGATTTTAATGGTGGCACTGATTCCACTTACCCGCCTGATTGTCGGCACCAGTTATGGGGTCTGGGCAGCGGTTGTTCCACTCACCATTGCGGCAACCCCTTTCTTTGCCCGTATTGCTGAAGTCAGTTTACGTGAAGTCGATCAAGGGTTAATTGAAGCCG
>JAVXRI010000490.1:0-510 GCA_036643775.1 Pseudomonas sp. | reverse complement strand
AACAACAATGAGGAACGCCGCATGCAGTCATTCAGTTTTGCCACCACCGCGCAGATCCTCTGCGAGGCCGGTGGCGCCCTGCGCCTGGCCAGCCTGTGCCGTGAGCGCGGCGCACGCTCGGTCTTGATCGTCACGGACCCGGGCATCGCCCGCCTGGGCATGCTTGAACCGCTGTTGCCCGGCTTTGCCGAGCAAGGGCTGACGGTGCAGGTGTTCGATCAGGTGCTGGCCGATCCGCCCAGCACCTGCGTGCTGGAGGTGGTCCGGCTTTGGCGGCGGCAGCTCCATGGACGTTGCCAAGCTGGTGGCGTTGCTGGCGCACCCCGAGTGCCAGCAGCCACTTGAAGCCGTCTATGGCGTCGACCAGGCCCGTGGCCGGCGCCTGCCGCTGATCCAGGTGCCGACCACCGCCGGCACCGGCTCGGAGGTGACGCCGATTGCCATTGTCACCACCGGAGAGCACACCAAGATGGGCGTGGTGTCTCCGCTGTTGTTGCCCGACCTTGCCCT
>JAVXRI010000489.1:0-510 GCA_036643775.1 Pseudomonas sp. | reverse complement strand
AGGCCGCTTGCGCAACTCGACCGTCAGCTGCGACCAGTCAAACCCCAGGATAAACGCCATATAACTGCACAGGTGCAAAACCACATAGGCGAAACACCAAAGCCCCAACTGCCGGCGAACCGCAATCCACCCCGCCCAACCGGTGAGTTTCTGCATCGGCGTCATGCTCAGGGTGATCAGCAACAACACCAATGTTCCCAACCCCAACCGATCAACCAACACTTTGCCGGGATCCGGGCCGAGCAAATCCTCAAGCGCTTGATACAACCAAAGCATCGGCCAGATCGCTGCCGCAATGAAAACGCCTATACGCCAGAACGGAAAGCGCATCAGTAGTTCTTCCGCAGATCGAGCCCTGTATATAAAGAAGCGACTTCATCAGTGTAGCCGTTGAACATCTGCGTATCGCGCACGTTCGGTTTGAACAGACTGTTCGGCAACCGTCGCTCC
Organism: Pseudomonas sp.; assembly: GCA_036643775.1. Taxonomy (GTDB): domain Bacteria; phylum Pseudomonadota; class Gammaproteobacteria; order Pseudomonadales; family Pseudomonadaceae; genus Aquipseudomonas. The sequence goes on along the minus strand of JAVXRI010000489.1, from coordinate 60 downwards.
CGTGCCTGCGTCCAGCGTGGGTGATCAACCGTAGGATTCACGTTCGCGTAAAACCCATAC
>JAVXRI010000488.1:245-511 GCA_036643775.1 Pseudomonas sp. | reverse complement strand
AACACCCGCAGCCAGTTGGGCCCGTCTTCATCGGCGTTGCCACCGCGGGCAGACAGGGTCGACAGCACCACCGTGCCGGAGTCGGCCGAGGTCACGAAGAACACGAAGCTGATGAACACCGTGACGCCGATGACCACCTTGCTCCAGGGGTAGGTTTCCAGCAGCAGGTAAAGGGTCATCGACGGGTTTTCGAGCGCCGATTGGCCCAGCGCGGTCATGCCGTGATCGAGCACCTGGGACATGGCGCTGTTGCCGAAGATCGACAT
>JAVXRI010000488.1:0-235 GCA_036643775.1 Pseudomonas sp. | reverse complement strand
CGGAATCAACAGCACGCCGAAGACGAACTCGCGGATGGTCCGGCCACGGGAAATCCGCGCGATGAACAGGCCGACAAAGGGCGCCCAGGCAATCCACCAGGCCCAGTAGAACACGGTCCAGCCGCCCAGCCAGTCACTGGCTTCGTTGTAGGCGTACACATCAAAGCTCTTGCGCGGCAAGGCTCCCAGGTAGTCACCCAGGTTCTGGATCAGGGTGTTGAACAGGTGCTGGGTG
>JAVXRI010000487.1:0-511 GCA_036643775.1 Pseudomonas sp. | reverse complement strand
GTGCAGCTGTGGGTCAACCTGCCGGCCAAAGACAAGATGTCGGCACCGGGCTACCAGAACATCAGCAACGCCGACATTCCGGTGGTGCCGCTGGCCGATGACGCCGGCAAGGTGCGGGTGATTGCCGGTGAATTCGGCGGCCAGCGTGGCCCGGCCCGTACGCATACGCCGATGGACGTGTGGGACCTGCGCCTGTCGCGTGACAAGCACACCACGCTGCAGTTCGCCGAAGGCCACACCGTGGCGATGGTGATCCTGCACGGGACTGTGTTGCTCAACGGCAGCCAGCTCGCCCGCGAAGGCCAGCTGGTGCTGTTCGACCGTGCTGCCGGTGAGGTGGAACTGGAGGCCAATGCCGACGCCACCGTGCTGGTGCTGGCCGGTGAGCCGATCGATGAGCCCATCGCTGGTTATGGCCCGTTCGTGATGAACACGCAGGAAGAAATCCGTCAGGCGATGGATGACTTCAACTCCGGCCGCTTCGGCCAGATCGCAGCGTAATCCGCCGATG
>JAVXRI010000486.1:0-511 GCA_036643775.1 Pseudomonas sp. | reverse complement strand
CGGGGCGATGAAGTTGTGCAGCGGAATCTCCAGCACCTGACCCGGCGTCGCCGTATAGAGCATGGAGTCGAGCAGCGTACCGAAATCGGGTTCGTCGATCTGGCTGGAGATCTGCATGGCCCGCGAGGTCAGGCCGATCTTGTGACCTATCACCTTGCGTCCGGCAGCCAGCTGCATACCCACCCATTCGCGCGAGACGCGGTAGCCGTCCTCTATGCTCATGCCGGGAAAACGTTTGGAAAAATGCTCGATCTGCACGCGCGATTTCTCGCTTGCATCGAGCTCCTGGGCCAGTTGTGAAATCAGTTCAGCGCTAAACATATTCAAAGCTTTGCAAACAAGGGATGCAGCGTGCTGTGCTTGCCGTCGTAGACCTGGCCTGGTGATTCATCCACCTGCACGGTCAGACCCAGATGACGCTGCTCAAACAAGGGCTTCAGATGCGCTTTTGCGCAATCCAGAAGTGCATCTCCGGCGCTTTTTTTCACAGGCTCGGAACGCCCTCTGCCCA
>JAVXRI010000485.1:254-512 GCA_036643775.1 Pseudomonas sp. | reverse complement strand
AGCGACGACAAGCTGCGCGCCATTCGCGCGTCGGATTACCTGACCTGGTGCTATGGCGAACTGGCCGGGCAGCGCGAAGGGTTATGCGTGTTCGGGCACCATCTGGACCAGGCCGACCGACACCTGGTGCGGGCGATCAAGCAGGCCAGCCCCGCGCATGTGGCGATTGGCATTGTGCCAGTGAGCGAGGCGGCGATTGTCAGTCAGAAGCAGCACTTTGCCCGGGTGTTCGCCGATTGCCCGGCGCTTGAAGTGGTG
>JAVXRI010000485.1:0-244 GCA_036643775.1 Pseudomonas sp. | reverse complement strand
CTCGACGCATCCGCTGGGGGCGGCTGAATTGAATGTGCCAGCGCCTGTGGCCAAGGTTGTTAAGCGGCGGCGCTAGACGACCGCGACGCGGTCGATCGCTGGCAAGGCCAGCTCCCACAGTGATCAGTGCAAGAAAGTGGCTGCCACAAGAAGCAAGGTGCACCGCTATTTCTGTGGGAGCCGGCGTTGCCGGCGATAAGGGCAACAAAGATCCTCGTAGCAAATAACAATAATTCTCGATAAC
>JAVXRI010000484.1:0-512 GCA_036643775.1 Pseudomonas sp. | reverse complement strand
ATGCGTTTCCACTTGGTCGCGTTCAGCACGGGAGTAGGGCAGGTGTCGCGCAGTACGGTGATGAAATCAGACATGTGAACTCCATAGGATCGGCTCAAAGATCCGTCACCATAGGCCCGAACTACGGGGTGGAGTTGTCTGGGTTCGACGTCGAGCGCTCGATCTGCGCCTTGCAGTGGTACACGAACGCGCTCACCTGTCCGGGATCATCCGCCAGGTTGTCTTTGACATGGCCAAGGTAAGCATCGCGCGCATGCCTCAACACGGCCTGGTGTTGTTGTGGCAGGCGCTCCAGCAGCCACGCCGCCGCCACATCCTTGGGCACGATCGCGCCGGTCTCCACGCTGTACCCGATGCGCGCCAGCGCCAGTACCACGGTCAGTTCATCACCTTGCCAATCGGCCGGGACCTGCCATTGCGCAAGCGTATCGGCGAAGGCCCGGGCCAGGTCCGCCGTTGGCACAGGCGCGAACCAGGCCGGCGCCGCGACGCCCGCCAAGCAGAAGCTGTGC
>JAVXRI010000483.1:0-513 GCA_036643775.1 Pseudomonas sp. | reverse complement strand
GTCTCGAGACATGGCTGAATGCCCAGCCGCGAGCCACTATTGAGGCTGGAAGTGATCGCAAGTCGAACCGCAGTTGCTCACCCAACGCTCCACCGGTCTCACCAGTGCCAACCTCCCCAACACGACGGCGATGCTGACAGTAGTTCGCATGTAATCGGTCGCCTTTCGAATCTGTACAGCGAGCTTAAGTCTGAGCGCTCGCTTTGACTGTTAACCTTGAATCCCCTTCCCAACCCCGTTAACCTCTACCAGTCGCTGCAAATTCAGCGACCGGGCGTCGCGGCCCGTAAGGCAAAAGGCGCAACAGCGCCACACCACCACAATTGCAGGCGCTTTTTTTGTGCCCGCATTCTGTGCAATGGCGGCTGTGCGTGGGAGACCTTCGGGTCTGCCGGGTTTCCTTTTGCCTCGGTCCGCGAACCCGCGTACAGCTGCCACCCAATCGTTTCGCGGCGATGGTTGGCGGCTCCACTGCAAAAGGAGCTGCACCATGACAAAACCCGTTCCTGACCC
>JAVXRI010000482.1:0-514 GCA_036643775.1 Pseudomonas sp. | reverse complement strand
CAAGGCCGCACCGACATCACTGCTGGCCAATGCCGGCGCCGCCTCGACCTGGCTGCTCAACGCCGCTACGCCCTGATGCAGGGCCTCAACCGCCTTGGGGTCGGAGCGCAGGGCAAAGACTTGCTCATGCAAACGCACCTTGAGCAGACCGTCATTGAACGCGGTCATCTGCTTGAGCGCCTCGAAGCGCTGGCCAACGCTGTACAGCGCGGCAACGCCGATGGCCGCCACCGCCGCCGTCAACACCAGCACCAGGGTAAACCCCAGCCCCAGCTTGCGGGCCATGCCCAGGTTGGCAAACCCGCCACTCGTGCCCGATTTCATTACGCGCCCCCCGTAGATGCCCAGCCCGAAGAGTGGCAATCGCGCTGGTCTGTGCACAAGCCTCTGGCGTCGGAATAATGGCAAAAAGCTACGGCCGCGTCGTTTTCAGGACACTCGAGGTCGTCGCGACAGTGCTTCCCGGCTGACGCGGAAAAACTGCTGGGCGCGCTGGTCCTGAGCATAGGCCACA
>JAVXRI010000481.1:0-515 GCA_036643775.1 Pseudomonas sp. | reverse complement strand
AAGTGGTTGACTGGCCACCGCGAGTAGGCCGACTGCAGGCTGTAAATCTAAGGATGATGTAAAAATGCCACTATTCGAGTGCTGCATGCTAATAGAGCTGGTAAAGTGCGCGCCGCTGTCACTTTGGGAAGGAGATCCCGTATGAAGCTAGCGCAAGTATTGATGCTCACTATTGCCGCCGCGACGTCACTCACTGGCTGTGTAGTGCAGAGTACTTACAGTAAATCAGTGGCTGTTACCAAGGACGCTGCCGGTCGTGTGGTGCAAACGGTGGAAACTGAAACCGTCGTTCAGCCCGGGCAGGGCTACCCAATCCGTTTAGAGAAAATTACCGGCGTTCAGCCTCAGTAACGGCTGCGCTGAGTTTCCGAGATCGGGCCAGGTGGTGATCTGTTTGGGCAGCGCATTATCTGGTGGGGACGGCCAAGGCCCAGGTCGAGGACTTGGCCCATGGCCTGCCGGTATCAACCCAGGGCCGGACCGGTTTGCGGGTAGCCGGTCCAGTGGTTGCAGCG
>JAVXRI010000480.1:0-515 GCA_036643775.1 Pseudomonas sp. | reverse complement strand
ACGGAATTGGCGATCACGGCCGACGAGAAGATCCGCACCTTCCAGGCCGACTCGGCCCGCGAAGCCGGCATCTTCCACCACCTGATCACCCTGCCGACCTACCACACGGCCGCCTTGTCGACCGACAACCTGGCCAAGGAATACTTCGGCGACCAGGGCATGCTGGGCTACGTGGCCGGCGTGCAGCGCAAGGAAATCCGCCAGGGCATCGCCTGCGTGAAACATCAAAACATGTCCGGTTCGGACATCGGCGACGATCACAAGGATTACTTCAGCGGTGAAGCGGCGCTCAAAGCTGCCGGCAAAGACAACACCATGAACCAGTTCTGAGCTTTTGGCTTGACTGTAGAGTGAGAAAGCCCGCTTCGGCGGGCTTTTTTGCGTCTGAACGTTGCGTAGCGTCAGACCTGGAATACACACTGATACACATTATGCGTATGCTTGCAGAGAGCAACATTTCTCCTCCGCGTTGCCGAGTTCAACAGATAGTGCATGAGGGAACAGCCATGAATATC
>JAVXRI010000479.1:0-515 GCA_036643775.1 Pseudomonas sp. | reverse complement strand
GGCACGCTGACCATCTGTTCGGTGTTGCTGGATCGGTTTTCTGTGGGCATGGGAAATCCTCTGGCGCATGCTAAAGTGCCACCACTTACCAGCGGAGGGTTAGAGATGGTCCAGGTAGTTGAAGTCATTGCGGAATTCAAAGCTGACGGATTCATCAATGTGGGGCGAGGAACCCGTGCGCGAGTGGTTCGCCCAAATGATGCGGATCAGTACGGAATCGAAGTCGACGATGTGGTGAGGGGAGTAGCCATACCATCTGGTCTTTTTGATACCGCAGAAGATGCCAAAGCGGCGCTGTTTCAATTCTGGGATGAGTGCAACGAAGCACTCCAAAATAATCCATCATGGATGCAAATTGTGTAGCAAGCCGGCTCTGCGCGATGGCGCCGCCCTCGCCGGGGAGGCGTTATCGTTGAATAGGGGAAGGCGCTGGCGAGCAGCGTTATTTAACACACAACATCGAGTTAAAGTGGATGGGATTGTCGCCAGTCTTGAATCTTGAGTGTCAAAGTGAC
>JAVXRI010000478.1:0-515 GCA_036643775.1 Pseudomonas sp. | reverse complement strand
CACCTGCGTTCCGCGCCCCAGCTCGCTGCTCAGGCTGAGCTGGCCGCCCATCATTTCGCACAGCGTGCGGCTGATCATCAGGCCCAGGCCACTGCCTTGCTGCGCGGTGGGATGCTCGGCCTGGGCGAATGGCTGAAACAGGCGGGACTGGTCAAGAGCGCTGATGCCGATGCCGGTGTCCTGCACTGTCAGGCTGATCTCGATGCGTCGATTGCTGGCGGGCGCCTGACTGCGCAGGGTGATTGCCACTTGCCCCCGTTCGGTAAACTTGATCGCATTGCTCACCAGGTTCGACAGCACTTGCCTGAAACGCAGGGGGTCGACCTGCACCAGGGTGGGCAGCGGGTCCAGATCAAGGCGCAGGATCAGGCCTTTGAGCCGTGCACTGCTGTCGAACACGCCGGCAGTAGCCGCGATCAGCGCTTCAAGGTCGGTGGCCTCAGGCACCAGGTGCATGTGCCCGGCTTCGATGCGGGCAATATCGAGCACGTCGCCAATCAGTTCCAGCAAGCCAT
>JAVXRI010000477.1:0-515 GCA_036643775.1 Pseudomonas sp. | reverse complement strand
CCTATGCTGAGCAGCCGAGTCCGGATGGCTTGGCCCAAGCTTTTATAATCGGTGAAGAGTTCATCGGTGACGCTCCGTGCTGCCTGATCCTCGGCGATAACATCTTCTACGGTCAGCACTTCTCGGATAACCTGCGCGCCGCCAATAGCCAGCAAAATGGCGCGACTGTATTCGGCTACCATGTATCCGACCCTGAGCGCTTCGGCGTAGTAGAGTTCGACGCCTCGGGTCGTGCCCTGAGCATCGAAGAAAAGCCGCTCAAGCCCAAATCTAACTACGCGGTTACCGGTCTGTACTTCTATGACAATCAGGTTGTCGAGATTGCCAAGAAAATCAAGCCGTCCGAGCGCGGCGAGCTGGAAATCACCGACGTCAATCGTGCCTACCTCGAGCAGAAGACGCTTAATGTTGAGATGCTCGGTCGAGGTTTTGCCTGGCTGGATACAGGGACCCATGAATCGCTGCTTGAGGCGAGTCACTTTGTGCATACAATCGAGCAGCGCCAAGGCTTGAAG
>JAVXRI010000476.1:0-517 GCA_036643775.1 Pseudomonas sp. | reverse complement strand
AATCTCGAACTCGCGGCGACGGTCTCCCAGCGCGTAGCGGATGCTGTAAATTCCAGTCTCCCAACGATCCTTGCGCACGATCTTGCCGTCGCCCCTGAACTCGTAGTCCTCGGGCTTGGCGTCACGGAACTCAGGCATGCGGAAATCACGCTCTGTGACTTTCATGTCTGACCAGCTCATGCCTTCACCCCCTGCGGGCGAAGGCGAGCATTGCTGCCCAGCACTTCTTAGCGCAGTATGCGGCTTGTTCGCAGCCACTCATTTCCTGGTAAATCTCCCACTCTTCCAGCGGCGTGAACGGGCGGCTGGGGAACGAGGAAACCCCGGCAATGATCATTGCCTCTGTCGGCTCAGCTGGAACCGGGACGAACCCCTCCGGCGCGGCGCGCAGGGCGGCGGTCTCTTGCGGGTACTGCAGTAGCCCCCACGCGCGCAGCTGCTGCAGCAACCTGAAATCACTCTCGTAGCTTTCCAGGTCCTCGCCCGCACGGACGTTGCTCGCTTCGGTGGGGGAGCC
>JAVXRI010000475.1:0-517 GCA_036643775.1 Pseudomonas sp. | reverse complement strand
CATGGCTCGGCAGTCGCTGAACGAGATCGAAGCGCAGTTCCGGGTCGATAACGATTTCACCGATGTCGACGGTGCCTATTTCCGCGAAATCCTCCACGGGGTTCCGGTGATGGTGCAGGAAATCGACAAGGCCCTGGCCCCGTGCCTGGACCTGGCCCTTGAAGAACTCGATCCGGTTGAACTGGCGGTGTTGCGCCTGTCCACCTGGGAGTTCATCAAGCGCGCCGACGTGCCTTACCGCGTTGTAATCAACGAAGGCGTCGAGCTGGCCAAAGTTTTCGGTGCTACCGACGGTCACAAATTCGTCAACGGTGTGCTCGACAAACTGGCTCCACGGCTACGTGAAGCCGAAGTAAAGGCGTTCAAGCGCTGATTTCGGCGCTGATTGCCAATGGGTGAGTTCGAGCTGATTCGCCATTACTTCGCCGCCGCGCCGTGTGCGCAAGGCGGCGAAGCGGTTGCGTTGGGCATCGGCGATGATTGCGCCTTGCTCAGCCTGCCACCGGGCGAACAATTG
>JAVXRI010000474.1:0-518 GCA_036643775.1 Pseudomonas sp. | reverse complement strand
GTTGTGGCTGTTGCTGCTATTGCCGTTGCTGGCCTTGTTGCTGTTTGGCCTGCGCAGTTGCTGGCCGGGCGGTAGCCTGGGCTGGAACCCGCCGTCCAATGGCGACGTAGCCGGGCAAAATCACCACACAGTCATAGACGGGACACCGCCTGACCTCTCTGCTGGCAAAGGTTTGTCGGTGAACGGTCAAGTGCCGGGTGGTGTAAACGGTCAAGTGCCAGGTGATGGCTCGGGAACGGGTGCGACGCTGCCCGCAGGGACCCCGACACCCGGCCAGAACCCACCTGCCGGTACCCCGCCCGCCGATATGCCGCCATCAACGGAGCCAGGCGCATCCACTGCGCCAGGTGCTCCGGCGACCACCCCGCCAGACGCCAGCGCACCGCAGCCTCCCGCCGAGGGCCAGGTACAACAGCCTCCGGCGCCACCCCAGCTTCCACCTGACCCGCAGCCGCAGGCCGCTCAGCTGACCATTCCACCCGAGGCTGGCGACGGCGCGGCGGACTTCCTCAACGGCA
>JAVXRI010000473.1:0-518 GCA_036643775.1 Pseudomonas sp. | reverse complement strand
CTGATTTATCAGGGGTGACGGCGCTCACCCATTTGTAGAGGCTGTGAGTCGAGACGCCGAGGCGTGCAGCAATCTCCGCGACGGAGTAGCCGCGCTCAACAACCTGCCTGACGGCTTCCGCCTTGAATTCCGGGGTGTATCGCTGGGTGCTCATGGACTTCCTCCTATGCTCAAAGCATAGGCCGGGGATGTCTACCTTTCCGGGGGCAGTCCAAATGAGCTTGCAGGGTGTCTAAAGAACCCGGGGCGATTCAGTGGATGAAAAATATGGCCGACACTTCTCTGGGATCGCTTCCCCCCGAGGTGACCATTCGAAAACTCCATCCTTCTGGTGCCCCCAGCATTAGGCTTGCATCTGCTAGGTCGGTTATCGACTCTTTGATCTCGCGCCAAGCGGCCTTGTTATATTAACGGCGGAGAGCCGCTAGGCGTCGAGCACAATCGAAGAGCTCCAGTTGCATTAAGTAGCCATGCGTGAGTACCAATGGTTTATCGGGTACTTTGGAGGGACTTCAGGA
>JAVXRI010000472.1:0-519 GCA_036643775.1 Pseudomonas sp. | reverse complement strand
GAGGGTTGTGGCGGTCGAGAGTTGAAAAAACGCTGTTGCTTGCATCGTGTTTTCCTTTCAGTTTCGCAGCGTCCATGGCCTGTGGGCCAAGGCGGCGAGACGGCCGTTTGCGCAGGGTGCGATGGGCGGCGAGCCCCATTGCAACGCTGTCGAAACACCGGAAGACCGAAAATACGCAGGCACAGGCACGCTGAGTCGGCAAGCGCTACCGCGAATGGTTTGAGGTCCGCAGCCTGGGGCTGGGAAGGTGCTTCGACGCATTGCGTCGGGCCACTGAGCGTGGCCTGGTGATCGACGTTGCAAGGCTGTGAAACAGCGAATGCGCGGCCGACAGGGAATTGCTAGAAGGCTGGAGTATAGGGATCGAGGGCTGGATGGTCCAGGGCCCCTGTGGGAGCCGGCCTTGCCGGCGATGGGGTCGTCAGCCCCGCACAACCCTCACTCCCCAAACGACGCATACTGCAGCGGCAACCCGGTGGTGAACTTGATCTGTTCCATGGCAAAGCTTGAGCTCACATC
>JAVXRI010000471.1:0-520 GCA_036643775.1 Pseudomonas sp. | reverse complement strand
GCGACCGTGGAAGCTGTCCTTGACGCTGCCGTCGACGAACTCAACCATCACTTCAACGAAGTTCTGCAGGCCGCCAGGCTGGCCGGAAGTCGCCTTCTTGGCCGCCATGCGGAACAGGAATACGAAAAGCAGACCCAGTGCGACCGACCAACCCAGGGTATCCAGGTGGAATGCCCAGAAGCCCATTGCTTTGGCTTCTGCTGCGGAATGGGCAAAGCCCCAACCGCCGTCTGGTAGTTGACCGAAGGTCAGGTTCTGCAAGTGGTGCTGGATATAGCCCGAAGCGGTTTCTGCTGCCATGGTTGCCTCAAACGCCCTAAGGTCTCGAAAGTCTTATATTCATCAGCAGGGGCGCGAACCAGCTGACCAACTGGGTCAGCAGAAAGACACCGAAGACTGCTAACGGCGCCAATGGCTTCACTCCTGCAAACGTCAGTGCAAAAAGCACTGCCGTCAAAATCAATTTGCCTGCTTCGCCAGCGTAAAACGACTTGACGATAGCCTGCGCTGCCCTGGCTCC
>JAVXRI010000470.1:0-521 GCA_036643775.1 Pseudomonas sp. | reverse complement strand
GGCGCTGGCTTGCAACTCGCCCAGGCGGGCCCGGTAACGGCCTGCCAAGGCTTGCAGGCGGGCATCGCCGGCCTGCTCCAGGGTCGGCGTGCTGCGCCGCAGGAAATTCAGGTTGCCGGTGCTCAGCGCCTGCTCCAGCCATGGCAATGCCTGCTCGACCTGGCCGTGCTCGACCAGCATCGCCGCATGACTGAACTGCCCGCGAAAATCCCCCGCTTCGGCTGAACGGCGATACCAGTCGCGCGCTTGCGCCGGGTCCGCCGGGCAGGCCACGCCCTCCTCCAGGTAACGCCCCAGCAGGTTCATCGACTTGGCATGCCCGGCCTCTGCGGCCTGGCGGTAACAGGCCAGTGCCTGCACCTGGTCGGCCACCACGCCGCGGCCGGTGGCCAGCAGGTTGGCGTAGTTGTACAGGCCCCAATCCAGGCCCAGGTCCGCCGCCGCGCGGTAGTGCCTGGCAGCGCCGGGCACATCCACTTCTGCGCCCCAGCCATGCTCCAGGCAACGCCCGAGCATGTTGT
>JAVXRI010000469.1:0-521 GCA_036643775.1 Pseudomonas sp. | reverse complement strand
AGCATGTGATTATGCAATTGAAGCTGTAAAAACCATTGTTGAAACCACAGATTTACCTGTATTTGGTATTTGCCTTGGTCACCAAATTCTAGCCCTTGCTTCTGGCGCTAAAACGGTAAAAATGCCTCACGGTCACCACGGTGCCAACCATCCTGTACAAAATCTTGAAGATGGTACAGTGATGATTACTTCTCAGAACCATGGCTTTGCAGTTGATATTGATACCTTACCTGCAAACCTAAAAGCGACGCACAAATCATTGTTCGATCAAACCCTTCAACCGGCGTTTAGCTTCCAAGGTCACCCTGAAGCAAGCCCTGGTCCACATGACTGTGCACCATTATTCGATCATTTCATCGAACTTATCGAAGCATCTAAGAAGTAATTAAGGAAGCGATCATGGCTAAACGTACAGACATTAAAAGCATCTTAATTATTGGTGCAGGTCCGATTGTGATCGGTCAAGCATGTGAGTTCGATTACTCAGGTGCACAAGCATGTAAAGCACTTCGTGAAGAAGG
>JAVXRI010000468.1:0-522 GCA_036643775.1 Pseudomonas sp. | reverse complement strand
AACACCCAGTCGCCCTTGATCAACAGCATCAGCAGAATCAGTCCGACGACGATGTCGAACGGGCGCAGACTTGCAATTGCCCAGATGTGGAGCCATATCGAGTTGCTGGCCAGCGGTGCATTGAGCGAGCGAAACAGCCACTCGTCGAAAATCACACACAGCATGTTGCCTGTAGGCCATAACCAGAAAGCCAGCAACGCCAATGGCACGACGTTGCACAGAACCAGCCGGCCGAGGTTCCACCTTGATTGGAACAAACCCGGATGGTTCATAAAATGCCTCCCGTGGCTGAACGATCGCACCAAACAGGTGCAAAGAAGCGCGGCATTTTCATATTTTGTAACCAATTTGTCATCAATTCAGATACCCAAACCTATGACCGATCTCCCGGATACCGATTACACCCAACGCTTCATCTTCGATGACAGCGATACTCGCGGCGAACTGGTAGCGCTTGAGCGCAGCTACGCCGAAGTCCTCGCCAAGCACCCGTACCCGGAACCGGTTGCGCAACTGCTGGGC
>JAVXRI010000467.1:0-522 GCA_036643775.1 Pseudomonas sp. | reverse complement strand
TGTTCGTTGCCGGCACGGCGATTTTTGCCCAGACCGACTACTGTGCCACGATCTCGGCCTTGCGCCGCGAAATGGCCAATGCTGTACCCAACCGCCTCTGACAGGCGGTCTTTCCAACGATTCTCGCGAATCCAGCATGAGTTACCCGTCCTTGCACAATAATTCCTTCATCAAGGCCTTGCTGCGTCAGCCGACGCTACACACGCCGGTGTGGCTGATGGGGCAGGCCGGTCATCATTTGCCCGAGTACCGCCTGCTGCGGGCAACGTCCGGTTGTTACCTGTCGCTGCTCAAGCACCCCGACTACACCACCGAGGCTACACTGCAGCCGTTTCGGCACCTGAGCCTGGACGCGGCGGTGGTGACCACCGATATCCTCTCCCTGGCCGATGCCATGGGCCTGGGGCTGTACTTCGTCAATGGCGAGACGCCTCGGTTGCGTCATCCGTTGCGCGATGAAAAAGCCATCCACCGCTTGCGTGTGCCGGAGCCCCGGGCCCAGGAATACCTCTACAAGTCGGT
>JAVXRI010000466.1:0-524 GCA_036643775.1 Pseudomonas sp. | reverse complement strand
GCACACCATACCCGTCATATGCGGCAATGGCACCTGCGGCCGACGGGATTCAATGGCCCGCCAGCGGCCGTTGCCCCGGCAGCGTAGAATATGCGCCCCCGCCACTGCCCAACCGCCTGCCGCCATGACGGATACGTCCCGCCAAGAAGCCGCCCTGCTCGCCCTGTCCCCGCTTGATGGCCGTTATGCCGGCAAGGTCGACGCATTGCGCCCGATCTTCTCCGAGTACGGCCTGATCAAGGCCCGCGTCAAGGTCGAGATCGAATGGCTGCTGGCACTGGGCGCCGAGCCGGGCATCACCGAGCTGGCCGATTTCAGCGCCACCGGCAAGGCCAAGCTGCGTGCACTGGCCGATGGCTTCTCGGTTGAGAACGCGGCCCGCGTCAAGGAAATCGAGCGCACCACCAACCACGACGTCAAGGCCGTGGAGTACTTCATCAAGGAGCAGCTCAAGGACGACGCCGAGCTGGCACCGGCGCTGGAGTTCGTGCACTTCGCCTGCACCAGCGAGGACATCAACAACC
>JAVXRI010000465.1:0-524 GCA_036643775.1 Pseudomonas sp. | reverse complement strand
CCCAACAAGGCCGGCGAATTGCACAGGCTGGTTTCACCTGCCAAGCCTTCGGTCGCACGGACGAAAACATCGAGCTGTTCGCGCGTGCGGTTGCTGTCCAGTTCATCGGCACGTGCCAGGTGGGTCATCAACACCAGCGGGCCGACCTGCGGCAGTGCGCTCAGGCGTGCGTGCGCATCGCGGAACTCTTCCGGCGAAAGACCCAGCCGGTGCATGCCACTGTCCAGCTTCAACCAGATGCGCAGCGAGGCATCGGTCTTGAATGCCTCCACCGCTTCCAGCTGCCATGACGTGGCCACTACCACCCAGAAATCGTGCTCGACGATCAGCGGCAGTTCGGCCGCGTCGAAGAAGCCTTCCATCAGCAGGATCGGGCCACGGATACCCGCCTGACGCAGCTCCAGCGCTTCTTCGATGCAGGCCACGCCGAAGCCATCGGCCTCGTCCTGCAGCGCGCGTGCGCAGTTCACTGCACCGTGGCCGTAAGCGTCAGCCTTGATGATCGCCAGCGCCTTGCTACCGCC
>JAVXRI010000464.1:0-525 GCA_036643775.1 Pseudomonas sp. | reverse complement strand
GCTGCGGGCCCGGCTTCAGGCGAGTAATCGTGTGACTAGTCGATGGCGCCCGCCTTTTTCAGGAAAGTGCGCAGGATGTTGCGGCTCAGGTTCAGGTGTTTGGCCGTGCGCACCTGGTTGCGCTCGTTGCGCTCCCACGCGGCGCGCACCAGTTCCTGCTGCATGGCTTCGAATTCCACGGCTTCGCCCGAGTCGAGCAAGGCTTGCCAGGCGCGGGCAAAACGCTCGGCGGCCAGCATATCGTCCTGGCAGGCCGCGCCATGAGCCGCGTAGGCGATGTCGGCGCCGCCGGCCCAGGCGTCGGGAACAGGCGCAGAGACAGGTGCGGCGGCAGGCGCGCGGTGCCAGCCAGACAAACTCAAGTCCTCGGCCCGCACGACGCCGCTGCGGCACACGAGCAGCGCGCGGTGGATGACGTTTTCCAGTTCGCGGATATTGCCCGGCCAAGGGTAGCCGAGCAAGGCCTGCTGCGCGTCCAGGCCCAGTTCCACCTCACCCAGGTGCAGGCGCTGCGCATAGATGGCC
>JAVXRI010000463.1:298-526 GCA_036643775.1 Pseudomonas sp. | reverse complement strand
CTCGGGTACCTTCAACGAGACGGTGCAACAGGCGGCGTGGGTGCGCATGACCCAGGCTGGCGCGCAGATGATGAACTGGTTCTCGGTGGCCTGTGAGCTGCACCGCGACTGGCGCAACGACATCGAAGGGTTGGGTAACCTGCTGTCGCAGCGCATTCCTAACTACCGCAACCTGATGAACAGCTATTCGGCTTTGACCTCGCGTTGATGTAAACCTGTACCCGCCTC
>JAVXRI010000463.1:0-288 GCA_036643775.1 Pseudomonas sp. | reverse complement strand
TTTTCGCGCGGGGCCGGGGTGCGGCCCACTCCCGGCCACGCCCGCACCCCCTGGTACAGCGCCAGGGTTTAAAACTGTGGAGGCCCCTGTGGGCGGTGGGTTGCCGGCGATTGGCCGGTACTGACTAAGCAGGGTTCACAGGCAGAGTGAAGCGAATCCGGCACCCACCCAACTCAGACACCAGCGCCTGCAACTGCCCGCCATGGGCCTGCACCACCGAACTGCAGATCGCCAGGCCCATCCCCATGCCACCGCTCTTGGTGGTATAGAACGCCCCGAATACCTGCT
>JAVXRI010000462.1:0-526 GCA_036643775.1 Pseudomonas sp. | reverse complement strand
CTGGCTGTGCCGGTCGCCAAAATCTTCAGCGGCTACGCCCATGTGGAAGACATCGCCCAGGTGTCGAGCCACTGGCTGGAGCGCATTGGCCACTTCTTCGAGCACTACAAGGATCTGGAGAAGGGCAAGTGGGTCAAGATCGAAGGCTGGGGCGATGCCGCCGAAGCCAAGCGCATCCTGGTCGAGGCGCACAAGAGCTACCTTGCCACCCAGGAACAGGATGTCTGATTGGCACTGCGCATGGTCGTAATACTCGACCCTGCGTAGCGACAACCATCACGTTTTCCTGGTAGAGGGCATGACCCTTTGCCAGCAAGCAGCTACATTGACAGGCCGGTTTCCGGCCTGTTTTTTGTGCGGCTTTTGCGTTTTGTCCAAGGGGAAGTGTCTTGCGAATCCTGTTAGTCGGCGGCGAAGCCAACCTGTCGACCGAGCTGCTTGAATACGTCGCTGATCTGGGCGACGAGTGGGAAGTACAGTCGGTCCCGGATGGCAGTGCTGCCATTGTTGCGGTGTCCTCGGCCAC
>JAVXRI010000461.1:0-526 GCA_036643775.1 Pseudomonas sp. | reverse complement strand
CGAATATCTTGATGCGAGTGCGGCTGGAACTCATGTCGGCGCGATAGATTGCCGTGAGCATCCGATTGATATTGTGCTTTAACTGCTTGTCAGTATCGAAGTGAGCGCACACCAGCTTTCCAGCGGTTGCGTCTTCTCCATACAGGCCGATACAGGTTTGTATGGCCGGCATGGAGAGCGACAGATTTTCGGTAGGGAAGACACCATAACTTCCTTGCATGATGACGGCGCGCATGACATTCGTATCCTTTTTGAATGGTTTGATTTACTGCATTTATCCCGCGGCAGGGACTGTACCTGAGAGGCTTTCAGGCATGGCTAGGAAACGTCCTATTTTCAAGGGGTTGAGGCAGGTGCGTGGGGTGGCGTGATAGATGAGGGGAGCGGGATATATTGGACTTTATTGAGGCGAGCTGGATATAACTCAACTAAATAGTCATTTAGTTGAGTTATGTTTTCAGGCTATAACGTTCAGGGATTGTCTGCTTCTTCTGAGTCGATGTAGTTCGGGTTGGCAAGGCAGTGG
>JAVXRI010000460.1:0-526 GCA_036643775.1 Pseudomonas sp. | reverse complement strand
GGCACGGCAATCAGCACTTGGCTGTGCTGGGCAATGCCGCTGAGAAACTGCATCAGAGACAGCGGCATCTGGCTCATGCCGAAAACCACCACCCGGCGGGCCAGCGGACTGACCGGCGGCTGACCGGATTGCAGCGCAGCCAGCACGCGCGCCAGCAAGGCCGGGCGTGTGGCTTCGCGCTCTAGCTCATCAAGCTCAGCCAGTACCGTGCGCCACAGGCTGGGCTGCCACAGCTGGCCTTCGGGGACAGGCACATCGGGGCGCCCGGGATTGCGCAGCACATCCTGCCCCTGGGCCCAGGCATCCAGCCAATCGGCCCGGTAAATCTGGTATTGGTCAAACAGGTCGGCCAGGCGCTCGGCCAGCTGCAGCAGACGCTGAGGTTCCCCAGGTCGCAGAAAGCTGGCAATCGGTGCGAATTCAGGCTGCTCCAGGCATTGAGGCAGGATGCGCATCAGACGCCAGATCATGGGCGTTTCGTCCAGCGGCGATTCACGCGGCACCTTGTCCGCACCCAGAATCTGGC
>JAVXRI010000459.1:0-527 GCA_036643775.1 Pseudomonas sp. | reverse complement strand
TACCATCGGCCGTTATGCATTTCCCGATAGGAGCAGCACAAGGCTGCTCCTACCGGGGGCCGCGCCTCAACGGCGATAGTAGCGGTGATCATCCTGATAGCGGTGATGCATCGCCCTTTCATGGCGGCGCTCCCAATCACGACGGCGTTCCCAATCGCGTCGGCGCTCAGCTTCGCGGCGGGCTTGCTCGCGGCGCCATTGTTCGCGGCGCCAGTCGCCTCTGCGATCGTGCCAACGATCATCGTGCCAGTCGCGGTCATCATGGGCGAGCAACGGCGCCGCGTGCTCACCCGCCAGGCTGGCCACGGTCGGCCAAGGGTTTTCTGCCGGATGCTGCGCTGCCTGAACGGTTGCCGCCGGGGAGACCGCGTTCGAAGTCTTTATCTGTGATGCTGATGCCGAGCCCACCGCCGCTAACGTGAACAGGCTGAGAAGCATCAACCGTGCGACATGCATTTTCATGAGCGAAGCCAACCTCTGGTTCTGTTTACCTGTGCAGATAGACCTTTAAATAGGGAAAAGTTCTA
>JAVXRI010000458.1:0-527 GCA_036643775.1 Pseudomonas sp. | reverse complement strand
ATGCTGGCCTTGATACCGACACTGTCGGCCGGCGGAACCTGGCCGGGTGCCAGTTGCTCGAGACCGATGTTGGCCGGCACGTCCACCTGCATCGCGATATCACCGGTGGTGTGTGCGCTGAGGAAGAATTCTTCATAGGCGCAGGACAAGCAATCATGCATGGGGCCCACACCCACACGGTTGGCGATGACCTCGGCGCCCATGCCACCGGAGCCGTAGTTGACCATAAAGGCGTCGCGCGTCGGATCGAGCATCTGGCCGAACGCCAGGTCGCCCCAGAACCCTGGAAACGCCTGGACGACAGCGGACTGATCGTGGAACACCGCAGCAAAATCGCGGAACGGCTCCAGGCGATTGGGCAGGCTGGGGTTACGCTTACCCTGGCTTTCAAGGGGATAGGTGGCGGGTGGGAAACTGCCATCGTCATTCGGCCCCATGACCACCGCGTCGGCATTGCTGGCAATGATTTCATTGCCATCGACCATGCTCAGGATCGGTTTGCCTGCCTTGCCTTCCGCGATCCAGGG
>JAVXRI010000457.1:0-529 GCA_036643775.1 Pseudomonas sp. | reverse complement strand
CCCAGTGGGAAGGGCCGCCGCTTATTCAGACCGGTCGATTAACCGGCGATCTCTGCCGTACGTTGCCACAGCGCGTAGTAAACCCGACCGGATTTCTGTTCGCGGTGCAGGCGCCAGTTGCCCGGCAGGCCCAGCGTCGATGGCGCCGATTCACTTTCAGTGTAGATCCACGAGTCGGCGGCTAGCCACTGACGTTCTTCGAGCAAGGTGCACACGGCAGGCAGCAGGTTCTGGTTGAACGGCGGGTCGAGGAACACCAGGTCGTACGCGCTGGCGGTCTGGGTTTCCAGATAACGCAGCGCGTCCGCCGTCTGCACCTGGCCGTTGGTGCAGCGCAGGGTGCCGAGGTGTTCCTTCAGGCTGGACACCGCAATGTTGCTCGCGTCCAGCGCCTGGCCCATGGCCGCGCCACGCGACAGCGCTTCGAGAAACAGCGCGCCGCTGCCGGCGAACGGGTCGAGTACCTTGGCCCCTTCAACGTACGGCGCGAGCCAGTTGAACAAGGTTTCACGCACACGGTCGGGCGTCG
>JAVXRI010000456.1:0-530 GCA_036643775.1 Pseudomonas sp. | reverse complement strand
ACCCAAGCCGGGTCAGACCGAAGCCGATCTGAAGTGGGGGTTTCTGGAGATCTACAGTGACCGCACCGCCGCATTCATCGATGAGCGCCCGACGCCCGAGCAGTTGGCGACGCGCAAAAGCTGCCGGTATTTTCCGGCAGAGGATGAGCCTGAGTAGATCCTGCTGGGTTTGCAGTGCCGCTGATACCTGTGGGAGCTGGCCTTGCCAGCGATTGATTGCGCAGCAATCACAGGTATTGTGCTGACTGCACCGGCCTCATCGCCGGCAAGGCTGGCTCCCACAATAAATCAGGAGGCCTTGCTGATAATCCCATTCAAACCTTCTCGCCAAGCAGACCACTTCCCACTGGTGTTGCAGTAAGCACGCCATACCCCACCCGCGGTACCCCGGCCAAACGCTGCTCGAGCAACGCCTGCAACGACTCGCCAGTACCCAGATACGCATCACCAAAGTCATGGCTGCCCAGCGCACTCGGATGCGCAACAATCTCCAACAGCCCATCAGCCGGCGCCAGCCCGTCACGCAGGTC
>JAVXRI010000455.1:0-530 GCA_036643775.1 Pseudomonas sp. | reverse complement strand
ATCGACCAGCGCGAGCGTCGCGAGATCAAGGTGCGCAAGGAGAAGCTGAAGACCCGTAGCGACCACATGTGCGAGGCCCAGGTGCTGTTCAACGAATACATTCGCCTGCGCGATAGCGGTCAACCATGCATCAGCTGCGATTCGTTGCCCAGCGATCACGACCTGATCACCGGCAGTCGCTGGGACGCTGGCCATTACCGTTCCGTTGGGGCCTGCCCAGAGCTGCGCTTTGAGCCACTCAACGTCCACCGCCAGTGTGTGAAGTGCAACCGCAACCTGTCCGGCAACGCGGTCGAGTACCGCATCCGGTTGGTGCAGCGCATCGGCGCCAACCAGGTGGCTTTCCTCGAAGGGCCTCATCAGGCCCAGCGTTACACCATCGAAGACCTGAAGGCCATCAAGGTCGAGTACCGGGCAAAGATCAAACAGCTCAAGGAGGCAGCATGAATCAAGTTGTGCAAATCACCGGCGGTGTAAGCACTGCCTCCAGCGGATGGCTGAAGCCATGCTTCCCGCATCAAGGAAAGGCC
>JAVXRI010000454.1:0-531 GCA_036643775.1 Pseudomonas sp. | reverse complement strand
CACGCCAGTTGGGTCACCGAGGCGTGCAATTGCAGCGCGATGTCGGGGTAGGCAATGCTGGCGACGAACATGTTCATCAGGTCGAGGGCGAACCCCAGCAGGTACACCAGCGCAACTTTCCAGCGATGGGCCATGAGCACTTTCCGGGCAATGAGCGGTGCAGGGTAGAGCGCCGGGAGGTTTGGAAAAACCGTGAAATGGCTGCTAGTTTGTCAAAATTATTTTGACAAGGAACGCCGTCAACATGGTCAGCCTGGACCGTTTCGATACCTTCAAGGCCGTCGTCGAGGCCGGCTCGTTGACCGCCGCAGCCGATCTGCTGGGGCAAACCCGGGCGGTGGTCAGCTTCAACCTCAAGCGTCTGGAAGCCGAGTTGGGGGTGACCCTGCTGACCCGCAGCACCCGGCAACTGGCGCTGACCGATGCCGGTGAGCGCTTTTATCTGCGCTGCTTGCGCACCCTGGATGAAGCACGCCTGGCGATCGAGGAGGCGCGCTCCGAGCACACCCAGCTCAAGGGCACGCTGCGGAT
>JAVXRI010000453.1:0-531 GCA_036643775.1 Pseudomonas sp. | reverse complement strand
GCCGATGTCCGTGAGCGACGACTGGATGTGGGCTTTATCGGGGTGTGGCCGGGGCAGGCGCTGGAGGGGGTCGAGTATCGATTGCTGGCTGAAGAGGAACTGGTGGTGGTGCTGCCTGTGGAGCATCCGCTGGCCAAAATCAGGGACTTATCGTTGGCCCACCTTGAAGACCAGCCGCTGGTCGACTTTCCGGCGGGTACCGGTGCTCGCCGCCAGACCGACGAAGCGTTTGCCGCTGCTGGCTTGCGCCATCGTGTGCAGTTTGAAGTGAGTAACATCCGGTTGGTGGAAAAGTTCGTCCAGCGTGCCCTGGCGGTAGGGTTGGTGCCGGCGCGTATCGCCAGTGATTTTCGCGATGTGGTGACGGCTCAGGTGCGTGACGCGCCACGCCGCCATCTGTATGTGATCTGGTCGAAAAGCCCGACCCCGGCGGCCCGGGCGTTCGTCCACATGATTGAACAAAGCCTGGCCGCCAGGGGCGGAGGCTGATTGCATCAGGCCGCGAAGCCACCGTCGATGGTCAGGCTGGCG
>JAVXRI010000452.1:0-531 GCA_036643775.1 Pseudomonas sp. | reverse complement strand
GGTGAAAGCACCTTCATCCAGAACGGTATAAACAGCATCAACCCGGTCGATGTCTCAGCGCTGCGCCGACCCGGTTCCGAGGTCAAGGAAGCGCTGATCCCGGTCAGCATGCTGTATTTCAACCAGGGCCTTACCGATAACGTCTCGGTGTCGGCGTTCTATCAACTGCAGTGGGAGAAGAGCGTCGCAGACAACTGCGGGACCTTTTTCAGCAGCGATGTCGCCGCCAAAGGTTGTGACATCAACATGGCAATCAATGGCAGCGACTTCGACCGTGACATCGATGGCACCGGTGTGCCCGGTGGCTACGGCTATGTCCCACGGCTCTCGGACAAAGACCCGCGCAACAGCGGTCAATTCGGTGTGGCCATGCATTGGCTGGTGCCGGAGCTGAACGATACCGAGTTCGGCTTCTACGCCATGAACTACCACAGCCGTACCCCCACCAGCACCTGGACGGTCGGGCGCGGCGCACTGGCAGACCCGGTGGGGGGCCTGATCGGGCAGGGGGGCAAGAGTACCGCGCGTTAC
>JAVXRI010000451.1:0-532 GCA_036643775.1 Pseudomonas sp. | reverse complement strand
CCCCCCTCGCCCGGGCCTTGCTGATACGTCATTCGGTGCGTAAACCTCGCCTGCTGGCCGCTGCGGGCCTTGCCATGATGCTGCCCGCCGTGACGGTCCAGGCGCAGGACATCGCTTTCGACATTCCCGCCCAGCCACTGGCTTCGGCGTTGCGCGAATTCGGCAGGCAGGCGAACGTCGAAGTGCTGTACAGCCCGGGCGTGGTGGAGGGCCAAAAAAGCACGCAGGTGAAGGGTAGCCTGAGTGCAGAGCAGGCGATCGCCCAGCTGCTAAGGGGCGCCAAGGTGCGCTACAGCCTGCAGGGCAACGTGCTGACACTTTCACCGCCGGCCGAGTACAGTGCAATGGAGCTCGGTGCGACGACGGTAACCAGCTCGGGCCTGGGCGGCACCACCGAAGGCACTGGCTCCTACACCACCGGCACGGCTTCGATGCTCAAGGGTAATACCCGGCTTAAGGACATTCCGCAGTCGGTTTCTGTGATCACGCGTCAGCAGATGCAGGATCAGAACGTCAAGACCGTTGACGAAGC
>JAVXRI010000450.1:0-532 GCA_036643775.1 Pseudomonas sp. | reverse complement strand
CCCGAAGAAAGCCTCAAGGATTACACCAACGTGATCATTGAAGAGGCTGATCGCCTGCGCAACCTGGTCGACCGCATGCTCGGCTCGAACAAACTGCCGTCGCTGGCGATGACCAACATCCATGAAGTGCTCGAGCGGGTCTGCAGCCTGGTCGAAGCCGAGAGCCAGGGCGGCATCACCCTGGTGCGTGACTACGACCCAAGCCTGCCCGATGTGCTGATCGACCGCGAACAGATGATTCAGGCGGTACTCAACATCGTGCGCAACGCCATGCAGGCGATCAGTGGCCAGAACGAACTGCGCCTGGGGCGTATCAGCCTGCGCACTCGGGCCATGCGCCAGTTCACCATTGGCCATACCCGCCATCGTCTGGTGGCCAAGGTCGAGATCATCGACAACGGTCCGGGTATTCCCGCCGAACTTCAGGAAACCATCTTCTACCCCATGGTCAGCGGTCGCCCGGACGGTACCGGGCTGGGCCTGGCCATTACCCAGAACATCATCAGCCAGCACCAGGGCCTGATCGAATGTG
>JAVXRI010000449.1:0-536 GCA_036643775.1 Pseudomonas sp. | reverse complement strand
CAGCGCGCCGCCGATCAGCGCCAGACAGATCATGCCCAGCAGCACCAGAAAGCGCCGCTCCCGATTCAGGTGCTGAGTTTGCTCGTTCATTCCTGTGTCCTTCGATTGGTAGGTAGACCCAGACAGGTGTCCGTTGTGCGCAAGTCTACACGCTGCCCTTGACCTTTCAGAACCCGGAAGGTTCCTGGAGTGCGCCATGGGCAGTGAATGTTCGAGGGATTAAAGCAGGATTAACATTGAACAAAACCGAAAAAACATCGCCGCCAAGGCCGACCCCCACACAGGCTGCACACACTGCATTCCCTATGGGAGCCGGCCTTGCCGGCGATGGCAGCGTTACCGCCGCTGCTGTTTACTCCAGCGCAGACGCCGGCCCGAAGAACTCGTAGCGGCTTTGTTTCTCCGGCACACCCAAACCTTTGAGGTGCTGCTTGATCGCCGCCATGAAACCTTTAGGCCCCAGGAAGTACGCATCCAGGTCACGCTCCTGCGGCAGCCACTGGTCAAGCTGATCGCGACTGAGCATCCCCAGCGCG
>JAVXRI010000448.1:242-537 GCA_036643775.1 Pseudomonas sp. | reverse complement strand
CCTTCCCAGGGTGAGGGGCACCTGAATCGCTAACCCTCCTGCACTTGGAGGGATTTGTCGTTGTGTTCGAGATGCCTGGGCAGGCCTCTGCCAGGATCAATAGCAAGGGTGGTGCCAAAATGCCCATGAAGGGTGCGAGGGCCGTATTTGCTAGGGATAAATGCCCAACGACGGGGCGATTTGCCTGAGGAAGGCTGGCGGATTTCCGCCCGGTGGCGGTTTTTGTACAGAGTGGATGGCGGGAATCCGCCCTGCATTCGAAGCCTGTGCGATCCCTGTGGGAGCGGGTTTGCCC
>JAVXRI010000448.1:0-232 GCA_036643775.1 Pseudomonas sp. | reverse complement strand
ATGCGGGGGCCGGTACAGGCTGAAAATCAATCCAGGTTGAAGGTAATCCTGAATGCTGCGCCCCCAAGGGGCGAATCCCCCAGGCTCAGCTCGGCGTCATAGCTGTCGACAATGTCCTTGACCACCGCCAGCCCGATGCCCTGCCCAGGGTGCTGGCTGTCCAGCCGCTCACCGCGCTCCAGAATGCGCTCACGTTGATCGGCTGGCACCCCCGGCCCATCGTCCTCGATAC
>JAVXRI010000447.1:307-536 GCA_036643775.1 Pseudomonas sp. | reverse complement strand
CCTCGGCGAGACACGCATGCGGGCGTTGACCGAGTCAGGGGCTTTGGATGGTGACCCCTTGCTGTCGACGGTTCTGCTGTTTGTGCTGTTTGGGTTCTTTGCCAAGTTCTGGACCCACGGCGGGCAAACCCTCGGTATGCAAGTGTGGGGGGTGCGGGTGCAGAACGCCGATGGTTCGGCGATCAGTTTGTGGCAGGCGCTGTTGCGCTTCGTTGTATCGATTGGGTCG
>JAVXRI010000447.1:0-297 GCA_036643775.1 Pseudomonas sp. | reverse complement strand
CTTCTGGGTATTGATCGACAAGCGTAAGCGTAGTTGGCATGACATGTATTCCGAGACGCAGTTGGTTCAGGTGCCCAAGCGGAATAAGTGATGGGTTTTGGGTTCATTGGTGGCGTTGGGCTTATCCGGTTTTTAGGGTGACTTTGCGTCACCATTCGGCCCTACGCTGCGCTCCGGGTCCCTTCACTCCGGTAACGGGGCCCGTCGATCTAGATCAACTGCACAATTCGCTTCGCTCTTGCTTTGCAAGTTGTGATTGCCTGAATGACTAGCGACCGCTTTGCAGCCAATCACTGA
>JAVXRI010000446.1:0-537 GCA_036643775.1 Pseudomonas sp. | reverse complement strand
AGGGCCTGAAATTGATAATGATAAATATATTGTCATGATACATAACATAACAAATTGTTATGTGCTCACGACTTTCCGCTGTTGCTGTGCCGACAGCGGGCTGTGGTTTTGCGGAATCTGCCCCAGCGAGGGGTCGGCAGCGGAGACGATGGCGATCACCCGGGCGAGCGTGGCGAACGACACCTCTGCGCCGCCATAGGCTCGCGGCAACCAGCGACTGGGCCTGACCATCGTCCTGATCACCCACGAAATGCGCCAGGCCAGGCTGCTGGCAGACCGCGCCGAGTGGGCCTGAATCAAAGCGCGACTACACCGCAAGCTCGGTGAGTACCTTCACTCCATTGACCCAAATCAAGCCCTCGCGCCGGGTTCGCGCGACGATGGCTGCCCACACGGAATGACTCAAGCACCGCCAGCCGCACAGCGCTGGGGATTTACCCCGTATCACTGTGCGCGGCCTTGGACAAGGAGCCCCACATGAGCCCGCTGAAACACATCCTGGTAGCCACCGACCTGTCCCCCCATGCCCGCAACGCA
>JAVXRI010000445.1:0-537 GCA_036643775.1 Pseudomonas sp. | reverse complement strand
GCTGTAAATGACGGCGACCACCGGTTTGTGCGGACGGTTGGCGTAGTACAGATCCAGCGCCGCTTTGGCGGTTTCGGCCATGGTCAGCGGGTCGATGATGATCAGTCCGTCGTCACCTTCGATGATGGTCATGTTGGCCAGATCGAGGCCGCGCACCTGATACAGCTTCGGGCTGACTTCAAACAGACCGGCGTGCGCATTGAGCTGGGCCAGTCGCCACAGGCTCGGGTTGACCGATTCCGGTGCTTGATCCTTGGCGAGGAAGTCGTAGGCCTGCACGTCCCAGATGACTTTGCCGCTGGCGTCCTTGACCTGACCCTTGAACGGCGCGATCAGGCCTTTGCTGATGGATTCGAAATCGGTGCGGTCGCTGAAGGGCAGCTGCTTCAGAACAGCGGCGTTGCTGGCGATGGTCTGTGCGCTCGGGGCGACGGGCGCGTCGGCGGCGAGCACCGACTGGCTCAGACACGCGGTGATCAGGCAGGCCAACAGGCCGCGGGGGCTCAAAGTGAAACGTTGCATGGCGTCTCCGGTTTT
>JAVXRI010000444.1:292-537 GCA_036643775.1 Pseudomonas sp. | reverse complement strand
GCTAGAGCAAGCCGAGTTCCTTGGCCCGCGCCACCGCCTGGGTACGCCGCTCTACGCCGAGCTTGCCGTTGATATGGCTGGCGTGGGTTTTCACGGTGTGCAGGGAGATGAACAGCTGCTCGCTGATTTCCTGGTTCGAGCAACCTTGGGCAATCAGCTTGAGCACCGACATTTCACGGGCGCTCAGGTCGCTGGTGGTGGCCGTTGTCGGAGCCGGGCTTGGCAGTGCCTCGCTGTGCGGCAAC
>JAVXRI010000444.1:0-270 GCA_036643775.1 Pseudomonas sp. | reverse complement strand
GCCTCCAGGGCCTGGCTGAACAATTCGCCCGCCGCCTGCCGGGCATCGCCAGCCAACAGCGCGGCCAGGTGCTGGCACAGCGCAGTCACACTGAGCATGTGCCCGCCGCTGCGCTGCCCGCGTGCGTGCAGCTTGTGCAAGCGCTGCCCGGCCTGCTCCAGGCGACCCTGCACTTCCTCCAGCCGGGCTTGCTGCAATTCGATGTGCAGCGGCAGCAAGGGGTGGAACTCCGGCGCCGCCGCAGCCTGCTCGCCACCGTAGGTCTGGCCA
>JAVXRI010000443.1:0-537 GCA_036643775.1 Pseudomonas sp. | reverse complement strand
CTCGGACCTGCACCTGGCCGCGTCGGAGGTGCCGACCCTACGCCTGGATGGGCAATTGTGCCGCCTGGATTTACCGGCGCTGAGCGCTGAGCAGGTGCTTGAGCTGCTGAGCCAGCTGATGACGACGGCGCAGAAAAAGGATTTTGAAACACATCTGGATATCGACTTTTCGCTAGCCGTAGCCGATCTTGCGCGGTTTCGGGTCAATGCCTTTTGCCAGTGCCGAGGCCCTGCAGCGGTGCTTCGGGTGATTCCGAGTCAGGTGAGCACGCTGAGCGACCTGGGGCTGGGTGAGGTGTTTCGTCAGATCGCCGAGCTGCCAGCGGGGTTGGTGCTGATCACCGGGCCGACGGGGTCGGGCAAATCCACCACCCTGGCCGCGTTGCTCGATCACCTGAACCGCGAGCAGGCGTTGCATATCCTGACCCTCGAAGACCCGATCGAATTTGTTCACCGGCCTCAGCGCAGCCTGATCAGTCAACGCGAAATCGGCCGCCACAGTGCCGGCTTTGCCCAGGCTTTGCGCGGTGCCCTGCG
>JAVXRI010000442.1:0-538 GCA_036643775.1 Pseudomonas sp. | reverse complement strand
GTCATGGTGGACCTCCTGTCCGATAACGACGAATAAATGTGTCGACTCACCCTAACCAGCCCACCCCTCTCAGCAAATACGGAAGCACTGCCGACCGGGAAACGCCATTAATACGGCGTCAATAATTAGACATGCTTCTTTACAGTCAACGCGTCAAATGACCGTTCGTACTTTTTTGACGAAATATTCTGAAATTTTTTCCGATGCTGGCATAAAACCATCCCACCTCAAGTTCGCCCTTTATATACAGGGGTGCAGCACGACAGTGCTATCAAAGTGAAAGTACCGAATACTGAAGAAATATTAAGAAATCTTTCACTTGCGCAGAACCGCGACTGGAACTTATCCCTGCGAATCCCGCTCATACCACCGGTAACGATTCTCGAGCGACATGTAAGAGATGAACTACAAAACAAATGGACCTGTTCGGCAAGTTACCCGAACACCTTTGACGGCTGTCATGGCACTGCCATGAACACCTGATAAACCCAGGAGAAAGCGCCCTTAAAATCGTCCTTGTGGTTGATTTCAAAGGATT
>JAVXRI010000441.1:0-540 GCA_036643775.1 Pseudomonas sp. | reverse complement strand
CATCGCGGAAGTACTGCGCCGCGCCGGTTTCTTCGATGTAGCCCATGCCGCCGTGGATCTGGACGCCATCGGATGTGATGCCCTGTGCACCGTCTGTACACCAGCCCTTGACTATCGGCGTCAGCAGGCCGACCAGCGCCAGAGCATCAGCGCGCTCCCGTGCATCAGGGTGACCGGCGGCGCGATCCATCTGCCCTGCGCAGAAGTAGGCCAGCGCACGCATCGCCTCGGTGCGCGCCTTCATATCCATCAGCATGCGGCGCACGTCGGGGTGGCCAACGATGGTGGCGCTGCCGGCCAGCGCCGGCTTGCCCTGCACGCGCTCCAAAGCATATGACCGCGCATGCTGGTAGGCACGCTCGGCAACGCCTACGCCCTCGAGCCCGACGTTCAGCCGTGCGTGGTTCATCATCGTGAACATGCACGCCAGCCCCTGGTGTGGCTCGCCGACTAGGTAGCCGATCGCGCCGCCCCGATCGCCGAAGCTCATGGACGCTGTAGGGCTGCCGTGAATGCCTAGCTTGTGCTCGATCGAGGTAC
>JAVXRI010000440.1:0-541 GCA_036643775.1 Pseudomonas sp. | reverse complement strand
GAACATGTCCATCGGGATGGTGGTCTTGACCCGCTCGCCATCGTTGTCCTTGACCCTGGAATGGGTATAGCTGGCTGCCAGGTTCCAGCCCGGCGCCAGCTCCCCACTCACCTCCATGTCGATACCTCGGGTGGTGGTCTTTTCCGCGCGATAGGCGGTAATCAGGCCATCACTGCCCGCCACGGTCCCATCGGCCACGGCATCGTTGTCCAGTTTGACTTCGTACAACGCCATGGCGGTGTTCAGGCGGCCGCCGAAGTATTCGCTTTTCAAGCCGATCTCGTAATTGTTCCCTTCGCGCGGCTCCAGCAACTTCCCTGCCTTATTACGATAGGGCTGCGGCTTGAAGATGCTGGTGTAGCTGGCATAGACCGAGTGCACGTCGTTCAAGTCATAGACCACGCCCGCATAGGGTGTGACTTCACCGGTGACCTTGACCGAGTCGTCGGTGTCGTAGGGCTGCAGACTGGCAACGTGGTAATGGAACAGGGCGTCGTACTGATAATTGCTGACCCGCGCACCCAGGATCACCGACAGGTCA
>JAVXRI010000439.1:0-544 GCA_036643775.1 Pseudomonas sp. | reverse complement strand
TTCCAGAATGCCCGGCATCATCGCCAGCACGTCTTCGATTTCATTCGGGTACACGTTGAAACCGGAGACCAGAATCATGTCCTTCTTGCGGTCGACGATGTAGAAGAAGCCGTTCTCGTCCATGCGCGCCATGTCGCCGGTATGCAGCCAGCCGTCGGCATCCATGACCTTGTCGGTCTCGTCCTGGCGATGCCAGTAGCCCTTCATCACCTGCGGGCCGCGGATGCACAGTTCGCCCACTTCGCCCAATGCCACCATCTGGCCGTCGTCGTTCTTGACGCAGGCTTCGGTGGACGGGATCGGCAGGCCGATGGCGCCGTTGTATTCCTTCAGATCCAGCGGGTTGATACAGGCCGCCGGTGAGGTTTCGGTCAGGCCATAGGCTTCCACCAGGGTGACGCCGGTGACCTTTTTCCACTTGTCAGCCACGGCGCGCTGCACGGCCATGCCGCCGCCGAGCGCAACCTTGAGGTTGGAGAAGTCGACCTCGTCGAAGCCCTCGGTATTGAGCAGGCCGTTGAACAAGGTGTTGACGCCGGTGATG
>JAVXRI010000438.1:0-544 GCA_036643775.1 Pseudomonas sp. | reverse complement strand
GGTGTTCCAGGTGCCGCGCACCGAGGATGCACCTTGGTTGAAGACGCTGCTGGAAAAGCGGGTGCACAAGATTGACAGCGGGTTCAAGCTAAACCAGAAGCACCAAATTCAGCGCAAGCTGCCCGCCCAGGTGGTACTGGTCCCGCATCAACGCTGAACAGCTTCGCGGGGCAAGCCCGCTCCCACAAATGCCACCACTGCCCTCGGGAACTGTGGTGCACGTGTAGGAGCTGGCTTGCCGGCGATGGGCTGCAAAGCAGCCCCCCTTAGGCCGGCACCGCCTCAGCAGCCGCCTCCCGCTCCCAAACCCGATGCCCCTCTACCGCTTTCACAAAGGCATCCACGGTTTTCTGGTCATCCCCCAGCAGCAAGCCCTTGTCCTCCTTGAGCCCCAAGCTGCCCAGCAATGCCTTGCCTTCCTTGGCCAACGCGATCGCCTTCAGGTGCTTGTAGCCTTCCAGCAGGAAGTGCTTGGCCAGCCCACTGGCGCCCAACGCATCCAGCGACGCCTTGCCAGCCGGCACCAGAATGCCGTCGAACATGA
>JAVXRI010000437.1:0-545 GCA_036643775.1 Pseudomonas sp. | reverse complement strand
AGGCGCTGGCGGCACTGGCCAGCAAGCCTGACTTGATCATCGCCGACCGTGAGTTGGTGGGTGACATTGACGGCCTCGACCTGCTGCGCAGAGTGCGTGGCAAGAGCCAGACGCCGAGCCTGCCGTTCATTTTGCTGAGCAACCGCAGCGACAGCGCCAGCGTGCGTGAAGTGCTGCCGTTGCAACCCACTGAATACCTGAGTAAACCGCTCAACATCGACAAACTGCGCAAGCGCCTCGAAGTGCTGCTGACCAGCGCCGGCGAGGAGATCGCCTGCCCGGTGCCGCCGCTCAGCCCCGGAGCCAAGCTGCCGGCGTATCTTGAGCAGCGCCGCGCCAGTGCCGACGGTGGGCCGCTGCTGGCCGACGTCGAGCAAGCCATCAAGCGCGCGCTCAATCCGCAAGGGCTGGACCTGCGCGTGCTTGAAGAAGAGGTGCGCAGCGACCCGCAGATCACCGCGGTGTTGATCGCCGCTGCCAACAGCGCGGCGATGCACAGCGATGCCCCGGCGCAGACTTTGCTGCAGGCGCTGAACAAACTCGGC
>JAVXRI010000436.1:0-545 GCA_036643775.1 Pseudomonas sp. | reverse complement strand
GCCGACCGGTTCCTGCTCAGCCCGCCCACACGGTTTGCCCAAAAATACGCAACAGCCCTCAACGAGACCAAAGGGTTGGACGTCTTCATCCATTGCAATTGCGTTGATCTTGAGTTCGATCAGGCTTCTGGCCAGCTACAGGCTGCTGTGGTGTCTGACTACGAGAACAAGCGCGAGCGACTGGTGGCCAAGCACTTCGTGCTGGCAACGGGCGCCATTGAGAATGCCAGGCAATTGCTCAACAGCGAATCGCTGCAGGCCGCGGGCATCATCAAAAAAGACGGGATGGTCGGGCGGTGCTTCATGGAACACCTGAACATCGACATGGGCACCTTCATCTTGAAGGATGGGCAAGACCGCGAGATGCGCCAGTACTACACCACCGATGAGTTTGTCGCCGAATACAAAGCGGGCAAAGGCAACGTGTCGACCTCGCTGTTGGAGCAAGTGCAGACCTACGGCCGGACGAAAGAGGTTAAAGAATTTCTCGAAAACCTCACCTGCGAAATGGGCATCGCGCACAAACTTGAGTTCATTGCCAAGTT
>JAVXRI010000435.1:0-547 GCA_036643775.1 Pseudomonas sp. | reverse complement strand
CTGCAAGATGGCCAGGTGCTCGTGCGTCTGCGGCATGATGCCGTCGTCGGCCGCCACCACGAGCAGGGCGAAGTCGATGCCCGTCACGCCGGAGGCCATGGCGCGGATGAATTTTTCGTGTCCCGGCACGTCGATCACGCCCAGCACCGTGCCGTCGGCCAGCGGCAGATAGGCGTAACCGAGTTCGATCGAAATGCCGCGCGCCTGCTCTTCCTTCAGGCGGTCCGTGTGCACGCCCGTCAGCGCGCGCGTGAGGGTCGTCTTGCCATGGTCGATATGGCCTGCCGTGCCGACGATCATGCCGTCAACTCGGCCAGCTGCGCGATGAAGGCCGCAATGTGCACCAGGCCATCGTCGAGTCGTCGATGGTGCGCCTGCGGCCGATCCTGATGACCTCGATCGCCACCGTGGTTGGTGCGGTCCCGCTGGTCGTGGCCGGCGGCCCCGGTTCGGCCAGCCGCGCCACCATCGGCATCGTGGTGATCTTCGGCGTCAGCGTGTCCACCTTCCTGTCGCTGTTCGTGGTGCCGGCGTTCTACGCGTTGCT
>JAVXRI010000434.1:0-548 GCA_036643775.1 Pseudomonas sp. | reverse complement strand
GGCAAAGCCTTGCTAATAGGTTGCCTGAACTACCATCGCCGGCAAGACCGGCTCCCACCCCAATCCTCAGCAGCCAGGATATTTATGGCCTGCAGCGATAACTGTGGGAGCTGGCCTTGCCAGCGATGCAAGGCAAAGCCTTGTTAATAGGTTGCCTGAACCATCATCGCCGGCAAGGCCGGCTCCCACAGTAACCTCACAGACCCTGAAAATTCCGTAGCCGCTGCCGTCAGGCTGCGCTCGCCTGCAACGCAGGCGCCTGTTAGCGACAGGTAGCGGCTCCATTTCTCTCCAGAAGCACCACAAATCGGCCAGGACCAGTCATTCGAGGCATGCGCAAAAGCAGAGCCGATTCACTTATCGAGAGCGCTGCCAACACAATGACCGTTAGAATGGTGCCCTTCATCAATGGCTCCGTTGCCCTTGTAGCTTTATTACTTTCTCGATGAGTTCCCCATGAAACGTTTCGTTCTGCTCGACACCGCCCCGATCCCTGAAAACGGCGGAGCCCTGTGCCTGTTCGAGTACGGCGAAGACTTCGTGATCAA
>JAVXRI010000433.1:0-549 GCA_036643775.1 Pseudomonas sp. | reverse complement strand
GACGGCCAACGGCTGGTTCGCAGCGCGTCCGTCGGGCACTGAAGACATCTACAAGATCTACGCCGAAAGCTTTGTCGACGAGGCGCATTTACAGCGTCTGGTGGGCGAGGCGCAGGCGTTGGTGGATGCCGCTATCGCCTAAAAGCCCAAAGCATCGCCGGCAAGGCCGGCTCCCACAGGATCTGTGCAGCATTGCGATCTTGTGGGAGCCGGCCTTGCCGGCGATTGGGCCCTCGATTACGCCACATCAACCAGCACAATCTCACTCTCTTCCAGTGCGGTCACCACGAGCACCTGCTCGTCTTCAACCGCCACCCCGTCCCGAGCCTCGGCGCGCAACCCGTTCACCTCGATCACGCCCTTGGCCGGCACCAGGTACGCCCGGCGCCCCGCATCCAGACGGTATTCGGCACTTTCCCCAGCCTGCAGTGTTGCCGCCACTAGCCGAGCATCAGCGCGGATACCCAACACATCGCCATCACCCTCACGGCCACTGGCCAGGGTCACGAAGCCTTCACCTCGTTCACCTTTAGGGAATGGACGCACGCC
>JAVXRI010000432.1:251-549 GCA_036643775.1 Pseudomonas sp. | reverse complement strand
AGCCATTGCTCATTCCCGACACTGCCCACCACCAGGTAGTGCACTTTCTTGCTCACTGAACCGCCAATCAATCCACCGCGCTCAAGCACCAGCGCTTCGCATTCCTTGCGTGGTCCAAAGGCCATGGCACCCGTGAACAGATACACCCGCTCCGACCAATCCAATACTGGTGCGGGATTGTTCAGGGGGAGGGTGGTTGGTGCGGTAAAGGGCCTGACGCTGCTGTTGGGCACGCCGGTGAACTGTTGCAGCACATCCAGCAGTTCCGCCGACTCATCGGCATCCAGAATCCCATCGC
>JAVXRI010000432.1:0-241 GCA_036643775.1 Pseudomonas sp. | reverse complement strand
GGTGGGCCAGGTGCTGTTCAATCCAGCTTTTGAGGAACTCGGCTTCCTGTTGATTGATGGTGCTGTCTGCCGTCAGGCCTGCAGCGATGCCGAGCAAGGCATCGGCTGAACGCCGGTCGATCCGGGCCTGATGGTAGAAACGGCTGTTCTGGAATTCCTGATGCAAGTCGACCATGACGCAACGCTCCTCAATCCTCAATCTCAACCTGCGGGTTGTAGTACTTGCTCTGATCCGGCGTAA
>JAVXRI010000431.1:0-550 GCA_036643775.1 Pseudomonas sp. | reverse complement strand
CCATGGGGCAGATCGCTGCTGTGATGACCGTGGTCGGGCCGACGTCGATCTTCCATGCCGACGAGCATGGCCCGGCGGCGCAACGGCTGTTGGCGTCTGCGCGAGAAACCAGCTGGCGCATGGGCTATTCGCCTGCCGCCTGAGCGGCTGCGGCACTGTTGCCCGATACGTAAAGGTGAATGTCATAAGCTGCTATTTTTCCCACAGGATCAAGCGCTTATTCTTTACTCACTGGCCGGCATGAAGGGCACTCCCCCCGCTTTTCATGCTTGCGAGGTTCACCGACGTAGATTTTGAAGCTCCTTGATCTAACGTCTCGATTGGCCGCTGCGGCTTGCAGCGGCCTTTTTTTTGCCCCGAAAAATTCCTTCGCCTGTCCCGCGAAGAGGCCCGCACAGCCCAACAAAAAGGCCGCACCCTTCACAGGGCGCGGCCTTTTCATTTCAGCCAGCGCGGATCAGTTATCCAGCGCCACCCGCCCGGCAGCTTCGCGCTTGCGGTGCACCAGCAAGCCAGCCGCTACTACACCAATGCTCAGCAACGCAGTCGC
>JAVXRI010000430.1:255-551 GCA_036643775.1 Pseudomonas sp. | reverse complement strand
AATCGTCCACCAGTGCCTGCACGGTGGCGTCGTCAAACATCTCGTGGCTGTAGGTCCATTGCAGGTTGAGTTCGCCGCCATACACCTGCCCTTCGATGCTCAGCCAGTTGGCCAGCGGCGCGTTTTCGTCTTGGGCCAGCCCGGCGCTTTCAGTGGCCGGGGCAAACATCGCGGTGTCATCGAACTGCCGATCAAACTGGCCCAGGTAGTTGAAGGTAATGCGCGGCCGCGGTAGCGCTTTGAGCGAGGCTTGCGCCGCGTCGTCGCCGAGGTAACGCAGCACGCCAAAACCGATG
>JAVXRI010000430.1:0-245 GCA_036643775.1 Pseudomonas sp. | reverse complement strand
TAGTTGAAGACGATGGCGCCCTTGGCCAGTTGCGCCAGGCTCTCCCGCGCAGACTGCGGGCCGAGGTGGCGCAGCAGGCCATAGCCCAGGCCTTTGTCCGGCACTGCGCGCAGTTGCTCCTTGATCGCCTTGATCGAGTCACCCAGATCCGCACTTGGAGTCAATTGCACCGGGAACAGGCTGGTAAACCAGCCCACGGTGCGTGACAGGTCGAGGTCGGCAAACAGGTCTTCGCGGCCATGACC
>JAVXRI010000429.1:0-551 GCA_036643775.1 Pseudomonas sp. | reverse complement strand
ACACACCTCGCTCGAACATATGTTGCAAAACGTTAAGCTAAGATGTTGGCGAAAAAATAACCAGCGGATTTTGCAGATTTGTTTAGGGTTTGGGGTTTTGGGTGCGGTTGAGCGCCGCCCGCGCGGCGCTCGATCTCACAAGCGCTAAAAGGCTCCCGCCCTACGCCCCAAAGACCTCAGCCTCAGGACAGTGCCTCAAGCTCGGCCTGCATGCTTTCCAACGTTTCCAGCGCTTCCATCCAGGCTTCTTCAAGCTCGCCTTCGCGCTGCTTGAGCTTGCTCTGGCGGGCTAGCACATCGCGCAGTTCATCCTTGCGCACGGCCTCGTACAGGCCGCTGTCACCCAACGCTGTTTCGATCTCAGCCAGTTGCGCATGCACCTGGTTAAGCTCGGCTTCCAGCTTGTCGGCCGCCTTCTTGTGCGGTGCCAGTTGCTGACGCAAGGCCGCTGCAGCTTGGCGCTGAGCTTTCTTGTCGGTCTTGTCCGGGTTGGCCGGGGTGTTGCTGACCGGCGCGTTGCGCTGACGGTACTCGACCAGCCAGCGGCTGTA
>JAVXRI010000428.1:0-551 GCA_036643775.1 Pseudomonas sp. | reverse complement strand
AGCGCATGTGCGTTGGCCGGGTTGGCGATGGTCAGCACCTTGCTGACGCCGGCAATCTGCGCGGCTTCGGCGGCGATGGCCGCCGGGTCGGCGGCCAGCACCAGCACGTGGATGTCGCCGCCCACTGCGGTTGCCGCCGATACGGTCTTGGCGACGGCGCTGTTTAACTTGCCGTCCAGGTGTTCGGCGATGACGAGAATCTTGGCCATTACAACAACCCCTTCTGCTTGAGTGCGGCTACCAGTTCGGCAGCATCCTTCACCATCACGCCCTTGCTGCGCTTGGACGGCGCGGCGTACTGGGTGGTCTTGAACGTATCGGCGGCTTCAACGCCGAGGTCGGCCAGCTGCAGGGTCTCCAGCGGCTTGGCCTTGGCCTTCATGATGTCCGGCAGCTTGATGAAGCGCGGCTCGTTCAGGCGCAGGTCGGTGGTGATCACCGCCGGCAGGTCGACTTCCAGCGTTTCCAGGCCGGCGTCGACTTCGCGGGTGACCGTGGCCTTGCCGTCGGCGATCTCGACCTTGGAGGCGAAGGTGGCCTGCGGGCGCGCC
>JAVXRI010000427.1:0-551 GCA_036643775.1 Pseudomonas sp. | reverse complement strand
GATGAAGCCGGTATCGAGGCGGCGGTACGCCTGCGGATGCAATTGCTCGGTCTGTGATTCCTGTGGGGGCCGTCCCGGCCCCATCGCTGGCAAAGCCAGCATCTCTGTAGCCGCTGCCGTCAGGCTGCGCTCGCCTGCATAGCAGGCGCCGCCTTTGGGAGCCCTCACGGGCTCCAGCACAGCCTATCGGCAGCGGCTACACGATGCTGTGTTCGATAGTTGCCACCCTATCAATCAAGCTGCCTGTGCTGAACCCTGTGGGAGCTGGCCTTGCCAGCGACAGCAATGGAACTGCCCATGAAATTCCTTCGCCTTGCCCCCCTCGTCCTGCTCGCCCCCGGCGCCACCCTTGCCGCCCCGGTCGACCGCGAACAAGCCCTGAAGCTGTCCAACGTGGTGATCACCGCCAACCGCCAGGTGGAAGACCGCGCTCAATCCAGCGCCGCCAACACCGTGTTCACCCGCGAAGACATCGACCGCCTGCAACCGACCAACATCACCGACCTGCTGAACCGCGTGCCCGGCGTACAAGTCGCGCGCACCGGCGGCCG
>JAVXRI010000426.1:0-552 GCA_036643775.1 Pseudomonas sp. | reverse complement strand
GGCTATCACGGGCGAGACCGCAAGCAGAGTCACCATGTCGAACTCAAGGCTAATGCGCGTGCCTTTACCCAACGTGCTGTGCAACTGCAGCGTACCGCCCATCATTTCGCACAACTGACGACTGATCATCAGCCCCAGGCCGGAGCCACCCGGCAGCTTGTTTTTCGAGCTGACCTGGGAGAAAGGGCTGAACAGGCGCTGCTGGTCTTGCTCCGAAATTCCGATCCCGGTGTCCTCGATCTGTACGCACACGTTCAGCCGCTCGCTGTTACGCGAGCCTTTGGCGCGTACGCTCAGGCCAACATGGCCGCTGTCGGTGAACTTGATCGCATTGCTCAGCAGGTTCGACAGCACCTGCCGAAAGCGCAGGGGGTCAATCAGCACCTCTGTGTTGATCCTGGGGTCGAGCTCAAAACTCATCAGTAAGCCTTTTTTCTCCGCCAGGGCTTCAAACACCCGGGCCGTAGACTCCACTAGCTTCATCAAGTGAGTGCGCTGCTGATTGAGCGACATGCGCCCCGATTCGATCTGGGTGATATCCAGAATGTCACC
>JAVXRI010000425.1:0-552 GCA_036643775.1 Pseudomonas sp. | reverse complement strand
AGTACAGGCCCAGGCTCATCAGGCTGATGATCACCACGCTCGCCATCCAGCGACCGCCGTACAGGCGGGCCATCGGCACGCCGATCAGGATGCTGCTGACAATGAAGCCCAGGGGCTCGAACGTGGAGGCGAAGACCAGCAGCAGGAGCACGCACAGGGCGACCTTCCGCAGGGTGGCGCGGTCCAGTTCCGGCTCGTCGTCCTTGCGCACGATGGCGGTGGGGCGGATGGCGAGATAGAGCAGGCCGGCGCCCATCAGGGCGAGCATCAACAGCGGGAAGGCACGGGGGCCGACCGGCTCATAGGAAAAGGCGGCCTGATAGGGCCAGGCCATGACGGCCAGGGTAATGCAGACCGCCAGCAAAATCAGGGCGAAGCAGCGTTGCAGGATCATAGCGAATCCTCGCGGACAGGCGTCGCCCCTGCGGGGGCATCGCTGGCAAGGCCAGCTCCCACAGGGGCAACGTCATGAGCAACTTTTAAGGTTTACCAAGTGACCTGTGGGAGCCGGCCTTGCCGGCGATGAGGCCGGGCATGCAGCACCGCTCCTAC
>JAVXRI010000424.1:0-553 GCA_036643775.1 Pseudomonas sp. | reverse complement strand
ACCGGTACTCAACGGTACTGCCCGCCAGGCGTGTCACGCCCAGCCCCACCTCAAGCACATCCGGAAAGCCCGGCAGGGCGAAGAAGTCTGCAGCCGAACTGACCACGAACGCCGCCAGCGCACCGTCGCGCAGGTCGAATTCGGCCTGCTCCACCAGAAACGCCTGGATGGCGGTTTCGAAGAAGCCATGCACGGTGGCACCGGCGATATGGCCGTTGTGGTCGTTGTCTTGCGGGCGGGTGAGGATGGGGTGGAAGTGGGTGAATCCGGAACGCTGAGGAGATTCGGTCATTAGTTATCCACAGTTGATGACACCAGAAGGAAGCTTCCCACAACAATATCGGAAGGCATATAGTCGCAATCAACTATAGATTGCATAGCATGGTTTATCCCGATGAAACCGAGAAAAACACCCGTGCCCACTCATCAAGTAGACCATGCCAACCTGAGCCGATTGGCTGAAGCAGGACGCATCAACGCCACTCACATCGTGGGCCAACCGGGAGGCTGGGCCGTTCAGGTCGATATCAATCAGCAGGAACACATTCTGACC
>JAVXRI010000423.1:0-554 GCA_036643775.1 Pseudomonas sp. | reverse complement strand
AAGTCACGCTGCGATCTGGCAATCGGCCATGAGCCAAAATTTTGTCGCCATATTTCGCTGCGTTGACCTCCCCTCCGCTCACTCCATACCCAATGCTGCAAAAAACGAGGAACTTTATCGGACGCCCTGACAGGCCAACATCTGCGCCTGTTTTCGAGCTATCTGAAGAGAACAATGTCTTGCTTTGAGCACAGCGCATAAGTTTTTTTTCGCATATCGGTTATGAGAAATACTTCTTAGGTTGGCCGTTAAATGTTCTTAGCTCTGTTGTTACAAGCCTGAAACGGTTTGACCTCCATTTTTCGTCATTTTTTTGGCGATTGAGAGACCACAAGAAATCAGGGAGATGTCATCCATGCGCGTTTTGACCCCCATCAGCAGCGCGATTCTGTTCGCCATGATCTGTGCCAACGCGCAGGCCATGTCCTTGTCACAAGCCGTGCAGAGCGCCGTGGACTACCACCCGGAGAACAAGGCCGGGATCAACAGCCGGCTGTCCGCCGACGAGGATGTGAAAGTGGCCAGAGGGGGCTACTTTCCCACCGTCGACCTGG
>JAVXRI010000422.1:0-556 GCA_036643775.1 Pseudomonas sp. | reverse complement strand
CAATCAGGTAGCGAATTGATTCGTTGCGCATGGGGGAGCTCTCCTGCGTGTCTGTTCCTGAACGAGTATAGGGAGGGGATTTATATTCGTTAAGGAATAAGAAGCTATTTATTAAGACCTGAATTGAATATGAGATTTGTGCATGGCTTGAAATCTTTTCCCCCTCACCCCAACCCTCTCCCCCAAGAGGGCAATGGGGAAGGGCGCTGATCCTGGTGTTGTTTGAAGCTGGGTTCGGCTCGGTATCTCAGGTCGGTGCAGCTTGTGAAAACAACGCGGTCAGTTCCCTCTCCCTCTGGGAGAGGGCTAGGGTGAGGGCAAGGCTTTTCAATCAAAAGGTGTAATCAGCGCTGACAAAAAACGAGCGCGGTTCGCCAAGGATCCACTGCTGCCCCTCATTGTATTGGCTTTGCGCATACCGGCGGTCAAACAGGTTGTTCACCTGCAAGCCCAGCGTCGTGTTGCGCAGTGCTTGCCACGACAACGTCGCGTCGACCACGGTGTAACTCGGCAGCTCGTTGCGGTTGGCCATGTCGGCGTAACGCGCATCAACATA
>JAVXRI010000421.1:0-556 GCA_036643775.1 Pseudomonas sp. | reverse complement strand
CAGCACAGTGGTGGCGCGCGTTTGCCAGCAGCGAGCTGGACCGCCTAGTCGAGCGCGCCCGGCTCAACGCCTATGACCTCGCGGCCGCCACGGCGCGTGTGCGCCAGGCCCAGGCCCAGGCCGTCATCGCTGGCGCGCCATTGCTGCCCGAACTGAACCTGGGCCTGGATGGCAGCCGCCAGCGGCTGTTGAAGGGTGAAGGCAACGACCAACTGGACGTCAGCAGCAGCGAACGCACCAGCACCGCGTTCGACCTGAAACTTAGCGCCAGCTACGAGATCGACTTCTGGGGTGGCCTGCGCGCAGCACGGGCCAGCGCCTTGCGCAGCCTCGATGCCAGCCGCTTCGACCGGCAGACGGTCGAGCTGACCTTGGTCAGCGCCGTGGCCGACAGCTACCTGCAAGGCCTGGCCCTGGAAGCGCAACTGAACATCGCCCGGCTCAACCTGCGCAATGCACGTGACGTGCTGGGCCTGGTCGAAGCCCGCCAGCGCACCGGCTCGGCCACACGCCTGGAACTGGCTCAACAGCGCAGCCTGGTGGCTGCCCAGGAGCG
>JAVXRI010000420.1:0-556 GCA_036643775.1 Pseudomonas sp. | reverse complement strand
CAAGGGCTGGCACAGGCGCAGGGCGTGACCTTGTTCATGCTGTTGCTGGCATCGTTGCAGACTCTGTTGCACCGCTACTCGGGGCTGGGCGATGTGCGCGTCGGCGTGCCGATTGCCAACCGCAACCGCAGCGAGACCGAGGGGCTGATCGGCTTCTTCGTCAACACCCAGGTGCTCAAGGCCGAGTTCGATGGCGAGCTGACCGTCAGCGGCCTGCTGGCCCAGGTCAAGCGCACAGCCATCGAAGCCCAGGCCCATCAGGACCTGCCGTTCGAACAACTGGTCGAGGCGCTGGCGCCGGCACGTAACCTTGGGATCTCGCCGCTGTTCCAGGCGATGTTCAACCACCAGACAGAGGTGCCCTCGCAGACCCTGCAACCCACAGAACTCTCCGTGACACCCTTTGAGTGGACCGTTGGCTCCACGCATTTCGACCTCAGTCTGGATACCTTCGAAGGTGGTGCAGGCTTGTCGGCCAGCTTCACCTACGCCACTGCGCTGTTCGACCCCGACACGATTGCCCGCCTTGCGCAGCACTGGTGTGCGCTTTTGCAGG
>JAVXRI010000419.1:0-558 GCA_036643775.1 Pseudomonas sp. | reverse complement strand
GTAGTGATGCACCACGCTACCCAGAGTCGCTACCAAACATTAAATAATATTAAATTCCAATTTAATAACTATTGAATATAAAAGCCTGCGCACAAGGCTCCTGGCGCTGCATGCATAAGACGCAAGAAAAGTATGCTTCGAATGCATTGGCTGCGCAGACCTCCAGCGGATTTAAATGCAGCTCTTATCGCTTAATCGAATTTATTTCTATCTAGTTATACCTAAAAGAAATAATCAAATAGCGATTCGCCGCACCGCTGACATCGGAGGTTTGCATGGCCCGCCTTTCACTTTCCAGCCTGCCCCTGGCCACTGCGCCGGGTCGTCGCCCCTGGCTGCGCGCCCTGCCCTGGCAACGCCTGCAAGCCTGGTACCTGCCGTTGCTGCTGGTAGCGCTGTGGTGGCTGGCCAGCCGCAATCAATGGATGAGCGAGCAGATCCTGCCCGCCCCTGCGCTGGTGTGGCACAGCGCACTGGAGCTGGCCCAAGGCGAGCTGTGGAGCCACCTGGCGATCAGCCTGCAACGTTTGCTGGTCGGCCTGCTGCTGGGCGTTGCCG
>JAVXRI010000418.1:0-559 GCA_036643775.1 Pseudomonas sp. | reverse complement strand
AATGGTTGCGCCTGCCACCAGGCGAGCAAGGCGTCGATGTCTTCGCCGTCGGCCTGCACTGGCGCCAGGTGCAGGGTTGCCCCGGCACACAGCGCCGGCCAGACTTCCCAGGCCATGGCGTCAAAGCCGAAGCCGGCGAGGCTCGAGGTATGGCTGCCAGCACCCAGTTCAAAGGCTGCGCAATGCCAGTCCACCAGGTTGCCCAGTGTGCGGTGCTCGACCATCACCCCCTTGGGTTGCCCGGTGGAACCCGAGGTGTAGATGACATAGGCCAGGTGCGCCGTGCTCAGCCCGGCTACCTGCGGGTTGTCGTGGCGGGCTGCCCAGCCGCCCTGATCCAGCTCAAGCACTGGCACATCGAGCAGCGGCAGGCGCGTGCGCAGCGCCGCTTGGGTCAGCACCACCACCGGGGCGCTGTCGCCCAGCAGGTAATTCAGGCGCTCGGGCGGATGGGCCGGGTCAACCGGCACGTACCCTGCCCCGGCCTTGAGCACTGCCAACAACCCCACCAGCGTCTCCAGCCCGCGCCGGGCAACGATGGCGACGCGGTCGTCGGGCT
>JAVXRI010000417.1:0-559 GCA_036643775.1 Pseudomonas sp. | reverse complement strand
GCAAGCACATGATACAGAGAGTTTGTCCGAACAAATTGCCAAACACATCAGTGAACAAATCATTCGTGGTGAGTTGGTCGAAGGTGAGCGCATACAAGAATTACGTATTGCCGCTGAACTGGATGTGAGTCGCGGCTCGGTGCGTGAGGCTTTGTTACTTCTTGAACGCACACATCTGATTGAAATCTACCCGCGCCGTGGTGCTATCGTTTCTGAAATGTCGGCTCAACAAGTGCGCGCCTTGTTTGACACCAGCAGTCTGCTGTTGGGGCAAATTGTGCAACGCATAGCGGAAACATGGCGTAGCTATGAAGCGGAACGTTTACAGCTGTTATTGGATGAGTTGGGGAATCAACTGAAACAGGGCAGTATCGAAAAATTTTATGATTTAATTTTTGAAGGATTGGCGCGCCAGCATGAAATGGTGGGCAATGCTTATTTGATGAAGTTTTACCAAGAACTGTTACCCTCGATACGTCGGAGCTATTTTTTAACCTTAAATACTTCGCGTAGAGAGTTACAAGAATCTTATGATTTATTTAAACTGGTGACTGATGCG
>JAVXRI010000416.1:0-560 GCA_036643775.1 Pseudomonas sp. | reverse complement strand
CATAGCGGCATTATGGCGGCCAACAGGGTCGCAGGGGCTCGGGTCACTGGTGGGGCAGATTGTCGCATCGCTGCAGTGCAACGTCGCGAGGATGACCGCGAAGGTGTCGCCCAGCACCAGAGCCTTGATGAAAAAAGGCGCGATGGTGCCAGCTTTAGCCTGCTCATGGAAGCGGTTTTGGCCCATTCGAGGGGTAAACCCGACCTTTAGGTCAGGCGTCTCCACTATGAGCGGGGTTACCCGCAAATACGCAAGCAGGCTAAAAGGTTGTACCTCAAGGTTGCACTTTTCTGCATTGCGGTGGTGCACAGGTGTTACCGGGGAGCACCTTTGGTGCGTTTGTAAGTGGGTATTTCAGTAATCCGATGATTTGGCGTCCTTTCGGTCAAGGTCTGGCCGAAAGCCCTCCAAACCGCGTCCTAAAAGGCCCGCAGAATTTTCTGACGAATGCATTCAGCAGATGGCGCGCTTATTGCCAGTAGGAAACCGCCGATTGCAGCGACGCCTAGATCAACCCCAGGCGCGCTCCGTTTCCGCAGTCGGAGTGGTCCACTCCTTAC
>JAVXRI010000415.1:0-561 GCA_036643775.1 Pseudomonas sp. | reverse complement strand
CTTCAAGCTGCTGGGCATGCGTCACGACCTGGTCACCGGTTTTGAGGTGTCGCGACCCTGGACCTGAAAACCTACGGACATGGCCTGAGCAACGCCCTGTACCCTGCCAACGGCTACGACCTGAGCAACCCGCCAGGGAAATGGACAGGCCCGGTCAACAAGGCCACCAGCGGCTATACCGAGACCGAGCTGACCAACCAGGCCCTGTATGTGTTCGACACCATCGCCCTGCACGAGCAGTGGGACCTGAACCTGGGCCTGCGCTACGACAAGTTCAAGGGAGACGCCCAGGGCTATGGCGCCGATCACGGGAAAATCTCTGACGTCGACTCCAACGACGAAAAACTCAGCGGACGCGCAGGCCTGGTCTACAAGCCGACCGAGAACGGACGCATCTATGTAGCCTGGGGCAACTCCTTCAACCCCTCGGCTGAAAGCCTCGCCTCCACCGGCGGCGGCTTGACCACTG
Source organism: Pseudomonas sp. (assembly GCA_036643775.1). GTDB lineage: Bacteria > Pseudomonadota > Gammaproteobacteria > Pseudomonadales > Pseudomonadaceae > Aquipseudomonas. The sequence continues at coordinate 92 of JAVXRI010000415.1, read as the reverse complement.
CCACTGCGGACTTGTCGCCCGAGAAAAACGAAACCTGGGAACTGGGCACCAAATGGGAGTTGCTGGACAAGCGCCTGGAGCTCGATGCCGCG
>JAVXRI010000414.1:0-561 GCA_036643775.1 Pseudomonas sp. | reverse complement strand
TGATCGGGATGTTGGGTAGCGGGCTGATGTTGGTGCCGGTGTTGTGGGTCATCGTGCTGGGCCTGGCATTGAGTTCGACCGGGGTGTTTCTGGCGCAGGCGGCGGCCAATGCGTTTATTGCGGGTACGGCGGGGGAGAACAAGGCGGGTGCGATCGGGCGCTACCTGACGTGTTATTACCTGGGCGGCAGTGCCGGGGCGTTGCTGCCGGCGCTGGTCTGGGTGCAGTGGGGGTGGGTGGGTTGCGTGTTGATGGTGATCGGGTTTCAGGTGGCGTTCATGCTGATCGGGCGACTGGGGTGGCGGGCGTGATGCACTTCTCTGTGGGAGCCCTGTGGGAGCCGGCTTTGCCGGCGATCGAACCAGGTGGTGATCGCCGTACGAGTGCCTTGCACTCGATCGCTGGCAAGGCCAGCTCCCACAGGGCCCGCAGCGCTGCTGATACTTGTGGGAGCCGGCCTTGCCGACGATCGCTGATAAATGTAGCCGCTGCCGTCAGGCTGCGCTCGCCTGCATAGCAGGCGCCGCCTTTGCCTGGCGGCAGCGGTTGGATGTTGTGCAA
>JAVXRI010000413.1:0-561 GCA_036643775.1 Pseudomonas sp. | reverse complement strand
CAATGCTTTTCATACAGACCCTAGTATGCTGCCAATTCCAGCAGAGCCAAACCGCGTTCCGCTACTGCGGCGGGCATAGCGTCTTGTCGGGTCGCGTTATCGTTGAATAGGGGAAGGCGCTGGCGGGCAGCGCCGGAGGGTCAGGGGCAGTTGTTCGCGCCACAATTTTGGCAGTCGTTGAGGAATCTGCCGTCCCAGCTTATAAAGCGTCCGCAGCCGTGGCAATTAAGCGGTCGCACCCAGGCCTTGCGCTGTTTCCTTGGCTTCGTCATTTCGATGCCGGTGCCGCGTAGGGCTTCTTTGATATTTACGTCCCGTTTGTGCACCAAGCGCCTGGCCTTTGCCTCGAGGTAAGATAAGGGCCAGATCACCGCTTCCTCCGAGGTGTTGCCGATCGCTTCGGCAGCCTCAAGCGTGAGGTGGTGCGCCTTCTCGAATCGGTACGTGTGACCTATTGGCCTCCTAGCTAAGGTAATGTCGTTTCCATTCCACTGCCCCGGGATCTGCAGGACGACAGTGCATCCAAGGGTCAGCTGGTCGCGGGCTTCGTCCAGGCAGATG
>JAVXRI010000412.1:0-562 GCA_036643775.1 Pseudomonas sp. | reverse complement strand
ATGTATTCATCATGCGATACCTACCTTATGGTAAGTGGGTTTCCCCATTCAGAAATCTCCGGATCACAGGATATTTGCCGCCTCCCCGGAGCTTTTCGCAGGCTATTACGTCTTTCATCGCCTCTGACTGCCAAGGCATCCACCACATGCACTTAATTACTTGACTATACAACCCCAAACAGTCGTTTCAACACTACAAGTTAATGTTGATGACCTTGCTTCGAGTTTTGTAGATTTAACTACAGTACAGCTTCAATCTAGTTCGTTTTCCAAAACGCTTGATTCAGTTAATCGCTAGTGCTCAGTTCTTTATATTCATTCAACTGTAATACTTACGCACTACATTTGAACTTCAATTCAGTTCTGAGTTTAAACAATTTATTTCAACTCAAATTCATAATCTGTTAATGATTAACTACGTCTTCGTCAGATCGTAGGTAACTGTGATAAATCACAGAATTTAATAAACTAAAAACTTAATTAAGTTTTTATATTCACTAAATTCTGTAATTACCTAGCTTTATATATGGTGGAGACTAACGGAGTCGAACCGTTGACCTCC
>JAVXRI010000411.1:0-563 GCA_036643775.1 Pseudomonas sp. | reverse complement strand
GTCTGCTGCGAAAGAGAAGCAGCTTTCTGAGGCTCTGCGGTTCAACCAGGAGACCCTTGCCCGATACGAGGCGCGGGTTTCCCAGATTGAATCTCAGATGAATCTCGGCAAGCAGACCTAGTCAGAAGCCTAGGTACGAATCAAGCAAACTGGAGTATTTGAGCGGCCCCTTGGTTGCCTTCTCTTTATTGGTGACATCAATCACCACCATGATGTCCTTCAGGTGATTGAAATCGCTACCCAGATACAGATCCGTGCACAGACTCTCTGCGGTAGCGTTGAGCTCAAAGCAATAAAACGACGTGGTTTCATCCCAGTTTTTGTACTCCGTTAGGCTGTTTACTTTTTTCACGAATGAGTCGTATCGAGCCTTACGTGTCTCGTCAGATTTGAATTCGAAAGTGACGATGAAGCTTGCCATGGGTCCTTCCTTTGTCGTGGCTTTAGGGATCTCGACCATAGCACGGAGCCACTGCCTGCCATGAGCGGGTTGAATCGCCCCGGGTTTCGTAGACACCTCTTTGCCTTAAACTGAGGCCAATTAGGAGGTGCCATGAGCAACC
>JAVXRI010000410.1:0-564 GCA_036643775.1 Pseudomonas sp. | reverse complement strand
CCCTGTTGCAGGTTGCTTGCCAGGGCCTGGTCGCTGGCCTGATCGGCGGCGGGGGCCACGCTGCCGCCCAAGTCGATGGCGGTGGTCTGCGGGGGGTAGCACAGGCCGGCGTCGGCACAGCCTTGCCAGCCTAGGCGCAGTTGGCCTTGCGCACTGGCCGGGATCAGCAGTTCGAGCTGGTCGCGGTACACCGCGCTGTCGCCGAAGAATTCGTCATGGTGGTTGAGCGCGGGGGGCAGCTGTGGCTGCTGCGCGGGGCTCAGGCCGTCGAACTTCAGGCGCTTCTGATACAGGTAGTAGCCTTGCTTGATCTGGAAGAACAGGCGCATCTGGCCGTCGGGCTGGCGGTCGTGGCTCAGGACAAAGGCCTGGTCGACCGGCAGGAAGTCGGATTTGACCTCGAACGGGTTGGCTTGCAGGGGGCCGGCCAGCAGGAGGGCCAGGAACAGAAAGAGGGCGCGCATGTCTTCGCCTTGGTTATACGATGAAGTGGGCCATGCTGGCCTGGGTCGATTAACCCAAGGTTAACCCGGTCCTACATCCCCCCTAAACGCACGCTCAAGG
>JAVXRI010000409.1:0-564 GCA_036643775.1 Pseudomonas sp. | reverse complement strand
CTAGCCCGCCTGCGCCGTGAAGCAGATGAGCGCGCCGAGCAAGACCGCATTCGGGCAGCACAGGAAGCCGCTGTCGAACTGGAGCGCCAGCGGGTAGCCCAGGAGCAGCAGGCCGAGCGTGACGCAGCCGCCAAGCGCGAGCAGGAACTGAAAGACCAGGCCGCCGCACAAGAGCGGGAAGCCGAGAACCAGCGCCTGCAACTCAAGTTGCAGGCCGAACAGGCCGAGCGCGCCCGTATCCAGGCCGAGGCCGACCGCAATGCCGTCGAGCAGCGTGCTGAACAGCAGCGGCAAGCGGCGGCTATGCAGGCTGAGCGTGACATCGAGCTTGCGCGTGAAGATGAGCGACGCCGGGCTGACGAAGCCGCAGCCGAAATCGTCCGCCAGCAACAGGCGCGAGAGCGCGACCAGGCGCACAAGATAAAGATCATGGGCGAAGCCAAGGAAGCGCTGATGTCGATGAACATCACCGAAGAACTGGCCAAGGCCATCGTCCTGAAGATCGCCCGCCGCGAAGTACCGAACGTCACCATCAACTTCTGAGGTAGTCGCCATGAGCAACAC
>JAVXRI010000408.1:317-565 GCA_036643775.1 Pseudomonas sp. | reverse complement strand
GTCCATGTTCTTGCTAGTGATGCTGAACAGCGGTTTGTCAGCGGCAAACGGATCGCCGCGCTTGCCACCCTCTTTGAACGCGGGGTCCACCTTGGTGTAGCCGCCGTCCCAGGCCGGAATGCTGCCGTCGGCGTTACCGGCGCGCTCAGCGCCCAGCGGCGTCAGTTGCTTGCCCAGATCATCCGGGCCAGCGGCTTGCACGGGTTGCAAACTGAGCGCGGCAGCGCCGAGCAGGGCCACACACAAGT
>JAVXRI010000408.1:0-307 GCA_036643775.1 Pseudomonas sp. | reverse complement strand
AAAGGAATGTTCATGCACGCGTCCCCTCAGAATGTTGTTTTGACCGAGAAGGCCAGGTAGTCCCGGTCTTTCAGTGATTGTTTGAACGTAAACTGGCTGGCGGCGTTGAGGTTGGTGTCCTCTGGGCCGTAATAGTGGGTGTAGGTCAGGCCGAAGGTGACGCGGTCCAGGTAGGTGGCACTCAGGCCGATGTTGAAATCGCCACCGCGGTCCGGGCCGAAGCTGCTGATCACCGCCGATTTGCCCATGGGGAAGTAGCTGATGCCCACTGGCACACTGAGGTCGATGCCAGGGAAAATCTGCCGAT
>JAVXRI010000407.1:0-565 GCA_036643775.1 Pseudomonas sp. | reverse complement strand
GCTCCATCAGTTGCCGGGTGTGGTCCAGGTCAATGACCTTTATGGGCCGTCCGAAGACACCACCTATTCCACCTGGACCCGCCGCGAGCCCGGCGCCAAAGCCAGTATTGGCCGACCGTTGCCGGGCACCGGCAGCTACCTGCTCGACGCCAGCCTGCAGCCCGCGCCGCTGGGTGTGGCCGCCGAGCTGTACCTGTCGGGTGCCGGTCTGACTCGCGGTTACCTCGGGCGTGCGGCGCTGACAGCCGAGCGCTTCGTGCCTAACCCGTTCTCGACGGCGGGCGAGCGGCTGTACCGCACCAGCGACCTGACCCGCTATCGCCCCGATGGCGTCATCGAGTACCTGGGGCGTATCGACCATCAGGTGAAGATCCGCGGTTTCCGTATCGAGCTGGGCGAGATCGAGGCGCGCCTGCTGGCGCTGGCGCCGGTGCGTGAGGCTGCGGTGCTGGCTGTCGAACATCAAGGCAGCCCGCAGCTGGTCGCTTATGTCGCGGCCCATGAGCACAGCGACGAGGTGGCGGATCAGGCCACCCTGCGGGCGCAGATCAAGGCACGTCTGGGC
>JAVXRI010000406.1:0-566 GCA_036643775.1 Pseudomonas sp. | reverse complement strand
GTTGAGGGAGAAGGACTTACAACGAAAAACGCCGCGACAAGGCGCGGCGTTCAGCAGACAGATGAAGAAGCAATCAGGCAAACGTATCGATGATCGTACCGAGCACTTCGTCGGATGCCTTGACGACCTTCGCGCCCAGATCCACCTGGAATTTGCCCTGCGCCATCTGCACCATGTCGCTGCCCGGATCCATTTGCTGGCTGCGATCCACGCCACGCAGACGATCAACCTGAGCTTCCGAGGACTGGCTGGTGACCGAGCGTTCGATGGTGGTGTTGGCGATCTGGCTGGCAGCCTGATCCACACGGTTCTGCCCGCTCTGAATCGAGCTCAGCCCCGCATAAAAAGCTGTGTTACCGGAGATTTCCATAACGGTTCTCATCCCTGGAAGGATCAATAGCCGTCATTGAAGCAGACGCGCCAGAAAAACACCCGTCAAAAACACTAATGGCACAGTGCCTGCCCATAGTGAAAAACTTAGTCGAGCAAATCCAGTTGCAGATGATCGGCCACCGCCTCTGCGCTCAACGCCTTGAGTTTCGGCACCCGGCCCAAACACGGCGCCG
>JAVXRI010000405.1:0-567 GCA_036643775.1 Pseudomonas sp. | reverse complement strand
CACCCGCAGCAGGACGCCAGCGAGTTGGCAGCCAAGCTGCGCGAGCAAGGTGTGATCGTGCGTCACTTCAAACAGGAGCGCATCGCTCAATTCCTGCGCATCACCATTGGCACGCCGGAGCAGAACCAAGCGCTGCTTGATGCCTTGAGCTGATCACGCAATTTATTACTGATCGCAGTAGTGCAACAGAAGCCCGCCTTGCAGTGTCTGCACGGCGGGCTTCTGCATTTGGGCCTTTGAGTCAGTACGCCGGGGCTGCTTGAGGGTTTTTCACTGAGGTTTGCACGCCGGTGCGCACGGCCGCGGGCGTCTCGTTGAGCAACAACAGGTAGTCATTCACACCTGCCATGCCGTCGGGGTCCTTCCAGTGTTGGATGTTCGCCGCCACTTCGGCGACGGGGCGACCATTTTTTTCAATCACCACCAACCCATTATCCTGACTGTTCCACAGTAACTGGGTATTGGGTTGGTTTGCTCTGGCCTTGCGAACGCCGGTTTCACCGAGCAGCGGCGTGCCATCGAGTCGTGATGAGGCGTTCAGTGCGACCCCCATATGGCGCAGCACAG
>JAVXRI010000404.1:0-568 GCA_036643775.1 Pseudomonas sp. | reverse complement strand
TCCAGAACAGCTACGGCAACATCAGCTCCTCGTTCTTCGGTGCCAAGTTCGGCCGCCATATCGAAGAACTGCTGGTCAGCCCGATGCCGAACTGGGTGATCCTCGGCGGCTATGTGGCCGGCGCGGTGCTGCGTGGTTTGATGGTGGGCGTGATCGTGCTGATCATCGCCATGTTCTTCACCCCCGTGCGCATCCCGCACCCGCTGGTGACGCTGACCACGGTGCTGCTGGGCGCAACGATCTTCTCGCTGGCCGGCTTCATCAATGCCGTCTACGCGAAGAAGTTCGATGACGTGGCGATCGTGCCGACCTTCATCCTGACCCCGCTGACCTACCTGGGCGGCGTGTTCTATTCGGTGACCTTGTTGCCGGGTTGGGCGCAGGCGATGACGCACGCCAATCCGATCTTCTACATGGTCAATGCATTCCGTTACGGCCTGCTCGGCAGCAGCGACGTGCCGTTGTGGGTGTCGTATGCGTTGATGCTGGGCTTTGTTGTCGCGCTCACCACGTTGGCACTGTGGCTGCTGCGGCGAGGCGTAGGCCTGCGCAGCTGAAAAAAGGCGCC
>JAVXRI010000403.1:0-570 GCA_036643775.1 Pseudomonas sp. | reverse complement strand
AGCGGCGTGCAAATCCGTGCCAGCGATGCGTTGTATTGCGGGCTGGCCGACTGGTACACCGACAGCAGCAAACTGCCTGAACTGGATCAAAGCCTCGACCACCTCCAGTGGCGCCAATCGCCCCTTGAAGACCTCAAGGCGCTGCTCGCCACCTTTGCCGTGCAAACCTTGCCCGACGCGCCGCTGGCCAACTTGCGGCCCGTGATTGATGAAGTGTTTGCCCACAACAGCGTGCCCGAGATCGTCGCTCACCTGCGCGCCGTGACTGCACCGCAACACCGCGAATGGGCCACCGAGTGGTTTGATCGCGGCGACCTGATCGAAGGCGTGCGCGCACTGATTATCGACAAGGACAAAACCCCGCACTGGAACCCGCCGACCTTGAGCGAACTGGACCCCAAGCACGTCGCCAGTTTCTTCACCGACTTTAAAAAAAGCGAGGTGTAAGCCATGCAAGACCTCGAACTGACTGAAGAACAAGTGATGATCCGTGACATGGCGCGTGATTTTGCCCGTGGCGAAATTGCCCCTCACGCACAAGCCTGGGAAAAAGCAGGCTGGATCGACGAC
>JAVXRI010000402.1:0-575 GCA_036643775.1 Pseudomonas sp. | reverse complement strand
GTGTCATCGCCCATCGAACCGGTGGCTTCCTGCCCCGTTTCGGCCAGTGGCCGCAGCACCTGCTCCAGTTCCTCGGTCGTGAGCTGGAACAGCTTGTGGTAACTGCGCAGCGTCGCTTCGTCGAACGGTTCCTCGGCCAGCGAGGGATCGATCAGCTCGGTCTGCAGGTAGGTCACGCCCTGATGCAGCCACTGCTTGTAGGGCGCACGCGCACGGTTGATGCGGTCGATGGCTTCGGAATCGAGCAGGTCACCGCGCTTGAGGTCGATGGCCATCATCTGGCCCGGGCCGAGCTTGCCCTTGCGCACCACGCGCTCGGTCGGCACTTCCCACACGCCGGCTTCGGAGGCCACCAGGAAGTGGCGGTCGGAAGTCAGCATCCAGCGCGCCGGGCGCAGGCCGTTGCGGTCCAGCGTGCAGGCGGCATAGCGGCCGTCGCAGGCGACGATGCCGGCCGGGCCGTCCCACGGTTCGCTGTTCAAACCATAGAACTCGTAGAACGCGGCGAGGTCGGCGTCCTTGAATTCCAGCGACTGGGTTGCCGGCGGCACCAGGATGCGCAGCGCCTGGATCAA
>JAVXRI010000401.1:0-576 GCA_036643775.1 Pseudomonas sp. | reverse complement strand
TCGATGACCCGGAAGTGGCCGCGCTGGCTGCCAAGACGCCGCGCCACGTGATGAGCTACGGCCTGAGCAGCAATGCCGACGTGCGCGCCGAGGACGTGGTGCAGGACGGCCCGCGCATGCGCTTCACCCTGCGCCTGCCGGAAGGCACCAGCGTGCCGGTGGTGCTGGCACTGCCGGGCAAGCACAACGTGCTCAATGCACTGGCCGCCGCTGCGGTGGCTTGGCAGTTGGGCGTGGCACCGGAAGACATCGCCGCTGCGCTGCAAAAATTCGAAGGCGTTGGCCGTCGCTTCAACGACCTTGGCGAAGTCACCACCCACAAGGGTGCCAAGGTGCGCGTGATCGACGATTACGGTCACCACCCGCGTGAACTGGAAGCGGTGTTTGCCGCTGCCCGTGGTGGCTGGCCGGACAAGCGTCTGGTAGTGGCTTTCCAGCCGCACCGTTACAGCCGTACCCGTGATCAGTTCGATGCCTTCGCAGCGGTGCTGTCGGAAGTGGACGCACTGGTGCTGAGCGAGGTCTACCCGGCCGGCGAAGCGCCGATTCCCGGTGCCGATTCCAAGTCGCTGGCAC
>JAVXRI010000400.1:0-576 GCA_036643775.1 Pseudomonas sp. | reverse complement strand
ATCGCGGTCAGCTTCAGGCCGGTGGTGTCGTCGGTATCTGGGCCGTCAGTGACGGTGACGTTGGTCTCACCAGAAGTAACCAGGTTCTCGTAGTTGCCGCCGGTGAACGACTCGATGCTGTTGGACAGATCGAGGTTGGTCTCGTGGACGTTGTTTTCGGTGGTGAACTGTACCGAACCACTGGTGCCATTGACCGGGATGGTGATGCTCTGGCCGTTGGCCAGGTTGATCACCAGCGGTGCGCCCTTGACCGGATCGCTCAGGGTCACGGTGTAGGTGATCACACCGCCTTCGCCGATGGTGGTGACGTCGGCGGTCAGGGTGGCAGTCGACTCGTCGATGGTATCGGTGACATCGGTGATGGCTGCAGCTTCATCCACCACCAGGTTTTCAAAGTCACCACCGTCGGTGCTTTCGATGGTCACTTCGACATTGTCGCGGTCGATGTAGACGTCATCGGTCGGTGCATCAACGGTGACGGTACCGGTAGTGGCACCGGCAGCGATGTTGATGACGGCGCCGTTGCTCAGGGTCACGGTCATCGCCGTGCCGGCCGGGTTGGTCAGCGTCGCGGTG
>JAVXRI010000399.1:0-577 GCA_036643775.1 Pseudomonas sp. | reverse complement strand
GTGGCCATGGGCACCGATGGCGCCGAAGAAGCCTGAGACTACGACTTGCAGGGCGGTGGTGTGGGGGGTGTAGCCTTCCTGGAGGTCTTGCGAGACAAAGCCGATCTTGCTGCGCAGGTCCCAGAGGTTGACCCGATCGTTGCCGAACAGCTTGAGCGAGCTGCCTTCGCGATCGACTGGGTAGAGTTCGCGGTTGACCAGTTTGAGCAGGGTGCTCTTGCCGGCGCCGTTGGGGCCGAGGATGGCGACGCGCTCGCCTTGTTCGAGGGTCAGGGAAAAACCGTCGAGGACTTTGGTTTCGCCCTGGTAGGCGGTGACATTGTTGAACTCGATCAAAGCTGCACTCCGGTCAGATCAGCGGGAGCACAGTATGCCTTGTGGGAGCGGCGTTGCGGCGATCCGACGGGTCCCGCGATCGAGTGCGCAGCGCTCGCAAGCCTGCTGGCGAGTGTCGGGCTGATGCACCGCATTCCTCCGGTTTTACTGCCGCTGCGCGGCAGATCGCGGACCAGCTCAACTGCCGATCAATCACGCTCCAGCGCCAGCGCCACACCCTGGCCACCGCCGATGCACAAGG
>JAVXRI010000398.1:0-578 GCA_036643775.1 Pseudomonas sp. | reverse complement strand
CTGGCGATGCAGCCAGCCTGCAGGCTTTCGCGTTCCAGCGTCTGCATGCCCTGGCCGATGATGAACTCGGTGGAGCCGCCGCCGATGTCGATCACCAACCGGTGCTGGTCGGGCTTGGGCGGTTGCGCATGGGCGACGCCGAGGTAGATCAGGCGCGCTTCCTCGCGGCCGCTGACCACTTCGATGGCGTGACCGAGCGCGGTTTCGGCCGGCATCAGGAACGACAACGGCGAGCGTAGCTGGCGCACGGTATTGGTCGCCAGTGCACGCACGCGGTAGGGCGGGATGTTGCGGATGCGCTGGCCGAAGCGGGCCAGGCACTCCAGCGCGCGCTGGCGGGCTTCGGGCGACAGGCCGCCCTTGCCATCCAGGCCGTCGGCCATGCGCACGGTTTCGCGCAGGCGGTCCACCACCCGCAGCTGCCCGAGCAGGTAGCGTGCGATGACCATATGGAAACTGTTGGAGCCCAGGTCGATGGCGGCCAGCAGGTCGCCGTCCTGCAGGGGCGGTGGGGTCAGGGAAGACTGGGGCATGGCGGAATGGTAGCGGATGAAGTAACCAGGGACATAGATGCGGGA
>JAVXRI010000397.1:0-578 GCA_036643775.1 Pseudomonas sp. | reverse complement strand
GTCAGGCGCCCTGCATGTGCCCCAACAGATAAACGCCTTTGTCGTCTGGGTCATCGCCGAGCATCAGATCCGGTGTGCGCAGCTCGCGGCTTAGGCGGAACTGATCAAGGCGGCGCGCCACAGAATTGGTAATCGTGTATTTGTGGCGCGGGGGCGGTTGAAGCATCGTTAGGGACTGAATCGGCCCGCGCGCATGGGTGCGCTCGATCAGTAGCCTGATGGTGAAGCTTTGGTCTGGTGAACTGATCCAGGCCCCAATCTCCTCGAGCTCGCTCACTGTGCCACGTCGAGCCATGAGGCGAATCTCGGTGCGGTTGGTTGGCCGCACTGTATCGCTCTCAAGTTGCGTCTGCGCACCAGCCATGAACCACTGGAAGCGCTCTCTGCCTATCGCGCGAGCCTGGTAAATCATTAGGGTGAGTGCTTCACCGCTTTCACCAATGTCGGCCCAAGCCATCAGGTCAGCAAGCTGGCTGGCGTGCGAGGCAGTAACCTTGAGCCTCAGGTCCTGTTCGCCCCGAAGGGCAGACTTCTCGCGGCGGCGCTCGTCGCGCTCCTGCGGCGTCATCGCCATACAC
>JAVXRI010000396.1:0-579 GCA_036643775.1 Pseudomonas sp. | reverse complement strand
CTTTGCTTACTTTGGGGCGACTGCCAAAGTAAGGCGCCGTAAGGGCGCAAAGGTGACTCAGCGCCGCCTTGGCAAACGGATAAGCCCGCAGCACTAAAAGCCACAAAGCCACAAAGAACATCAAACCCGTAAATCCGTGAAGAACCTCAAATCAGCCGTTCGCGCTCCACCTGGGCCGTGCGCAACCATTGATCGAACTGCTGCGCCGGCATGGGCCGGCCGATCAGGTAGCCCTGCCCCTGGTCGCAGCCGGCGTTGCGCAAGAACTCGTATTGCTGGCGGGTTTCAATGCCTTCGGCCGTGATGCGAAACCCCAGGGCATGCCCCAGGTCGATGATCGCCCGGGTGATCGCCACGTCATCGTCATCGCCCGGCAGGTCCTTGATGAAAGCGCGATCGATCTTCAAGTGGTCGATCGGCAGCATCTTCAGGTACGCCAGCGACGAGTAGCCGGTGCCGAAGTCGTCGATCGCCAGTCCCACGCCGACCGCGCGCAGGTCGTTCACGTAGCCCAGCGCGTCGCCGGTATTCATGATCACCGACTCGGTCACTTCGAGCTGCAGGCGCTGCGCTTCCAGC
>JAVXRI010000395.1:0-579 GCA_036643775.1 Pseudomonas sp. | reverse complement strand
GGCGACCGACGTAATCACGCTGGAAGTAGGCCAGTTCTTCTTTGAACGCAGGATCGTCCTTGGCAGCTTCGTATTCACGGGCCAGGTCGAGGATCAACGGCATCAGGGTTTCAGCAACGTAACGGCCGCCGAATGCGCCGAACAGGCCGCTGGCATCAGGGCCGTTGCGCAGATTAGTCTGGGTCATGGGGCGCTCCAGGTGAATGCGTGAGAAGACAATGGCGTTCACTCTACCCCTGACGTTGGCCGGTGAAAACCGATAAGATCGCCACAACCTGTCAGGAAAACTCACAGATATCATGAGCCACGATCTGCCACCCCTGAACGCCTTGCGCGCCTTCGAAGCCACTGCCCGCCTGAACAGCGTCAGCCAGGCTGCCGAGCAGCTGCATGTCACCCACGGTGCTGTCAGTCGCCAACTGAAGGTGCTTGAAGAACACCTCGGGGTGAGCCTGTTCACCAAGGAAGGCCGTGGCCTGAAACTCACAGATGCCGGCATGCGTTTACGCGATGCCAGCGCCGACGCCTTCGAACGCCTGCGCACGGTGTGCGCCGAGCTCACGCAAAGCACTGCCGATG
>JAVXRI010000394.1:315-579 GCA_036643775.1 Pseudomonas sp. | reverse complement strand
GGTATTGGTGGCTTCCACCGCAATGGCTGTGTTGATTGGCAAGCCTCTCAACCAGTGTTTGATGGTGGGCTTGTCGTTTCGCAGTAATTCCAGCGAATCACTGTCGATTTGATAAGTGACCAGTTCAACTTTGGCAACATCCACGCCCACGATTGATCCTGCCACTTGCATTGCCATCGTCGATTCTCCGCGTTAAGGTTTTGCTGCTTGGAGGGGTTTCACCAAGAGGCGCTGGCTTGCTTCTATCGTCGCTTGCAAACGATG
>JAVXRI010000394.1:0-305 GCA_036643775.1 Pseudomonas sp. | reverse complement strand
GGCGCTTTGGTGGAAGGGGTGGGGCGATGTCTCCCACGGTCTGTACTGCTGTCACAGTCAGAAGCTAGCGTGTCGTCCCACCACCCCTTCAAGTCTTACCATACAAGCTGGCGCAGCCGGCGATCGACCGCAAAGCGGTCGCAATCCAGGCGCCGGCGCATGTGCGGTCTGCGCCGGCCTCATCGCCGGCTACGCCAGCGCCCACACAAGACAGTTGCTCCCACCTCCATTCCTGCAGGGCTCAACGGCCCTTGATCAGCATCTCCCCGGCCGACTCACCCACCGCCTGCAAATTCGGCCGGTAC
>JAVXRI010000393.1:0-580 GCA_036643775.1 Pseudomonas sp. | reverse complement strand
CTGAGTGAATTGCTGCGGGTCTCGGCGTAGCTTTACAGCACCTGTTGTATGCACGCCAACTGTACCTGCTGTATGCACGCTAACTGTAGGAGCAGCCTTGTGCTGCGAAGAGGCCGGCAGCCGCAGCGGACATCCTCTGACGGTCACTGGCCTCTTCGCAGCACAAGGCTGCTCCTACACGGTCAACGGCTCTTCTGTTTCAGTGTCAGGAAGCTCGCGCGCATGTCTTTGGCCCAGCCGTCGAGCACCGGTTTGACGTCATTGAGGGTGAGTTTCTGGGTGTCGTTCTCCAGCTCCTTACCCGCGCCCTTGCGCACCACCTGAGCGAGCACTTTCTGACTGGCACCGTCCAGGAAGGCCGCCTCTACGCCAACATCTACTTCCTGGTCACGGCCGCCCATGGCGGTATTGACCCCCGCCGAGATCAGCGCAATAGGGATGACCTCATAAGGCTTTAGGCCTTCGTTGCTGGTAGACACCGCGGTGATCGCCGGGCGTACCACGATGGTGCCTGGGCCGGGAGCCTTGGCCAGGGTCAGCACGCTGCCCAATTCACGTCGCATGGCCTCGTTGAAGTAAC
>JAVXRI010000392.1:0-580 GCA_036643775.1 Pseudomonas sp. | reverse complement strand
CTGCAAACGCGAATCCAGGACGAACACGGCATATCTCCTTCAGGCAAAAACAACCCGCTTCAAGCGGAAAACAGGCCTGCAAGGATACCTTGCACATTCCCGGTAACACAGCGCTACTTTTCGCACCAAAATGAGGCCGCTTGCGCGCCGCCACCACACTTGTCACCCCACAAACGACTCTGGATGAACAAGTTGCGGTAACACATTGACTTTCATGACAGCTTTTTAAATTTTAATGATTCTCGACTCCAACATGTCCTCAGGCAGCCTTCGCCCCGTGTTTACGGCACTTTCCGACCCTCGGTAGCAGGTTTTGTGAAAATTTCATGAAGTGTTGCGAATTTTGAGCACGCTTGTTGCATTCACTTCACGCCAAGTCGGCACGGCATCTGCAGTGGCAGGTGGACGCGACAAAAAACAACAGCGGCATTGGTTACCCGGGAGTTTCCTCAACCCGAATCCGTAGTTACAGATTCGTTACGGTGACAGGAACAGCGCTGGCGTTGTACGACCCGGGAATCCGGGACGTGATTTGCGACATGGAAATACCTGGAAGCGACATGGCCATAAAGTTCCCGAA
>JAVXRI010000391.1:0-581 GCA_036643775.1 Pseudomonas sp. | reverse complement strand
GCTGTTCGGGCCCTACGGCTCGCCGATCGAGGTGCAGATCCGCACCGAGGAAATGGACCTGATCGCCGAGCGCGGTGTTGCCGCGCACTGGACCTACAAGTTCGGTGGCGACGGCCCCAACAGCGCGCAGAGCAGGGCGCATGCTTGGATCGTGGAACTGATCGATTCGCAGCGCACTGCCGGTTCGTCGCTGGAGTTCCTGGACAACGTCAAGGTCGATCTGTTCCCGGACGAGGTCTACCTGTTCACGCCCAAGGGCAAGATCCTGGCGCTGCCGCGCAACTCGACCGCGCTGGACTTCGCCTATGCCGTGCACACCGACGTGGGCAACCGCGCGGTGGCATCGCGCGTGGACAAGAAGCTGGTGCCGCTGCGCACGCGTCTGGTCAGTGGGCAGACGGTGGAGATCATCACCGCGCGCTCGGCCTCGCCCAAGCCGCAGTGGCTGGAATTCGTGGTCAGCAGCAAGGCGCGTACCGCGATCCGTCACCAGCTCAAGCAGCTGGAGCACGAGGACGCCGTGCAGCTCGGCCACAGCATGCTCGACCGCGCGTTGGAAGCGATGGACAGCTCGATCGAGC
>JAVXRI010000390.1:0-581 GCA_036643775.1 Pseudomonas sp. | reverse complement strand
GGGTGGCAACAGGTGAAGATCAGCCGCAAGCGGTCGTCCGCCAACAACTCCTCTTCGCTGGGGTCTTGTGCCTGACCGTCGAGCAGCATGCTCAGGTCTGCCTGGGAGCGGTCGAAACGGGCGCGTCGGCGCAGCGCATCAATGGCCTTGAAGCGCCCGGTGGAAACCAGCCACGCCCGTGGGTTATCGGGGATGCCATCGCGTTGCCAGCGCTCGACAGCGATAAAGAAGGCATCATGCATGGCCTCCTCGGCCAGGTCGAAATCACCCAGCAGGCGGATCAACGTCGCCAGGATGCGGCGCGACTCCCGCCGGTACACCGCCTCAACCTCGGCGCGCACCTGAGCCAGTGCCGTCATCAGTCGGGCATCCGCTGGGTCACCACCTCCACCAGGCGGTCCAGGCTTTCTCCCCAGCCTTGGTAGAAGCCCATTTCTTCATGGGCCCGGCAGTCAGCGGCACTCCAGTGCCAGGCGCGGGCGGTGTAGCGGGTTTTGCCTTGCTCCTCGTCAAAGCTGATCACAGCGGTCATGAAGGCCTTGTCCGACGGTACCCAACCGGGGCCAAAGGCATCGGTGAAC
>JAVXRI010000389.1:0-581 GCA_036643775.1 Pseudomonas sp. | reverse complement strand
ATGCCTATTGCGACAGCCCATTGGCGCTGGCGCGGGCCTCGGATTTTCTGTTGGTGGCGACACCAGGTGGTGCCGGAACCCAGCAGCTGATTGGCAGGGCCGAGCTGCAGGCGTTGGGCGCGGAGGGTTACCTGGTGAATATTGCGCGGGCCAGCGTGGTGTCGACGCAGGCGTTGGTCGAGGCGCTGCGCACCCAGACAATCGCTGGGGCGGGGCTGGATGTATTTGATGACGAGCCGCAGGTGCCGCACGAGCTGAAAGGCTTGGCCAATGTGGTGCTGACGCCGCATGTTGCCGGGCAGTCGCCGGAGGCGGCGCGGGATACGGTGACCTTGGTACTGCGCAACCTGCAGGCGTTTTTTGCGGGGCAGGCGGTGTTGACGCCTGTTGCCGGGTAAGGCGTTCTGGCCTTATCGCCGGCAAGGCCGGCTCCCACAGGGTTCAGCTTCACACTGGCCACTGTGGGAGCCGGCCTTGCCGGCGATAGCGCCCTCAGCATCACTGCTACACTTCCCGGCTACCTTCAAAAGCAAGGAGCCCCTCATGTCCCTCAAAAAAGAAAAACACGGCAGTTGCCTGTG
>JAVXRI010000388.1:0-581 GCA_036643775.1 Pseudomonas sp. | reverse complement strand
GCCAGGCAGCTATAGCCTTTGGAGGTAGAGCGGCGTGAGGCTTCCAGGGTGCGCTCGACAGCTTCAAGCACATCAGGGGCGTAAGCCTTGAACTGTTCGATCACAGTGCCAACCTGGAAGCAGAACATGCCGGCGTTCCAGAAATAGTTGCCAGCAGCGACATAGGCCTCAGCGGTTTTGGCGTCGGGTTTTTCGACGAAACGCTCGACTCTGAGCCCACCCTCGAGCACGCCGCCAGCCGCAGCCTCGATGTAGCCAAAGCCGGTTTCAGGGTATTGGGGTTTAATGCCGAATGTGACCAGCCAACCCTCGCCTGCCAGCTGAACGGCCTTGCTGACTGCTTCGGAAAAAGCCGCTTCGTTCTGGATCAGATGATCGGCCGCCAGCACGAGCATGTGCGCTTGAGGACCGTGGGACTGCAGAAGCTGCAATGCCGCAGCGGCCACGGCTGCGGCGGTATTGCGGCCGAAGGGTTCGAGAATGTAACCCTGGCTGAGGTTATGCTTGTTGATGGTGCGATATTCATCCTCGGTCTTGAACAGCAATTCGCGGTTGGTGACCGTGAGAATTTCAACCACACC
>JAVXRI010000387.1:0-582 GCA_036643775.1 Pseudomonas sp. | reverse complement strand
GATGGTGACGCTGACACTGCTGGCGTCCACATAAACAGTGTCCGCTGGGGCGGCGAAGGTGATGCTGCCCTGCGTAGCGTCCTTGGCAATGGTGATGGTTTCACCGTTGCTCAAGGTGATCTTCATCTCGGTGCCGGTGGGGTTAGTCAAGCGGGCGGTGTAGGTGATCTGACCGCCTTCCTGCACGGCGCCTGTGGCTGACAGAGCCAGCCCCGTGGTGTCCAGCCGGGCCGGATCATCGGTGATCACCGTGGTCGGGGTACCTGCTGTCTCCAGGTGCTCGTAGTTGCCGCCGGTAACGCCGGTGATGCTGTTGGTCAGCGGCGTGTTGGTGTTGAGGACGTTGTTCGGGGCGATGAAGTCCACGGAACCACTGGAGGCATTGACCGGGATGGTGATGGACTGGCCATTGGCCAGGCGGATGACCAGCGGAGTACCGGTCACGGGGGATGTGACGGAGACGGTGTATGTCACCACGCCGCCTTCCACTGTGCTGGCTGTCGCTGTCAGGGTAACGGTCGATGTCTCGACCGAGTCTGTGATGGCGGTTACCGCTGCCGTCGGGCTGACCTCCAGGTGCTC
>JAVXRI010000386.1:0-583 GCA_036643775.1 Pseudomonas sp. | reverse complement strand
CTCTGGCGCCCCTGTCTTCCCAGGGTGCTGCCGATGAAGTGAAGCAGAAAATTCGTGAAGCGGTTGAGCATGGTGCCACAGCTACCGAAGTTGGTCCCAAAGTGCCGGAGCAAGGCGCTTTTGTACAGCCGACCATACTTACCAATGTGACCCCGGACAACCCGGCTTACTATTGGGAGTTCTTCGGCCCTGTCTCCATGATCCTCAAGGCAAAGGATGAACAGGAAGCGATTGCCATTGCCAACGATTCGCCCTTCGGCCTCGGTGGCTCTGTGTTCACCGCCGATGAACAGCGCGGTCTGGCGGTAGCCAAGCAAGTCTCTACCGGGATGATGTTTGTCAACCACCCCACCATGGTTAAGGCTGATTTGCCCTTTGGCGGCATCCGCCGCTCCGGCTATGGTCGTGAACTGATCGACTTAGGCCTGAAAGAGTTCGTCAACCACAAGTTGATCAACGTGGTGGATATCAACGCTCCCTTCTGATCGCGCTTGAAGCATATTTAGTTCGATAAAGACCCGAGCACCTGGCCGGGTCTTTTATCGCCACAGTCAAATCGACTGGCAAACTGGGTGATGCTGCC
>JAVXRI010000385.1:0-583 GCA_036643775.1 Pseudomonas sp. | reverse complement strand
CACACGCATGGAAATCACCGGCCCGCTGCGCGGCACCGACCACGTCAAGACCAAGTACTCCACCGCCGGTACCCACTGCCGCGGCACCAACAACAACTGCGGCAACGGTTAC
This sequence comes from Pseudomonas sp., assembly GCA_036643775.1. Lineage (GTDB taxonomy): Bacteria > Pseudomonadota > Gammaproteobacteria > Pseudomonadales > Pseudomonadaceae > Aquipseudomonas. Next base: position 471 of record JAVXRI010000385.1, on the reverse strand, counting down.
ACCCCGTGGGGCACCTACCTGACCTGTGAAGAGAACTGGCCGGGCATCTTCGTCAACAAGGGCACCCGCCCCGAAGACCAGCGCCGCATTGGCGTGGGCACCTCCAGCGGCCAGTACAAGTGGGAAACCGCTGCCGGTGACAGCACCGAAGTGGCCGACGAATTCGCCCGTTTCGACGTGACCGTCAAGGGCGCCAGCGCCACCGACGACTACCGCAACGAAGCCAGCACCTACGGCTACATCGTCGAGATCGACCCGTACAACAGCAGCACCCTGGCCACCAAGCGCACCGCGCTGGGCCGCATCAAGCACGAGAACGCGGCCTTTGCGCTGACCCAAGACGGTCGCGCCGTGGTCTATATGGGCGACGACCAGGCCGATGACTACATCTACAAATTCGTCTCCGACGGTAAGTATGCAAAGGGCGGCGACAACAGCCGCCTGCTCGACAGCGGCAAGCTCTACGTGGCG
>JAVXRI010000384.1:0-583 GCA_036643775.1 Pseudomonas sp. | reverse complement strand
CTGCGGGCGTATCCGGGCAAGATGGCCTGGGCCGCGCTGCGCGTCTGGCAAAACTGGAAACCGCTGTTAGGGGTTAACCGCGATATTTTTATCCGCAGTTTGCTGCTGCAATCAGTGTTTTTCGCCATCACCGTGCAAGGCGCCCGCTTGGGTGACGCCACCGTGGCGGCCAATGCGCTGCTGCTCAATGGCTTGCTGTTGACGGCCCACGCGCTGGACGGTCTGGCCCACGCGGTCGAAGCCTTGTGCGGGCATGCCATCGGCGCCCGTGATCGCACGGCGTTACGCCGCTCGATGGTGGTTGCGTGTGGTTGGTCGTTACTCGCCAGTGCGCTGTTTGCGCTGCTGTTTTTGCTGGGCGGGCACTGGTTTGTCGAGATGCAAACCGACATTGCCAGCGTGCGCGAAACCGCCTTCCAGTACTTGCCGTACCTGGCCGTTTTGCCATTGATTGCGGTGTGGAGTTATTTGCTGGACGGGCTGTTTATCGGCGCGACCCGCGCGCGCGAAATGCGCAATGCGATGCTGTTGAGCGTGGCCATTGCCTTCCCCGTTGCCTGGGCCTTGCAGGGCGATGGCAATC
>JAVXRI010000383.1:0-583 GCA_036643775.1 Pseudomonas sp. | reverse complement strand
GCCACATTGCCGGCAAGCGCAGCAATGATGGTCGCTGCCTCGCTGACCCGACCCGGGCCGGATTCGCCTTCGGCCAGCGGGCCGTCTTCCGGCCCGATCACCTGCACGCCGCGCTCGCGCAGCACTGCCATGTTGGCCTGGGTGGCCGGGTGCAGCCACATGCGATGGTTCATTGCCGGGCACACGGTCAGCGGCGCGGTAGTGGCCAGACACAGCGTGGTCACCAGATCGTCGGCATTGCCGTGCGCCAACCGCGCCAGCAGGTCGGCCGTGGCCGGGGCGATGATGATGCGGTCGGCCCAGCGCGCCAGTTCGATATGACCCATGGCCTGCTCGGCAGCACTGTCCCACAGCGTGGTGCGGGTGGGATGGCCGGACAGCGCCTGGAAGCTCAGCGGAGTGACGAACTGCTGCGCACCAGCCGTCATCGCCACCTGCACGGTGGCGCCGGCATCACGCAGCCTACGCACCAGCTCCAGCGACTTGTATGCAGCGATGCCGCCGCCGACGCATAGCAGCAGCTTCTGTCCTTCCAAGGGGCGGGAAGTGGGGGAAACGCTGGTCACGGATGGGGATTCCTAGG
>JAVXRI010000382.1:0-584 GCA_036643775.1 Pseudomonas sp. | reverse complement strand
GGAGTGCTACCGGATCAACTACACCCCGACCGTATGGGAAAGGATGAATAGACGTTATGGACCAGTCGAAGCAGCCATCAGGCTTGTGACCTCCGGAGATTTCCAAACCGGTCTTACGCGATTGCTCGGAGAAAATCGCCCCGAGCTTACGGTTGAATCTCACGTGTCGCAGCCGCGTTTCGCGGAGCTATTCAGTATCCAGCTGCGTGAACTAGCTCAGTGGCGCTTAGATAACGCGCCCCGATAGTTCGAGCGAGCGCCGCACTCGCCGGGGAGGCGTTATCGTTGAATAGGGGAAGGCGCTGGCTGATGGCACGGCGCCACGTTTTGCGGGAGGGGTGGATCTTTGCTATAACGCCCGGCCATTTCACAGGAAGGAACCTCATGAAACGCACGATCATTGGCGCCATGCTTGTTGCCGTTACTGCGCTGTCACTCAGTGGCTGCTTCGAATCGGAGGCCGAGCAAAAAGCAAAGGCACAGCAGGAAGCCAGCGAGAATCTCTGGAACATCACCCCGCCGGATGAAAGTCAGGACCAGGGCTTCAAGCCCTGATCACGACTGCCACTAACGCCGCCTATATA
>JAVXRI010000381.1:0-586 GCA_036643775.1 Pseudomonas sp. | reverse complement strand
GGCCTCCTGGGGTTTGGAGGTGGGGTGGAATTGGGTGTTGAGGGGGGAAAAACGGTGGGGGGTGGCGGCCGGCGAAGGGCGGCGGCGGAGAGCGGATGCGAGGATCCTTAATGGACTTAAAGTGAGCATGCATGAGGTCCTTTTCGGTTGAAGCACCACGCTGACCGTCGCCAAACGATTAGGGTGGCAGCTGTACGCGGGTTGGCGAACCGAGGAAAAGGAACCCGGCAGACCCGAAGGTCTCCCACGCACAGCCGCCATTACACGAAACTGCGGACGCACAAAAAGCGCCTGCAATCGTGATCGGGGCGCCGTTGCGCCTTTTCGTACGGGTCGCCAAACCCGGTCGCGGAATGGTCCGCGACTTGAGCAAGTTATCTGGGTGGGCTTTGTATTGCAAGGTTCGGGGGTGTGTGAATCTTCGCCGAGAAGCGTAGGTTTCTCGGCGCTGGCCAAGGACTCTACTGTCGAGGCTGAACGATAAATTCTGGGCAGCGTGGCGCATCCAGTTTCCAATACGTCCCGGCGCTTCTCAGCGGAGCAAGCTACGAATCACCACAAACAGTATTACCGAGCCCACAATCCC
>JAVXRI010000380.1:0-587 GCA_036643775.1 Pseudomonas sp. | reverse complement strand
GAAGGCCTCCCGCGCACAGCCGCCATAACAACAGTCAGCTGTTTTTTACCGTACCCCGGGTTACCACACCCGATCGCCGAGTTTTCGGCGACAGGGGGAGCGTATCTGCTCGGAAGCCCAGGGTAAGCCATCCATGAATGACAGACCGCGTAGGGTATTTCGTAGGCAACTGTCTCCGCCAGCAGAAATATCCACACTTGCCTTCAACATCCGGTTTAAACGCCGGCGATATCTTCCCCTGTGGGAGCCGGCCTTGCCGGCGATGGGGCCCGTGAAATCGACCCATGGCCCCCGGCCAATCGCTGGCAAGGCCAGCTCCCACAGAGAGCAGCGCCACTACCGTTGTGGCCATATAGGCAAGCTGTAATGGCAAATCAGCCAATCTCGTTACAGAAAATCCCCGGCTAAATCGTTTTTTCCCAAGGAATTGAGGATATTTCCGCTTACAATGCGCCGGTTGTACCACGAGAGCCTACGCTTATGCCTGAAGCAGCGTGGCTACCTCGTACCCTTCAAGCCAGCTGAAACCAATATGAACAAGAAGTCAGCGCAGTAGGGAAATAAATAAAGGTCAGAGGCGTCACGGC
>JAVXRI010000379.1:322-588 GCA_036643775.1 Pseudomonas sp. | reverse complement strand
TCTTCATGCCGACGAAGTAGAGATTCTCGATTTTTCTGGATTGCAGTTGCTGCGCCAAGTCAGTGCCATGGAAGGCGTTGGGTCTGGACTTGTCTATCAGGTGGGCCGTTGCGGCGTTCAGCTCAAGCTCGGGCAGCAGTTGCCAGAACGGGCTGCCGGCAGCAATCGGCGAACCTTGCGGACCGGTGTGGCGCACCGCGAAAATCGGCACCTGATTTTGCCGCGCCTGAGCGATCAGTCGCTGAATGTTGGCGAGAATGCGCTCG
>JAVXRI010000379.1:0-312 GCA_036643775.1 Pseudomonas sp. | reverse complement strand
CCGTCGTGGGGCTTTTCCGGGCCATGGAACAGACCGACCTGCATATCGATGATCAACAGTGCTGCGCACATGATGTCTCTCCTTGAGTGCTGCAAATGCCGCACGGACGGGAGAAACAACAAGGCCCCGTCCATTGCTGGCGGGGCCTTGGGTTTGCTGCGCTGGGGTTACCTCAGGCGCAAACACCACGACCCGCCGGTGGCGGTCGTGGTGGTGCGGGTAAGGTGCAGCGCGCAAAGGTTCATGGGGCTGATCATGCTGGTGACATCGCGCAGGTGTCAACCGGCGTATTGAGCGATGCCGTTGCCGAAC
>JAVXRI010000378.1:266-589 GCA_036643775.1 Pseudomonas sp. | reverse complement strand
ACTTGCATCGCCGCCGCCTGGGCCATGTAGAAGCCGGTATAGGCAATCATCGAGGGCGGATCGAACGACTCCACCGGGTCGGTGGTCAGCGACTGCGCGAGGATCACCACGTCGCTGCGCAAGCCATGCTTTCTGGCAAAGGCCGGGGTGCAGACAATCGCTGCCGCCGCGCCGCAGGTCGGCGGGCAGGCCATCAGGCGGGTCATCACCCCCGGCCACATGACCTTGTCGTTCATCACCTCTTCGGTGGTCAGCACATTCTTGAACAGTGCCAAGGGGTTAGTGGCCGCATGACGGCTGGCCTTGGCGCGGATCGCGGCAAA
>JAVXRI010000378.1:0-256 GCA_036643775.1 Pseudomonas sp. | reverse complement strand
AAGGTTTCCATGCGCGTGCCGTATTTCTGCATATGCTCGCGCCCGGCACCGCCGAAGGTCCGCAGGGCCTGGGGCAGGTCGACGTCCGCGGTCAGGTCGTCGAGGATATGGGCAACGCTGGCACGGGTACGTGGACGGTCGTCCCAATGCGACTTCAAGGCGCCGGCCTGCATTTGCTCGAAGCCCAGGGCCAGGGCGCACTCGACCTGCCCGCTCTGCACCGCGGCGCGGGCCAGGTACAGCGCCGTCGAACCGG
>JAVXRI010000377.1:0-590 GCA_036643775.1 Pseudomonas sp. | reverse complement strand
CTGCCTAACCTGGATATCGCCTCGGCGGTGTCTGCAGCACTGGCTGACGAAGCCGTGCCGGCCAAGGTCAATAAAGGCCCGTGGCGCAGCGTCGCTCGCCTGGCGGTTGCCGCTTCGGTCACCGTTGCAGTGCTGGCGGGCGTGCGGATGTACAACCAGGACGAGATCACCGGTGCCGAGCTGGCGTCGCAGCAGCCTGTCCAACAAGGCCTGAGCATGCCACAAACTCAGGGTCCGGCAGTATTGGCAGGCTATAGTGAAAGCAGTGAGCAACCGACCGGTCCGATGGCCAACGGTGTGCTGCAAAACCAGGCTGGCTGGGATCAGCGTCTGCCGGGCTATCTGCGTCAGCATGCTCAGGAGTCCGCACTCCAAGGCACTGAGACTGCCCTGCCGTACGCCCGTGCCGCCAGCATGGGAAACCCCGCTAAGTAAGGAGGATCATGCGCGCGCTACCTCTTCTGTCGCTGCTGATTGGCAGCTGCATGACCGTGCCGGTATTGGCAGCCAACTCCTCGCCCCAGGCGAGCGAGTGGCTTGGCAAGCTGGCACAAGCCGAGCAAAAGCAGAGTTATCAGGGCTCGTTCGTC
>JAVXRI010000376.1:0-591 GCA_036643775.1 Pseudomonas sp. | reverse complement strand
CCCGCAGCCTCTTCCTGCAGGCTGGTGAACTGGGTGCCTTCGTGGTGCACGCGGGTAACCCGCCAGTGGATGTTCAGGTCTTCGCGCGGGTGCTCGATCAGGGTGAAGCTCAGCCCGGGTTGCAGGCGTACATCGTCACCTTCCACCTCAGCCATGCGGGCGTCATGGCGCCAGGCTGTGATGCGGGTGGCGGTGAAGGGGGCGCCGACCGCCCCGCGCTTGTAGCGGCCGGGGTAGTCGAAGCGCTCGTAGGTGGTGGACGGGTGCTTGAGGTCGCTGCCGTCGGCACGTTGCTCCTGGCGGTAGGCCGGGTGGGTGAAGGTGTAGTCGCGCTGCACCTGGCGCGCGGTACGCACCTGCTCGCTGTAACGCAGGCGGCGCAGGCACGGCCTGGCCTGGTCGCCGCCGCTGTTGGCGTGGTACAGCACCTGGTTGGGGTCGATTTCGTCCTGTTCGAAGAAGCCTTCATCCTCGTCTTCGACCTTGATGGCGCCCTGGCTGATCTGCCCCAGCCCCAGCAGCCGGTCGGTGATGAGCAGCTTGTGCAGTTTCGGTGTGTGCTCGAAGCGGTAGACGAAGCCCTCTTCGGCG
>JAVXRI010000375.1:0-594 GCA_036643775.1 Pseudomonas sp. | reverse complement strand
AGATTCTCCCGGTGCCGCCCAAGCCCTTGGACCCGAGTGGCCAGGGCGGCGGTGGCGGGAGCCCTTCCAGCAGCGGTAAAAGCGGCAGCGCCCGGGTGGTGCTGTACACCGTGCTGCTGGATGTCGACAACGCCGACAACGCGTTGATGGCGGAAATGACCACTCAGGTATTTTTTGTCGCCGGGGCGGCGAAAGACGTGCTCACCGCCCCGGTTTCGGCCCTGCAGAACAGCACCAGGGCCGGCCGCCAGCAGGTGCGGGTGGTCGCCAGAAACGGCAGCATCGAAACCCGTGAAGTCAGCACCGGCCTCAGCGACCGCTTGCAGGTGCAGATCCTCGACGGCGTGAATGAGGGCGATCACCTGCTGATCGGTCCGGTCGACGGCAACGAGGGTTGAATGCAGACGCCGCTGATCGACCTCAAAGACATCCGCAAATCCTACGGCGGCGGTGACGCCCCCCGCGTGCATGTGCTGCGCGGCATTGACCTGTCGATTCATGCCGGCGAGTTCGTGGCGATTGTCGGCGCTTCCGGCTCCGGCAAGTCGACACTGATGAACATCCTCGGCTGCCTCGACCGCCCGAGCGCCGGGG
>JAVXRI010000374.1:0-594 GCA_036643775.1 Pseudomonas sp. | reverse complement strand
CTCTTGCCCACCCAAGGGCTTTGGCCCTTTTCCTGATGGCGGTGTCGCTCACGCCTTGGCGCTCAGCGATGGTTCTGATGGACAGCGACCCGGCCCGGTAGGCTCGTTCGATCGCCTCCCAGTCGGGTTGCTTGGTTGTCATGGTTATCCCTTACTGATCGCTGGCGACTCGAACCGAACGCACTTTCCCGCCGGTGTAGATATCCCGCTTCATCGCAGCACGCACTGCGTCTTCTGCGCTTGACCCCATATCCATTGCAGCCAAGGCATATGCCGAGCCACTGCCAATGGCATCAGGGTTGGCCGGGTCGAGCTCCTGCTTCCAGATGCCGGTCTTGTCGTCGCATCCGACCATAAGCAACTTTCCGCCATCCACTGCGTAACCGGAGCATTCGACAGGAGCCTGCGAAGGCGTACCGAAGTAGGCAGCGATCAAAGCCTTCTCATCGCATACAGCGCCAGAGAGGAAGAAGCTGACCCCTTCGACAACCTGGCACTTCGGAGCGTTATCAGAAACGATTGCGCCGCTTCGGGTCTGGCGTGAGTCATAGGCGATCACGCCGTCTTTGTAGGCGATGGTGGTCATAGCGGCAC
>JAVXRI010000373.1:0-594 GCA_036643775.1 Pseudomonas sp. | reverse complement strand
CCAGCCATTGGGCGTAGTGGGCATCCTCACCGCCTGGAACTTCCCCGGCAACATGATCTTCAACGGCCTGGCCGGCGCCCTGGCAGCCGGTAACCGGGTGATGATCAAACTGTCGGAGTTCAACCCGCACACCAGCGCGCTGATCGCGCGCATCTTCCCCACGGTGTTTGCCGACGATGAAGTGGCCATCGTCACCGGCGGCGCCGAGGTTGGCCAGGCCTTCTGTGCATTGCCGTTCGACCACTTGCTGTTCACCGGCGCCAGCAGCATCGGCAAGCACGTCATGCGCGCGGCCGCCGAGAACCTGGTACCGGTGACCCTGGAGCTGGGCGGCAAGTCGCCGACCATCATTTCGCGCTCTGCCGACCTGGCGGCGGCGGTGAGCAAGATCATCACCGGCAAGCTGCACAACGCCGGGCAGATCTGCCTGGCCCCGGACTACGTGTTCGTGCCCGAAGAGCACATGGCCGAATTCATCAGCCTGGCCAAGGCGACGGTGGCCAAGCTGTACCCGACCCTCAAGGACAACCCCGACTACACCTCGGTGATCAACGCCCGTCACTTCGAGCGCCTGCACGACTACCTGGCGCAAGC
>JAVXRI010000372.1:0-594 GCA_036643775.1 Pseudomonas sp. | reverse complement strand
CGTGGGCCCTGGTTCAGGGCCGATAAGCTGGTGTACGAGGAAATCCCAGCGCTGGCCGATGCAGCACAGCCATTGCGCCAGGAAGGCTGGATTGACGATGCTCAGCCCATGACGGCGGCCGAGCTGTTCGGCTTGCACACCAAGCCCGAGCTGCTGCAGATCTTGAGAGATTTCCCCGGCAGCCCCGTTACCAGCTCCGGTACCAGTCCTGCTATCAGCTTCACTATCAGCCCCAGCCTGCGCAAAAGCGAAATGCTGGCGCTGGTGCAAAGCGCTCAGCAGGGTGACAGAGCTTATGCCCAGTGGCATCCGCAGGCCGCAGAGCCGGTCTGGCGCCTGATGGTGGGCGAGCTGTGCGAGCGCTTCAGGCTGATGTTCTTTGGCAATCTCTACCAGGACTGGTCGGAGTTTGTGCTGGCCGACCTGGGCGTGTTTCGCTATGAGAGCGTGGCTTTCGATGCCGGTTCGCGGGCGTTTCAGCAGCGTTGCGATGTGGATGTCTATCTGGCGCTTTCGGCCTGTCGCCAGGCGCTGGACGAAGGCGCGGACGTGGCGGCGCTCGGCGAGTCGCTCGCTCAATATCAGAGCGCCAAC
>JAVXRI010000371.1:0-595 GCA_036643775.1 Pseudomonas sp. | reverse complement strand
CGTTCGTGGCGCTCAATCCCGCGGCGATTCCGTCCGAGTTGCTGGAAAGCGAACTGTTCGGGCACACAGCCGGCGCGTTCACCGGCGCGGCCAGGCGCCACATCGGCCGCTTCGAGCAGGCCGATGGCGGCACCCTGTTCCTCGACGAAATCGGCGACATGCCGTTGAACCTGCAAACCCGTTTGCTGCGCGTATTGGCCGAAGGCGAGGTGGCGCCGCTGGGTGCGGCACGGCGCGAGCGGGTGGACATTCAAGTGATCTGCGCCACCCACCGCGACCTGGCAGCGATGGTGGCGGAAGGGCGTTTTCGTGAGGATCTGTACTTCCGCCTGGCCAATGCCCGGTTCGAGCTACCGCCGCTGCGTGAGCGCGAGGACCGGCTGGGGCTGATTCACCAGCTGTTGGCCGAGGAGGCCGAAGCGTGTGCGGTCGAGGTGGTGTTGGCGGATGATGTGCTGCAAGCACTGCTGGTTTATCGCTGGCCGGGGAACTTGCGCCAACTGCGACAGGTGTTGCGTTACGCCTGTGCAGTGAGTGAAGGCGGGCAGTTGCAATTGCAAGACCTGCCGCAAGAGGTTCGCGGTGAAGCGGTTGT
>JAVXRI010000370.1:0-597 GCA_036643775.1 Pseudomonas sp. | reverse complement strand
GGTAGTTACGGACCTGCAGAGCATGCTGGGCATTTGGAGCGAGCAAGGCTTGCTCACCGTCGCGCTGATAGTGATCAATCTAGTTTTGCAGGCCTCGATCATTTTCAGCGCTGTGCTTTTGCTGGGCGCCCGAAAAGCGGGAATCTATGTTGGGTTAGCGCAGATACCTTGTCGGCTGCTGTTCGCTGTACCATCGCTTTCGGTGCTGTTGGTTTGGGCCCGCTTGGCACCTGACTACAACCCATGGTTGATGCTCGGTTTGATTGTTATTTCAGAGTTCATCAAAGGCGGCATGTTGATGTGGTTGCTACGTCGTCAAAACATGCAGCGCAGGTTTGCTGGCGGTTGAGCAAAATGGCCCGCCGTCGCTGCGGGCTTTTTTGTGCCCGCTAGTTTCTGGTTACCTGTACTGGCCCTATCGCCGGCAAGCTAGCTCCCACAGGATCACCGTAGGCTAAGCCTTGAGGAGTCTCTTTGGGAGCTGGCTTGCCGGTGATGGGGCGCGCAGCTGCCCCTGTCAGCGCCAGCGCGCGAGGATGTCGGGCAGTTGCGACAGGCGCTGGATCTCGGCATCCGGTGCCTGCTCACCCGTCCAGG
>JAVXRI010000369.1:343-597 GCA_036643775.1 Pseudomonas sp. | reverse complement strand
AACAAGTATGAACATAGACCTACGCCTTCCCAACCTAAGAACAATAACGCTAAGTTATCGCCCAATACCAACAACAACATGCTTGCTACAAACAGGTTGAAATAAGAGAAGAAACGCGCGAAATCTTCTTCACCACGCATGTACCATGATGCAAAGATGTGGATAAGGAAACCCACACCCGTCACCATACCCATCATGAGTAATGATAAACCATCTAAATGTAAGCTCATGCCTGGGCTTAGGTTACCTACATT
>JAVXRI010000369.1:0-333 GCA_036643775.1 Pseudomonas sp. | reverse complement strand
CTAAAGCAGATAAACCGACTGAACCGACCCCAATAATGGCTGCAACATTTTCAGGAAGCTTGTTACGCCCTGCCGCTAAAAGGATAAAACCAATGAGCGGAAATAATACTGTTAAATATAAATAACTCATCCGCGCATCTCACTAGCAGCATCCACATCCAAATGATGGAAGCGATGGTAGAACTGAAGGACGATCGCAAGACCAATACATGCCTCTGCCGCAGCAAGCGTTAAGATCAGAATAAACATGATTTGTCCGTCTGGTTGTACCCATGCACTACCAGCCAAAACAAACGCAAGCGCAGCTGCGTTCATCATGATTTCAAGGCTCAT
>JAVXRI010000368.1:0-599 GCA_036643775.1 Pseudomonas sp. | reverse complement strand
CTGAGTTCTTTATTGATATGTGGAAAAAAGTTTCACGTGGGCAGGTATGGAAAGGTGAAATTTGCAACCGTAAAAAGGATGGCAGCCTGTATTGGGTAGAGAGCACCATTGTACCCATGTACGATGATGCCAGCCAGCGGGTGCAGAAATACGTTTCCATTCGTTTCGATGTGACCGAAAAGCGGAAGTTTCTGGAAACCTTGCAATGGCAGGCTGAGCACGACGAGCTGACGGGTCTTCCAAATCGTTTTTTGCTGTCCAAAGCGCTTGATCAGGCTATTGTCAAAGCAAAGAGCCAGCCCAGCACGGTTGCCGTGGGCGTGCTTGATCTCGATGGGTTTAAGCAGATTAACGACCGCTATGGCCACGAGATAGGTGATCGTCTGTTAGTGGCGGTGGCTGATCGCCTGAAACATAGTATGCGTATCGAAGATACCGTAGCCCGTTTGGGAGGCGATGAGTTCGTGCTGATTTTGGGTGTGCGGGATCCCAAGGTGTTGGAAAGCGCCCTGCAGAGGCTTTTAGCTGCCCTTTCCGCCGTCTACATCATCGATGGCATAGGCATTAATATTTCCGCCAGTATCGGTGTGACGCTCTAT
>JAVXRI010000367.1:0-600 GCA_036643775.1 Pseudomonas sp. | reverse complement strand
AACACCAAGGCCACTGCCAGCAGATGACGGTCGGCGCGGAACCACCACGCATACAGGCCGGCCAGTAGCGCCAGTGCCAAGGCCAGGATCAGATCGCGGCTGCGGCCGCTCATTGCGCCAGACGCCGGGCGATATCGGCTACCCGTCGGCCCAGCGCCCGCGCCAGCACGGCCTCATCGTCCGTGGGCTGCGGATCATCCTGGGCTCCGGCGACATGGCTGGCGCCATATGGCGTGCCGCCGCTGGTGGTGTGGCTCAGCGCCGGCTCGGTGAAGGGGATGCCGACGATCAGGCAGCCGTGGTGCAGCAGCGGCAGGTGCATCGACAACAGGGTCGACTCCTGGCCGCCATGCATCGAGGCGGTGGAAGTGAACACCGCTGCCGGCTTGCCGGCCAGGGTGCCGTTGACCCATTCCGCGCCAAGGCCATCAAGGAAATGCTTGACCGGAGCAGCCATGTTGCCGAAACGGGTAGGGCTGCCCAGCACGATGCCATCGCATTCGGCCAGATCGGCAATCTCCACATAGGGGGCGCCGTCTTCGGGTACAGGCGGGGCGCTGGTCTGGGTGACGGCGGCGACCGGCGGTACCGTGCGCAGGC
>JAVXRI010000366.1:0-603 GCA_036643775.1 Pseudomonas sp. | reverse complement strand
GGCTACCTTGTTCATCGAGTGACTGACCGGTCTGGATGACCGGGATAGTTTTAAACAGCCACTGGCTTCATACCGGAATACCGGGGAAGATTCCCTGAATCCGTCAAAGAGGATGAATCATGAGTGATAAGGATAAACAGCCGCTGGCTGCGTCGGCGCCGTCCCCAGAAGCGGAATCCGCCGATGCAGCGCTGCGCCAGATCGTAGATGGCTTTTTGCATTTTCATCATGAGATTTTTCCGCAGCAGGAAGAACTCTTCAAGAAGCTCGCCACGGCCCAAGCGCCGAAAGCGATGTTCATCACCTGCGCCGACTCGCGCATCGTCCCCGAGCTGATTACGCACAGTTCGCTCGGCAACGTTGTCCCGCCTTACGGCCAGATGAACGGCGGCGTTTCCACCGCGATCGAATACGCGGTACTGGCGCTCGGCGTGCAGCACATCATCATCTGCGGCCATTCCGATTGCGGCGCCATGCGTGCGGTGCTCAACCCGGACAGCCTGGAAAAAATGCCCACGGTCAAAGCCTGGCTACGCCACGCTGAAGTCGCGAAAACCATGGTGCATGAAAACTGTAACTGCGCCGACGAAAAAGAAAGCATGC
>JAVXRI010000365.1:0-606 GCA_036643775.1 Pseudomonas sp. | reverse complement strand
CTCCTGCCGGAAAAAGAGAGCGGTAATGGTACTGGCGCCAAGATGCTTGCACAAGCAAAGTACTGCGCTGCCGCCATTCCCCTTGGCGTCGCTTTTCGCTACCCTTCAGACTTTGATCGGTACTGATCAGCTTGTACGCCGGGTTTCAGCCTCCCTTTTCGGCCTCCCAGGCCCCGTTCCAGCGTCGCATCGACGCGCTCCCGTTGAGTGGAGCGAGCCGCGAGCGCTTGCCGGGGCTTTCTGAACGGACAGCCTTAATGGGCACACGGGCACTCTGCGGCGATCAACGCCCGTAAACCTACCGACCGCTCATCGCTTTAGGAATGCTGCATGTCCACCCCCACAGTTCGCGAACAATTCCTTGTCATCAGTGCCCTCGGCGCCAACCCTATGGAGCTGACTAACGTCCTGTGCCGCGCCAGCCATGAAAATCGCTGCGCCGTGGTCACCTCCCGCCTGACGCGTCATGGCGAGTGCAGTGCGCTGGTCCTCGAAATCTCCGGCACCTGGGACGCCCTGGCTCGCCTGGAGGGCAGCCTGCCGACCTTGGCAAAACGGCACGCCTTTACCGTCAACGTGGTGCGCAGCGCTGCCCTGGAGAACCGT
>JAVXRI010000364.1:0-606 GCA_036643775.1 Pseudomonas sp. | reverse complement strand
TGGCGCCGGGTTCCACTGGGCCAGGGTGGCGTGCTGCTGGTCCTGGCTGAGCAGCGTCAGCTCACCCAGGCGCTGGCGCGGGTTCTCGGCGATGGCATACAGCAGGTTCAACCAGTGACCGGCGAGCAGACGGGCATCCTGTTCGTCGAACAGGTCGGTGGCGTAAATGAACGAGGCCGACAGGCCTTGTACTGATTCGTAGGTGTTGAGCGCGAGGTCGAACTGCGCGGTCTGGTTGGCCCACTCGATGGCCTCGACCGCCAGGCCCTGAACCTGGCCTTGCGCCGCATCGGCATTCACCGGCTCGGCGCTGAGGTGGTTGTAGACCACCTGGAACAGCGGGTTGTGGCTCATGCTGCGTTCAGGCTGCAGGGCATCGACCAGTTGCTCGAACGGCAGGTCCTGATGGGCCTGGGCACCCAGGGCGCGCTGCTTGACCTGCAGCAGCAGGTCGCTGAACGACAGCTCGCCATGCAACTGCGCACGCAGCACCTGGGTGTTGACGAAAAAGCCGATCAGCCCTTCGGTTTCCACCCGGTTGCGGTTGGCAATGGGCACGCCGACGCGGATATCGTCCTGGCCGCTGCAGCGGTGCAGCAAGGCCTG
>JAVXRI010000363.1:0-606 GCA_036643775.1 Pseudomonas sp. | reverse complement strand
GTTGGACTTGAGCAGGGCCGACACCAAAGTCTCGCTGACCACGGTGCCGGCATCGGCCAGCAGCAGGTTCGCATCAGGCGGGCCATAGCTGTCGATGGCGACATCGAGGTGGTCGATGCTCTCGCCCGGCGCCTGGGCCACCTCTGGCAGGCCGAACTCGACCCGCACATCGGCACCGGCACAGGCCGACAGGTCGGTGGCGATGCGCTCGCGCACGGCTTCGGCACGGTTGAAACGTGCCCCATTGAGCGAGTTCAGGTACAGCTTGAGCGACTTGGACTCGATCAGGTTCGGCGAGGTCCCCGGCACGTACAAGGTGGCGGTCTCCACGCAGGGCTTGCCGCGTGCGTCCAGCCAGCCCAGCTCATAGATATGCCAGCGGTCCTCGCCGACGAACGGTAGTTCGCTGCCCAGGCCGATCTCGGCACGGGCGCCAGCGCGCGGGATCGGGAACAGCAGACTGGCGTCGTACTGGCGGGGGTAGTCGACCTCACGGCCGAGGCTGGAATCTTGGGGAGTGTTCATCCCCGCCATTGTAGTTGCGCCAGCTTGAGCGCCGGATATACCGAGGCGCTCATTCTCAGGAAAACCGGTATCTGGCGCAGC
>JAVXRI010000362.1:359-606 GCA_036643775.1 Pseudomonas sp. | reverse complement strand
AGGAGCGCGAAATCGTCTTCATCCTCGGCGTGGGCGGGCGCCGCAATGCCGATGCCAGCACCATGGTGCAGCGCCATGCGGGCAAGGACGCGGCGCGCAGTGCGCTCGACGCGGTGCGCGCGCATTGGGAAACGACATTGGGCGCGGTGCGCATAGAGACGCCCGATCCGTCAATCGATGTGATCGCCAATGGCTGGCTGATGTACCAGACCATCGCCTGCCGTTTGTGGGCGCGCAGCGGCTATTA
>JAVXRI010000362.1:0-349 GCA_036643775.1 Pseudomonas sp. | reverse complement strand
AGTCCGGCGGCGCCTACGGTTTCCGCGACCAGCTGCAAGACGCGATGGCGATGATCCACACGGCGCCGCAGCTGCTGCGCAAGCATTTGCTGCTGTGCGCGGCGCATCAGTTTGTCGAAGGCGACGTGCAGCACTGGTGGCATCCACCCTCGGACCGGGGCGTGCGCACGCACTGCTCCGATGATTACCTGTGGCTGCCGCTGGCCGCCTGCCGCTACGTGGTCGCCACGGGCGACGTCAATGTCCTGTCGGAAGTGGCGCCGTTCATCGAAGGACGTGCCGTCAAGCCCGAGGAGGATTCATATTACGACCTGCCCGTGCGTTCCGGCGAATCGGCCGACTTGTATGA
>JAVXRI010000361.1:0-608 GCA_036643775.1 Pseudomonas sp. | reverse complement strand
CCGCGAATCAGCTCGGCAACCAGCTCCGGGCCGGACAAGCGGCCGTCGCGACCGACGGACACATTCGGCTCACCTTGAGCCAGGCTCTGCGAACCGATGGCGCGGCCGATCCAGTAAGCGGTTTCGGCATTGAGGAATTCCGGCACGGTGCCGCGAATGTCATAGGCGCGGAAAATGCTGTCGGGCAGCTTCGGGGCGATCTTGGCTGGGGTGCTCATCTACGGAAATGCTCCATCTCGAAAGTGGCGGGACAGACCGACGAATCGTTCGACGGCAGGCTCAAACTGAAGGGTATGACGGCGTTTTCCACAGAGAGTTCGTGGTATGAAAGGGCCATGACGCCTCGGCTGGCGTGGCTTTCGGCCGGCAAAACCTTGATTTACGGTGTTAAAACCTGCTGCCGATGTAGCGCATTTTTTGTGGCGAGGGGATTTATCCCCGATGGGCTGCGCAGCAGCCCCAAAACCATCCACCACGATTTTTCAGATACAACGCCTATTCAGCTATTGGGGCCGCTTCGCGCCCCATCGGGGATAAATCCCCTCACCACAATGGCTTTGTGTTGTCCTTGCTTCGTTAACCTTAAGTTACAAAACCTCCCGCCGATT
>JAVXRI010000360.1:337-609 GCA_036643775.1 Pseudomonas sp. | reverse complement strand
GGCGGCCTGGCCCAGCGTCATGCCATGCGTATGCAGCAACGGCTCAATCTTAAGTACGCCGTGGACATCGACATCGCCGCCCAGATCGCCCCCGGGCTGCGCATCGCCCACCTGCCTGGCGTGGTGATTACCCGCCACGTGAGCATCGGGCGTAACTTTTTCATCCGCCAGAATTGCTCGATTGGCATCAAGACCCTAGGGCTGGAGGCGTATGCGTTGCGCATTGGCGATAACGTCAGCGTGGGCGCCAACAGCTGCATCGTGGCGGACCG
>JAVXRI010000360.1:0-284 GCA_036643775.1 Pseudomonas sp. | reverse complement strand
ATACGCGGCAGGTAGAGATGCAGCCTCGGGCGAGCAACTGAACACTTTTTTGCGCTGGACACCAGGCACAAAAAAGCCGCGCGATTGCGCGGCTTTGTCGTATTTGGTGGGCCCACACGGACTCGAACCGTGGACCAAAGGATTATGAGTTGCTTGGCTAACCGACATGCCTAGCGAAACCACTCAAAGCTGAGCGTAGGTTAGCACAGCTGGAGGCCACGTAATATGTGGTTTTGAGCGTAATCTTGAGAAGCTTGCCCAAGCTGGGCAGTGTACCTTGGCTG
>JAVXRI010000359.1:0-609 GCA_036643775.1 Pseudomonas sp. | reverse complement strand
AGCCCAGGCTGCTCATTGTGCTTATTCTCTTTGTGTTTGATCTGGGGGCGTATTGACTGACAGTCAGGCGAATTTCCCGCCTTCCCCTGAGTGCACCGCTAAGCTGCACACCTCGAACACTGTTGCCCTGCTCGATCAGTCATCACGACGAACGCACGGTTGAAAAGGCGCTGTCACATTAGCGAGTGATAGGGGCCGGGGTGTTTGTTGAGCGCGCCGTAGCTGAGTCCGATTGCGCCATCTCAAATGGCGACTTGGCAATTTTGAAGTGTAATGACATCGAGACTTACGCTTGACCACGTCCAGTGAGGCGCTGCCATGAAACCAGTCAAAAAGTTCAGATTGCGCCGTCGCCTGGGGCGAATAGGACCTGGGTTGATTGCCGGGGCGGCCGATGACGATCCGAGTGGCATCGCGACCTACTCGCAAGCGGGGGCGCAGTTCGGTTTCTCGATGCTATGGACAGTGGTGCTCACGCTGCCATTAATGATTGCCATCCAGATGGTGAGCGCGCGCATCGGTTCCGTTACGCGACGTGGCTTGGCAGCCAATATAAAGCAGTGCTTCCCGAAGAGCGTGTTGTGGGCGGTGGTAAGCATGCTGCTGGCC
>JAVXRI010000358.1:0-609 GCA_036643775.1 Pseudomonas sp. | reverse complement strand
GTGCGGTCAAGACCGAACAGGTCGATGGCGGCAACGGCCTGAGCGGTTTTGCCGATACCCGCTACTACGCATTCCCCGTGCCGAAAAGCGGCATCGAAGTGCTCTGGAATCACCTGACGCGCTACCGCGGCGGCAACATCAACCGTCTGGCGACCCGCGTGCAACCCCAGGCCAACGGCGACTTCAACATGGTCCAGCTCGCCGACGAGATCTCCTACCCACGTGAGCTGCCTGACCTGGAGAAGGGCCAGGCCGACAACATCCTCTTCTACTTCATCCAGCGAGTGACCGGGCCCGCCCGCCTCGCCGGCAACGTATTGCTGCTGCACGAAACCATCGACCAGGTGAAGGAACCCCGTGGCGCCTGGCAGTACAGCGCCGGACAGCGCCGCGTGCGCCGTGCGCCACAAGTGGCCTACGATGGCCCGGCCACTGCCGCCGATGGCCTGGCCACCGCCGACAACTTCGACATGTTCAACGGCGCACCTGATCGCTACAGCTGGGAGCTGGTCGGCAAAAAGGAACTCTACATCCCGTACAACAGCTACAAGCTCGACTCACCGAGCCTGAAGTACGCCGACATCCTCAAGGCCGGTCATATCAATCAGG
>JAVXRI010000357.1:0-611 GCA_036643775.1 Pseudomonas sp. | reverse complement strand
CAGAGCCACGCCAGTAGGCGATGCGCTTGGCGCGCTGGTAGGCGGTCATGGGCATGGCCTCGGCCTGGCGATCGGCCGACGCTTCAGCCAGTCAGCCTTGATCGGGTAGGGCAGGTCTGCAACGCGCATGCCCACCGGAAAGCGCAGTGTGCCGCGCACCTGGGCGGCTTGCGCATCTTCAATCTGCTCGTCAATGAGCGTCTTCACGATTGGCGTGGTCATGATGCCTCCTGCTTGCGGTAGCCGGCGTCATAGATGGCCTCGCACAGCTGCTTTGAAAGCATTTGATTCGGGTTCTCGTCAGGATTGAGAGCCATCATCTTGCCCACTTCGCTCTCGCGCTCTTCCGCCGCGATCTGCTCGGGTGTGCGGATTGGTCGGAAGCAGCCATATGCGCCTTGAGCGACTTGCAAGTACTCAAACTCAGGTGGGGCGAAGAAGGTGAACGCCGCAACATCAATCGAACCGCTTTTGAAGTGCGCGATCACCGTCACGCGATCACCAATCATGGGGTCAGACGGCAAGGTTTCCTCAGGGTTGAATCCGGCGAACTCGCATACTGTGCCAACCGGCGGTAGACCTTCACCATTCCAGGGTGCGACTGGAGCAAC
>JAVXRI010000356.1:0-613 GCA_036643775.1 Pseudomonas sp. | reverse complement strand
CCAGCAATAGCATGAACAGCGTGCTGCCCTCGCGCTGGGCCAGTTGCCGCAGTTGCTGGCTGAGCAGCGGCGGCAGGTCGATGGCCAGACGTGCGCCAGCGAAACTCTGCCGCGCCGGACGCGGACGATCGGTCGGCAGTTCCAGCAGCGGTTGCTCACCGCCGAGTACGCCGGTCCAGTAATTCAACTGGCGCTCACGCTCGCCGGCCTCCATCCACTGGCGCTGCCACAGCGCATAATCGGCGTACTGAATCGGCAGCTCGGCCAACTCGACTGAGTGACCCTGGCTATACGCGGCGTAGCGCTGAATCAATTCCTGCACCAGCAGTTGCATCGACCAGCCATCGGAGACGATGTGATGCTGGGTCAACACCAGCACATGTTCTTCGCGCGCCACTTGCAACAAACCGACGCGCAGCAGCGGGCCGTTTTGCAGGTCGAACGGCTGGCTGATCTGGCGCTGCACATAGGCCTGAGTCTGCTCGGCAGCATTGCCCGAAGTGCAGTCAAGAATCTCCGGCAGCAGGATCGGCGCCTGTTCGGCATGAATCACCTGGAACGCTTGTTCATCGACCTGCACGAAGGTCGTGCGCAGGCTTTCGTGGCGCTGGAT
>JAVXRI010000355.1:0-616 GCA_036643775.1 Pseudomonas sp. | reverse complement strand
GTCCCGGTTTTGCGGGGCGTTCAACTCCAGCGCTGCTCTAGGCGGTTTAAGGGTAGGCAAAAACAATCTAACCCCCCGACTCCCGAACTCCCTGGTTAACCCATGCAACTGTTGTTATTTGTCGCGCTTCACCGACTCAATGCAGGTGTCGTGCCGACTGTGGCGAATGAGAAAGCAAAAAGTGTGCTCAAAAGCTGCGGTCGTTCACAAAATTTTCACGCCGAGCGCGGCTGGAGGCTGCACGGTGCCGCAAATCCGGGGGGGCTAAGATCTTTTGGTTCGAACCAGCAGACGGGGCGGGAATAAGAAAAAAGCTGTCCTTTGGGTTAAGTCGTTACCGTAAAAGCCGCTAGCTGAGTAGTTTGCGGATGTTTTGGGTGCTGGTCGCACAAGGGGAGCCTCATTTTGGTGCGAAAAGTAGCGCTTTGTTACGTTTCGGGCTGTTACCTGCCCGTTTGTCGGACGGAGGCAGGGGTGAGCCCCGGCATGGTGCATTTTTTCTCGAAGCACCAGCCTTTGGTCATGCTCCGGAAGGCGGTTAGCGGTATCCTGCAGCATTCGCACTGCTGTGGCTCGCAGGCAAAGTATTAAATAGTTGTAGGAGATTCTCCGTGTT
>JAVXRI010000354.1:0-623 GCA_036643775.1 Pseudomonas sp. | reverse complement strand
GCCCGACCGAAGCGGCCATCGACGTCACCCACTGGACCTGCCGCGCGGACGAAAGCATCAGCGTGCCAATCGGCCAGCCGATCGACAACCTCAAGACCCACATCCTCGAAGGCAGCCTGCAACCGGCAGTACGCGGCAGTGCCGGCGAGCTGTACCTGGGCGGCGTAGGTTTGGCACGTGGTTATCACCAGCGCCCGGCGCTGACGGCCGAGCGTTTTGTGCCGGACCCGTTCAGCGACAACGGCGGGCGCCTGTACCGCACCGGTGACCTGGCGCGTTACAACGCCGATGGCGTGATCGACTACGCCGGGCGTCTCGACCACCAGGTGAAGATCCGCGGGTTGCGGATTGAACTGGGTGAAATCGAAGCGCGCCTGTTGGAATTGCCAGCGGTGCAGGAAGCGGTGGTGCTGGCCCAGGACGGGCCGAGCGGCAAACAGTTGGTGGGCTATGTGGTACCCGCCGACAGCACGCAAGACGAGGTCGCGTTGCGCGACAGCCTGCGTGAGGCCCTCAAGGCCGGGCTGCCGGATTACATGGTGCCCACGCACCTGCTGTTGCTGAGCAAGCTGCCGGTAACACCGAACGGCAAGCTGGACCGCAAGGCCCTGCCGCAACCGGAT
>JAVXRI010000353.1:0-624 GCA_036643775.1 Pseudomonas sp. | reverse complement strand
GCTCGCGATATCGGTTGGTCATTCAATAGATTTGTTGACTGACACTCCGTCATCGCGAGCAGGCTCACTCCTACAGGGTTCGTGGCTCTGCGCTACGAATCTCTCTGAACCAATCCCCTTTTCCTACAGCCAAAAGTACATCCGCTGATTGCCTCGCGAAGCTGAACGCAACCTGTCAGGCAAAAGCCCGAAACACTCTCTCGCTAGCCAGTAACACTTCAGCTGTGCAACATGGCGCGCGTGTCTCCACAAACGGGAAATCCCTTTATGAAACGTTTTCTTAGCATCGCCATGGCGTTGTGCATCGGCCTGACGATGAGCCTCGACGCCAACGCCAAGCGCTTTGGTGGTGGCAAAAGCGCCGGCGCTGCGCCGTCGCACCAGACCAGCCAGATGGCTCCTTCTTCTCCAGGCATGGGCGGCGCTGCGGCGACCGCTGGTGCTGCCGGTGCCGCGGGCGCTGCGGCCAAGGCCGGCGGTGCTTCGAAATGGCTCGGCCCACTGGCCGGTATCGCTGCCGGTGGTCTGCTCGCTTCCATGTTCATGGGCGGCGGCTTCCAGGGCATGCAGATCTTCGACATCCTGATCATGGCCGTGATCGCGTTCGTGATCTTCCGCTTCATC
>JAVXRI010000352.1:0-624 GCA_036643775.1 Pseudomonas sp. | reverse complement strand
AGGCCCTCGGGCGTTTCCACCTCAATGGCGATCGGGATCTCGCGGAACTGGGTCGCGAATTCACGCTGCTCATCCCAGGCCAGGCCGGCGAACCAGGACCCGCCGTTGTAGACCCAGTTGTCCATGTCGCAGGTGTCGAACCGGCAGACGTAGTCGTCGTGGTTGCCGCGCACGGGGTGGAACCAGGGCCTGGCTAGCCACTCCAGCACGTCGCGGCACTCCGGACCGCGATCGACCAGGTCGCCAACGCTGAACAGCCGGTCGACCGCCGAATCAAAGCCGACAGCATCCAGGGTGGCCTGCAACCTAGTGAAGTGCCCGTGGATGTCGCCGACCGCAAAATCGCGGCCAGCCGTGTTCGCGGCGAAGCGCTTGATGCGCACCACCTCGATGGTTTCGAGCATGGATTTTCTCCACGCCGCGCATGGCGGCAGAGGTGGGGAGGGGTTAGGCCTTGGTCGGGAACCACTCGTTGTCGTATTCGAACTGGCTGACCAACTCGACGGAGATGTGAGGGATCTCGCGCTCGAAGCGCAGCGTGCCGTAATGACGCTCGACGAAAGCCTTCGCCTCTTCGACGAAGTGCTCCTTGAAGATGCGCGCCAGGTGATCGGCTGCCTTCTC
>JAVXRI010000351.1:0-626 GCA_036643775.1 Pseudomonas sp. | reverse complement strand
TGTGTAGATGCCTATGCTGCAATGAGGCCCTGATAGACAACGAAGATCAAAGCCCCTCCAACTCCGCCATCAAATCACTCAACCGATCCACCTTCTCGGCACTGATCTCATTGCCTGCCACCCCCTCGATATACTCGGCCAACTCCGCCACGGTGCTGCACTCGAACATCGCCCGCAACGGCACATCGCGCTGCAGTGTCTTCTGCACCCGCGAGGCAATCTGCGTGGCCAGCAGCGAGTGCCCGCCCAGGGCGAAGAAGTCGTCCTGCAGGCCGACGCGCGGCAGGTTGAGCACCTCGCGCCAGATCGCGGCGACCTGTTGCTGCAACTCGGTTTGTGGCTCGACATGTTCGCGTTGCTGCCACACAGGGGCCGGCAGCGCCTTGCGGTCGAGCTTGCCGTTGGGCGTCAGCGGCATGCATTCGAGGAACGTCAGGTAAGTCGGCACCATGTAGTCCGGCATCTGCCCCAGCGCATGGGTTCTGAGCGCCTGACGCAAGGCTTCCAGTTGCGCATCCTCAAGCTGCAAGGTGGCCGGATCATGCGCGACGATATAGGCCGCCAGTTGCTTGCCCAGCGGTCCATCGACATCGATCACGGCAATCTCGCGCACGGCCTCGTGCGCC
>JAVXRI010000350.1:0-626 GCA_036643775.1 Pseudomonas sp. | reverse complement strand
CACTTCATCGCTGCCAACCTGCTCGCGCACGCGGGCGATCTGGTCGTCGATGATGTTGGCTGCGGTCCACAGCGTGTCGCAACCGCAGATCTCGGTGACGAAACGCTTCAGCAGTGCCGAGCCCTGCTTGGTGTGGGTCACTTCCGGGTGGAACTGCACGCCGTACCAGCGCTTGTCTTCGTTGGCCATCGCGGCCACCGGAATGCGATCGGTCACAGCAGTGATGGCAAAGCCCGGCGGCACGTGGGTGACGTGGTCACCGTGGCTCATCCACACATCCAGGCGCGGCTCGCCGTTATGGTCGGACAGGCCGCCCAGCAGCGCGTCGTTACCGAGCAGCTTCACTTCGGCGTGGCCGAACTCGCGCTGATCAGCGGCTTCAGTGCCACCGCCCAACTGCTTGGCCATGGTCTGCAGGCCGTAGCAGATGCCGAGCAGCGGCAGGCCGCTGTCGAACACTTCCTGCGGTGCAGCCGGCGCGCCGGGCAGCGTGGTGGTTTCCGGGCCGCCGGACAGGATGATGCCCTTGGCACCAAAGCTGGCGATCTCGGCCGGATCGTGGTCCCAGGCCCAGACTTCGCAGTACACACCGAACTCGCGGATGCGACGCGCGATCAGCTGCGTGT
>JAVXRI010000349.1:0-626 GCA_036643775.1 Pseudomonas sp. | reverse complement strand
GCTATGCTCGCAGGCTTGTTGGGCGGTGTCGTAGATGGCTTGTAGCAGGAGGGAGGCGTGGACCAGGGCGTCTTCAGCATCGATGCCGGCGCGTACGGAAAACAATGGAGCATGGCCGGCGTCGCAGGCGCCAAAGGCCGTGGTGGCAGTCTTGCCGAAAAGGGGGAACGGGGGGTCTGGAACAATCTTTGTCATGGTGGAGCTCCTTTCTGCAATGGAGCTGTCACCGACTGCGACCAAACAGATTGGGTGACAGCTGTACGCAGGTTGGTCGACCGGGGCAAAAAGGCAAAACCCGGCAGGCACGAATGCCTCCCGCGCACAGCCGTCATAAAACGAAGATGCAGGCAGATACACGCCTGGACTCGTTAGAGGAAGTGCGATTGCATTTTTGCGTATTCGGGCGACCAAACCCGATCGCTGATGTGCAGCGACCGCGAAAGCCTACGCCGCCTGTACCTGCAAGGCAAGGCAGGTCCTGTAACGGGGAAAGTGAGGGCCCCATCGCCGGCAAGGCCGGCTCCCACAGTGGGAGGTGGGCGCTGTGGCTGGCGGCAGGGGAGTGGGAGTGGGAGTGGGAGTGGGGGCTTGTGCCGCGATTGAGTGCGTGGCGCTTGTCATACAGG
>JAVXRI010000348.1:0-635 GCA_036643775.1 Pseudomonas sp. | reverse complement strand
TCAGCAAAGCGCTATCGGCGACCATGGCATCGGCCGTAGCTTGCGCTGCACGCGCATCACCGAGCTGCACAGGCTTCACGCCGGCGCTTTGCAGCACCTGCAGCACCCGCGGGGTGGTGATCAGCGCATCATCGCCAAGCATGGTGACCTGCTCCAGCACATTGCGCAGCTCGCGGATATTGCCGGGCCAGTTTTGTGCCGCCAGCAATTGCAGTGCCGCTGCATCCAGCTCAGGCACCGGCATATCGTTGCGCAGCGCCAGCTCCTCGCCCAGCACTTCGACCAGGGCCGCAATGTCTGCCGCCCGTTCGCGCAAAGGCGGCACGCGAATCGGCAGCACATGCAGACGGTAGAACAAGTCCTCGCGAAACAGCCCTTCCCGCACCATGCGCGGCAAATCCCGCGAGGTGGCAGCGAGCAGCCGCACATCAAAGCGCACCAGCTGATTGGAGCCCAAGGGCTCGATCTCGCCTTCCTGCAAGGCGCGCAGCAGCTTGGCCTGCAAGCTCAGCGGCATGTCGCCGATTTCATCGAGGAACAAGGTGCCGCCATCGGCCAGCCTGAATTTGCCGTCACGGCTTTTGCGATCGGCCCCGGTGTAGGCGCCAGGCGCCACACCGAAGAATTCGGCCTCC
>JAVXRI010000347.1:391-638 GCA_036643775.1 Pseudomonas sp. | reverse complement strand
CAACAGCACCTGCGCACAGCCTCCCCTGCAGCTTCTGCCTGCCACCTCCAGAAGCCGGTCACGTCACCGCAGCGGGCGTCTACAGCGGTGCGGGCGCCAGTTCCGGGCTGGTCTGGCACGCGGCCGATGGCGGGTTCTACCTGGTTCAGTCGCTGGGGCAAACCACCAAGGCCAGGCTCATGCCTCCCGAGCTTCCCGTAAACCTCTATCGCATCACCGCCGTGTATCGCAACGGCCCAGCCCGCAG
>JAVXRI010000347.1:0-381 GCA_036643775.1 Pseudomonas sp. | reverse complement strand
CATTGCGCAGCCGGTCGACGCAGGGCACCCGCAATGGCGTCGAATCCTCTGGCGCCAGGTCTACTAGGGAGTAACAGAATGAACCCGCAGAAGGGCATGAGCCTGATCGAACTGTTGATTGTCATCGCCGTGGTCGGCATTCTGGCGAGCATTGCCTACCCCAGCTACAGCGACCAGATCAAAAAGTCTGCGCGTACAGAGCTTGTCGGCCTGCTGTTCGAGAGCGCCCAGCACCTGGAGCGCCATTATTCGCGCGCCGGGCAATACAGCGACACGGACACCGTGATGACGCCGCTGGCCAGCGGCACTGCGCACTACAGCTTGCACGCGGTGCGCGACAGCGAGTCTTTCACCCTCCTGGCACGTCGCATTCCCGGCAGC
>JAVXRI010000346.1:0-639 GCA_036643775.1 Pseudomonas sp. | reverse complement strand
TGCACGAGGATGCCGTTGAGACCGCCACCGGCACCCACCAGCAAGGTGATCGCCGCCGTAGGTGCCAGGCATTCCTGGGTGAACTTGAGGATCTGCTCGCGGCTGAAGCCGCGCATCAGGCCCAGGGTGATGAAGCTCATCAAGGTCGCCAGCAGCAGTGCCACCACCGAGTGGCCGATGAAGCGCAGGCCATGGTTGAGCGTCGAGCCGGGTGTTGCGATCTGGTCGGCCCAGCCGCCAAGCAGCATCAGAACTACCGGCAGCAACAAGGTGGCCAGGGTGATGCCGAAGCTGGGCAGCTGCTCATCGGGAATACGGCCATGGCCTTCGTCCAGCAGCGCTGCTTCCATCGGGTTGTGTGCGGGCAGCTTGACCCGTGGCGCGACGAACTTGGCGAATATCGGGCCGGCGACGGCAGCGGTCGGCAAGCCGATCAACAGCGAATAGAACACGGTACGACCGACATCGGCGCCATAGGCGTTCACTGCCAGCATCGCCGCCGGATGCGGCGGCACCAGGCCATGCACCACCGACAAGCCGGCCACCATCGGCAGGCCGACCAGCAGCAGCGGTACGCCGGTGCGACGGGCGACGTTGAGCACGATCGGGATCAACAGCACGAAGCCGACTTCGAAGAAA
>JAVXRI010000345.1:0-642 GCA_036643775.1 Pseudomonas sp. | reverse complement strand
GCCGATGTTAACCCTGCGGATGAAGTCGCGCTCCTCGCGCAGCGCGGCCTGTTCCAGCTCCAGCGCGCGGGCGATGGCCTCTTTTTGCTGCGGCTGCGCCGCCTGCTGGCGCAGGGCCGCGATCTCGGCGTCGCGCAGCAGCACTTCGTAGCGCGTGTCGATCAGGGCGATGCGGTCGAAAATGGTTTCCAGCTTGGTGGCCTTGTCGACCACGTGCACGGGCGTGGTGATCTTGCCGCAGTCGTGCAGCAGCCCGGCCAGCCACAGCTGCTTGCGTTCGTTGTCGCTGAGCCGGAAATCGGCCAGCGGCCCCGTTTGCGTGGCGTGCGCGGCGTCGGCCAGCAGCATCGTCAGCTCGGGCACGAACTGGCAGTGCCGCCCCGTGTAGGGCGACTTTTCATCGATGCCGATATTGATCAGGGTCACGAGCGATTCGAGCAGCTCTTCCAGCTGCGAAATGAGCAGCTGATTCGTCAGCGCCACGCCCGCCTGCGCGGCCAGCGCCTCGATGAAGCGCTGGTCGGTGGAGGAAAAGGCGCGCACCTGGCCCGTCTCGCCATCCTTGGCATTGACCAGCTGCAGCACGCCGATCAACTCGCCCTCATGGTCGCTCATGGGCACCGTCAGGATCGATTGCGTGTG
>JAVXRI010000344.1:0-643 GCA_036643775.1 Pseudomonas sp. | reverse complement strand
CCAGGCGCCGTTGATTGATCTGTCGGTCAGCTGGCATGCGCTGTGGTACGACCATGCGGTGGTCGCCGAAGTGCTGTTTGTGCGCCCCGAACTCAACTTCGTCGACGGCACCAGCAAACAGACGACACAGACCGGCCAGGGCACAGACTGGCGTCAGCAACTGGAGAAACTGCTGCCCATCACCCTCAACGAAGTGCGCATCGATAACGGCACCCTGACCTTTCGCAACTTCACCTCCAAGCAGCCGGTCGACCTCAAGGCTACGCAACTGCAGGCTAGCATTCGCAACCTGACCACCGTCGAGGACCTCAAGGGCCGGCGCGACGCACGCTTCAACGGCAAGGCCCGCCTACTGGGCGATGCTACGGTGGAAAGCAGCGCTACTTTCGACCCGTTCAGCGACTTCGACGACTTCCAGTTCCGCCTGCGCGCCACCGGCATCCAGCTGCGCCGCCTCAATGACTTCGCCAGTGCCTACGGCAAGTTCGACTTCAATGCCGGCCATGGCGACCTGGTGATCGAGGCCGAAGCCGAAAAAGGCCGGCTCACCGGGTATATCAAGCCGCTATTGCGCGACGTCGATGTGTTCAACTGGCAGCAGGACGTGAAAAGCGAAGACAAAGGCTTTTTCCGCTCGATCTGG
>JAVXRI010000343.1:0-644 GCA_036643775.1 Pseudomonas sp. | reverse complement strand
TCTCAGGTAGCCCAGATACGCGGTGGGCAGGCTGGCAGGCCGAGGACGGCCGGGCGCAGCACATGCCACAGGCGTTGCAGGGTGCGTTGCAGGTGTTGGTTGTCATGGTCAAGCACACGGATAACCAGCAACGACCCCAGCAGGGTCGCGCCGGCCGGGTTGGCCAGTTCGTCGAGCAGTGGACGTACCTGCTCCAGCACCGCCTGGTCGGCCGGTGCCGCACAAAACGTCGCAAGCAGCGGGTGGCCGCCAAGCTTGTCCAGGCGCCCGCCTTCGATACGCAGGCGTTCATGCAGGCCGACTTCACCGGGTAATTCGATGTGCAAACGACTGTCCAGAGCGCCCTGCTCGAAACGCTCGTTCATGACAGGGCGCCCCAGGCACAGGGTTTCCCAGGCCAGCAGCCGCGCCCCGGGTTCGAGGGTGAAACGGCTGTGCAGGCTGGCGCGGGCGCCAGAAAAGAAGATGCTGTCTTGCGGCAGCCAGTCCAGGGTGCTGCCGGCGGCCAGCTGAAAACGCTGGGTCAACCGCGCGGTCGGGCCGATGCTGCGATAGAACTTGCTGGCACCGGGCATGGTCAGCAGCGCGTGGCTGCCGGGTTCCAGGTGGATGTCCAGGTCCAGGCGATCACCCGCGACGATGCC
>JAVXRI010000342.1:0-644 GCA_036643775.1 Pseudomonas sp. | reverse complement strand
GTGAGTAATTGGTGCGTAAACCACAACACTCCAAATGGTAATGAACGCCACAAAAGCACTGAATTTCATCCGTTCTGCAATCGAACCCGTAATGATGGCTACGGTAATAATGGCAAACGTCATTTGGAAAATAACAAACAGAATTTCTGGAATGGTTCCGGTAAGTGCATCTGTGGTAATGCCTGATAACATGATTTTATCTAAGCCACCAATGAATGCATTGCCTTCACCAAAAGCAAGGGTATAACCAATCACAACCCAAGTAATACTCACGACTGCGGCAGCAACAAAGCTATGTGCCATCGTGCTCAATACATTTTTCTTACGCACCATACCGCCGTAGAACAGGGCTAAACCCGGAATGGTCATGAGTAAAACCAGTGCTGTAGACACTAAAATCCATGCCGTGTCACCTGTATCTAATTTTACTTCTTCTTCTACAGGTGCTGCTATTGCTTCAGCTGGAGCAACAGCCAATTCAGAATGCGTTAATGATGTATCAGTCGTTGCAACGACTGCAACATTTTCAGAAGGAGTGGGTGCTGTTACAGCTTCTTCAGCCCATGCAACAGAACCCCCTAAAAGTGCGCCAGATAAACTAAGCGCCAGTAGCATTTTTTTCATTCGTATCCCCCAACCTAGTT
>JAVXRI010000341.1:0-648 GCA_036643775.1 Pseudomonas sp. | reverse complement strand
TGGATTTCACTGCACCAAACAACGCGCTCACCACCAACCCGCCGCTGACCAACAGCATCACTGGCACGTCGGGCGGTAACTACGAGAAACTGGTCACGGCCGGCACCCCCGTAACCACGGTAACTGACGGACCTGAAGACACCACCGGCCTCAAGCTGAGTGCGACCGAGTCGGTCTTTGAAGGTGGCAAGATCACCTACACCGCGACCTTGACCAACAAGGCCGGCAGCGACATGACCATCAACCTGAGCAACGGCAAAACCATCAGCATTGCCGCAGGTGAAACCGAAGGTCACATCACCATCGATGCACCGAAGGAAGACGTTTACATCGATGCCGAAACGCTTGAAGTCACAGTGACCACCACAACTGGCGGCGACTTCGAGAAGCTCAGTGTTGATCCGGCGGCAGCTATCACTGAGGTCAAGGACACTCTCGACCCTTCGACCGTGACCCTGACGGCAACCCCGAGCGTGAGTGAAGGCGGCACCGTCACCTACACCGCAACCGTCTCCGCACCCGTTACCGGATCGGATTTGGTCATCACCCTGGCCAACAAGCAGCAGATCACTATCGTGGTTGGCGAGAGCAGCGGCACGGTGAACTTCACTGCACCGAACAACGTGCTCACCACCAACCCGCCGCTGA
>JAVXRI010000340.1:0-648 GCA_036643775.1 Pseudomonas sp. | reverse complement strand
AACAGCCTGTTTGGACAGGTCATCGTAAACGATCAGTGCATCTTCACCGCGGTCACGGAAGTATTCGCCCATTGCGCAACCCGCATACGGTGCCAGATATTGCAGTGCAGCGGATTCAGACGCGGTAGCCACAACAACGATAGTGTTGGACAGTGCGCCGTGCTCTTCCAGTTTACGAACCACGTTAGAAATGGTGGACGCTTTCTGGCCAATAGCCACGTACACGCATTTGATGCCGGAATCACGCTGGTTGATGATCGCATCAATTGCCATCGCGGTTTTACCGGTCTGACGGTCACCGATGATCAACTCACGCTGGCCACGTCCGATAGGGATCATGGCATCAACGGATTTATAACCGGTCTGTACCGGCTGATCGACGGACTGACGTTCGATTACGCCCGGTGCGATAACTTCGATTGGCGAGAAGCCATCATTATCAACCGGACCTTTACCATCGATAGGGGAACCCAGAGTGTTCACCACACGACCCAGCAGGCCACGGCCAACCGGAACTTCCAGAATACGGCCAGTACACTTAACCTTCATGCCTTCGGCGAGGTCAGCGTATGGACCCATCACAACTGCACCTACGGAGTCGCGCTCCAGGTTCAGTGCGATCGCGTAACGGTTACCCGGCAGGGAAAT
>JAVXRI010000339.1:0-650 GCA_036643775.1 Pseudomonas sp. | reverse complement strand
TGCATGAACAGCAACAGCGTGACGTACAACCCCACCAGCCAGAAACCGGCCAGTCGCTTCTGCCCGACCAGCCCGTGAATCAAGGCAAGTCCGGCGAACACCAGCGGTACACTGCACAACGGCGTCAACATGGCCATCTGTGCACCGAGATTCGGGCCCAGAAGCATCAACGCCAGCAGTAACATCGCCGGCCCCAGCGGGATCCGGATGGCGCGAAACTCGCGACCAAAACCACCCGGGTTGTACAACAACGCCTGCCAATGACGCCCGACAATCAGGCTCAGCACGCTGACGATCTGCAACAACGCCGCAATCAGTCCGGTCAGGACTGGTGCAATCAGGGACGCGAAGCGCGCTTGCTCATCGACCGACAATTGCTTGTAGGTCTCACCGAGAAGCGCTGGCATGACCTTTACAAGGGCGTGCGAGAGCATCTCGATCTGGGCCGCAAACGCCGCCCCGAGCACCACTGAAAACACCACTCCAACGGCTACGCTGACCAGCAGCGTACGAACCCAGGACTCACTTGCGCGCAAAACCAACGCAAGCCCCGAAGACCCCAAAAGCACCAGAAGTGCCCGTGGGTCATCGGCGTACAACCACCAGACCAAGGCCGGCAGCAGTCCCAGCAACAGAACACCGAGGGCGTC
>JAVXRI010000338.1:0-655 GCA_036643775.1 Pseudomonas sp. | reverse complement strand
GGTAAAGCTGCTGCTGTCCGCCACGTGAATGAGCGCCTGGAGGGCATGAAGCGAGGGCACACGAAAGATTTTATCCATGCGTTTCAAGAATAGCTGAATGAAATATTAGCGTTAGAAACACGGCCACAGCCCTCGTAGATTAAGCCTTGAACGCGCACTGACAACGAACACCGATAACCCGTGCGCATTGATTGTGGAGAAGCTGATGGCAATCGACAACCGCTGTGGATGGATCGCGCTGGCAGGCGAGTCTGCCCCCCACCCGCGCCTCGAAGGCCAGCACACCTGCGACTGGCTGATCATCGGCGGTGGCATCACCGGCCTCGCCGCGGCCCACACACTGGCGGCACGCTTCCCGGGGCAACGCATCGTCCTGCTTGACCGGCAGCGAGTAGCCCAAGGGGCTTCGGCACGCAACTCGGGCTTTGCCGTCAGCCATGAACTGCCCTCGCCCAACGAATTGCTCGGCAACCCTGGTTTTGCAGGTTATGAAGTGGCGTCGCGCATTGGCGTGGCCGCTGCTCGGGAAGTGCGCCAGCGCATTGGCGAGCTGGGCATCGCCTGCGAGTACGACGACGGTGGCTATCACTTCGCCGTGCATCAGCCCGCGCACCTGCAGCAGGCCGAGGCCGTGATGCACACACTCGAGGCGGTA
>JAVXRI010000337.1:0-658 GCA_036643775.1 Pseudomonas sp. | reverse complement strand
GGCCAATCCCGATGCGCTAGGACCGATGTATGAGAAGGCCAGGCAAGGCCGCAATCTCACTTGGCTCAAGCTTGAGCGTCGCCCGGCCATTACCCACTAACGAAAACGCCCCCGGCTGCAACCGAGGGCGTCTGAGGATCTTCATTGTGCCCGCTCACTCTATGCCATGGCCAGGAGCCATGCAACCGGCCCGCACCACTCAGCTTGCGCTTCGTCGGGTCACACGTTACTCTGCGACTGTCGCTGCAAATTCAGCGACCGGGTTTGGCGACCCGATCAACATAAGGCGCACAGGCGCCCCCATCACGATTGCAGGCGCTTTTTTTGTGCCCGTACGTCCGTGTTATGGCGGCTGTGCGTGGGAGACCTTCGGGTCTGCCGGTTTCCTTATGTACCGGTTCGCCAACCTGCGCACAGCTGCCACCCTAATTCGTTTGGCGACGGACCGTGGCAGCTCCACACATAAGGAGCGTCACCCCATGCACACCCTCAATCCGTCCGCCCTCCAGAACCACATTGCCGCCCTGAAGGCCCGTGCAATTGCGGCACTTCACGCCAATTCATCCCTCTCCGTCCGCTTGGCGCGTTACAACGCGGCGATGACCCGTGCCCGCGCCCTGGAAGCAAACGGGGGTGTTCAATGACTACTCCCGCACGG
>JAVXRI010000336.1:0-658 GCA_036643775.1 Pseudomonas sp. | reverse complement strand
GTCACCTGGTGGCAGCGGGTCAAGGTATGGCTATGCCACGCCCTGCGCTGTGAGCACTGCCTGAAAGATTGCCGGTTTGGTCCGGGCGGGGTTGAGCGGCGCAAGCCGTAGTCTGCGCCACAAATTCAAGGTGCGCCGTTTCGTGGCGCGGACATCACCGAGGGAAGAGCCATGGACAACCAGCACAAGAAGATCACCGGTTACCGCGACCTGAGCCAGTCCGAAATCGACGGCATGAACTCCATCAAGGCGCTGGAAGCAGACGCCGGCGAGCTGTTCAAACAGATCGGTCAGATCGAAGGCGTGGACCCGCGTCTGCTGGCCCTGGCCAAGACCAACCTGCAGCAAGGCTTCATGTGGTTTGTGCGCTCGATCGCCAAGCCTGCTGACCCGTTCGCCTGATTCACTTCCCCATCAAGCTCAGCCTGTGCGCAGGCCGGAGAATCACCATGAAGACCGAGTACCAAGTTCGCCCTGTTACCCGCTTCGTAGTGACTCGCTACGAGCAGACCTCTGATGGCGCTGGAGGCGGCGGCGCTGCATCCAGTGTCGTTGGCGAGTTCACTAATGGGCATTCGGCTGACATCGTTGCGGATGGTCTGGTGGCAAAAGACCAAGCCGACGGCATCGAATCAAGTCGAGCCCGTCATGGACTGAG
>JAVXRI010000335.1:0-662 GCA_036643775.1 Pseudomonas sp. | reverse complement strand
CCAATAGGGCGAATCGTCTCTTTTGTAGGGCATTCGGGTTCCTCCGATATGCCGCCCGCGTCACAAATACTAGCAGCGGCAGCCTCGTCGATCATCAATTGCAGTTTTTCGGCATGCACCCTGACGCCACGCTTCATCCAGCGAACGGTTGGGATGCGGCCTTCGATTGCCATCCGGTACGCCGTGGCGCGGCTGACACAGAGCAGGCTCGCGGCCTGCTCCACGGAAATCAGGGACATGATTGTCTCCACGCCGCGCATGGCGGCAGAGGTGGGGAGGGGTTAATCGACCTGGTAATAGACGTAGCAGTCGACGCCCTGGGTCTTGAGGGATTCGTGCATGGCGCGAACGCCGGCACTGTGCCGGTTGCCGATACCTGGCCACGGGGTGTCAAGGTGAATGCCTTGCTGGTGATAGCGGCTTTTCTTCTGCACATAACCGGGCAGGGTGGGCAACTGGCTTGCGCGCAGGCCCGGTACCGGGATTACGACGCGATCGAGGTTGGCGCTGCCGCCATCGTTGTTGCAGGCCGCTGCCGCAACCTTGCCTGCCTCGATGGCGACCTGGACCTTCTCCGGCAGGCTAGACAGCTCTTCTTTCGTCATGGCAATAGCTCTCCATGCCCGCCTACCGGCAAGCTTGAGTTGTTGGGTGAGTAAGTC
>JAVXRI010000334.1:0-664 GCA_036643775.1 Pseudomonas sp. | reverse complement strand
CAGCGTCTGTTTGACGCACATGCGGTCGATGGCAAAGTTGCCTTTGAGTACCAAACCCGCGCCTTTGTCGGCACGCTGAACTGAGCTTATGTATTCCATTGCCCGCCCCTTTTTGTTCACCCTTGATGCCGAGCGCGCGCACGGCCTGGGCCTGTCCGCGCTGGATCTTGCCTGGCGCACCGGCACCACGCCGCTGATTGCCGGCCGCATCAAGCCGCTCCCCACCACGGCGTTCGGCCTGAGCTTCCCCAACCCGGTGGGCCTGGCCGCTGGCCTGGACAAGAACGGCGAGCACATCGCTGCCGCAAGCGGGCAGCCCCAAGCCGCGCCTGTTCCGCCTGCCGCGGCACAACGCCATCATCAACCGCATGGGTTTCAACAACCTCGGCGTTGATGCACTGGTGAAGAACGTGGAGGCGGTCAAGCACCGCCCCGGCCCGCTCGGCATCAACATCGGCAAAAACAAGGACACGCCCAACGAGGATGCGCTGTCGGATTACCTGATCTGCATGGAAAAGGTCTATCCGCTGGCCGACTACATCACCGTCAACATCTCCTCCCCCAATACCGCCGGCCTGCGTGAACTGCAGGAAGAGCAGGCATTGCGGCGACTGGTTGGCGGCCTGCGCGAGGCGCAGGAGCAACTGGCGGCCAAGCACGGCAA
>JAVXRI010000333.1:0-667 GCA_036643775.1 Pseudomonas sp. | reverse complement strand
GAACAGGGTGGCTTCGGCCAGGCCATAGCACGGCAGGAACGCCAGCGGGTTGAAGCCGGTGCCGGCGAAGTGCCGGGCGAAGGCGTGCAGGCTGTCCTGGCGCACCGGCTCGGAACCGGAGAACAGTACGCGCAGGCAGCTCAGGTCCAGTGTCGCCAGCACGCTCTCGTTCACCCGCTCGGCCGCCAGGCGGAAGGCGAAGTCCGGGGCGCCGGTGTGGGTGGCGCGGTACTGGCTGATCGCTTCGAGCCAGCGGGCAGGACGCTCGACGAAATGCCGCGGCGACATCAGCACCAGGGTCGCGCCCCGGTACAGCGACAGCAACAGGCAACCGATCAGGCCCATGTCGTGGTACAGCGGCAACCAGCTCACGAAGGTGTCGCCTTCATGCAGGTCGAAGCCCCTCACCATCATTCGCTCGTTGGCGACCAGGTTGCCGTGGCTCACTTCCACGCCCTTGGGGGTGGCCGTGGACCCGGAGGTGTATTGCAGGAAGGCGATGTCATCAAAGGCCGGGCGCCGCACCAGGCCGTTGTCACTACCGGACGGCGCCAGGGCGTCGACCGACAGCGTGGTCGGCAACGCCTGGTCGAAGGCCTGTACCAGCGACTCGCGCAGGTGGGTCTCGGTCAGCACCAGGCTGGGCTGGGCATCGTCGAGGATCGCC
>JAVXRI010000332.1:0-668 GCA_036643775.1 Pseudomonas sp. | reverse complement strand
AACGCCTGCTGGCTGCCGCCGCCCGTGCCGACCGGCATGATCGGGCATTGTGGATGCCAACGGCGACTGCGGTGGGTGCCTATGGAGATACCACTGCGCTGGTGGGCACGCCGGAGACCGTGGCCCAGGCGTTGCTCGATTATGTCGACCTTGGGGTAACCACCTTTCTCAACCGCGGCTACGACCCGCTGTATGACACGGTGGATTACGGGCGCTGGGTGATTCCGGCGGTGCGCGAGGAAGTACGGCGGCGGCAGGCCCGGTTTGTGGGGTGAAGAGGGGTATGGCTTGGGGGTGCATCTGGGGTGCCGGGTGCATGCCTTGGGTTGTTTGGCGCCTATGAGATCGAGCGCCGCCCGCGCGGCGCTTCGCAGCACAAGGCTGCTCCCACATCTGTTTCGGGCCAGTGAGGCCTGTGGCATTTGCGCGCGACCGCCTTGTTTGTCCGACGCGATATCGAGGCGGGCGCCAAGGGGCCGCGCGCCAATGCCTCAGGAATAATTGGCCCGAAACAGATGTAGGAGCGGCCTTGTGCCGCGATGCGCCGCGCGGGCGGCGCTCGATCTTGAGGGCGCTGGTGAATTCAAGGCATGCACTTTCAAGCATTGGTGTTGGTTCAAGGCAAACCGCTTCAGCCTTTCACCTCAATCACCAGCTTGCCCACCGCC
>JAVXRI010000331.1:403-668 GCA_036643775.1 Pseudomonas sp. | reverse complement strand
CAAGGACCGACAGATCACCAGCCTGGGCGACGCCATGCGTGCCACCCCCGGGATCACCGTGAAGAACGCCAACTACCGCATGCCGCGCTACTATTCGCGTGGTTTCGAGATCAAGAACATCCAGATCGACGGCGCCGCCAGCCTCGACTCCAACGGTGGTTATTCCAACCACCTGTACAACCTCGCCGAGTTCGACCACATCGAAGTGCTGCGCGGTTCCGCCGGGCTGTTCGGTGGCGTGGGCGACCCAGGTGGCATCATCAAC
>JAVXRI010000331.1:0-393 GCA_036643775.1 Pseudomonas sp. | reverse complement strand
GGCCTCGGCCGGCTCCTGGGACAACTACCGCTCGCAGGTCGACGTCACCGGCCCGCTCGCATTCGACGGTGCCCTGCGTGGCCGCCTGGTCGCCGCCTACAACGACCGCCAGTACTTCATGGACAACCGCGGTACCGAGAACCCGACGATCTACGGCGTACTCGAGGCGGACCTGACGCCCGACACCATGATCACCCTCGGTGGCCGCCTGGAGAAGAACAAGGAAACCGGTACCGGTGACGGCCTGCCGTTCTACTCCGATGGCAAGAGCCCGGACTACAGCCGCAGCTACTGGCCGACTACCAACTGGTCGTATTCCGATCACTCCTCCAACGAGCTGTTCTTCAAGCTCGACCACTACTTTAGCGAAGACTGGAAATTCAATACCTCGCT
>JAVXRI010000330.1:0-670 GCA_036643775.1 Pseudomonas sp. | reverse complement strand
ATCGGTCACAGCGATGACCCGGCGCTCTTGCGTCCGGCCCTGCAATGGCTGGATGACGGGGCGCTGCTGCAGGGCGAGCTCAGCGCCTCGCTGCGCTGGCTGGCGCGCTATACCCACGCCCCGCTGGGCGAGGTGATCGCCACCGCGCTGCCCGCGCCGCTGCGGCGCGGCGAGCCGCTGCCCGACACCCACGGCTGGGCCTGGGAACTGACCGAGGCCGGTCGCGCCGGTTACGACCGCCTGCGCAGCGGTACCCGTCCGCAACGTCTGGCCACGCTGCTGCTGGACGGTGCGGTCAATGAAGACCTGCTGGACGATCAGCTTGAAGACTGGCGCAGCGCCGCCCGCGCGCTGCTCAAGCGCGAGCATGCGCAGCGCATCGAAGTGGCGGCGGTAATTCCGCAGCCGCGTATCGTCGCCGGCCCGGTGCCGAACCCGCAGCAGCAAGCAGCGATCGACGCACTGCAGGCGGCCGAGGGCTTCCAGCCCTTCCTGCTCGACGGCGTTACCGGCAGCGGCAAGACCGAGGTCTACCTGCAAGCGATCTGCCATTGCCTGCAACAAGGCAAGCAGGCGCTGGTGCTGGTGCCGGAAATCGGCCTGACCCCGCAGACCCTGCACCGCTTCCGCAGCCGTCTGGGGATTCCCGTACATGCACTGCACTCGGGCT
>JAVXRI010000329.1:0-671 GCA_036643775.1 Pseudomonas sp. | reverse complement strand
CCTAGGTGGTGAAGACTTCGATAACGCTTTAATCGAGTTCTTGGTTGAAGAGTTCAAGAAAGAACAAAACTTCAACTTGAAACAAGATCCACTTGCGTTACAACGTTTGAAAGAAGCTGCTGAAAAAGCAAAAATTGAGCTTTCTTCATCAAATGCAACTGAAATTAATCTTCCGTACATCACGGCGGATGCGACTGGTCCTAAACACTTAGTGATCAACGTTACGCGTGCAAAACTTGAAGGCTTAGTTGCTGACCTTGTTGCTCGTACAATCGAACCTTGCCGTATTGCATTTAAAGATGCAGGTCTTTCAACGTCTGAGATCTCTGATGTGATCTTGGTGGGTGGTCAGTCTCGTATGCCACTTGTACAACAAAAAGTACAAGAGTTCTTTGGTCGTGAGCCACGTAAAGACGTGAACCCTGACGAAGCGGTAGCAATGGGTGCTGCGATTCAAGGTGCGGTATTGTCTGGTGACAAAACTGACGTACTTCTTCTTGACGTTACTCCGTTGACACTTGGTATCGAAACCATGGGTGGCGTGTTAACAGCAATTATTGAGAAAAACACCACGATTCCTGCGAAGAAATCTCAAGTGTTCTCAACGGCTGCGGACAACCAACCAGCTGTAGACATTTCTGTGTTCCAAGGTGAACGTAAAATGGCACAGC
>JAVXRI010000328.1:0-672 GCA_036643775.1 Pseudomonas sp. | reverse complement strand
CCGCCAGGTAATCGGCTGCGCCCAACAGCTTGTGGTCGTCTTCCATATCGCCCTCCCTGAGCAGGTGCTTGATATAGCCGAGCAGGATCGACACCTGCTCGTAGGCGTCGTCGATGGGGATGCCGGGTTGTACGCGCAGCAGGTTAACCGGTGGGTTGCCGACTTCGAGGAAGGTTTCCAGGCCTGCGGTGGTGATCTCAATGTGGGGCTGGGGTGGATCGGGGACGATTTTGATCATGGCGGACTTCCATTTTTTCTCAAAAAGGAACTGCCACCCGATCTTTCTCACGGATTGAAGGTGGCAGCCGTACGCGGGGTGAGAAACCGAGGAGAAAAAACGCGAAAAGACTCGGCCAGACCGAAGTCTGCCCGCGCACGGCCACCATTACAGTGCCGCCAATTTCTCAATCGGGTTCTCACACCCGGTCGCCGAAACGACCCGAAAACGGTATCCGTGAGGCACTTCCCCGACAACAGCGATACTTCGGCAGCGCGCGTAGGATAGGTCCGAAGCAGGCCAACCCCGAAGCATTTGGTTTCAGGTTCAGAAATGCCTTACAGGTCACGCACCGCCTCCCCTTCCAGGGTGTATCATCCGCCCCCCAAATCATTAAAAAGACACGTCGCACGCTGACCGCCAGCCCTGCGACCTTCTGGCGTTGCGCCAGAGCC
>JAVXRI010000327.1:0-675 GCA_036643775.1 Pseudomonas sp. | reverse complement strand
CGCACGGCGTCTGGAACTCTTGGCGTGTGCGCGCCTGCAAGCTGCCGAGCGTGACCAATGAACCAAGCGAACATCCAACCGTTGCGCGCCAC
The DNA here is from genome assembly GCA_036643775.1 of Pseudomonas sp. Lineage (GTDB taxonomy): Bacteria > Pseudomonadota > Gammaproteobacteria > Pseudomonadales > Pseudomonadaceae > Aquipseudomonas. The sequence goes on along the minus strand of JAVXRI010000327.1, from coordinate 583 downwards.
CCTGCGACTGCAATTTCATAAAGGCTTCACCCTCGAACAAGCCGTGCCACTGGTGCCGTACTTTGCCCGCCTCGGCATCAGCCACATTTATGCCTCGCCACTGCTCGCTGCGCGGGCCGGTTCGATGCACGGCTATGACGTGGTCGACCCGACACAAGTCAATCCGGAACTGGGTGGCGAGCCTGCGCTGCGCCGTTTGGTCAGTACCCTGCGCGAACACGGCATGGGGCTGATCCTCGACATCGTCTCCAACCACATGGCGGTCGGCGGCAACGACAATCCGTGGTGGCTGGACTTGCTGGAGTGGGGCCGTCTGAGCCCTTACGGCGAATTCTTCGACATTCAGTGGCACTCGCCGGACCCATTGATGGAAGGCCAGTTGCTGTTGCCGTTTCTGGGCAGTGATTACGGTGTCGCGCTGCAAGAGGGCACGCTCAAGCTGCAGTTCAATGCGCAAACCGGCGGCTTTTATGTCGAGCACTATGACCATCATTTCCCGATCTGCCCGAACGATTACGGCGTGCTGCTCAAATCCGAAGAAGCGCTGAAATCCCTTGCCGATCGTTTCAGCTCACTCAGCTAC
>JAVXRI010000326.1:0-675 GCA_036643775.1 Pseudomonas sp. | reverse complement strand
CTGCCATCTGTTCGGCGCTGAAGCCGTTGGAGGTTGGCTTCCCAGTCATGCGCGCCTCAATCATCGACCAGACCGACTCATATTCCGGCCAGTCCTTTTCGACAACTACGCAATCGATGAGAGCTGACCCAGCCAGCTTCTCGATCTTTTTGGCCAGCTCGGCGTCTGGGTACAGCTCGCCGGTTGCGTAGCCCGCGTCCAACTTTGAGAGCTTGATGACCAGGTAGCGGGCTTCTCGCTCGAAAGGCACGCTGACCATCTGTTCGGTGTTGCTGGATCGGTTTTCTGTGGGCATGGGGCGTCTCCGAATTGTATATTGCCAGGCAATCGAAATGAGGGAAGAAAAATGGCCGGAAGTCTTTACCACTACACGGATGTAAATGCAGTTAGGTCCATACTTGAAAAAAGGCAGCTCTGGTTAAGCGACATTCGATTTCTAAACGATTCTCAAGAAATGAACGATGGATCACGCTTTGTACTAGATGCGTTAGACGATCTTTTGCCAGTCCCCGGAATGGATAAGGATTGTTTTGATAATGCTAAAGAGCGCCTCAGAGAAGCATTCGATGATCATATTTCGTTTGATATTGATGATGAGCCAACGTTTGTTTGCTCTTTCAGCGAGGCAGGGAATCAACTTAGTCAGTGGCGTGCATACGGTAAATATGCAGTTGA
>JAVXRI010000325.1:0-676 GCA_036643775.1 Pseudomonas sp. | reverse complement strand
GCAGCCAGATCGCGGATAGTGGTGAGGTTGCCATCCACTTCCCGGGCTACTTGCGCCTGCTGCTCGGCCGCACTGGCAATCACCAGGTTGCGTTCATTGATCTGGGTGAACGAGGAGGCAATCTGATCAAGCGCCTGCCCCGCTGCGTGGGCCACGTCCAGGGTGTCGCGCGCGCGGGTGTTACTGCCTTTCATCGCGTTGACGGCCAGCACCGTACCGCCTTCAATGGCGGTGACCAGTTGCTCGATTTCCTGGGTCGAGCTCTGGGTACGGTGCGCCAGGCTGCGGACTTCATCGGCAACCACGGCAAAGCCGCGACCCGCCTCGCCCGCCCTGGCGGCTTCAATCGCCGCGTTGAGTGCCAGTAGATTGGTTTGCTCGGCCACCGAGCGAATGACATCGACCACCTGGCTGATGTCGCGTACCCGCTCGGCCAGATTTTCCACCTCACCGGCGGTTGCCGTTACGCCGCTGGCAAGCTCGGCAATCGCCTCGACAGTGCGCAAGACTTGCTGCCGGCCTTGCTGTGCAGTCAGGTCAGAGGAACGTGTGGCATCGGCTGTGGAAGTGGCGTTGCGGGCAACATCTTCCGCGGCACTGGTCATTTCGTTGACCGCAGTGGCCGCCTGCTCGATCTCGCCATTTTGTTGATGCAACCCGCGACAGGCATCTTCGG
>JAVXRI010000324.1:0-679 GCA_036643775.1 Pseudomonas sp. | reverse complement strand
CCTGCCCTACGCTGTTCATCGGCATACGACGCGCCCGTCGGCGCGTGACCAGCAAGCCGGAACATACCACCAACACCGCCAGCACCATGGTCGACACCACTTCCAGGCGGTGATCCGGACGGAACAGCATCACGACCAGTACGCTGCTGATGAACACGATCACACCCCAGGTCAGCCACGGGAACAGCCACATGCGGTAACTCAGGGTCTTGCCCTGTGCGGTCAGGCGCTGGCGCAGGCGCAACTGGGAAATCGCGATGACCAGGTACACCAGCAAGGCGATGGCGCCCGAGCTGGCCATGAGGAAGCCAAACACCTTGGCCGGCACCAGGTAATTGGCGATCACCGCCAAAAACGCTGCGCCGGTGGAAAGCAGCACCGCTACCACGGGCGTGCCACTGCGGCTGGTCACCTGGGCGCAGGCCGGTGCATCACCGCGGCGGCTCAGCGAGTAAACCATGCGCGAAGCGGTATACAGCGACGAGTTGAGGCAGCTGGTTACCGAAGTCAGCACCACAAAATCGATGATGGCCTTGGCATTCGCCACGCCCAGGGTGTCCAGCACCGTGACATAGGAACCTTCGGTCGCCAGGCGCGGGTCAGTCCAGGGCACCAGCGCGATGACGATGAAAATCGACAGGATATAGAACAAGGTGATTCGCCAGATCACCGAATTGGT
>JAVXRI010000323.1:0-683 GCA_036643775.1 Pseudomonas sp. | reverse complement strand
GCAACACCGCAACAATGCGCTGTTCGACTGTCGAAACCCGCAACATAACCCGCAACGGATGCAGAATATAAGCGCTACCGCCCTTGTCCTGCTGTCCTTCATGCGCCCTGGCCGCCACCGCAATGGCCCGCTCCAGCGTAGACATAAGGCCCTCCTGGTTAACGCTGCCGGCGCTTCAGACGCGCCATGCTGTAGACATCGACAAACACCCCGTCACGCAAAGCATAGTCAAGCAATTGACCTTCGACTTCAAAGCCTTGGCGCTTGTACAGGGCCAGCGCCGGTTGATTGTCGGTGAACACCGTCAGTTCGATACGCTGCAGCCCCATCCAGTTGTCTGCCACTTCAAGCACTGCGGCCAACAGACGGCTGCCTACGCCCTGCCCCTGCCAGGCTGCGGCCACCCCCATGCCGATGCTACCGCAATGGCTACGGCGCACACGGGGGTTCTGCTCCAGCGAGCAGTTGCCGATCACCTCACCTTCATGCAGGGCCACCAGCGGCACCAGGCGTTCGTTCTCTGTGCCCAGTCGCTTGCGCCAGATTTCAGCCGACGGATAGGGCATTTGCAGCGCTTGGCGAGTGACTTGCGGATGACTGTACAACGCGACCAGCCCTGTGCTGTTCGGTGGCGCGCTGCAGGGTAATGGCGGGGGATGCTTCCTTCATCACGGCTCTCCTTG
>JAVXRI010000322.1:0-688 GCA_036643775.1 Pseudomonas sp. | reverse complement strand
GGTGAAGTTTGCTACAGACATCACCGCCAAGATGGAGAAGCATGCGCAGGACGCTCAGAGCGCTAGCGAGGCGTATCACATCTCGGTCGAGACACGCCAAGCGGCTGAACATGGCTCCACGGTGATCCAACAAGCAGCGAGTGAAATGCGGGAGATTGCCTCGAATATCGAAGGTTCGTCAGCCCTCATCACCAAACTTGGCGAACGCTCCGAGCAGATCACCACCATCGTCAACACCATCCGCGGAATTGCCGATCAGACCAACCTGTTGGCTTTGAACGCTGCTATCGAAGCCGCTCGAGCGGGTGAACAAGGTCGCGGCTTTGCGGTGGTGGCCGATGAAGTCCGTCAGTTGGCCGCACGCACCAGTGGCTCGACGGCGGAGATTTCCGGGATGATTGGCATGATCCAGAACGAAACACAGCTAGCCATCAAGAGCATGGAAGGCACCCGTGACCGGGCCACTAAAGGCGTCGACCTGGCGGATCAGGCGGGCGCGGTGATCCAGCAAATTAGCGACGGTGCCAGCAATGCGGTGCAGGCGGTGAGTATGCTGGCCAAGGAGCATGGTCATACCCGGTAGAACTCACGAACAGCCGGATCATCGGCACTGCGCATAACAGACGTGTGGTCAAATCCTATGGGGAGCTCTTCATCGTGCTGAAACGTATCGCGGTTACCGAGGTCC
>JAVXRI010000321.1:0-690 GCA_036643775.1 Pseudomonas sp. | reverse complement strand
TGCAGTCCTGTTTCTGGCGCTGTTGTGGGCGGTGAGCCTGTGGCTGGGCTATGGCTACGTCAAGCGCCAGCGCGAGCTGGCCTCGCAACAGGCCCAAGGGGATGCGCTGCGCGATCAGCGCCTCAAGGACTTGGGCAAGCGCCTGGACGACTATCAGAACGGTTCGGTGCGCATGGGCGAGCAGTTGCACGAGTTGCGTGCGGTGGTGGCGCCGTTGCCGGACAAAATGCTGCAACTGGAACAACGCGACCCCAACAGCCTGTCGTTTGCTCAGGCGGAACGGTTGGTGGGGATGGGCGCCAGCGTCGATGAACTGACCCAGTCGTGTGGCTTGACCCAGGCTGAGGCGGAATTGATGAGCAAGTTGCATCGTACTTGATGGGTTGGGGCTCCTCTGGAGCCCCATCGCCGGCAAGGCCGGCTCCCACAGGGGTAGTCGCTGCCTGAATCTGCTTTGTGTGGGAGCAACTGTCCGGCACCGGTCTCTGTGCTCATGGATGTTTGCTGGCCTTACCTGCTCCAACAGAGGATGCATGTGCTGCTGGCCCTGTGGGAGCTGGCCTTGCCAGCGATGAGGCCGGCATTATCTGCGCATTACCTTCCAGATCCGGGCAGCAACGGCAACACCGGCGTCACATCCCGCTCCTGCGGCGGCTCATCATAAAAGCCCACCGGCACCTTGCCCTTGAG
>JAVXRI010000320.1:0-691 GCA_036643775.1 Pseudomonas sp. | reverse complement strand
AGCGTGCCGACCGCGCTGGCCAGCGAACTGCTGCGCCAGGCCCAAGGCTATCAGGTGACGCCATTCATGCTGTTGCTGGCGGCCTTCAATGTGCTGCTGCACCGCTATGCGCGCCAGGAGGACCTGTGTGTCGGTGTGCCGGTGGCCAACCGACTGCGCGGTGAATGCGAGGGCCTGATCGGCCTGTTCGTCAACACCCAGGTCATGCGTACCCGGGTGGACAAGGCGCAGCCGTTCAGCACACTGGTGCTGCAGGTTCGCGACACCGTACTGGCGGCCCAGGCCCATCAGGACCTGCCGTTCGAGCAGTTGGTCGAAGCCCTGCAACCGGAACGCAGCCTGAGTCACAATCCGCTGTTCCAGGTGCTGTTCAGCCTGCAACGGCACGATGTAGTGCTGCGCGATCAATTGTCCGGCTTGCAGTTGTCGAGCCTGCCGAGCGAGCGGCGTACCGCGCAGGTCGATCTGGGCCTGTTTGTCGATCAGCGTGGCGAACAGCAGTTCGATTTCACCTTCAACTACGCCAGCGACCTGTTCCAGCGCGCCAGCATCGAGCGCCTGGCCGGGCATTTCCTGCGGCTGCTCGAAGCCCTGCTGGCTGAACCGACGCAGGCGTTGGGGCGGGTCCCGCTGCTGGCTGCCAGCGAACGCGCAACCTTGCTGGACGCCGGCGCTGCACGCGACCACGGGG
>JAVXRI010000319.1:0-693 GCA_036643775.1 Pseudomonas sp. | reverse complement strand
ACACAATTTTGGTGGTGGAAGACGATGCTGCGGTGCGCAACTTGATGGCCACCACGCTTGATCTTCACGGCTACCAGCACAAAGAAGTGATCAACGGCGCGCAGGCTTTGCTTGAGCTTTCCTCCCGCACGCCCGATGTGCTCGTGTTGGATCTGGGTCTTCCCGATACCGATGGCGTCGACATCATTCGCACCTTGCGCGGGTGGTCAAACCTGCCCATCATCGTGTTGTCGGCGCGGCTGGCCGATGCCGACAAGGTTGAAGCCCTTGATGCCGGGGCCGACGATTACCTGGTCAAGCCGTTTTCTGTGGAAGAGATGCTGGCGCGCCTGCGGGTGGCGCTTCGCCGGGTAAGCCACGAAGAGGGTGGGGTGGCGGGCGAAGCGGTGTATCACAACGGGGAACTTTGCATCGATTACGCCGCTTCGATCGTGACGCTTGCCGGGCAGGAAATCCACCTGACACCCATCGAGTATCGCCTGTTGTGCCTGCTGGCAAAAAACACCGGCAAAGTGCTTACGCACAACTATATCCTCAAGGAAGTATGGGGGGCTGCGCTTGCTTCTGACATTCCTTCACTGCGCGTATTCATGGCCACCCTGCGCAAAAAAATCGAAACCGACCCCGCCCGCGTCCGCTACCTCCAAACCCACGTAGGCGTAGGCTACCGCATGACCCGCATGGAGGAATGAG
>JAVXRI010000318.1:0-693 GCA_036643775.1 Pseudomonas sp. | reverse complement strand
CCAGGTGGCCGCGATTTTCTGGTTCGGGTCACGCCCTTCCATCATCAGCGGAACCCACTTCTTGATCACAGCCGGGTCTTCGGAGTACTGCATACCAGCGAACAGCGGGCTCGCTTGCAGGGCTTCGTAGCGCTTTTTGAGGAACTTGATGTTGTCATCGCCCCACACAAAGCTCATGTGCGGCGTGGAGTTGATGAACGAGCGAGGGTTCTTCAGCACGCCTTGCTGAACCTGCCAGGCCCAGAACTGACGGGAGACCTGGAACGCTTCGTTGATCTCGACGGCTTTCGGGATCGTGACGTTGCCTTTGTCGTCTTCCGGGGTGTAGTTCAGCTCGGCCAGGGCCGAGTGACCGGTACCGGCGTTGTTCCAGCCGTTGGAGCTTTCCAGGGCCACGCCGTCCAGACGCTCGATCATTTCCATCGAGGAGCCCGGCTCCAGCTCGTTGAGCCAGACACCCAGGGTCGAACTCATGATGCCGCCACCGATCAGGAGCACATCGACTTGCTTTGTATCTGCTGCATGCACAGGCATGATCCCGGCGGTCATGGCCATGACCAGCAGGGACTTGTTAATTTTCTTCAACATTCGGTCACCCATATGAAAAACGTCTTCCGCCCGCCGCTCTAGTCATGAGGAGGCCTGCGCAGGGGCAGGCCAATGGCGCTCTCAATCCATAGGACTGAAGGAGGG
>JAVXRI010000317.1:0-696 GCA_036643775.1 Pseudomonas sp. | reverse complement strand
AAAACTGGCAGCGACCGGCCGAAGAGGTCGGTGCGTTGATGGAGCTGTTCTTCTCGGCCTTGCGCCGAGAAGCCAAGCGCCTCAACGACAACAACATCAGTCTGCGCATCATCGGTGATCGCTCGCGCTTTCACCCTGAGCTGCAGGCCGCCATGCGCGAAGCCGAAGCGCTGACCGCTGGCAGTAATCGTTTCATCCTGCAGATCGCAGCCAACTACGGCGGCCAGTGGGATATCGCCCAGGCCGCTCAGCGCCTGGCGCGTGAGGTTCAGGCCGGGCATCTGCGCCCGGACGATATTACCCCCGAACTCCTGCAAACCTGCCTGGCAACCGGCGACCTGCCGCTGCCCGATCTGTGCATCCGTACCGGTGGCGAGCATCGCATCAGCAACTTCCTGTTGTGGCAGCTGGCCTATAGCGAACTGTGGTTCACTGACGTGCTTTGGCCGGATGTCGATGCGGCCGTCCTTCAACTGGCACTGGATGACTATGCAAGGCGTGAGCGCCGCTTTGGTCTGACCAGCGCCCAGATTGCCGCCGCTGCGGCAGCGAGCGCACATTCATGACCAAAACCCGTGTGATTGCAGCGCTGATCATGGCCCCGGTGGCCATCTGCGCAATCCTCTTCCTGCCCAGCCAATGGCTGGCTGCCGCTGCCGCGCTGGTGTTCCTGATCGGCCTGTGGGAGTGGCTCAA
>JAVXRI010000316.1:0-698 GCA_036643775.1 Pseudomonas sp. | reverse complement strand
GGCTCCGGGTTTTGATCTCGGCATCCGTTGGTTCGAATCCAGCCGCCCCTGCCATCTATTTTCAAAAAAGACAGAATAAATTTTGCTTGTTCATTTGTTAATTTACCTTGACATTGAACAGTAAAAACATTAGAATTCTGCCGCATTAGGGGCGTCGCCAAGTGGTAAGGCACCGGGTTTTGATCTCGGCATCCGTTGGTTCGAATCCAGCCGCCCCTGCCATCTATTTTCAAACATTCCAACCGCCAAGGGTGCTTCATGCCCAATCTTGTCGTTTTTAGTGGAACTGCACATCCACAATTCGCCCAAAAAGTCGTAAGCCATTTGCACATTCCGTTAGGTGCTGCTGCTGTAGGTAAATTTTCTGATGGTGAAATCACTGTCGAAATTACTGAGAATGTTCGTGGTAAAGACGTATTCCTTGTCCAGCCTACTTGTGCACCAACGAATGACAACCTTATGGAAGTCCTCGTTATGGCTGATGCTTTACGTCGTGCAAGTGCAGGTCGTATAACTGCTGTCATCCCTTACTTTGGCTATGCTCGTCAAGATCGTCGTCCTCGTTCAAGCCGTGTTCCAATCACTGCAAAAGTTGTCGCAGATATGCTGACAACTGTAGGAATTGACCGCGTTGTAATGATCGACCTTCATGCTGACCAAATCCAAGGTTTCTTCGACATCCCTGTAGACAATATCTA
>JAVXRI010000315.1:0-706 GCA_036643775.1 Pseudomonas sp. | reverse complement strand
GTATACCTGAAGTAAAACAGGCGTTCGCCATCTGGGCGAAGACGTGCCATGAATCGGCCGCAGCCGCGAGGAGCATCCTCGATCAGCCAGGTAGGTTTGGCTGGTTTTGCGTTCATCTGTTTGTCGGTGATCGTCGCCACTTTCGCTTCCCCAGAAAGGCCAGGCTCCAGATGGTCACCGTTGGGTCACCGTTTCTCGCTGGCTTTGGTAGAATACTATCGGAAGCGGTTGGACTGTGTAAACTGTATTGGCCTAGTAAATACAGTGCTTTAGGCCTTGTTCCTGGAATTGTTTAGACTGGATTGGATTGTGATTCACCTTTATGGGGTGCTAGGGGTCGAGTGTTCGAATCACTCCGTCCCGACCATTATTCCTGAGTAAAATCAGACACTTAAGCCGATCAACTAGATCGGCTTTTTTGTGTCCGAAAGAAAGGTGTAATTTAGGGCACATATAGGGCACATCACAATTCTGTAAATTCTGCGTTGCTCATTTGTTCATTGTGTGGACTGTGGCTTTTTATTCCAATTACTTTCGGGGCGAAGATAACTCATCAACCAGTATGATGGGGGGTGCCTGCAACGAACCCGGACCCCGGTGCGGATCAACTGGGTTCCTTCAATCCACGTTTGGGTGGATTGATAGGCGCGTTGCAGCAGTTGATCGGTCTGGCTGAAGTCGAACACTGAAGCGTCCAGCGGACACA
>JAVXRI010000314.1:0-714 GCA_036643775.1 Pseudomonas sp. | reverse complement strand
ATTACGGCAATTGCAGCCGCCAGCATGGGGGCAGGGGCGCCCAACGACGTCATGTAGCCAACCGTGCCATCAAAGCCGGTGAGCTTGGCCCAGCCAGACAAGACGAACAGGATCATCAGCAGTACGCGGGCGATCAGGATAATGATGTCGCGTTGGCCATCGAACAGGGAGTAGCGCATGGTGGCGTTCCAGTGGACGGGGACAAGTTCCACTTTAGCAGCTGCGCAAGACATTGCTGGCAGGCAGCAAAAAGGCGCCGCAAGGGCGCCTTTTCAACGAAGTTTGGTGCGAGTGGCGGGACTCGAACCCGCAAGGCTCACGCCGACAGATTTTAAGTCTGCTGTGTATACCAATTCCACCACACTCGCACGCTTGAAGGGGTCGCAACGACCAGCTCGCTTCTAAGCAGAAGGGCTTTGCAATCAAGCGCGCTTTATAACCCATTGTTATAGTTGCGTCAACTGCAGCACCTATGATCAAGGGAAGACAGCCCTCACCCGTGGCCGCAGTGCTTGTACTCGACGACCGAGAACGCTGACAATCAGTTGCCACAGGGGCGGCTGCAGAGGACACTCCTGATCACGCCCAATTCCTCTTCGCTGTGCCTGTGGAGTTTGCATGGTTTCAGCTGACTGCCTCGATCACCCTGTCATGCCCGCCAATCGCTATGAACAGTTGGTTCAGTCGGTCGTGGACTACGCGATCTACATGCTG
>JAVXRI010000313.1:0-719 GCA_036643775.1 Pseudomonas sp. | reverse complement strand
CTCTCCTGAAGATTGAGCCTGACAGCATACGACGTGCTCAGCGCTTGCGAAACAGTTCCCGACTGACCAGTGGCCGTCCACCCAGGTGCACAGCCAGGGCCTGGCGCATCAAACGCTTGGCTGCACTCAAGGCGCCGGGGACATTCCAGTCGGCTTCGGCCATGGCGGCAAGCTCGTCACCGCGGAACAAACCGGGCTGCAGCAAGTAGACCCGTTCAAGCCCGGCGTCCACCTGCAGGCGGTACAGACCATCGACGACCAGCGGCTCACCGTTGATATCCTGGTCCAGGGCAAAGCCATAACCCAGTTCATCCAGCAAACGCCACTCGAAGGCCCGTAGCAGCGGTTCCAGGGGCCGCCCGGCAGCCAACGCCTGCAAGGTTGCCGCGTAGTGCTCGAACACCACAGGATGTGGATCCTCGGCGGGCAACAGGCGAATCAGCAATTCATTGAGGTACAGCCCACTGAACAGGGCATCGCCAACCAGCCAGGCGGCCACGCCGACACTGTCCAGGCGGCCGACTGTCTTCAGCTCACCGCGACCGCGAAACTCGACTTCAAGGGGTACGAAAGGCCGCGCCTGGCTGCCGCCTTTACCGCGCGCACGACGCAGCACTGCGCGCAGGCGCCCTTGCGGGGTGAGGAAGTCCACCAGTGCACTGGTTTCACGGTAGGCCCGGCTGTGCAGCACGTAGGCCGGTTGGCCAACTGGCATGTCC
>JAVXRI010000312.1:0-721 GCA_036643775.1 Pseudomonas sp. | reverse complement strand
CCGCATAAAAACCAGTACCGAGAGCAACGATGGCGGCAATGGCGAGAAAACGACCCCATGAACGGGTGATCGTTCGAATAATTTCTTTGTTAAAGGTTCTCTTCACCACTCCACCGGCTTTGCGCCTTACCACTCAAGAGTTTCGGCCGATACGGGGTGCGCATTGACCTCGGTCCCACCAACCCTGCCCTCGTGAATATGGATAACACGATCGGCAATGGACGTGAAGGCGAGGTTGTGCGTAATCAAAACGACCGTACGACCCGTTTCGTGGCAGGTATCCTGCAGCAGCTTAAGAATCGCCTTACCGGTATGATAGTCAAGCGCGCCGGTCGGTTCATCACACAAGAGCAACTTGGGGTTTTTTGCCAACGCGCGAGCGATGGCAACGCGCTGCTGCTCGCCACCGGAAAGTTGCGCCGGAAAGTTATCGAGACGTTTTCCAAGTCCAACCTGCTCGAGCACCTTTGCGGCATCGAGGGGATCTTTGCAGATCTGAGAAGCAAGTTCGACGTTTTCCAGCGACGTAAGATTTTGGACAAGATTGTAAAACTGGAACACGAATCCAATATCATAACGGCGATAAAACGTGAGCTCTTTCGCGGAAAACTCGCTGATAAATCTTCCATCGAGAGCCATCGTGCCCGAGGTGCAGGAATCCATTCCTCCGAGCATATTGAGAACCGTCGTCTTGCCGGCACCCGACGGGCCCACGATAACC
>JAVXRI010000311.1:0-723 GCA_036643775.1 Pseudomonas sp. | reverse complement strand
CTGTGTGTTTGACATGGAGAACTTTCGGTAGAGGAAAGAGAGGTGGAGTTACCAGGCGAAGCGAATGCGATCGCCGGACAGCAAAGGGGATGTGGGGTGGCGCTCTACTGGCGGAACATCGCTGGGTCCGCGTTTGTTTGGACTCAGAAAGTCGGAGAGAACGTCATCGCGGATGCGGATGAATTCCGGGTCGCTGCGATTGCGAGGGTGGGCCAGAGGAACTTCAGCGATGCGCCGGACACGACCGGGATGCGGCTCCATCACGACCACCCGGTCGCCCAGAAACACGGCTTCCTCCACGTCGTGGGTGACCAGCAGCATGGTGATGCCTTCTTTTTGCCAGATCCGCTGCAGCTCGCCTTGCAGACGCGTGCGCGTCAGGGCATCAAGCGCACCAAAAGGTTCGTCGAGCAGCAGCACGCGCGGGCGGTTGACCAGTCCGCGCGCAATCGCCACACGCTGCGCCATGCCGCCGGAGATCTGATGCGGAAAGGATTTCTCGAAGCCTTCAAGCCCGACCAGGGCTACATGCTCTGCAATCAGCTCGCGCTTTTGTCTGGCGGTGTGCGATGAATTGCGCAAACCCACGCCTATGTTCTGCTCCACCGTGAGCCAGGGGAACAGGCGGTGATCCTGAAACACGATGCCGCGATCCAGACCGGGGCCGGTGATGGTTTTTCCGTTCAGCGATATTTCGCCGTCGTATTCGGTATCCAGCCCCAG
>JAVXRI010000310.1:465-725 GCA_036643775.1 Pseudomonas sp. | reverse complement strand
GCCATGAAAGTGGCCCGTGGTCGGCGCATTGCCCGCCAGGTCGATGCCGATGAAGTTGAACGCCAACCCCTCGCCATCCGCCGTGGCCTTGGGCTGCACCGGCAAACCAAGGCTGAGCAACTGGGCGATCAGGCGCCGCTTGCCCGTCTCCACCTTGCGCCAGCGCAATGGGTTCTCGGGGAGGGAAAGATCGGGAATGGTCCAGTTCAACCGGCAAGCCAGGCAAAACGCCTGGGGGTCATCCGCCGCCAGCAACCAGT
>JAVXRI010000310.1:0-418 GCA_036643775.1 Pseudomonas sp. | reverse complement strand
GCGCAACGCTTGAGCGCGCCCGCCTCGGGCTCGCCATCCAGCCACCACTCACCGGCATGCGGCCCCGGCAACAAGGTGCCGACCCGGTGGCTGTCCGGCCAATAGCCCAGTGAAGAATGACAGGCCAGGCACTGGCTGTTGCGAAAGAACACCGACTGCCCGCACTGGCACGGCCACACCCGGCTGCTGCGCCGCTCGCGCCCGGCAAAAGGCGCAGCAAGGCGCGCCACAAGCTGTTCGAACAATCGGTACATGATGGTTGCTCCTGGCTGCTGCCAAGACTAGACCATCCACGCCCCGCTTCGCTGCCGGGTTATACCTCGATGCCATGGGTGGCGAGGAAGTCGACGAAGGCATCTTCGTCCAGCACCTTCACGCCCAGCTCGGTAGCCTTGGCCAGCTTGGAGCCAGCACCAGG
>JAVXRI010000309.1:0-729 GCA_036643775.1 Pseudomonas sp. | reverse complement strand
GCTGCCAAAACAGGTACCGGTAAAACGGCTGCATTCCTCCTGCCGATGATCGATCGTTTAGGCAATGCCAAGCACGGCAAAAAGCCGCTTGCCCTTATCGTAAGCCCCACGCGTGAACTGGCACAGCAAAGCGCCGATGCCTGCAACGCGCTCACGAAAACCTCGCGTCATCGCATGCTCACCGTTGTGGGCGGCACGCCTTACGGCCCTCAAATCAGCAAGCTGAAACGCGGCGTTGATATCCTCATTGCCACCCCTGGCCGTCTGTTCGACCTTATGGATCGCAACCTCGTCGATTTGAGCCAGGTTGAAATTCTTGTGCTCGACGAAGCCGACCGCATGCTCGACATGGGTTTTTGGCCCACGATGGAAAAGATCATCGCTGCGACACCTTCAAAGCGCCAAACGCTGCTGTTTTCGGCCACCATCGACCGCAAGGTTATGAAAAGCGTCGAGTCCATCTTGGACAATCCGGCTTTCGTCGAAATCTCCCATAAGGGTGAAACCGCCGACACGATCGAACAGTTCATCATGGCGATTCCCCAGGCGAAAAAACCTGACCTGCTGCGCGCCGTTTTAGAAGAAAAGGGCAGCGAGCGCATTATCGTCTTCACCCGTACCAAGGGTCGCTCCGATTCCTGTAGCCGTTTTCTTCGCGAGGCAGGCTATAGTGCCGAATCCATCCACTCGGATCGTTCGCAACGTGAACGCAAGCGTGCGCTTGACAAC
>JAVXRI010000308.1:0-729 GCA_036643775.1 Pseudomonas sp. | reverse complement strand
CCACCGGTCGGCTTGCCACCGGGACGATTGTTGGCCGAGTTTGCCTTGTTGCCGCGATAGCCGCCTTCGCCGTTGGCTTTTTCGCCATTGCGACCGCTGCCGCTGGTGCTTGAGCTGGTCTTGCGATACGAGGAGCCACCTTTGCCACGGTACTGCTTGGAATAGCTGTTCGGGCGCTTCTTCGAGTTGGAAGAGCGGAAGCCTGTCTGCACGCAGTCGAAGCCTTCCATTTCCATGAATGGGATTTCTTTACCAATCAAGCGTTCGATATCGCGTAGCGTGGATTTTGCATCCGAGCTGACGAACGAAACGGCCAATCCGGCTTCTCCGGCACGACCGGTACGACCGATGCGGTGTACGTAATCTTCGGGGCAGTCGGGCAAATCGTAGTTGATAACGTGATTGACGTCGCTGACGTCAATGCCGCGAGCCAAAACGTCAGTGGCAACCAAGATATCAGTTCGACCTCTGCTGAAGTTATCAAGCGCGCGTTTGCGCTCTCGCTGAGATCTATCGGAGTGGATAGCTTCGGCGCTATAGCCGGCTTCGCGAAGAAAACGGCTGCAAGAATCGGTGCGACCCTTGGTGCGAGCGAATACAATGATGCGCTTGCTGCCCTTTTCTTCAAGAACGGCGCGAAGCAAATCGGGCTTTTTGGCCTGCGTGATTGCCATAATAAACTGCTCGACGGTATCGGCGGTTTCTCCCTTATGAGAAATCTCGACGAAT
>JAVXRI010000307.1:500-732 GCA_036643775.1 Pseudomonas sp. | reverse complement strand
ACCGGCCCTCACGCAGCTCCAGCACGCGATCAAGCTTGCGCGCCAAACTGCGGTCATGGGTGACCAGAACCAAACTGGTGCGGTGCACGCGGTTCAACTCCAACATCAGATCGAACACGGTAGCGGCGGTCTTGTCGTCCAGATTGCCGGTGGGCTCATCGCCGAGCACGCAGCCCGGCTGGTTGACCAGGGCACGCGCAACCGCGGTGCGCTGGCGTTCACCGCCAGACAA
>JAVXRI010000307.1:254-490 GCA_036643775.1 Pseudomonas sp. | reverse complement strand
TGACCTAACCGATGGCCGAGCCCAACTGATTCCAGCAAAGCCTTGGCGCGAACGCTCGCTGCAGCCGGATCACTGCCCCCAAGCATCACCGGAATCATCACGTTCTCCAGCGCGGTGAACTCCGGCAGCAGGTGGTGGAACTGGTAGACGAAGCCCAGCGAACTATTGCGAAGGTTGCCGCGCGCGGCATCGGACAGGGCCGACATGCGCTGACCGGCAACATAGACCTCACCGGC
>JAVXRI010000307.1:0-244 GCA_036643775.1 Pseudomonas sp. | reverse complement strand
AAGGTGCTCTTGCCTGCGCCCGAGGCACCGACAATGGCTACGGTTTCGCCTGCGGCGACATTCAAATCCAGGCCGTCGAACACCGGCGTGTGCATCTTGCCTTCGGCATAGGTCTTGCCCAGGCCTTCGGCGCGGATTACCGATTCCATCAATGCGTTCTCATTCATAGCGCAGCGCCTCGGCCGGCTGGGTGCGGGCTGCGCGCCACGCCGGGTAAAGGGTCGCGGCAAAGCTCATCAGCAGC
>JAVXRI010000306.1:482-736 GCA_036643775.1 Pseudomonas sp. | reverse complement strand
CGCCACGCCATAGTGACTCTCCAGTTGCTGGATCTTGCGGCTCACCGCGCTCTGGGTCAGGCACAAGCGGGTAGCCGCTTCGGTGAAGTTGCCCGTGTCTGCCACTTCGACCAGCGCCTGCAGGGCATGCATCGACGGTGCCCTGAAGAATTTATCCATGCGAAAACAGCATGGATGAATGCGTTAATAGCGTTGGATTGCGCATCGTTAACCTCTTATTTTCGTGCTCAGGCGATCAGCTGAACGGCATGCAA
>JAVXRI010000306.1:0-472 GCA_036643775.1 Pseudomonas sp. | reverse complement strand
CACGAGCGGCATGAGGTGAACACATGACAGAAAATCGCTGTGGCTGGATCGTCCAGGCGGGGGAATCGGCCCCGCGTGCCAGCTTGCGTGGCGTAGAGCAGGCCGACTGGCTGATCATCGGCGGTGGCTTCACCGGCCTTTCGGCGGCTCATCACCTGGCCCGGATGCACCCGCAGGCGCGTATCGTGCTGGTCGATCGCCAGCGCGCCGCCCAAGGCGCGTCGGCACGCAATTCAGGGTTCGTGGTGGCCCACGAAAACCCCGGCGGCGAAGAACTGCTCGGGCGCACGCTCAACGCCTATTACCAGCAGAGCACCGAAATCAGCCGTGCGGCCAACCAGGAGGTGCGTCAGCGCATCGACAGCCTGGGCATCGACTGTGACTGGCGCGAAGACGGTTACTTCTTTGCCGTACACGACCCGGCCAAGCTCGAAGAAGCCCGCCAGCGGGTCGAGACCCTGCAGGCGGTGGG
>JAVXRI010000305.1:450-737 GCA_036643775.1 Pseudomonas sp. | reverse complement strand
CCTTACAAGCAGAATGTCGGCGGTTCGATCCCGTCAGCGCCCACCATATTCAAGCTGTAAAGCTTAATGACCCTAATTGCATTCGCAATTACCGTTGCAGCGGTAGTTCAGTTGGTTAGAATACCGGCCTGTCACGCCGGGGGTCGCGGGTTCGAGCCCCGTCCGCTGCGCCATTTTCTAGATCCCTTGTGCTAGTAAATGGAATCAAGCAAGATTTCTTTCTTGCATCATAAAAATAGCGATGCTATTTTTATTTCTCAAGGGCGCTTAGCTCAGTTGGTAGAGCG
>JAVXRI010000305.1:0-434 GCA_036643775.1 Pseudomonas sp. | reverse complement strand
CCTTACAAGCAGAATGTCGGCGGTTCGATCCCGTCAGCGCCCACCATATTCCCTTATCGTAAAAACCTTGCTTATCTCAAGCTGTTTTCATACACTTCTGTGCAATAATAATTTTAAAATATGACAGATTTATGAGAAACCCATATCAACGCAAAGCTGCGTCTAAAAATCAAAATACTGCTTACGATCCTCTTGAAATCTATCGTCTTTTTATCGAAACTATCGTGCATCAAGGCCATGTTATTGCCTTATATCAAGATGGCTGGGCTTTATGTGCTACGCCAACCGGTCAACGTTCCTTTGCGATGTGGCAGAGTAAAGGTTTAGCACAGCTTTTAGTGAAAGATAATTGGGCAGGCTACGAAATCCAGAGTATTGGTCTTAGCGATTTAGTCGAAAAAGTGATTCCATTCTTACGTGCAGAAAAAACCACG
>JAVXRI010000304.1:0-738 GCA_036643775.1 Pseudomonas sp. | reverse complement strand
GAGCTAAAAGCATGCCGTATTGGTCGAAAAATGCCTGAAACGCCTCCATCAGCGCACCTCCTCCCCAATCAGCTCACGGGTAACGGAACTGCTTGGGTTGCCCAGCACCTGTGCCACATCGCCGCACTCGACGATGCTGCCATCATCGATGACCGCCACTTTGTTGCAAATTTTTTCCGCAACAAAGAGCGAATGGGTGATAACGACCATCGTGACACCGAGCTTCGCATTGATATCGCGCAAAAGCTCCAAGATAGAAGCAGTCGTGCGCGTATCGAGCGCACTGGT
Source organism: Pseudomonas sp. (assembly GCA_036643775.1). Lineage (GTDB taxonomy): Bacteria > Pseudomonadota > Gammaproteobacteria > Pseudomonadales > Pseudomonadaceae > Aquipseudomonas. The sequence continues at coordinate 450 of JAVXRI010000304.1, read as the reverse complement.
CGCTTCATCGCATAGCATGATTTTGGGGCTATTCGCCAAAGCGCGGGCGATGGCGACACGCTGCTGCTGACCACCGGAAAGCTGGCTGGGATAACTACTCGCCTTTTCACCCAAACCGACCAACTGCAGCAATTCTTTCGCGCGCGCCTCGGCGGCGGCCTTGCTTTCGTGGCGGAGCTCTAGCGGAAACATCACATTGCGCAACACGGTACGCTGCTGGAAAAGACTGAAGTTCTGAAAGATCATCCCGATACCGCCACGCAGATCGAGCAGCTTCTTACCAGAATAATTGGTGATGTCGCAACCGTCGATAAGGATGGAACCCGTTGTGGGTCGCTCGAGCAAATTGATGCAGCGGACAAGCGTTGATTTACCGGCGCCGGATTGTCCGATAATACCGAAAACATCGCCATCTTCAATCGTGAGGGTGATGTCGCGCAAAGCAACGTG
>JAVXRI010000303.1:0-739 GCA_036643775.1 Pseudomonas sp. | reverse complement strand
CTGAGCCTTTATCTGTATCGCCAGGCCCGGCTACTCCCCGCACACACGAGCCAAAAGCTTCAGTAGTCAACCTTGCCGCGCCCAGCCTTGATCGTGCCGCGCTTGCTCTTGGTGTCCAGGCGCCGGGTTTTCGAACCCAGGGTCGGCCGGGTCGGGCGTCGCGCCTTCTCCACCTTGACCGCCGCCAGGATCAACTCACGCAAGCGCTCGAGGGCATCCGTGCGGTTCTGCTCCTGGGTACGGTACTGCTGAGCCTTGATGATGATCACCCCGTCACGGGTAATGCGACTGTCGCGCAACGCCAGCAAGCGCTCTTTGTAGAACGGCGGCAAGGATGAGGCCTGGGTATCGAAACGCAGGTGCATGGCACTGGAGACCTTGTTGACGTTCTGCCCACCTGCGCCTTGCGCCCGAATGGCCGTCAACTCGATCTCGGCATCCGGCAGATGCACGTTGTTGGAAATCACCAGCATGGAAAGCGGTCCGTAATCGGGGGGGTCAGGATACGCGATTGTGCGCGCTTGATTGGGGGCATATCCGTTTCTGCGGTAGCGGCCGCTGACGATTGCGGCCTGACGGCGGACCCCATACCAGCCTCAACCGCAGCAACGGATCTCCCCCCAGAAACAACAAACCCGGCACAGGGCCGGGTTCGCTGCAACAGCACGACCTACTCACTTAACAGCAGGCACCCCATTCAAAGCCTGTTGCGCACTGCGCTTGTTCTTGATGCCATAGC
>JAVXRI010000302.1:0-746 GCA_036643775.1 Pseudomonas sp. | reverse complement strand
TGAGACCCTGGCACGTTATCGGCAGACGCAAACAAGCCTACGTATGTTGTTTTCATCATGTCTCCAAAATGAATACATTGAGTCAATGTTGCAGGAGGCAGTGGGTCGTGTTGGGGCATGGTTGGCCCGCTGTTCGGTACCGCCGTTCTGAACGTAAACGTAGGGTTTTTTATAGGGCTGCGCACCTGACATAAATGTCAGTTGACAGGGTGTTGTTTGGCCTTTGGTAAGTTGCCTTGATGCATTAAGTTGATAATGTAGAAAGGGTTCTGGTGTTGTTGTTTCTGGTCGCTATTGCATCTATAGCAAATTGTTCTATAGCGGCGTCTGAACATTCTGTGGGAGCCGGCCTTGCCGGCGATAAGGCCGTTACAGACAGCGAAGTAGGCTGGGGGCCATGCAAGTGCTGTGCACTTGATCGCTGGCAAGGCCAGCTCCCACAGTTCTCGGCGGCACTGGAATTTCTGTGGGAGCCGGCCTTGCCGGCGATAAGGCCGCTACAGACAGCGAAGTAGGCTGGGGGCCATGCAAGTGCTGCGCACTTGATCGCTGGCAAGGCCAACTCCCACAGCTCTCGGCAGCACTGGAATTTCTGTGGGAGCCGGCGTTGTCGGCGATAAGACCACTACAGACAGCGAAGTAGGTTGGGGGGCCATGGCAAGGCCAGTTCCCACAGCTCTCGGCAGCACCGAAACCCCTGTGGGAGCGGGCTGGTCCCGCGATGCCGCGACGCGAAGCAGGCTAGT
>JAVXRI010000301.1:0-750 GCA_036643775.1 Pseudomonas sp. | reverse complement strand
AGGCCGCCATGTATCGTCGAATTTTGCTGATTGTCTCGCTTGCATTGCTGACAACCGCTTGCGCACCCTATTACGGAGGCCAGGGCTACTACCGCACCGAGGTGTACAGTGCTGATCGCTATGGTTACCCGGGTTACTACCGGCCGGCGTATCCGAACAACTACTACAACCGTGGCTACTATGTCGTGCCGCCGCAACCGCGCTACTACGCGCCAGCGCCGCGTTATTACCGGCCGGCACCGGGGCCGTACTACAAGCCGTATCCTGGACGGGGGTATGACTCGCGTTACCATCGCCAAGGGCCTTCGCGGGGGAATCAGGACCGCAACCGGGATGGATGGCCGGATCGGAACTGGCACCGTTGAGGGTGGAGGCGATTTTTAACCATCACTGACGCTGCGGAACAACTTCCTTGCACAAGCCTCTGTGGGAGCTGGCATTGCCAGCGATCGGCGGGGAACCCGCCGTCATCAATACCGGCCTCATCGCCGGCAAGGCCGGCTCCCACATGCCTCTCCACATGTCGCTATGGCAATAAAGCGATCACACTAGATCCGCCAGTGGGTGCCGTCCCTCCCAAGCTTTGCTGAAATGTGCCTCAACCACCGCCGTGGGCACCTGGGCAATCTCTGGCCAGTGCCAATGCGGCTTCTGGTCCTTGTCCAGCAAGCGGGCCCGTACCCCCTCGCTGAATTCCGGGTGCCGGCAGCAGTTCAAACTCATCGCATACTCCATCTGGAATACCTGCCC
>JAVXRI010000300.1:0-756 GCA_036643775.1 Pseudomonas sp. | reverse complement strand
ATAAGGGTTCTGGTTCAAGCCTTGAGCAGGCCGTCGAGTTTACCGGCGCGCTCAAGGGCATACAGGTCGTCGCAACCGCCGACGTGGGTGCTACCAATCCAGATCTGCGGCACCGAAGTACGGCCGGCCTTCTGGCTCATCTCGGCGCGCACTTGCGGCTTGCCATCGACCTTGATTTCCTCGAATGCCACGCCTTTGCTCTGCAGCAGGTGCTTGGCGCGTGAGCAATAAGGGCAGTAGTCACTGGAATAGACGATGACGTCGCTCATTTCACTTCACCAACGGCAGGTTATCGGCTTTCCAGCTCGACACGCCACCCGACAGTTTGGCAGCGGTGAAACCAGCCTTGAGCAGTTCACGGGCCGTGGTGCCAGCGTGCTGGCCCATGGCATCGACCACGATCAGGGTCTTGTTGGCTTTATGCTTTTCCAGCTCGCCGATACGGGCAGCGAACTTGTCCTGCGGAATGTTCACGGCGCCGACGATGTGGCCAGCGGCATAGTCCTTGGCCGAACGGATGTCGATAACCAGGCCTTTTTCGCTGTTGACCAGAGCGGTCAGCTCGCCGGTGCTCAGGCTGCGTCCGCCTTTGCGCGCTTCGGTAACGATCAGCAGCACCAGCAGAACGACGAAGGTACCAACCAGCAGGTAGTGGTTTGTTGCGAATTCAATCAGGTGAGCAACCATCGGAGGGTGTTCCAGGCCATTAAAAATGTCGGCCAGTATACACAGCCCCCAAGGTCGGCCAAAGCCCGC
>JAVXRI010000299.1:0-757 GCA_036643775.1 Pseudomonas sp. | reverse complement strand
TCACCGGCGTGCATCCGCAGGGCGTGTGGGGCCGGCTGGTTGATTTGATGTTCCTGATCGCAACAGTTGGCGCGTTAACCATCTCTCTGGTTGTCACCGCCGCCACCTTTACCCGTGGTTTATCTGCTCTCACGGGTTTACCGGATAACTTCACCGTGCAGGCGTTTGTGATCCTGTTCTCTGGCGGCATTTTTTGCCTGAGCTCCTGGATAGGCATCAACAACGGTTTGCAACGTCTGAGCAAAATAGTCGGCTGGGGGGCGTTTTTACTGCCGCTGCTGGTGCTGATCGTCGGCCCGACCGAGTTCATCACCAATAACATCATCAACGCCATTGGTCTGACGACACAAAACTTTTTGCAGATGAGCCTGTTCACCGATCCGCTTGGCAACGGTGAGTTCACCCGTAACTGGACGGTGTTCTACTGGCTGTGGTGGATATCCTACACGCCGGGCGTGGCAATGTTTGTCACTCGCGTATCCCGTGGTCGCAAAATCAAAGAGGTTATCTGGGCATTAATACTCGGTAGCACTGTTGGCTGCTGGTTCTTCTTTGGCGTGATGGAAAGCTACTCCATTCACCAGTTTGTGAACGGCGTGATCGACGTACCGCAGGTTATGGCGACGCTGGGCGGTGAGACAGCCGTACAGCAAGTGTTGATGTCGTTGCCTGCCGGGAAACTGTTTCTGGTGGCGTATCTGGCGATCATGATTATATTCCTCGCCTCACACATGGATGCTGTGGCCTACACCATGGC
>JAVXRI010000298.1:0-757 GCA_036643775.1 Pseudomonas sp. | reverse complement strand
GGCAATTGCGTGCCGAACTGGCAATGGCCGGCACCCCCATTGGTCCTCACGACCAGATGATTGCCGGGCACGCTCGCGCTTGCGGGCTGATCCTGGTCACCCACAATGCGCGCGAGTTCACCCGCGTCCCTGGGCTGAGGGTCGAAGACTGGATTAGCGCCTCACGGTAACCCGCCGTCCATTACACTCCCCCTCTCACCGTCCCCCTCACAAGGCCTCGAAATGGATATTCAATGGTGGATCTGGCTGGTACTGGGCATCGGCCTGATCGTCCTCGAAATGCTGCTGCCGACCTTCTTCATTCTCTGGTTCGGCATCGGTGCCGTGGTCGTCGCCCTGGTCGCCTGGCTCGCCCCGGCCCTGCAACTGGACATGCAGGTGCTGCTCTGGGTAGCGCTCTCCTCGGTCACCGCCGCGCTCTGGTTCAAAGTGTTCAAACGCAAAAAACCCGACGTACGCTGGACCGCCGACACCGCCCTTGGTGAAGTCGGGCTGCTGACCCAGACAGTCTCGGAATTCAACAAAGGCCGCGTACGCTTCCAGAAACCCATCCTCGGCAACGAAGAATGGATCTGCGTCGCAAGCGCCGAAATTCCCGCCGGCGAGCGGGTGCGCATCCTCGCCATCGAAGGCAATACCGTACGGGTCGGGCGCGCCTGACACCTGTATTCACATCAAAGGAAGATCGATTCAATGACCAGTCTGATTGTCACCGGCGCCATAGCCCTGTTCGTCCTCATCACCCTGTTCAAGGGCG
>JAVXRI010000297.1:0-758 GCA_036643775.1 Pseudomonas sp. | reverse complement strand
ATGACCAGCCGTGGCTGTCGCGCGGTGCTGCTGCAGAGCAGCTGGCGAGGATCTACGCATGACCGCCAACAAGCACACGCCGCAGGAATGGCTTCGCGGTGGAACAACCGTGTACGCCCTCAATGTCGAGGGTACCAATCGCTTTTCTGCTCAGGTGCAGAGCGGCTGGTCCACCTCAGGCCGGAATCGCACTGAGTCAGGCGAGCTGGAAGCCAACGCCCGCCTGATCGCCGCCGCGCCGGAGCTGCTGGAGGCGTTAGCCGACTGCACGACCATGCTGGCTCGCATCAAGACGCACTGCCGGATCACCGACAACGCCGGCTATAGCGAAGACGGGCGGATGCTGAAGCTCACCGACGTGGAGAACAACGCCCGCGCCGCCATCGCCAAGGCAACCGGGGGTGCGGCATGAGCGCGAAGCCGAACGTTTGCCCTGTTTGCGGAGACAAGCCAAAGCCGCTGCGCCGCTGGCATGACAAGGAAAATCGCGTCTTCAATCACCTGAAATGGCAGGTTGAGTGCAAGCGCCGCTGCATTAGCTCCATGGGCGGATACAGGGCTGAGGCAGTGGCCCTATACAACGCAGGCGCTGCGCATAAGCGAGATTTGCTCTCCGCTATCCCCGCTGTGCCGAAGCAGCGAATGACGATCAAGCGTCTGCTGCAGCTGATATGGAACGGCGAAAGGAGTGCGGCATGACCATGCGCCGCTTCAATGCCTGGCTGCACTGCTTCGCCAAGTCGAGCCAATACGACGCC
>JAVXRI010000296.1:0-758 GCA_036643775.1 Pseudomonas sp. | reverse complement strand
CACTGTTGAAGCTGGCGAACGTGTCGCAATCATCGGCCCTAACGGCATTGGTAAAACCACCCTGCTACGTACCCTGGTCGGTGAACTGTCCCCGGATGCCGGCGCGGTGAAGTGGACAGAAAGTGCAGAGTTGGGTTACTACGCCCAGGATCACGCCCACGACTTCGAAGACGACGTGAGCCTGTTCGACTGGATGGGTCAGTGGACTCAAGGCGAGCAGGTCATCCGCGGCACCTTGGGGCGCATGCTGTTCTCCAACGATGAAATCCTCAAGTCGGTCAAGGTGATTTCCGGTGGTGAGCAAGGCCGTATGCTGTTCGGCAAGCTGATCCTGCAAAAGCCGAACGTGCTGATCATGGACGAACCGACTAACCACCTGGACATGGAATCGATCGAGGCGCTGAACCTGGCGCTGGAGAACTACCCGGGCACGCTGGTCTTCGTCAGCCACGACCGTGAGTTCGTTTCGTCCCTGGCCACGCGCATCATCGAGCTAAGCCCGACAGGTGTGGTCGACTTCAGCGGCACCTACGATGACTACCTGCGTAGTCAGGGTGTAGTGGTCTGATAGCAAGGCGTTGCCTTGCATCGCCGGCAACGCCGGCTCCCACGGGGTTCTGAACTGATGTCCAGCTTTTGGGGGCAGTTCATTCTGTGGGAGCCGGCCTTGCCGGCAATGGGCTACCCTGGATTCGCAGCACATTACTTAGCCTGCTTCCTTTTATCCTCGCCGCCAGCGATCATGGGCCCTCTCCCAC
>JAVXRI010000295.1:0-759 GCA_036643775.1 Pseudomonas sp. | reverse complement strand
GGGTCTGGCGCAGTTCAACAACTATGCGTTGGCGCCGGTGCTGCTGATTGTGCTGGTGTTGATTGGCGTGGTTGCGGACCGCCGCTAAAAGCATCGCCGGCAAGGCCAGCCCCCACAGGCTGATCACAATCCCCCGTGGGAGCCGGCCTTGCCGGCGATCGAGCGCAAAGCGCTCGCAGCCTTACGCCAGTTTTTCGAACTTCAGATCCCACACCCCATGCCCAAGTCGCTCGCCACGGCGTTCGAACTTGGTGATCGGGCGTTCGGCCGGGCGCTCCACGCACTTGCCGTCAGCTGCCAGGTTGCGATAACCCGGAGCGACATTCATCACTTCCAGCATGTATTCGGCATAGGGTTCCCAGTCGGTCGCCATATGGAATACACCGCCGACCTTGAGCTTGCTGCGCACCAGCTCGGCGAATTCAGGCTGAACGATACGGCGCTTGTGGTGACGGCTCTTGTGCCACGGATCGGGGAAGAACAGCATCAGGCGATCGAGACTGTTGTCAGCCACGCACTTGTTCAGCACTTCGATCGCATCGCAGTCGTACACCCGCAGGTTCTTCAGGCCCTGGGTCAGTACGCCGTTAAGCAGCGCACCAACACCCGGACGGTGTACTTCGACACCGATGAAGTCCTGCTCCGGTGCAGCAGCAGCCATTTCCAGCAGGGAATGGCCCATGCCGAAACCGATTTCCAGGGTGCGCGGCGCCGAACGGCCAAAAACCTGGTCGTAGTCCACCGGGCTGTCGGCCAGCG
>JAVXRI010000294.1:0-761 GCA_036643775.1 Pseudomonas sp. | reverse complement strand
CTAGAAGATAGCCAGCTCTGGTAAAGCATGAAGCGGATGAATTAAGGTGTAGTGGTTTTCAGTTGGAAGCGTTCGATTTTGCCAACCATGAATAGATAACACAGCAGTGCAATCACAGCATGGATACCCACAAAGACTAAAGCATTATTGAATGAACCTGTTGAACTAATGATGTATCCAATCACGATTGGAATCACGATACCTGCAGTATTACCAAAGGTATTGAACAAACCGCCCGATAAACCGATCATTTCTTTTGGTGCGACATCTGACATCACCGCCCAACCTAAAGAACCAAAGCCTTTGCCAAAGAAAGCCAATGACATAAAGAATGCTGGGTGCCCAGGCCCATCAGGACCTGCCGTTCGAGCAACTGGTCGAAGCCCTCAAGCTTGAGCGCGATGCCAGCCGCACGCCGCTGTTTCAGGTCATGTACAACCATCAGCCGCATGTGGCGGATATCGGTGCCTACTCGCTGGCGGCCGGATTGAGCCTGGAGCCGGTGCAGCGGCAAAGCCGCACGACCCTGTTCGACCTGACCCTGGACACCTATGAGCAGGCCGGGGAGCTGCGTGCGGCCCTGACCTACGCCAGCGACCTGTTCGAAGCGCCGACCATCGAGCGCCTGGCCGGGCATTGGCAGGCGCTGCTGCAGGCGATGGTCGACACGCCGCAGCAACGTATTGCCGAGCTGCCCATGTTCGGCGCCGACGAGCGTCTGGCGATTGTTCAGGACTGGAACAAGGCTGTGGTCGATTTCC
>JAVXRI010000293.1:0-763 GCA_036643775.1 Pseudomonas sp. | reverse complement strand
CATCACCGAGCATGCGTCAAAAAACCTGGCATACGACAAGCAGCTCAAAGGTTACGTGCCCACCAAACAATTCAAGCCCAAGTTCATCGACGACAGCGCCAGCGCTTACTTACACCTGCTCTACCAGAACAACGAACGCGCTCCACACATCGATGGACTTGCCCTCGCTTACGCCCACACCAAGGTGCTCGAAGTCCCGGATCGTCCAATTCGCCCGGAAGTTTTGCGCCCATTGCTCAAGGCCTGTCGCGATGGCCTGCGTCTGGAAACCGCGTATGTGTCACTCAACACTCCAAACGTGGAAATTCGCCTTATCGCCCCTCACACCCTGGTCTACACCGGTATGCGCTGGCATGTGCGGGCGTATTGCGAAAAGAATGGCCAATACCGCGACTTTGTGCTCAGCCGTCTACGGGGTCAGCCGGATTTGCTCGACGAATCGCCGAACACTCGTGAGCTAGATGAAGACTGGAACACCGAGATCCCAGTAATTTTCGAGGCCGATGGGCGATTAAACCCGGCGCAAAAGGCAATCATCGAAACCGATTTCGGCATGATTGATGGTCAACTAGTGGTTCCCAGTCGCAGGGCGCTGGTTAAGTATGTATTGCAACGTTACCAGATCGACCCAAGAAACCAGGCAACTAACCCTGAGGCACAGCAAATCGTGGTAACCAACCTCAGGGAGCTGCGACCCTGGCTGATGCATGACTGATGCTCAAGTCGCTGGTTGCAGGCATTTTGTGCCGAGTCGATCGCTGTC
>JAVXRI010000292.1:528-764 GCA_036643775.1 Pseudomonas sp. | reverse complement strand
AAAATGCAGGAGATCGAACAACAGGTCTTTGAAGCTGCGGGTATGGAATTTAACGTAGGATCTCCAAAAGCGGTGGGTGAAGTTTTGTTCGACCATCTAAAACTAGACGAGAAAGCGAAGAAAACCAAAACCGGCCAGTACTCTACCTCCGAAGACGTTTTAGAGAAACTAACCGATAAGCATCCGGTAGTGGGATTGATTCTGGAGCACCGCGGTTTGAAAAAACTGTTGAGCAC
>JAVXRI010000292.1:0-518 GCA_036643775.1 Pseudomonas sp. | reverse complement strand
CGTTGACTCCCTCCCTACCCTGATCGATAAGCATACCGGCAAGATACATACTTCGTTCAATCAGGCGGTGACGGCTACCGGCCGTTTGAGCTCGAGCAATCCGAACCTGCAGAACATTCCGATCCGTACCGATGTGGGACGTGAACTTCGCCGCGCTTTTATTGCCGACGAAGGGTGTCTGTTCTTCTCAGCCGACTACTCGCAGATCGAATTGCGTCTGATTGCCGAATTGAGCGGCGATGAAAATATGATCGAAGCGTTCCTTTCGGGTGCCGATATCCATGCAGCAACGGCTGCAAAGATTTATAAAATTCCAATCGAAGAGGTTACCCGCGATATGCGAAGCAAAGCCAAGACGGCTAACTTCGGCATTATCTACGGCATCTCCACTTTCGGACTGGCGAATCGTCTGAACATTCCGCGCGGCGAGGCGAAAGAGCTGATCGACGGTTACTTCGCATCTTATCCCGCCATCAAGGAGTATATGGACAAGAGCATCGAAAAAGCGAAACAATCGG
>JAVXRI010000291.1:0-765 GCA_036643775.1 Pseudomonas sp. | reverse complement strand
GTATGATCTGGATGGGCAGACGCAGACGACCTTGATCGAGCTGCGCCGGCAGTACAACGCCTGTGTGTCGGGGGTGGCGCGGTTGAAGGCCTATCAGCGGGCGTTGACCTCGGCCGAAGCGCTGGTGACTTCGACCCGGCAGAGTGTGCTGGGCGGCGAGCGGGTCAATCTGGATGTGCTCAATGCCGAGCAGCAATTGGCGACTACCCGGCGCGATCTGGCGCAGGCGCGGTATGACTATTTGCTGGCGTGGATCAGGTTGCAGTTCTACGCCGGGACGTTGCGCGATGAGCACCTGGCGCGGGTGGATGAGGCGTTCCTGCAAGTGCACTGACCGCTAGGCGGTCAATCGCTGGCAAGGCCAGCTCCCACAGGTATTCGCGGCGCTGTCGATACCTGTGGGAGCCGGCCTTGCCGGCGATGGGGCCCACCCGTTACGCAACCCTCACCTGTACCACCTTGCGCTCCGCCCACCACCACACCATCAGGGCAATCGCGCCAATCACGAACCCGGCCGCAACGATTCCCATCCAACCATGGCGCTGGTACAGCTGCGTGCCCAACAACGAGCCCAGCGCCCCGCCGATGAAGTAGCAGGTGATGTACCCGGCATTCAGCCGGTTGCGCGCTTCAGGGCGCAGGGCAATCACCGCGTTCTGGTTGCTCACGTGCACCAGTTGCACCGCCAGGTCCAGCACCAGCACCCCGACCAGCAACGCGGCCAGGGAAGACTGCGCAAACGCCAGCGGCACCCACGACAGCAAC
>JAVXRI010000290.1:0-765 GCA_036643775.1 Pseudomonas sp. | reverse complement strand
CTGGATATGGGCCAGCGCCTGCTGGGCATCCGTGTGCAAGCTTGTGCTCGTTTTATGGGAAGAGGTAGAGAAATTCGAGGCCATGCACTATTGTCTTTATAGCAAGTGACAGTGCTGCGACATCCAGGCCTTGGCCTGTTCTGCCGGCAGCGGAAGCGATACCAGATAGCCTTGCATCATGGCACAGCCCAGTTGCCTCAACAAAGCCAGCTGGGCAGCGGTTTCTACGCCCTCGGCCACGATGTTCAGGTTCAGGCTGCGTCCCATCTGAATGATGGCGTTGACAATGGCCCTGGCATCGGGGTTGTGCGAGATGTCGGTGACGAAGGAGCGATCGATCTTGAGCGTGTCTATGGGATGGCGGCGCAAATAGGCCAGCGAGGAGTAGCCGGTGCCAAAGTCGTCGATGGCCAGGCCTACACCCAGCGCCTTGAGCGCCTTGAGCGTCTCCGGCATCTGCCCGCTGGACTGCATCAGCGTGGTCTCGGTCAGTTCGATGTGCAGGTAGCGGGCCTCCAGCCCTGTTTCATGCAGGACCTCGGCCACCTCGCGCGCCACATCGCGCTCGCGAAACTCCTGGGGCGAGAGATTGACGGCAATCGGCACGGCGGGAAGTCCTTCGCGCTGCCAGGCCTTGGCCTGAATACAGGCCTGGCGCATCACCCAACGGTCCACGGCCGCAATCAGGCCGCGGTTCTCGGCAAAGCCTATGAACTCCCCGGGCGGCACCAGCCCCCGGTGCGGATGGCGCCAGCGCACCAGGGC
>JAVXRI010000289.1:0-766 GCA_036643775.1 Pseudomonas sp. | reverse complement strand
AGCGCCAGCTCTCCCCGCACGAACAGGAATCCGGACCAACACCTACCCAGGCGCCAGCGCGCTGGAATGAAGAGAGGTATTCGCTGTGATGGACACCAACAAGATGCGCGACATCAGTCGCGAGCAGTTCGAAGCCTGGCACGCAAGCGCGGTTGTGGGTGAGCCGCCGCACGACAAGTACAGCAACGGTGATTATCGAAATCAGCATGTGCAGCGCTATTGGCTGGGCTGGCAGGCCTCCCGCACGGCTGTGGTGGTGGAGCGCCCTGAAAAATGCGAGTTCGCCGAGCCTAGCGGTGAATACGCAAAAGGCTACCGCCAAGGAATACGCGGCATGGTTGACGCGATAGAGGACCTGGGCTTGAAGGTGAAGCCATGATCCTCCTACCAATCGCCGCCCCGCTCTACATGGCCTGGATGATCTGGAAGGGGCCGAGGGCATGAAAAGAGAAGTTACTGAGCTCGACTTTCGCCGGCCAGAATTCCGTAACGCGAAGATCGAAGATTATGAGTTCCGCGACGACGGCGCCATTGTCCGCAAGGATCGCTGGGAATCAGGGATACAGCAGATCAAGTCCGCAGTTGGCATCAGGAGTGGCTTCGAAGTCGACGAGGTGGTTGATGCTGTTCTCAAGCTGGTGGGCCGCTGGGACGAAGCCGACCCCGACGAAGACCCAGGCCATGATCTGATCGACCTGCGACTGTCATGCGGCACTGTCCTATCACGATGCGTGCGCGGCCCTGGAATGCCTTTCACATACCAATG
>JAVXRI010000288.1:0-766 GCA_036643775.1 Pseudomonas sp. | reverse complement strand
GAGGAGTGGACCTGCGACTTTCATGAGTACCTGGGGATCAACCGGCCTCACCGCGAGCAACGCCAGCACGAAGGCCAGCGGCAGTACCGCATGTACCGCACACGCCCCGGCTACGACTGGTCCTACGACCGCGACATCGAGGGCGAATGGTGCCCGACCGCAGCGCTCGCCAAGGCAAGCTACAAAGCTGCGCTGAGCAAGCGCAAAGCCGACGCGCTGGCTTGGAAAGCTCGCTTAGCCGCCTGCCCCTCCGGCGCTGCCCGCTAACTATCCTTCGAGCAAATGCTTATCGATTTTCTCGCTGGCCAAGGCTTTCGCGGCATTTAGAGCATCACTTTCGCTATCCCAGCCTAGGATTGACGCTCCAATCTTTTCCTCGCCTTCCGATAGTGTTGCGTACACATCAAACCGCGGAACAGTCCCTGAAGGGTTTAGAAAATACGTGATGTGAACTTTCACGCCCTTATGCGTGAAGTCTTCTCTTTTGCGTTCCATGTTAATCACCTTGTTCTCCTTGGCCCGACTCTATCTCGGCGCTGAACACCAATACCCCACTTCAACGAATCACGCCACCCCGGCGAGGAACGCCTATGTCTGCATTTCAGAAAAAGCCCGCCTTCGACTTCAAAACCCAGTACGGCCTGGGTCTCGATCCACAAGATGACGAGATCGTGGTCGACTTCTTCTGCGGCGGTGGCGGCGCCGGTACTGGCCTGGAGATGGGCCTGGGTCGTCCGGTGACTGTGGCCAAGAACCACAACCCGGC
>JAVXRI010000287.1:0-772 GCA_036643775.1 Pseudomonas sp. | reverse complement strand
GACGGGTGGGGCATGGCACAATGGGGACTCAGATGAAGACGGTTGCCTGATGTCCTATCTCGTCCTTGCCCGCAAGTGGCGTCCGAAGCGTTTTGCCGAGTTGGTGGGCCAGGAACACGTGGTCCGCGCGCTCAGCAATGCGCTTGACAGTGGCCGCGTCCACCACGCCTTTCTGTTCACCGGCACCCGGGGTGTCGGCAAGACCACCATTGCCCGCATCTTCGCCAAGTCGCTGAACTGCGAGAACGGCACCAGTGCCGACCCCTGCGGTCAGTGCCGGGCCTGCCTGGACATCGATGCCGGCCGCTACATCGACCTGCTGGAAATCGATGCCGCGTCCAATACCGGCGTGGATGACGTGCGCGAGGTGATCGAGAACGCCCAGTACATGCCCTCGCGTGGGCAGTACAAGGTCTACCTGATCGACGAAGTGCACATGCTCTCCAAGGCGGCGTTCAATGCGCTGCTGAAGACGCTGGAAGAGCCGCCGGGGCACGTGAAGTTCCTGCTGGCCACCACCGATCCGCAGAAATTGCCGGTCACGGTGCTCAGCCGTTGCCTGCAGTTCAACCTGAAGCGTTTGGACGAGGAGCAGATCCACGGCCAGATGTCGCGGATCATGACTGCCGAGCAGATCGAGTTCGACGACAGTGCGTTGGTGCAGCTGGCGCGCGCGGCCGATGGCTCGCTGCGTGACGGCCTGTCGCTGCTGGATCAGTCCATCGCCTATGCCGGCGGTGCGCTGCGCGACGACGTGGTGCGCACCATGCTG
>JAVXRI010000286.1:0-777 GCA_036643775.1 Pseudomonas sp. | reverse complement strand
CTACGTGCGCCGCCGCGACACCGACGGCCGCACTGAACTGCTCAAAGGCCTGGATCCGAACAAGGACCAGACAGGCTGAGTTAGAATCTCGTTATGTTTACGACATTCTGATGAAAGACAATGAAGGTTTTATTGCTCTTCATGAATTTTTCAAAGATGCTCTGTTGCAGAAGAATGGATTCTTCAAAACGTTTTATAATGACACCTCTGAGATCACCAAGGAAGCATACACTGGCTTAACTGAGCTGGAGTTTGAAGCCTTACAGATGGACCCAGAGTTAGAGATCACAGGCCTTACTGAAGAAGTAATCACTTCTGAATTAGGCCAGATCAAATCTTTTAATGTCAATGTTAAGCGCACTCGCAAGAGCGGAAAGATTGAAGTGCTTTGTGTTGCCCCTGAAGACATTCGTGTCAACAGAATGCATAATAGCGTATCTTTGAAAGATGCACGTTTTGTTGCACACTCAATGTTGAAGACTCGTTCTGATCTCATTGAGGATGGATATGATAAGAATATCATTGACTCCCTTCCAACTGAAATGGAAGAGTCAGAAGAAAGCAAAAACTATCGCTTCTCATATCAGGGTGAATCAGTCACTCCTATGCAGAAGAATGGTGATGTATCTCAGGACTTGTTTGAAGTGTCTGAGTGTTACATCAAGATGGATATTGATGGCGACGGCATCGCGGAACGTTGTAAGATTACTGTGGCTGGTTTTACCAATCCAACTCACATTCTGGAAATTGAAGAAGTTGACGAGTGGCCGTTCATTT
>JAVXRI010000285.1:0-779 GCA_036643775.1 Pseudomonas sp. | reverse complement strand
AATCGGTACCCAGCGCTTGCCGCGTACCAGATGCCAGGTGCCCCGCTCGCGGTTACTCCAGAACCGCAGGTACAGGCCCGGGTGACGCGGGTCGCGCAGGTCGCGCACCGATACATCGGCCGCCTGGCGGCGCACCTCGGCTTCGCTGAACTTCACTTCGCGGGTCGCGCTCATGCAGCCACCTTGGTTTGTGGCTGCAGCAGGTAGGAACGAATTGCCTCGACCGCGTCGATGGAGCCACGACACACAATGGCCAAGTACCCCTGACCCAGCAGCGCCTGAAGGCAAGCGTCTTGACTGGCCGACACCGGCGCGTCGAACGGCGGCTTGGCCTTGAACTCGATGTACAGACCGAAGTACCCACCACGCGCCATCGGCAGCACCAGGTCAGGAATGCCTGCTTTCACACCCTGTGCCTTGAGCTTGGCGGCCACCGCCTTCACCCGATGCCCGCCATTCGGGACGTGGTAGATCAACTTGGCGGCAACCGGAAAACGCAGTGCGAGCTCGACCATCAATGCGGCCTGCTCCTGCCCTTCCCGATCTACCGGTTTTTTGCGCTGCGGTCTTGCAGCGAACACGCGGGGCTTGGCAGCTTTCAGCATCCGACGACCACTCCCTCGCGGATCAGCACGGCCTGCGTGCGCATGACACCCTCGGCATGGTACTGGCGAGCTGCCTCGCGACTGATCAACCGGCTGCGGCTGTCGCAAGCGTCGTGGCAAGCGCTGCACGCCCAAGCGCCCTGCAGGTCATTAGGCTTCATGCCGACACCGCAG
>JAVXRI010000284.1:491-779 GCA_036643775.1 Pseudomonas sp. | reverse complement strand
CACGGGTAATTCCCGGATGCGCCGTGAAGTAGGAAAACTGTCCCGAATCCTTGGTCTTGAGCATCTCAACGAAGACGCCACGCGGATCACCGTATTTCGGCACTTCGTAGGTGAATCGTTCAGGAGATTGGTAACTCAGGTACGTCGAATACAATGCTCGAACGAGTCCTGTGCCCACTGGCTCGGTAATGATTGAAGCACGACTGTCACGGAATGCATACAACTGGTCGGCCAACTCGCCAACGGTGGTAGCGTACTGCGGCTCAACCTTGACAAACGGATCTCCGC
>JAVXRI010000284.1:0-481 GCA_036643775.1 Pseudomonas sp. | reverse complement strand
CGCTCAGCTTGCCATCCATCACGGCTACAAAATGACCAACCACATCATCAATGTAGACAAGATTCACTTGAGCCTGACGGTCATTGACACTGATTGACAAGTCGTGAGTGATGTTGTAACAAAACGTCGCAACCGCTGAGTTGTAATTTGGCTTAGCCCATTTTCCGAAAACATTCGGCAAGCGGAACAAATGCACGGCCACGCCGTGCTGAGCATTGAGCGCAAGCAAGGCGTCTTCGGCTCCGCGCTTGCTACTCCCGTAAGGATTATCCAGCTCAGCCTGACTCGAGGAGGTATAGAGAATCGGTACCTGGCGGCCATCAGCGACTATCGCAGCGCACAAGGCTTGGGTCAAATCGGTATTGCCGGATTTGAACTCTTCTGGATCCGTCGGACGATTGACCCCAGCAAGATGAAAAATGAACGCTGACTGCGCCACCAGATCCTGCAGACTCTCAAGCGAATCCTCACGAGTGAAGCG
>JAVXRI010000283.1:0-780 GCA_036643775.1 Pseudomonas sp. | reverse complement strand
CCAATTCATCGACCGTGCTTTGCATTTTCCCCTTAACGTGCCAGTCATTGCGGTTGCCGCCATTGCCGTGCAACAGGTACATGACGGGGTAACGTACATTGGTGCTCTCTGCATACCCTGTGGGCAAATAGACGTTGTAAGTCAACGCTCTGCCCAGCGCTGGACTCTTGACCTCTGCAGACAGAACTTCACTGGCAACCGCACTAAAGCTAAAGCTTGCTGCCAAGATGGCTGTAGCGGGGAAAATTACTTTCATAAGCACTTGGTGTCTCCTTGTATTGAGTGCCCATAAATTATTTCCATCCACCTCAGCTTTCGTTGTCACCAAGGTTCAGCAGTTGAGGTTGCCCCTCAAAAGTGGAGTTCTTAGCTTTGTTGTTGATTTCCATCCAGAAGTGACCCACTAGACCCCGGTGGGGATGCTGATAAAAACTTGGACTGGTTTTATGTGCGGCTAGGCCAAGTTTATTCCGGTAGCAACGGCCAACACTAGTCGTACGGCCCTGAACGGCTGCCTCACCCTCGGGACCCGCCACTCGATCGCGCGGTTTGCTGCGTATTGGTTCGAAGGATCAGTTCTACGTGTTTCTACTTCTCAGGACGCTGGATTTGCGGGGGATTACCGGTATACGTGCCCTTTGTAGGCGAAGGTAGGTCAAGGTCTGCATGTAGCAGCGCTAGCATGGCGTGGTGGTGTTGCCGTACATCGTTGTTATTCCAGCGGTTATTGGTTTTAGTGTGCTGTGCCATCAGACGCAGTTTAGGGCTTTGGTCGATCAG
>JAVXRI010000282.1:0-782 GCA_036643775.1 Pseudomonas sp. | reverse complement strand
CAACTGGCCGGTCAGTCAGTGGGCGCTGCGGGTGAAATACAACATCAACCCGGAATTCTTCGTGCAGGTAGGTGCCTTCGAGCAGAACCCCTCCAACCTGGAAACCGGCAACGGCTTCAAGCTCAGCGGCAGCGGCACCAAGGGGGCAATATTGCCGGTGGAGGCGGTGTGGTCGCCCAAGGTCAACGGGCTGCCGGGCGAGTACCGCCTGGGTTACTACTACAGCACGGCCAAGGCCGACGATGTGTTCGATGACGTCAATGGCCAGCCGCAGGCTATTACCGGCAACGACTTCAAGTCGCACTCCAGCAAACATGGCTGGTGGGTGGTGGCGCAGCAGCAAGTCACCGCGCACAACGGCGATGCCAGCCGCGGCCTGAGCCTGTTCGCCAACTTCACCGTGCATGACAAAGCCACCAACGTGGTCGACAACTATCAGCAGGTTGGGCTGGTCTACAAGGGCGCCTTCGATGCCCGGCCCAAGGATGACATCGGCTTTGGCGTGGCGCGCATCCACGTCAACGACGATGTGAAAGACCGCGCCGAGTTGCTCAACCAGCAGAGCGGTATTGATGATTACGACAACCCCAACTTCGTGCCAATCCAGAAGACCGAGTACAACGCCGAGCTGTACTACGGCGTGCATGTCACCAACTGGCTGACCGTGCGCCCCAACCTGCAGTACATCAAAAGCCCGGGTGGGGTCGACGAGGTGGACAACGCGATCGTCGCCGGTTTGAAGATTCAGTCGGTGTTCTGAAGCATTTTGTTGTAAATTTACG
>JAVXRI010000281.1:246-783 GCA_036643775.1 Pseudomonas sp. | reverse complement strand
GCCCTCGAAGGTCAGGGCGATGGCCTCGGGGCGCAGGGCGGCCTGCTGCTCGATCAGTTGGTGCAGGCAGTGCTCGACTTCAACACTGCGCGGTGCCGGGTTCCATTGGGCGATAGCGCTGTGTTTTTCGCTTTCGCTGAGCAGCGGCAACTCGCCCAGGGCCTGTTGTGGGTTGGCCAGCATGGCGCGCAGCAGGGTTTCCAGTTGCTGCCCCAGACGCTTGAAGTCGGTGCTGGAGAAGGCGGCGTGGGCATGGCTGAACTGCAAGCTCAGCTCATCGCCCAGGGTTGCCTGCAGGGTCAGCGCGTAGTTGGTCTGCTCCTGGTTGCGCACATTGGCAAAGCGTGGCCCGGTGCCGTGCGGTTGTTGCAGGGCCTGGGCCACGGGGTAGTTCTCGAACACCAGGATATTGTCGAACAACGCCTCACCGCCCTGGCCGACCCAGCGCTGAATCTCGTACAGCGGCGCATGTTCCTGCTCGCGCAGGGCCAGGCCCTGGGCCTGGACCTGCTGCAACCAGTCGCCAACGCGAAGCTC
>JAVXRI010000281.1:0-228 GCA_036643775.1 Pseudomonas sp. | reverse complement strand
GAACAGGCCGACCTGTTGCTCGATGCCCTTCAGGGCGCTCGGACGGCCTGCCACCGTAGTGCCGAAGGTTACTGTGGTCTGGCGGGTTAGGCGTTGCAGCAGGAGGATCCACGCCGCTTGCAGCACGGTATTGAAGGTCACCTTCTGCTGCCGGGCGAAAGCATTCAGCGCGGCGGTGCTGGTGGCATCGAGGCGGTGGAAGTGTTCGCCGTGGCCCTGGGCCGCATG
>JAVXRI010000280.1:277-783 GCA_036643775.1 Pseudomonas sp. | reverse complement strand
CTCCACCCCTCTCCCCCCTATTGAATAGCCGCTATATGGCGGCTTTGGAGAAGTCATGCCTGAACAAAAGTATCCGCTGGAGGTGCAGAGCGTCGGCAGCGACACCTACATCGCCATGAGCAAGGGGCATCACGACCTCGAGGTGTTCATGGTCGAGGCCGTCAAGGAATGCCCTGGCTGGTTCCTTGGTGGACCACAGCACAAGTGGTGCAAGACAGTGCCAGATCGTTCTGGCGAGTTTGATCACCGCTATGTGTTCGTTGAGCCAGGTACCCGCGGGGCTTGGCCGGCAACCTACTGCTGGGAGTACGGCACCGACTACAAGCGTTACAACGCAGAGGTGACGCTATGATCCTCCTACCCATCGCCGCCCCGCTCTACATGGCCTGGATGATCTGGAAGGGGCCGAGGCCATGAGTGCAATCGCCAAAGTTCTCGACCCATGCAGCGCCAGCCGCATGATGTGGTTCGACAAGCAGGACCAGCGCGCCCTGTTCGGCGACATA
>JAVXRI010000280.1:0-267 GCA_036643775.1 Pseudomonas sp. | reverse complement strand
TTGAGCCGGACGTGCTGATGGACTTCCGGCAACTGCCGTTCAATGACTCGACCTTTCGCCTGGTTGTGTTCGACCCGCCACACCTGACGCGTGCCGGCGTCGACAGCTGGATGCGCGCCAAATACGGCGTTCTCACTTCAGACTGGCGAGACGACATCCGCCGCGGCTTCGCTGAATGCTTTCGTGTGCTGGAGCCAGAGGGAATCCTGATATTCAAATGGGCCGAGGCCCAGGTGCTTGTCAGCGAGCTGCTTGCCCTGACCGATG
>JAVXRI010000279.1:0-794 GCA_036643775.1 Pseudomonas sp. | reverse complement strand
TGCGCGTACTAATTTAGGAGTCGACAAACTAAGCCAGCAATCTAACGGCACTTTTTTGCAGTCACCAAATACCTTACATTCCTTATTCCTGTATAACGGCGGCGAGTGGGGGTGTATTGATTCTGTCACAGCAGCACCACGGGTATTAGGAATTCCGTTTGGTGGCACTAGTGGACTTATGTCTATTTATGACACAATTGCAACATTTATCAGCGCACCAACAAATAAGGATTTAAACTTATTTGTTCGTGATTCTTCTACTGCTGGTAAATTGTGGGGGTGCTTTGATGTATCAACTCAAACGCATATCCCACTAGGTATTGGGCAAGGTGGTACTGGCAAATCAACAGCAGCTGAAGCGCGTGTTGCTCTTAATGCTGTAGGCGTCGGCGATTATGGCGTTGGTACTAGTAGCAGCAATAACTATGCGCCTGGAGTTGGGTGTGGGTTCTATGGACTTGCAGACAATGACGTTCCAACTCCTGGGATTGGATGTACAGCAGTTCACTTACAGACACTAGGCTACGCTATTGATATTGCTTCACCATTAGCAGGGCCGTCTCGAATTTTCACCCGTAACCAGCAGTCATCATCATGGTCTGAACATTACTGTACTGCAAACACTACAGTTGATGTCAATGGGTTTATCAAAAAAGCATCACCTATTGTTAAGTTGAAAGGTGATGGAACTGCAGTTCTGAATGAGTACGCTGAAGGCGTAACAGTAAAACGCATTAGTATTGGTGTTTATAAAATATCTGGCGTACTCGGATTCAACTCATCCACTGAGTGGG
>JAVXRI010000278.1:0-796 GCA_036643775.1 Pseudomonas sp. | reverse complement strand
CCAGCCGAGCAGCTCACGCCAGATGCCGTCTTCCAGGTCCCAGGCCTTGGCCACCTGGTCGAAGGCGTGCAGGGCTTTGCGCTCGACGCGGGCGGCCTGGCCCTGATCGACGTGGTAGCGCTCCATCAGCGAGGTCAGGGTGCGCTCACGCACGTCTTCATGGTGGTGGCGGCCCAGCAGGTCATACAGCACGCCTTCGCGCAGGGCGCCATCACAGTGGTCCATGCGCTGCAGTTCCAGGGCATCGAATATCGCTTCGAGAATCGCCAGGCCCGCCGGGAAGATGGTCCGGCGGTCGGGTTTGACGCCTTCGAAGTCGATCTTGTCGGCCTCACCCAGCTTGAACAGCTTGCGCTTGAGCCAGGCCAGGCCTTCGGCGTTGACCTCGCCGTTGCCCATGCCCGCTGATTTGATCGCCAGGCCGATGGCACGGATAGTCCCCGAGGAGCCGATGGCTTCGTCCCAGGTCAGGCGGTGCAGGGCGTTCTCGATGCTCATCAGTTCCAGGCGCGCGGCGGTGTAGGCCTGGGCGTAGCGCGCCGGGGTGATCTTGCCGTCGCGGAAATAGCGCTGGGTGTAGCTGACGCAGCCCATCTGCAGGCTTTCGCGCAGCAGTGGCTCGAAACGCTGGCCAATGATGAACTCGGTACTGCCGCCGCCGATATCGGCGACCAGGCGTTTACCGGGGGTATCGGCGAGAGTATGGGAAACACCGAGGTAGATCAGGCGGGCTTCCTCACGACCGGAAATGACTTCTACCGGATGACCGAGAATTTCTTCGGCGCGACGGATGAAT
>JAVXRI010000277.1:0-798 GCA_036643775.1 Pseudomonas sp. | reverse complement strand
CCTTTGCGAGCGGCCATAATCAGGCAGTTCATGGGAGCAAAAGCGTTGGTTAGGGTGCGAATGGCATCCTGAGTATGGATTTGAGTCGACATAGTTATTAGGTGTTCCTACAAATGACACGGATAAGAACCGTGCAACGTTAAAACGTTCCAGTAACGTCGACCACCATTGGTCGAACGAAGAACCCGACTGGAACAAAGCAGCCAGTTTGAAGCGCTGATAATTTGGCGCGCTTGGGCTGGCAGGTAGGTACTTAGGAGGGCAGGCAACACATCAAGGGCAAAGGTTCTGGGCCCGGGGTGAAGATCCTGATCAATTTGCAGGTTGGTTCGGTCAGAGTATGGAACTTCGCAACACCCTTTGCATCTTCAAAGGCTGTGTCGTCGCAAGAGTTACCTGGAAACCATCGAGGTGGTCGATCCCGTGATGTCGGTAGAGGCTTCTCTTTAGGGAAGGTTTACCGCGGGAGGTGTTCGACCAGAATTGACTTTCAGCTTGGTACTAACGCCGCGGATAGTAACGGATTGAAACAGGGAAGGGAAGGCCGATTGCAAAAAAACTTCGATCAGCCGCCGAGCAACTCGCGATAGACCAGCACGGTCATGGACGCGGCCAGTGCGCACCCCAGCCCGTAGGCGGCGAGCGTCAGCCGCAAGGACTGGCCGGTCTCGATCATGCGGATCACCTCGCGCATGTCATTGATCCTTCCGTCACTGAGTTCGATGCACAGGATCACGGCGGTAAAGGCGGCTGACAGCAAGATAGCAATGGCGAACAGTGCGCCGTCCGGAGAGGGGA
>JAVXRI010000276.1:0-799 GCA_036643775.1 Pseudomonas sp. | reverse complement strand
TGTCTTGATCGTCAGACGCCCGCCCAGCACATTGGAGTTCTGCATGGTTTGATCGACATTGCCACCGCGCACCGACACGGCCCGCGCATCAAACGGCGCAAAGCGCGCAAAGAAATCCCTGTAATAGAGCTGCGCAGCCAGTGTGCTGCCGGCCAGATCTTTGTGCTCGTAGTCCAGCCCCAGCATGGAATTCTTGACACGATTTTGATCTGCCAGCTGCAAACCCTTGATGGCCTTTGCTGTAGCGCTACCCGCGGGCAAGCGCGCTACCGACGGGTCCGATCCATAGTCCGAGGATTGCTTGGCGTCATGGTGACTGGCCGAGAGCTGCAGGCGCTGGCTTGCGTCAAGCTTGAAACCGATCTTGCCCGATAGACTGTGAATATTGGAGTCAAACAGATCGCCCTGGCTGGGCTCTGGCGCAATGCGATCACCTTTGGCATCAAAGGAAGCGCCCACATGCTTTGCGCCCAGGCTCACGGAATAGTCCACGACATCGTTGCCGCCGGACATGTAGTGCTGCACCTCTGCGCCAAGGCCCGATGCCCCCAAGCGCGACAGTGGCGCCACACCGGTGACCGTGGTTTCCGCATAGGTCTCGCCCGAAGGCCTGCGCGTGCGGATGGACACAATGCCACCTGCTGCACCGCTGCCATAAATGGCACTGCTGCCGCGCAGCACTTCAATCTGCTCGATATCCGCAGGATTGATATTGGCCAGGTTGCGCGAGGAATCGCGGTTGGTATTCATCGGTATGCCATCAACCAGCACCAGCATATTGCGCCCGCGCAGCGTTTGC
>JAVXRI010000275.1:0-803 GCA_036643775.1 Pseudomonas sp. | reverse complement strand
CTACCTTGCAGTAGTTGGCGTGATGGCTTGCCTGCCAGTCTTTGAACTGCGCGGTTAGCCGCTCAACCTCTCCCGCATCGGCGTGGGTGAAGAGCGGCACCGTGTACAGCGCCGCCACCGTCGCTGGCGCACCACCGACCTTCTCGTTGTGCATCTTCACTGCATGCCCGATGGTGTTCGCCTTGCGGCCTGAGTTTGGGTCAAGCCATGCGGTGGGCTCGACCTGGTGCTGGGCGGCTGGCTGGGCAGCTATTTGCGCTACGCCGGCACGGAGATGCTGGCGAGCTTTGGCGTGCGCCATTTCGTGCTCAGTAGCCTTGCGCACCGAGTAGGGCAATCCTCCTTGGATTTTGCGGAACACCCACCCGAAGTGGCTCGAGTTCTCGTCGAGCTGGATCAAGTGCAGTCCGTCGTCACACGCGACCATCTGTTCGGTGTTGCTGGATCGGTTTTCTGTGGGCATGGGGAGTCCTTGCCGGGCTGCGCTCAGGCGCCGAGGGGCATGAAAGATCAACTACAGTTGAATAGTCATTCACAAGGAGGATTGAAAAATGACCTGTTTGATTTGCAGTGATGCTGCCGAAACCTACGACTCTGCCGGTGACTGGCATGAGCGGAGCTGCGCGGGTTGCGGTCGCTATCGGGTATCGAGGACGTTAGTTGACACAATGGCGGGACTGAATCAGTCGTTTGATGTGGCTCGCACAAGGACGTGGATAGCAATTAACAGGGTCACAACACCGTCGCCGCTCATATCTAGTTTTGATGCGTCACAGCATCAGCTGATTTCCTCGTAACGGGTT
>JAVXRI010000274.1:0-809 GCA_036643775.1 Pseudomonas sp. | reverse complement strand
CACCGCCACCTTGACCAACAAGGCCGGTACCGACATGACCATCACCCTGGACAACGGGGCGGTCATCCAGATCAAGGCGGGCGATACTGAGGGCAGCGTGCTCTTCGACGCGCCGAAGGACGATGTTTACGTCGATGCGGGCAAAGTTGAAGCCGTTATCGAAAGCACCACCGGTGGTGACTTCGAAAAACTCGACATCGACCCATCTGCGGCGGTGACCGAGGTCACTGACACCGTCGACACCAGCACCGTCAAGCTGACTGCTGACGTCACCACCGTCGGTGAAGGCGGCGTAATCACTTACACCGTGACCGTCAGCTCGCCGGTCACCGGCGCGCCGCTGGTAGTCAAACTGGCCAACGGTCAAACCATCACCATCCCGGTGGATGGCACCTCCGGCACCGCGCAGTTCACCGCGCCAAACAACGTGCACACCAGCAACCTCGAGTCGGTCACCGGCGGCAACTTCGAAAAAGTCGAAACCTCCGGTGAAACCAGCATCACCGTTACCGATGTCCCAGGTGCTGAAGACAGCACCAGCGTCTCGCTGAGCGCCAGCAAGTCGGTTGAGGAAGGCGGCCAGATCACTTACACCGCCACCTTGACCAACAAGGCCGGTACCGACATGACCATCACCCTGGACAACGGGGCGGTCATTCAGATCAAGGCCGGCGATACCCAGGGCAGCGTGCTCTTCGATGCACCGAAAGACGACGTCTACGTCGATGCGGGCAAAGTTGAAGCCGTTATCGAAAGCACCACCGGTGGTGATTTCGAGGCATTGGTGGTGGATAGCACCCCAGCCGTCA
>JAVXRI010000273.1:440-816 GCA_036643775.1 Pseudomonas sp. | reverse complement strand
GTGCTGCATCCACTGAAACAGTTTCAACAGTTGCACCTTGACGGAATTGTGGTTGACGCGGACGGTCTTCACGGTTCACATAACCTGTACCAAAACGACCTTTATCACACAGGAAGTATTGGTTGACTTCACCGTTATAACGGTTTTCTACGCGGCGAAGTTCGCCATAACGCTCACCCGGAGAGATGTTACAACCTGAAGAACAGCCTTGGCATACGCTTGGCGCATACTGCATGTCCCATTTACGGTTGTAGCGAGCCGAATGAGTTTTGTCGGTGAATACACCTGTTGGACATACTTCAGTCAGGTTACCCGAGAATTCAGACTCTAAAGTGCCTGATTCCGGACGGCCGAAGTATACACGTGATGCGTTGGC
>JAVXRI010000273.1:0-430 GCA_036643775.1 Pseudomonas sp. | reverse complement strand
ACGCCAAAGTCCGTACCACCTGCGTAGTCTTTGTAGTAACGCACACAACGGTAACACGCGATACAACGGTTCATTTCGTGGGAAATGAATGAGCCAAGCTCCTGGTTGTAATGGGTACGTTTGGTGAAACGGTAGCGACGACGGTCATGCTGCGTCATTACAGTCATATCTTGTAAATGACAGTGACCACCTTCTTCACAGACTGGACAGTCGTGCGGGTGGTTGGTCATCAAGAATTCAACAATCGAAGCACGGAAATCTTTGGCTTCTTTGTCTTCAATCGAGATGTAGGTATTGTCAGATGCAGGCGTCATACATGACATGACTAAGCGACCGCGGGTATCTTCCAGATTCGCATACTGAGTCACAGCACATTGACGGCAAGAACCGACAGAACCTAAGGATGGATGCCAACAAAAATATGGGATGT
>JAVXRI010000272.1:0-817 GCA_036643775.1 Pseudomonas sp. | reverse complement strand
AGTTGTCTGCTGCATGGGATAGGTTGCGTGAAGCAACTTGAGCATCACGCGAACAACCAACGAGTGCTGTTGCACACATTAAACCGACTGCTAATAATTTAATTTTCATTGCTTCACTTTTCTCCGGGCATTAAAAAAGCCCGATCAAATTAATGAGCAGGCTTATATTTTTGATTTTGTATTATTCAACTTCTTTCAAACAATCCCGACACACCTTGATCTCATCACCATCAATCGTGTGATCAATCTCAGTTGCACCATGAAGGCCAAATAAACACATTAACAATCGGAGCATTTTATTCTCCTGAATTTTGGTGCGCCATGCAGGGCTCGAACCTGCGACCATCCGCTTAGAAGGCGGATGCTCTATCCAACTGAGCTAATGGCACTAGGTGGCGGCATTAAAATTTAAACCACTACGAATAAAGTTAAGCCGCCATTGGGTGCCTTGATATTGCTTTCACGGAACATTTCTCAAGGCAACAAAAAGCCCATCAAATGATGAGCTTTTAATTCTTGGTCTCGGATAAACCGTAATACGACCAGTATAGTGAAACTATAGCTTAGATTCCGAAATAATGGAATCCCTAGGCCTTTAATTCTCTGTAAGTATTTTTCTTATACTTTTCAACCGCCTTTGATGCCTCATCAATAGCCGACTCCATAGCTAATGACATCAAGCTCTCGTATGGTTTCCCTGTTTTACGGTAATTTTCAGCAAGCATCTGAATTGAACTTATACCCGCATAATACAATCGACCTTGTGGGGTGAAATTAGCCTCAAGCTCAGGGTTTAATGCAAAGTCCACAACCATAC
>JAVXRI010000271.1:0-823 GCA_036643775.1 Pseudomonas sp. | reverse complement strand
TTCTATTTTCCTATCGTTTTCCCTTATTTTTATGCGGCCTCCTGCACGGCTGGTAAAGGGCTGCGCTCATTGAACCATAGCGCGCTTGCGGCTTGCAGTCTGTGCGCGCGCAGCAGACACTTCAACTGCTCTGTCTTGTAAGACATTTGCTCGTATCGCCAAAACGCGGTATCAAAGTGTGCTTTCTGAAGGTGACTTTTGAGACAACTGGTAACATGACTTCCATGCCAGCCCTCATCGGCATGAATAGATACATACAAAAAAGTACGGGCTGACGGTTGTGTTTGCTGCAGGGTTGTTGATTTCCACCCAGAAGTGACCCACTAGCCCCCGGTTTTTCCATCTCAGTCTGATCCACGCATTAACCCTAGCCTGCTGCTTTCTTGTGCAGTAGGAGACCAGGAGTGATTGACGTGGCTACTTTGAGTGTCATCAGACGCTGGGCTCTACGTGAGCACCTGTCCATCCGAGAGATCGCCCGCAGAACCGGGCTTTCTCGCAATACCATCCGCAAGTATTTGCGCTCCGACGTTGTGCAACCTCAACTTGCACAGCGCACCATTGCCACCAAGCTCGACCCCTTCGCCAGCAAGCTGTCAGGCTGGCTGCGTACAGAAGTCAACCGCTCTCGCAAGCAGCGGCGCACGATCAAGCAGATGTTTCTGGACTTGGAGGCGTTGGGCTACACCGGCTCCTACAACCGAGTCGCTGCCTTTGCCAGAGTATGGAAGGCTCAGTGTCATGCGGCGGAGCAGACATCAGGGCGAGGCGTTTTTGTGCCCCTGGTCTTCGGCGCTGGAGAAGCCTTCCAGTTTGATTGGAG
>JAVXRI010000270.1:0-836 GCA_036643775.1 Pseudomonas sp. | reverse complement strand
CATGACGATGCAATAACTGCCGGCGGGCAGGTCATCGATTTCATCCACAGGCTCTTCGGACACGATTTTACGCACGCCGTGGGGGATGTGTTCGGGGAATTCAGCATCACGCGAATCGATCCAGCGCACCCGGCAGGGCAGGCTGGCGAGCAGCGGCACCAAAGCGCGGCCGACGTGGCCGGCACCGAACACGGCGATTTGCGCCTGCACCTGGCCCATCGGTTCGAACAGCAACACGGTGGCGCCGCCGCAGCACTTGCCAAGGCTGGCGCCGAGGCTGAAGCGCTCCAGATGGGTGTCCTGCTTACCGCTGGCGAGCATCTCGCGGGCGATCTGCATGGCTTTGTATTCCAGATGCCCGCCACCAATGGTGTCGAAGCTCTGGTTGGTGCTGATGACCATTTTCGAGCCGGCGTTGCGTGGCGTCGAGCCGAGTTCTTCGATGATCGTCACCAGCACACAGGGTTCGCCCTGGTTCTGCAGGTCGGCGAGGGCGTCGATCCAGTTGTACATAGTTCACCCCTACAACATCGTTGTCTGTTCGGGCCTCTTCGCGAGCAAGCTCGCTCCTACAGTGTCTTTAGAATCAATAACTTATTTTGTGTTTGATAAGAGCGAGCTTGTCTCGCGATCTTTTGAGTTTTAAAAGATCGCGAGACAAGCTCGCTCCTACAGGTCCTATAAAACACACGCGCACAAAAAAGCCCGCACTAGGCGGGCTTTCTGTGGATCACAAGCGTTCAAGGGGCTTGTGTTCCGAATATGGCGCAGCGGACGGGACTCGAACCCGCGACCCCCGGCGTGACAGGCCGGTATTCTAACCGACTGAACTACCG
>JAVXRI010000269.1:0-841 GCA_036643775.1 Pseudomonas sp. | reverse complement strand
CGAGGGCGAGATCTTCGCCCTGACCCGGCTGTTCAATGAAGACAACATCCTCGCTCGGGAGCGCTCGCGGCTGATCAAGGGGCGGGTCCAGGACACCCTGGGGCCTTTCCTGGAGGCCACGCCTGGCCTGCGCATCAACCTGCTGCACTTCGACCTGGACCTGTACGAGCCGACGCTGTACACCCTGGAAAAGCTCTGGGACCTGGTGGTGCCGGGCGGCGTGGTGGTGTTCGACGAGTACGGCCTGCCGCCATGGGGTGGCGAGGCGACGGCGTTCGATGAGTTCGTCAAGTCGCGCAACATCAAGGTCACCTTGCGCAAGTTCCCTTGGTGCCTGACGCCAACGGCCTACTGCATCAAAGAGTGACCGTGGTTGAGCGGGCTCTTTGCGGGCCTGCAGTAAAAAAGAGGCTCACCGCAAGGTGGGCCTTTTTTGATTGTGTTTTAGTAACACCGTGCTCATGAGTTCCGAGGCTTAATCCCCCAACCGCTCACCCCTTCAGTGCTCGTGCATCAAACTCAAGGCTATAGGTCATCCAGCGAACGCTTTACCCGCTGAGGTGCAGCAAGACGTTTGCGCACCGTGGCGAGCAGGGCCTCATCATCCTCAGTCATCAGCACTGGCTTGAACGGCAGCTGACCGCGCTCTGCTACGTACTGCAGCGCTTGGCGCATCAGCTCAGATGGCGTGACGCCCAGCTTTTCAAGTTCGCGGTATGCACGCGCTTTGAGATCGTCGTCGATACGAACGTTGATAGATGCCATGGCACTGGCCTCACTGTAATGACAATAGTCTGTACATTGACCTAAAGTGATTCAATCAGCAAGCGCACCTGCAGAC
>JAVXRI010000268.1:0-847 GCA_036643775.1 Pseudomonas sp. | reverse complement strand
TCACGGTGACGACAAATGTATTTGAAAGCATTTGCATCTAAGAATGGCATATTGTTTGCATATGCAAATTCAATTGGCTGAATCTTCCACTTCTTATAATGATCACCACCCTCTTGAACATCAAGAGCGGATTCTATTTCAACTGGAGTGAATGGTGTCTTTAATGATTCAAGAACATTAGCAATTCGTTCATTGTGATTGTAACCTCGTTCTATTGCTTCATTGAGGCCTGCCATTGACAATCCATGATCATCACTAGAACACTTTTCATACTCACTAGGAGCAAATACCATTTCGCCAGTGTTCTTGATCACCTGAATTGCACGATCATCCCAGAACTCAGTGAAGTATTTGTGCTTCATTGCAGTGATGCCAGAAATACGAATGCCATGATTGGCACACCATTTCATGATTACTTCTGCAGCATCTTTTGCTTCATCTGGCTCACCAGAAACACGAGCAGTAAAGATGTGAACTTCCGCTCCTTCTTCAATTGCCTGCTTTACTGCATTCATAATAGGGATGATTGGTAACCCAACATGATGGATTCCTTTCCAGCCATTATACTCTGCCAGAGTTCCATCTAAATCACATGCAATAATACGCTTAGCCATTGTTGCGAACCTTATCAATTAATTTAAGAAGTGAAGTGCACATATCAGTGCCTTCATAACGATCAAGTATTGCTGCCTCAAGACGCTTCAAATCATCATACTTACTCGAGCGGAGGAATTCAGCGCACCATGGCTCTGCTTCAACTACTGCTTCGACCCAGGTCGATACCGATGATTTTGCCCATGTTAACTCTCCCGAAACTTGAATTTGGTTGCCGCAGCAGTGGTGGCTA
>JAVXRI010000267.1:575-854 GCA_036643775.1 Pseudomonas sp. | reverse complement strand
GGCCTTCGCGCAGAAGGCTCAGCTGGTTGTCTTCGCTGTCCTCGCGCTCATAGGCCTGCGACGGATCTTCATCGCGTGCGACCAGGTACGCAGCCGGCGACGGCGGCGCATGATCGTCGTCTTCATCCGACGGCGCATCGAAACCGATGTCGCGACCGGACAGACGCGATTCCATCTCCATCACTTCACGCTCGGAGACGTTCAGATCCTTGGCGACGGCGCTGACCTCGGCGGCGTTCATCCAGCCCAGGCGGGTCTTGGACTTGCGCAGGTTGAAGA
>JAVXRI010000267.1:0-565 GCA_036643775.1 Pseudomonas sp. | reverse complement strand
GCGACCTTGACGATGCGCCAGTTCTTGAGGATGAACTCGTGCATCTCGGCACGGATCCAATGCACCGCGAAGGACACCAGGCGCACGCCCATGTCCGGGTCGAAGCGCTTGACCGCCTTCATCAGGCCGATGTTGCCTTCCTGGATCAGGTCGCCCAGCTGCAGGCCGTAGCCGTTGTAACCGCGAGCCACGTGCACCACGAAGCGCAGGTGCGAATGCACCAGCTCACGCGCGGCGTGCAGATCCTGCTCGTCACGGAAGCGACGCGACAGTTCCTGTTCCTCATCGACCGACAGCACCGGGATCTGGTGCACGGCACCGATGTAGGCGTCCAGCGAACCGAGCGCACTGGGGATCGGGAGATTGTTTGCCACAAGGGCAGTAGAGGTGTTCAGGTTCATAGGACCTCATCTTAGCAGTCGAACTATTGGACTGCTCAGTACAGAAAAAGTTCCAGCGTTCTGTTTTTGTCGCCAAACCCAGAGTCAAACCTGAATAGGCGACAGAAACATCGGCATTCCGAGGACTGCCAAGGTAGCAAGTCCAAGGTCACCGCGATATGACA
>JAVXRI010000266.1:0-872 GCA_036643775.1 Pseudomonas sp. | reverse complement strand
GCATGACGGTCACAGCATTCATAACAGGCATTTACTGCCTGCATGGAACCGGAGAGATACTGGCTTGCAACCGTGTTTAAATCAAAGTCTTGAACCGTTGTTTGATAATCTAACATGTTAAACCTCAGCCTGAATTTATCGTTATTACTGACAAGGTGTAATTATTGAAGCGAATCCTTGCTCCATCTGAATCTTTTAAGTTTTAAGCAGGTGGCGTGGTGTATTGATGCATGATGCTGGAGAAGTCCAGATGGGCATCGCCTTCCTGACACAGTTGTTGATAGAGTTTTTGTACCATGCTGCCCAGAACCACCGGCTGATCCACCTGTTGCGCTGCATCGACGGCCAAGCCTAAATCTTTGAGCATCAATTGTGCGGCAAAGCCATCGGTATAACCTCGCGATGACGGCGCATTGGCACAAATATCGGGCCATGGATTATAAATTTCAGAACTCCAGCAACGCCCGGTAGAACTGTTGATCACGCCTGCCAGTGCCTGCGGATCAATGCCCAGTTTAGCCCCGAGTGCCATGCCTTCTGCAACGGCGGTCATGGAAATGCCCAGAATCAGGTTATTACAGATTTTTGCCACCTGTCCTGTTCCCACTGCACCACAATGCACCAGATTTTTACCCATACAGCCGAGAACCGGTTTAACGGCCTCAAAGGTGGCAGCATCTGCACCGACCATGAAGGTTAAAGTGCCATCTTTGGCTCCTAAAGTACCGCCGGATACCGGTGCATCACAGACGCGAATCTGTTTGGCTTGCGCTGCTGCGGCAACCTCCTGAATGGTTTGCGGGTCAATGGTGCTGCTGTCGATACATAAGCTGCCCGCATGAAGCACCTTCAGAATACCGTGTTCACCTAAA
>JAVXRI010000265.1:0-880 GCA_036643775.1 Pseudomonas sp. | reverse complement strand
AGCCTGACGGCAACACCGTCGGTCAACGAGGGCGGCCAGATCACCTACACCGCCACCCTGACCAACCCGGCCGGCAGCGCGGTGACCGTGACCCTGGACAACGGCAAGACCATCATCATCGCCGCCGGCCAGACCTCGAACTTCATCAGCGTTGCGGCGCCAGCAGATGACGTGTACCTGGACGCTGGTGATGTCAGCGCGAAGATCACCAACGCCACCGGTGGCAACTTCGAGAACCTGGTACCAAGCACTGCTCCAGCGATCACCAGCGTGACCGATACCATCGACACCACCACCGTGACCTTGACCGCGACGTCGACAGTCACTGAAGGTGGCGTCGTTACTTACACCGCCTCGGTCAACCACAAAGTCACCGGTTCGGATCTGGTCGTGAAACTGGCCAACGGCCAGACCATCACCATCCCGGTGGGCGAGTCGTCGGCGTCGGTGCCGTTCACCGCACCAAACAACGTCCACAACACCAACCTGGACCTGAGCAACAAGATCACCGACATCTCGGGTGGTAACTACGAGAAGACCGTGGCCGTTGGCGAGCCAGTGACGACTGTTACTGACAATCCGGCGACCCCGGATATCACCACGCTCACCCTGACCGCTACGGACACCGTGGCTGAAGGCGGCAAGATCACCTACACCGCCACCCTGACCAACCCAGCGGGCACCGCGCTGACCATCAAGCTGAGCAACGGTGAAACCATCACCATCGCTGCCGGCTCGAAAGAAGCTTCGATCACCATCGATGCCCCAAGCGACGACGTGTACGTCGATGCCGAAGACCTGAGCGTGACCGTGCTCGACACCGATGGTGGCGACTTCGAGAAGCTCGATGTCAGCAGCACGGCTGCCGTGACCAAGGTCA
>JAVXRI010000264.1:0-890 GCA_036643775.1 Pseudomonas sp. | reverse complement strand
TACGTTGGGACTGCTGATCGGCAGTCAGGCCCACGCCAATGAGGCGCCGCTGACCGGCACGCTCGGCAAGATCGCCAGCACCTACATCCACACCCAAGCCATGCAGCAGCGCCGGGCCGCGCTGGAGACGTGGCACGGCTGGCGTGATCAGATCGGTTTCTCGGCCATCCACCGCCTTACAGAGGCCTTATTTGAAATTTCACAGAATGCGCCACAGGCCGCGAACGACGGGGCTTCGGGCGACCTTACCGAATTAGTAATTAGCGAGGATTCGAAATGACAGGGAAGCGCCACGGGCCGTCCTTCAAGAAGCACATGATCAGGCTGGCCGAGTGCCCCGCCTGCCAGGGGAGAGGCGTGGTGCAGGGCGTTTTCCACGAGCTGGACTGTGATGCCTGCAGCGCCTCTGGTTGGATTGATGGCTGGACCCTCAAGGCACTTCCACTGGCGCAGCTCGCGACCCAGCTGGGCATGAACCTGCGAGCCGCACACAGGCAGATCAACGAATTGAAGCAACCTCGGGCCACTGGGCCGGAGGCGCAGTACACAGGAAGCAACCGGCGCGGGGGCGGCGGTGCGAATTTCACTGGGGATTGAGGGGAAGGACATGATCTACAGCAGCGTATCGGGTGCAGTAGTTGCCGCTCTGGCGGCAGGAGAGAAGGGGGCAGCGAAAGGCCAGGCCTGGCAGAAGCTATACAAATCGGCAGAAGAAGAGGGTGGTTGCCTGGCCTCGCTGGGTGGCCATTCCCACGGGCTAGACCGAACCCAGGTGGATTACTGGTTGTCGGCGCGACTTCATCACCTGCTGATCCCGCGTCACTGGAGCGCACTGAATGCTAAGTACGCGACCAATAAGGCCAAGAAGCTGCAGGGGATCTCCGCTGTGG
>JAVXRI010000263.1:0-896 GCA_036643775.1 Pseudomonas sp. | reverse complement strand
CCTCGCCGCAGCTCGACGTGGCCGAGCGTGGTTTCAGCTTCGGCAAGGACGGCCCGCTGGACATGCGCATGGACCCGGACTCGGGTGAAAGCGCTGCGGATTGGTTGAACCGCGCCGAAGACCGCGAAATCGCCGACGTGCTGTTCACCTATGGCGATGAGCGCCAGAGCCGTCGCATCGCCCGCGCCATCGTTGCCCGCCGAGAGAAGCAGCCGTTCACGCGTACCGCTGAACTGGCCGAGCTGATCGCTTCGGTGATGCCGCGTGGCAAGGACAAGATCCATCCGGCGACGCGCAGCTTCCAGGCCATCCGCATCCACATCAACCGCGAGCTGGCCGATCTTGAAGCCGGTCTCGACGCGGCGATGGCGCGGCTCAAGCCCGGTGGCCGTCTGGCGGTGATCAGCTTCCACTCGCTGGAAGACCGCATCGTCAAGCAGTTCATGAACCGCCATGCCAAGGCGCCGCCGACCAATCGCCGGCTGCCGGAGCTGCAGGCCTTCGTGCCGACGCTGGAGCTGATCGGCGGTGCCATCAAGGCCGACGACGACGAGCTGGCGATGAACCCGCGCTCGCGCAGCGCCGTGCTGCGCGTGGCCCAGAAGTGTGAGGTGGCCGGATGAGCCGCCTGCTGTTGATCGTCCTGCTGGCGTGCACGATTGCCTCGGCAATCGGCGTGGTGTTCATGCGCCATCGCCACCGCCAGCTGTTCGTCGAGCTGTCCAAGCTGGAACACGCGCGCGACGAGATCAACATCGAGTTCGGCCGCCTGCAGCTGGAGCAGGCAACCCTGGCCCAGGCCACGCGCGTGGACCAGGAAGCGCGTGGTCGCCTGGGCATGAAGTTCCCCGAGGCTGCTGACATCGTGGTGATCCGGCCATGAACAAGCCCAGCCG
>JAVXRI010000262.1:0-898 GCA_036643775.1 Pseudomonas sp. | reverse complement strand
GGCAGCCAGTTCGGCATGCAGTTCGCGGGTATTGGCCAACAGCTCTGGCGCGGCGAAGGTGTGGCCGCTCTCCAAGGCGTATTCGCCCAACACGCGGGTACAGAAGCCGTGGATGGTGAAGATCGAGGCCAGGTCGGTTTCTTCTGCGGCAATGCGCAGGCGCCGACCCAACTGAGCGGCGCTTTCTGCCCCCTGCAGCAGGTGGCGTTGCAGGATGGCGCGGGTGAGCGTGGTTTCCGGGCTGTCGCCGTCGTCGGGCGTGCTGTCGACCACGCGCGCGGCCAGTTCCAGGCGCTCGCGGATGCGCTTGCGCAGCTCCTGGGTAGCCGCGTCGGTGAAGGTCACCGCGAGGATCTGGCCCATGCGCAGGCCCTGCTCCACCACCAGCCGGGTGAACAGCGTGGCCAGGGTGAAGGTCTTGCCGGTGCCGGCGCTGGCCTCGATCAGGCGCAGACCATCCAGCGGCAAGTGCAGATACGGGTCCTGCTGCAGCGCTTCGGTGCTCATGCGCCGGCTCCGTTCATGGCATCGTTTTCAGCGTCGAAATCGGGCAAAACGCGGCCCTCGCGTAGCGCGGTAAATATCAACAAGGCGTTGTGGATAAATCTGTGAGTAGTGCTTGGCGAAGCGAACGGATCGGTGCCGCGTAAGGCCAATTGCAGGGCTTCGCCGTTGCGCTCGCCCCAGCTGTGTTCGCTGCCGAACCAGCGCGCCTGCGCCGCGTTTTCGCGCTTGTCCTCATCGGCGTTGTAGATCTCCCAACCGGTGTAGGGAGCGAACAGCAGCGGCGCCTGCATTCCTTCGAAACGCAGACGCAGCAAGGCTTTCAGGGCTTCCTGTGCAGCCTCTGCAGAGAGCTCTGGAAGCCGATGCGGGCCATAGCCAGCCTGCCCGTTGT
>JAVXRI010000261.1:0-899 GCA_036643775.1 Pseudomonas sp. | reverse complement strand
TCATAGCCCTGCACTGTAAGAAAATATTTTAATCCCCCCTCGCACCGCATGAAGCCACGACTCTCAAGCTCCTTAAGATTATCTAACAGCAAAGGCCTAGATGCATCCCCACTAACCTCCATAAGATCAGGAATGTACAGTGAAAAAAGCTCATGAGCCGTAATCAAAACATGGAAATCGTTTATGTTTCGAATTCCGTGACCATGCTCCTCTAAATACATTTCATAAACAACACGCAAAAGCTCAAAAGGCATTTCTCTACGAATTTTCTTGGTAAACACAATGACCTCCTGGAAAGGGCCAAAGAGTAACCCTATCTATGAACTATCACCATCAATGGAAAGGTCCATGCCCACAGAAAACCGATCCAGCAACACCGAACTGAAGAAAATCGTGGCGGAGGCACTTGTCGCCATGGTCTCGGGTGTTACCGGCATGAGGCCTCCAGCAGATGCACCGCTGCCGGACTTCATCCAGGGCCCAGTTGATCAGGCGGCTGAACGCATTGGCACCCTTCTCGCCCAGCCAGCCGCCCAGCACCAGGGCGAGCCGGTTCCGCCATATCTCTGGGTGCGCGAAGAGAACGACTGCATCGAAGATTACACGCGAGATCCAAGCCTTGCGGAAGACTGGGCTCGAGATGAATGGCCTATTACCAAGCCTCTCTACCTCCACCCACCAACCTCCGACGGCTACAGCGCCGGTGACAGGGCCGACCAGGGCGCCAAGGCGTTCGCGGCGCGTGATGGTGAAGTTGAAGAGTTGCGCGTGCTGGCGGAGCCTGGCGAGCATGTTGCGGATCATTTAGCCAAGCAGATCGACATCGTGACCATTGAGCGCAACACCCTGCACGCCAAGCTGATCAAGCTTCAGTGCTGTGTGCGCGATTTCTTGCGGAT
>JAVXRI010000260.1:0-901 GCA_036643775.1 Pseudomonas sp. | reverse complement strand
CGCTTAAGATTGCGCCGTGCCTCTATCACATCCATAACCACCACCAATAAGAAAAGAAAAACCCCTCAACATCTAGAATGCGAGGGGTTTTATGTGCCGTAATACGTCCGGCAAATTAGAGAACTACTTAATCATCTTTACCGCATTTACGGCATTCTTGTGTATAGCCATGTTCATGATCGTAATCAAACTCATAAGCATGGAGGCAGAATAGTTTACGGAGGAATTGGAGCATATTGTTTCTCCTTACAAAAAAAAGCCCACATCCAGTAGTAGTTGGGTATGGGCCTATAAACTAAGGACCTTGGAAGGTCAGAAACTACAGCTAGTTTCTGCGGGTCATTCTCTACGCCAACCCCATGTTTTACAGTGGCGAAATATACCAAACATTAAAATAATGCTAAATAAATCAAATTATTAGTTATTCTTAATCTATTGTTTAGAATAAATAATAATCATGATCAATGACAGAGCTTTTGTTGTTAAATATCTGGTGCGCCATACAAGACTTGAACCTGTGACCATCCGCTTAGAAGGCGGATGCTCTATCCAGCTGAGCTAATGGCGCATAAAAAGGATGTGGTGATCTGCCACACCCTTGCCTTAGATTACGATATTGATCAGCTCGGCAACTAATCTACCGCTACTCACAATCACACAAACCTAACATGCACGGTCTGCTTTACTTGCTTTCATTCTCTTTGGGTCGGGGTGCCAATCCCTAGTCTAGGTTTTTTACTCAAAGGCATGTTCTGCAAATTGGCTTTTTACAGGCATTAAAAAAGCCCACATTATAGAGGGATAATGTGGGCTCCCCTTATCATTTGCGCTGATTTGGGTTTGTATTGCTGTAGTCTGCAACGAACAAAGGATAATGTTATTTAATAAAATTACTAATCAA
>JAVXRI010000259.1:0-919 GCA_036643775.1 Pseudomonas sp. | reverse complement strand
GGCCGTAACCGGTGGCGTTGATCTGGTCGATCACCGCGTCCAGCTGATCGGCCTTCCAGCGGATCACGTGCAGCACCGGCCCGAAGATTTCCTTGTGCAGCTGGTTCAGGTCCTTCAGCTCATACGCACGCGGGGCGAAGAAGGTGCCGTGTGCGGCGGCTTCGGACAGCGGTGCGGCGGCGATCAGGCGGGCTTCGGCGTCCATGCGCACGGCGTGATCCTTGAGGATCTGCAGCGCGTCGGCGTCGATGACCGGGCCGACGTCGGTGGACAGTTCACCCGGGTCGGCAACCTTCAGTTCGGCCATCGCGCCGGACAGCATGCCCATCACCTTGTCGGCGATGTCGTCCTGCACGAACAGCACGCGTGCTGCCGAGCAACGCTGGCCGGCGGAGGTGAAGGCCGAACCGATCGCGTCCTTGACCAGCTGTTCTGGCAGTGCCGAGGAGTCGGCGATGAAGGCGTTCTGGCCACCGGTCTCGGCGATCAGCACGCCGATGGCGGCATCGCGTGCGGCCATCGCGCGGTTGATGGCGCGGGCGGTCTCGGTGGAGCCGGTGAAGGCCACGCCGGCCACGCGCGGGTCGGCGGTCAGTGCGGCACCGACGGTGGCGCCATCGCCCGGCAGGAACTGCAGCACGCCTTCCGGCACGCCAGCGTCGAGCAGCAGCTTCACTGCGTAGTAGCCGATCAGGTTGGTCTGCTCGGCCGGCTTGGCGATGACGCTGTTGCCGGCGGCCAGGGCGGCGCTGATCTGGCCGAGGAAGATCGCCAGCGGGAAGTTCCACGGGCTGATGCAGACGAAGACGCCGCGGCCGTGCAGCTGCAGTTCGTTGCTTTCGCCGGTCGGGCTGGGCAGCTTCTCGGCGGTGCCGAACTGCTCGCGTGCCTGCTTGGCGTAGTAACGCAGGAAGTCCAC
>JAVXRI010000258.1:0-920 GCA_036643775.1 Pseudomonas sp. | reverse complement strand
CGTATGTTTGTGACGTAAGTAAGCCCACCGTAAAGGCATAAGCCGCTTTATTTATTGGCCCCCCAACATCAATACACATCATACTCCCAAGGATAATCCCCATGATCATGGCATTGGTCGTCCCCATATTGGCAAGGAAGTGTGTGAGTAATTCAAACAATTGTGCAACAGGCTGTCCAACCACATAAATCATGATTAAACCAACAGCTAAACTGGCCAATAGTGGAATAATCAAAATTGGTTTTAATGCTTCTAGGCTACTTGGGAGTTTAAGCTGTTTCGATAAAAATAACGCAATATAACCTGCAATAAAACCTGCAACTAATCCACCGAGAAAGCCTGCCTCTAATTGTGTTGCAAGTAAACCGCCAATCAAACCTGGAGTTAAACCCGGACGATCCGCAATAGAATAAGCAATGTAACCTGCCAGCATAGGTACCATAAGAGTAAATGCTGCAGCACCTATTTGCTTTAAGGATGCGGCAAAGCTTCCTTCAACAGGATTGAGGCCAAACATAAACGAGATGGCAATGATCAAACCGCCCGCCACCACCATCGGCAGCATGAAAGACACCCCTGTTAAAAGGTGTTTATAAATTCCAGTTTTTTCTTTGTTTTCATTTTCTGTCTTAGTGGCTGTTTGCTTACCCGTTTCAAGCACTTTGGCTTCAGCAATTGCGTTTGCAAAAGTCTTATCCGTTTGCTTAAGGGCAAATCCTGTACTGCAGCGATATACACGTTTGCCTACAAAGCGATCTGTATTGACCTCAATATCCGTTGCTAAGATCACCACATCTGCTTTGGCAATACTTTCTGCCGATAAAACATTTTTAGCCCCAACCGATCCTTGGGTTTCAACATCAATCTGATAACCGTGCTTTACTGCACCTTGTTGTAAGGCTTCGGCCGCCATAAACGTA
>JAVXRI010000257.1:0-925 GCA_036643775.1 Pseudomonas sp. | reverse complement strand
TCCGTCTCCAGACACCTTCACAGGCTTACAGAACGCTCTCCTACCACGTGCAATAAATTGCACATCCGCAGCTTCGGTAACTGGCTTAGCCCCGTTACATCTTCCGCGCAGGCCGACTCGACTAGTGAGCTATTACGCTTTCTTTAAAGGGTGGCTGCTTCTAAGCCAACCTCCTAGCTGTCTATGCCTTCCCACATCGTTTCCCACTTAACTATAATTTTGGGACCTTAGCTGGCGGTCTGGATTGTTTTCCTCTTGACTACGGACGTTAGCACCCGCAGTCTGTCTCCCGGATAGTACTCATTGGTATTCGGAGTTTGCATCGGTTTGGTAAGTCGGGATGACCCCCTAGCCGAAACAGTGCTCTACCCCCAATGGTATTCGTCCGAGGCGCTACCTAAATAGCTTTCGGGGAGAACCAGCTATCTCCCGGTTTGATTGGCCTTTCATAGTTGCATGAGTGGCTCGATCAATAAGTTGAAACACGATTCTGCCAGTCTTCGGCCCCAGGATAAACGTGGACCTGCACCTCAATGACCGAATATGTCGCAGCACCGCAAGCAGGGGCGGGCGGGCACTCGTTAAGCTGCGCTGTCGATGGTCACCCGTAAAGACACAGCTCCGCCCGGAGCAGTCGTTTTTGCAGATGCCCATCCGCGGAAAGGGTGAATGTGACTTATGAGTCGCGTTTTGCACCTGATCTTATGGTTTTACCGTCTTCCTGCTACGGGTTGGCTATCGTTGATCCGTAGATGGCGGACGTGCGCGACGCTTCACTCCATAACAAAGCCCAAGCGGAGTACCACAGATGGCGTTTTTCACCGCAGCCAGCAAAGCCGACTTCCAGCATCAACTGCAAGCGGCCCTGGCGCAGCACATCAGCGAACAGGCACTGCCACAAGTGGCGATGTTCGCCGAACAGTTC
>JAVXRI010000256.1:0-931 GCA_036643775.1 Pseudomonas sp. | reverse complement strand
CGCACGGTGATCCTCACGCAGCGCCATTACCACAAGAATGGCAACGATAAAGGCAATGGTCGCCCAGGTCAGGCCCGGGAACAGCCACATCTTGAAGGCAATCTTCTCGCCACTGGCTTCACGCTTGGCACGCATGCGCAGCTGCGAAATGGCAATCACCAGGTACACCAGCAACGCAATCGCGCCGGAGCTGGCCAGCAGGAACTCGAACACACCTTTGGGCGCGAAGTAGTTGAGGATGGCGATGGCCGCGCCGATCAGGGTGCTGCCGAAGACTGCAGCACGCGGCACGCCGACCTTGGAGGTCTCTTTCAGGAAGGCCGGGGCGTCACCGCGCTTGGCCAGCGAATACATCATCCGCGAAGCAATGTAGATCGACGAGTTCATGCAACTGGTCACTGCCACCAGCACTACCAGGTCGACCATGAACGCCGCGTTGGGGATGTTCATGATTTCCAGCGCACGCTGGTACGAGCCCACCACCGCCAACTGCGGGTCGTTCCACGGCACCACCGAGATGATCACGAAGATCGACAGGATGTAGAAGGTGCTGATACGCCAGATCACCGAGCGGGTGGCTTTGGCGATGTTGCGCGAAGGGTCGCTGGATTCGGACGCGGCAATGGTCACCGCTTCGGTGCCGATGAAGCTGAACATCACGGTGATGAACGCACCGACCACCGCCGACCAGCCCTTCGGCGCAAAGCCGCCGTACTCGGCAATCAACCCGTTCAGGCCGCTGACCTCGCGGTTGGGCAGCCAGCCCATCAGCGCGGCAAAGCCCAGGCCAATGAAACCCAGAATCGCCGTCACCTTGAGGATGGCGAACCAGAACTCGAACTCACCGTACTTGGCCACGCTGAACAGGTTGGTGCAGGCCAGCAGCAGTACCGAGGCCAGGGCGAAGATCCAGCTGTCCACCTGCGGGAAC
>JAVXRI010000255.1:0-944 GCA_036643775.1 Pseudomonas sp. | reverse complement strand
GGTTGCAACGCCTCGACCAATTGCTCGAACGGCAAGTTCTGATGCGCCTGGGCATCAAGTACATCATTGCGGGTGACGGCCAGCAGGTCGTTAAAGGATTGCTCACCATCAATCTGGCTGCGCAGCACTTGGGTGTTGACGAAAAAGCCCACCAGGCCTTCGGTTTCCTGTTGCTGGCGACCACCAATCGGCAGGCCGATGCGCAGGTCGCGCTGACCGCTGTAGCGGTACAGCAAGGTGGCGAACGCGGTCAGCAACAGCATGAACAGCGAGCAGTTGTTTTGCTGGGCCAACTGCTGCAGTTTTTGCCCTACCGCCACCGGAATTTCGAAGTCCAGGCTGTCGCCACGAAAGCTTTGTTGCGCGGGGCGCGGGTGATCGAGCGGCAACTCCAGCAGCGGGTGTTCACGGCCCAGGTGCTGGGTCCAGTGCACCAGTTGCCGCTCGCACTCACCACTGTCCAGCCATTGCCGGTGCCACACCGCATACTGGATCGGCAACACCGGGAGATCCGCCGAGCTACCGTTCAGTTGCGCGCGGTAGCCGATGCACAACTCGTCCAACAACAGCTTCATCGACGCACCATCGGCGATGATGTGGTGCAGGGTCAGCAACAGCGCCCACTCGTCGTCAGCCAGGTGCAGCAGACACACGCGCATCAGCGGTCCGCTGGCCAGATCGAACGTGCGTGCAGCCTCTTGCTCCACCCGTTCAGTGAGTTGTGCTTCACGTTCATCGACGGGCAATTGCCCCAGGTGTACTTCGGTGAATGCCAGCGGCATGTCGTCGATGACGCGCTGAAGCACCTGCTGACCGTTGTCTTCAAATACCGTGCGCAAGGCCCAATGGCGCGCCTGCAGTTGCGCGAACGCCCCCTGCAAAGCGGCAACCGACAACTGCCCACGCAGCCGCAGGCCACCGGCTATGTTGTAGGCGGTACTCTG
>JAVXRI010000254.1:0-967 GCA_036643775.1 Pseudomonas sp. | reverse complement strand
GGGGAGCGGCAGGTCGCGGCGGGCGGCTTCCCAGGTTTGCACCAGCTGGTTGGCATAGACCACGAAGGCCTCGCCGTCGGCGGTCAGGCTGGCGCCGTTGCGGCTGCGCACGAAGAGCTGGCAACCCAGGTGTTGTTCGAGCTTTTGTACCCGGGCACTGATTGCGGTCTGGGTGACATGCAGGCGCTGGGCGGCGGCGACCAGGCTGCCACTGCGATGGATTTCCAGGAAGGTGCGGGCGAGGTCGATGTCCATGGGGCGCTCTTGTGCGGCGAAGGGGGCATTCTAGCTTCAGGAGCGCTTGCTAGCCATTCAGGCCTCATCGCCGGCAAGGCCGGCTCCCACAGATATTGCATGCTCTGCTGACACTGCTGACACTGCTGACACTGTGGGAGCTGGCCTTGCCAGCGATGGGGTCAATGCAGATGGCAACTGATACCCGTGCTTTTAATGCTTGGACAAAGCCCTTAGTCTGCCAAGCCCCCCACGCAGGAGCGCCCCGTGAACCCCGTCTTTGCCTCGCTGAGCGTCGCCCATCTGCACGCCCTGGACACCCTGTTGCAGCTCAAGAACCTCAGCCACGCCGCTGAGCGCCTGGGCAGCAGCCAATCGGTGCTCAGCCGGCAACTGGCGCATATGCGCAACGCCTTCGACGACCCGCTACTGGTTCGCCAGGGCCGGGGCTACGTGCTCAGTGAACGCGCCGAAGCGCTGGTCGCGCCACTGCGTCAGGTACTCGCCCAACTCGACACCCTGCGCCAACCCGAAACCTTCAGCCCCGCCCGCTGTGAACGGCGCTTCAGCCTGGCCGCCTCGGACTACATCGCCGAACACATGCTGCCACTGCTCATGCAGCGCCTCGCGCAGCAGGCCCCCGGCGTCAGCATCGACTATCACGCCTGGCAACCCGACCAGTTCGAGCGCCTGGCCAGCGGCGAGATCGACCTCGCCACCACCCTGTTCGACA
>JAVXRI010000253.1:0-973 GCA_036643775.1 Pseudomonas sp. | reverse complement strand
CAGGGGCAACGGTATTCATCATCACATCACGTTCCTGATGATCCTTGATGAATGGGAACAGAATCCCAATTCCAAGGTCAAAACCATCCATAACGACATAAATAAGGACACCTAGACCGATAATACCGACCCAGATTAAAGCCAGATCAATCATGATGTTTCTCCTTAGCTTGATCGGTCGTTGATGCTTGATCATCAAGCATTTCATCAACAGCACTCAGTGGGCGTAATGGGGTTTTAAAATGACCAAGACCGGCTGTTTTTTCAGGCTGTAAACTGTCTAAGAAAGCAGGGCCAGTTTTAATCAGTTTGAGCATGTAATAAATGCCGCTACCGAATACCACGGTATAGACCAACACAAAAATAATCAGACTGAGACCGACTTGATCTGCCGTAACAGAGTGAGATAAACCATCCCGAGTACGCATCACGCCATAAACCACCCACGGCTGACGACCGACTTCAGTGGTGACCCAACCTGCTAATAAGGCAACATAACCTGTGGGACCCATGATAATGGCAAATTTATGAAACCATGAACTTTCATACAATGAACCTTTTTTACGTAACCATAATGCAGTCAAGGAGAGCAGTACCATCAACATTCCCAGACTGACCATGACACGAAAGCTCCAAAATACAATCGGGACATTTGGGCGATCTTCAGCTGCAAAATCTTTTAAGCCTGTGACTTGACCATCTAACGAGTGGGTGAGGATGAGACTACCTAAATAAGGAATTCCGAGTTCAGTTGTATTGCGTTCATTTTCCATATCTGGAATTGCAAACAGCAACAGTGGCATTGCATGATCGCGGTTGGTTTCCCAGTGTCCCTCAATTGCTGCCAGTTTTGCAGGTTGATGTTTTAAGGTATTTAAGCCGTGGTGATCGCCAATGACGACTTGTAGACATGAGGTGATTAGAACCATCCATAAACCCATAGAGAATGATTTTTTCACCAAATCATCACGAC
>JAVXRI010000252.1:0-975 GCA_036643775.1 Pseudomonas sp. | reverse complement strand
GTCGACGCCGACCAGCTCATGTACTACCGCGAAGACCAGAGCGGCCAGGTGCTGCAGCAGGGCATCAGCGAGCCGGGTGCCATGTCCTCGTGGATGGCGGCCGGTACCAGCTACTCGGTCAGCAACGTGCCGATGCTGCCGTTCTACATCTACTACTCGATGTTCGGCTTCCAGCGCATTGGCGACATCGCCTGGCAGGCAGCGGACATGCGTACCCGCGGCTTCCTGCTCGGCGGCACCGCCGGCCGCACCACGCTGAACGGCGAAGGCCTGCAGCACGAAGATGGCTTCAGCCACATCGTTGCTGGCGGCATCCCGAACGTGCGCAGCTACGACCCGACCTTCGGTTTCGAAGTAACCGTCATCCTCCAGCACGGCACCAAGGCCATGATGGAAGACCAGATCGACGAGTACTACTACATCACCCTGATGAACGAGAACTACGCCCACCCGGCCATGCCGGAAGGCGCAGCCGAAGGCATCATCAAGGGCATGTACCTGCTCACCGACGCCGGCAAGCCGAAGAAGGGCGAGCTGCGCGTGCAGCTGCTGGGCAGCGGCACCATCCTGCGCGAGGCCATTGCAGCGGCCGAACTGCTGGACAAGGATTTCGGCGTCACCGCCGACATCTGGAGCTGCCCGAGCTTCAACGAACTGCGTCGCGATGGTTTCGACGCCGAGCGCTGGAACCGCCTGCACCCGGAAGCCGAACCGCGCAAGCCGTACGTCACCGAGCTGCTGGAAGGCCGCCAGGGCCCGGTCATCGCCGCAACCGACTACGTGCGCGCCTACACCGACCAGATCCGCGCCTTCGTGCCGGCCACCTACTCGATCCTGGGCACCGATGGCTTCGGCCGTTCGGACACGCGTGCGAACCTGCGTCGCTTCTTTGAGGTTGACCGTTATTACATCGCGCATGCGGCCATTGCGGCGCTTGCGAAGGACGGGAAGATGACGGCCAAGGATGTTGCGCGG
>JAVXRI010000251.1:0-979 GCA_036643775.1 Pseudomonas sp. | reverse complement strand
CCCCTTGCAGACGCTGAAGGCGCATGCACGATCGCTGCGTGGGGTGGTCATCCCCGATTGCGGGCACTTCGTGATGGAGGAAGCACCGCAGGCGTTCAACGCGCAGCTGCTGGCGTTCCTGCAGGAAGCGCAAACCGGCTCCGCCCTTGACCGGGATGGTCTCTGCGCCAGAACTTCAACCCGCGATTGCATCGTCCCGACGTCAGTCGTGGCAGGTACATAGGCACGTAACCTGGCAGTTGCTGGCTGGCGCTATGTTTGCCAGCAACGACCTGTCTGACCGAACGGATCCAGGCCTGTGGCTTGCGAGTGTCTTCATCAGACCTGATGTTTTCTAGAAGCAGCAAAACGCTGATTTCTGAAGGCGAAGGACACCTGGCTGCGTTGGATTACCTTAACTGGTGCACCAACTGAGTTCAGCGGTCATCTCTCTGCATTGTTCTTCAGCTTCTGCCTTGCTCGCAAAGCTCGGTTTGAGTCGCAGCTTCTTGACGTTGTCGTAGATGTCAAAACCACCCGACACGGTTGTGGCGTAGAAGCGTACTCCCGATCGGAAAGATTTTTCTTCGATGGGCACTGCCGGAACGATAACGAATCTTGGTTGCATTTTTTGTGCCTCCCCAGGCAGAGCTTTAACTATCAGTCATGTGAGCAATTGCCTACAAGTGGCCTATCGTGCCGAAGGAATTGCACTCGGTGCCAAGCATCGGTAGATGCCGCGAGAGCTGCTGGCTTACGTCGAGACGTACAAGATGGAGGTCAAGTGAAGATTGTCGCGAGAGCGCTGGATCAGAGTCCAGCCATATGCGACACCTGGACTGGAGGGAAGGGGCGAGTACTTCGGGCAAGTCAGGTGAGAGGGTAGATGTGCCGCAGGTGAGAGCGGCACAGCCCGATCACTTGAGCTTCGTAGCTGCCTGGATGTAGTCGGCATACTTGGAGAGCAATTTCAGTTCAGCATCAAGGTTGATAGGCGTCG
>JAVXRI010000250.1:0-983 GCA_036643775.1 Pseudomonas sp. | reverse complement strand
CCGTATGTCGGCTTCAAGCAAAGTGAAGTGTCGCATGCAGACGAGCCCGGCGCCCGGATGGGTGCGCTGCGCTTGGCAGTGGCAACAGTAGCGGCCAAGGATGGCCAGGGAATGCTCGACGGCGGGACAGACGAGCGAGTTCTGGGGCACTTGCTTGGCATCGAGGGTTCAACCGCCCACGCCATGCGCGGAGCCATCCGTGAGTCTCGCGAGGAGATTAGCAAAGCCTGCCAGCGCCTGAAGCGGAAGGGGTTGGTGGCCAACAAAGGGCCTTTCTGGGAGGTGGTGCAGCGATGACCGACATGATCGAAGTGAAGACAGCCGACCTTTCCGGGTTGGCGCTGGATTGGGCTGTCGGTATCGCGGACGGCCGCGAACTGGAACTGCCATCACAGTTTCGTAGCCGAACCTGTGTGGTCTGGTGCGATCCGTACGTGGTTAAGCGCGAGGGCAACCCTGACTTCCATGACAAAACCCGTCGGCAGTGGAAGCCAACCACCGACTGGGCGCACGGCGGGCCGCTGATCGACCGGCATCACGTTCAAACCAGTTTCAATGGCACAGGATTCAGCAGAAGCCCTACAGGTGAGCACTGGTGCGCATACGTCTGCTTGGATAGCGGGGCTGAAGTGCATCCAAGTGGAAGCGGGCCTAGCGCGCTTATTGCCACCTGCCGCGCCATCGTCGCCGCCAAGCTC
The DNA here is from genome assembly GCA_036643775.1 of Pseudomonas sp. GTDB lineage: Bacteria > Pseudomonadota > Gammaproteobacteria > Pseudomonadales > Pseudomonadaceae > Aquipseudomonas. The sequence goes on along the minus strand of JAVXRI010000250.1, from coordinate 285 downwards.
GGCGATACAGTCCAAGTGCCAAAGGAGCTGCAGCCATGATCGCTATCGCCGCCCCGCTCTACATGGCCTGGTTGATCTGGAAGGGGCCGAGGGCATGATCCCGCGCAAAGGCTTGCTCCGCCGCAAGCTTGAAGCTGCACTAATCCGCCTGGCTATCGCCATCCTGATGGACCGCAACGTCACCGGGTCTTTGGTCGTCAGTCGCCGCGACAACAACGACATGTGGCGCATGGCTGAGCGCCTGGACGGCATCGCCGACCGAATCTCCCGCAACTACCCGTAACC
>JAVXRI010000249.1:745-984 GCA_036643775.1 Pseudomonas sp. | reverse complement strand
TTCCTGGTCAGGGTTTCCAAGAATCGACTTGATGCTCTCGTCGTTGAATCTTCGCGCCACCTTTTCACTAAGCAGGATTTCGTGGCGCGGATACTTAGTGAAGGCTACGAGCTCCTCGTCGGTCATCAGGTCCATCTTCATGATGGCGATCTGTAGCAGTTCGCTGGTGACCGACACTTGAGCTCGGGCCATGGTCCGATTCAGGGCCTCTTGGATGCCTGGGCGAACCTTGTGCCGAA
>JAVXRI010000249.1:0-735 GCA_036643775.1 Pseudomonas sp. | reverse complement strand
TCAGTCGCAGGTCTTGTTCGCCCAGCAGAGCAGCCTTCTTGCGCCGGCGCTCGTCGCGCTCCTGTGGCGTCATCGCCATACACCACCTCCTTCAATCCGCTAGGCGGCAAGTGAACCTGTGCCCGGCGCTGGTGGCGCTGCAGGGCCATTCGTTTGAGTTTCATGGGTGAGTTCCATATCAGAGTCGTGCCAGCCCGCAAGCCACCACCCGCCGTCGACGGTCATGTTTCCGTAGGGCTGGGCAAGGCGACATTTGCCGTCCTGGCGGCAGGCCCTGCCCTGGTAGTAGGCCGTGGGGTAGATGAGGCGGAGCCGTTGGGCTTTCATGATGCGTCTCGGCTGGAGGATTCGCGTCGCTCACCGCGTTTCGGGAAGTCGATCTGAAAGGCCTCAAGGATTCGAACCAGCGTCCCATTGCCGATGCCGATCTTCTTCTCCACCTGGTGGCGAGTCAGTCCGACATCCCGCAGAGCAGTGATTCGCTCGGCCAGCTTCGCGTCCGCAACCGGATCGGTGTAGGGCGTCTTTCGCTTCCCCTGGCAGCCTGGGGCAAAGGTGAAGTCTTCCCGCTGCGACATCGTCCAAAGGGTGTTCTGAGGGATGCCCAACTTCAGGGAGACTTCCCGGCAGGTCATCGTTTTGGCCAATTCGGCGATCAGCACAGCACGTTCTTTGGAGCGTTGTTGTCTCGCGCCTTGCTGGACACCTTTCGGTATCTCTTGGGAAGGCTCCGGG
>JAVXRI010000248.1:0-986 GCA_036643775.1 Pseudomonas sp. | reverse complement strand
TCAAACGGCATGGGCTGGACTCACGAAAATGAAGAAAAGGCTCACTGTTGAGAACGTTGCCGCCGTGCGTGAATTTAGTCCTGGGGGACCGAGACGGTGATGCGGTAGGGCTCGAAGATGCGTGCCAGTTCACCGCTGTCACGCAGGTCACGCAGCAGGCCGGCGAACGACTGCTCGCCAATAGGGGCACCCGGGCGCAGCAAGGCGTAGTGGTGATAGACCTGGTCGATGCGTTGCGAAGGCACCAGCTGCGCCTTGCTGGCCGGGTTACGCGCCAGGAAATCACTAAGGTAGGAGCGCGTGACCAGGGCGATATCGGCGCGGCCGGCCTGCACCATCAGCAGGTTGCTGTCGTGGGAGTAGGTCAGGGACGCGTTGTAGGCTTCGCGCAGGTAGTCCGGGTCGGAGTTGAAGCGGGCGAACGCGTAGTGGTAGCCGTTGAACAATGCCAGGCGTTTGTCACTCAGGTCGTCGAAGTAATGCGGGTCGCTGCCATTGGCCTGGCGGGCAACGAATACTTCGGCATCCTCCAGGCCCATGTCCACGGTCTGGTGGGCAATCTGCTCCCAGCCCCATTGCGGGTTCTCGAAAATCGCCATGTCGGTGCGTCCCTGCTGGAAGTCACCAAAACGCCGCTGGATGGAAGTGGGCACCAGGACGAAGTGATACCCCTGCTGCAAGCGGTTGAGCGCGTCGACCAATTGCGGCAGCAGGCCGGTGTCGGCCCCCTGCTCAGGGCGCACCGTGTAGGGCGGGAAATGCGCCGCGCCAATCTTCACTTCGACGGCGTCGGCAGCCCATGCCGGCTCCGCCAGCCAGTACACGGCCAGCAACATCAAAGTGGACAAGGCCTTGAGGCCGGGCGCTGGAGTCAAGACGGACGCTCATCACGGTTCATGCCTGGATCCGCTTAAGCTAGGCGTTTTCCGAGGGCGGCACAACTGCTGGTGCCTGTTCTTTGTGCCACTCTCTGTTCCAGAACGGGC
>JAVXRI010000247.1:0-986 GCA_036643775.1 Pseudomonas sp. | reverse complement strand
GGTTGCCGAAGCGGATGAGCAGCTGCTGGTGCGCCTGCGTGAAAGCCTGCAGGCGCAATTGCCCGACTACATGGTGCCCGCGCGCCTGATGCGTCTGGAGCAGATGCCGCTGACCCCGAACCGCAAACTGGACCGCAAGGCACTGCCGGAGCCGGAACTGGAAGCCCGCGTGTACATGGCGCCACAAGGCTCGGTGGAAACCGCGCTGGCGCAGATCTGGCAAGCGGTGCTGGGACTGGAGCAGGTGGGTGCCGAAGACAACTTCTTCGAGCTGGGCGGTGACTCGATCATCTCCGTGCAGGTGGTAGCGCGTGCGCGGGAGGCCGGGTTGGCGCTGGCGCCCAAAGACCTGTTCCTGCATCAGAATGTGCGAAAGCTGGCGGCCCAGGTGCAGCCACTGGTAGCCGACAGCGCGCTAGGCACGGTGGCACGCCTGGACCTCGGTACGCTGAGCGCCGAAGCCCTGGCTGCCGTTGGGGTTAGCCTTGAGGCCATCGAAGACATCGTGCCGTTGTCGCCGATGCAGCAGGGCATGCTGTTCCATTCGCTGGACAGCCCCGACAGCGACCTCTACGTCAACCAGTTGGAAGTTGGCATCGACGGCCTCGATGCACCACGCTTCATCGCCGCTTGGGAGGAGGTCAGTGCGCGGCACGACAGCTTGCGCGGCAGTTTCGTCTGGCAGGGTTTCAGCGATGCCATGCAGGTCATTCACCATCAAGCGACGCTGCCGGTGACGCAACTGGACTGGCGTGACCGCACCCCGAGCGCGGAAGACTTCCAGCAACTGGCACACGCACAGCGCCTACAACCCTTCGACCTGGGGCAGGCGCCATTGCAACGGCTGATGCTGGTGCGTCTGGATACTCGACGCTACCGCCTGGTGTGGACCTACCATCACCTGCTGCTCGATGGCTGGAGTTTGTCACTGCTGATCGGCCAGGTGTTGCGCCGTTACCTGGGCCAGCCGTTGCCGACTCCAGGTC
>JAVXRI010000246.1:0-1008 GCA_036643775.1 Pseudomonas sp. | reverse complement strand
GATCGACATCGACGGCTGTTCCAGCGCCGAGCGTCCCAGCTCCACCGCCCCCTGATTGATCACCAGGTCCAGTGCGGTGTTGCCGAAGATCGACAGCCAGGCCAGGGTGAAGCCCAGCGGAATCAGCAGCACGCCGGCCACCAGCTCGCGCACGGTACGGCCACGGGAGATCCGGGCAATGAACATGCCGACGAATGGGCCCCAGGAGATCCACCAGGCCCAGTAGAACAGGGTCCACAGGCCCAGCCAGCGCTCGGACTTGGCGCCGTCGCCTTCGTACACATACAGGTCGAAGGTCTTGAGCACCACACCGTTGAGGTAGTCACCGATGTTCTGCACGAAGCTGTTGAGCAGGTGCAGGGTCGGGCCGTTGAGCAGCACGAACAGCAACAGGCCGCTGAACAGGATGATGTTCAGGTTGGACAGGCGGCGGATGCCGTTCTCCACACCCGACACCGCAGCAATGGTCGCCACGGTGCTCATCACCAGGATCACGATCAACAGGTTGGTGTTGCTGTGCTCCATGCCGAACAGGTATTCCAGGCCCGAGGACACCTGCATCGAGCCGATACCCAGGTTGGTCACCAGGCCCAGCAGGGTCACGAACATGCCGAAGATGTCTACGGTGTGACCAGCAGCACCCTTGACCCAACGCTCACCCACCAGCGGATACAGCGCCGAACGCAGGGCCAGCGGCTGGTTGTGACGGTAGGCGAAGTAAGCCACGGCGAGGCCGACCAGGGCATAGATGGCCCAGCCGTGCAGGCCCCAGTGCAGGAAGGTCAGCTGCAACCCTTCACGGGCCGCCTGCAGGCTTTGCGGCGAACCCTGGGGCGGGTTGAAGTAGTGATCCAGCGGCTCGGAAGCACCGAAATACAGCAGCGAGATACCGATGCCGGACGAGAACAGCATGCCGGCCCATGCGCCGTAGCTGAAGTCCGGGGTGTCGTCCTTGCCGCCAAGCTTGAGCTTGCCGAAGTTGGAGAAGGCCAGAACGATGACGAATAC
>JAVXRI010000245.1:0-1012 GCA_036643775.1 Pseudomonas sp. | reverse complement strand
GCATCGAAGAGCAACTGCACGGCGGCGGCAATTCCGACTTCCTCTACGAAGGCCTCAAGGCCTACCTGATGCTCGCCGATTCCGAGCATTACGACCCGGACTTCATCAAGGCCTGGATCGCCCTCGACTGGGACCGCAACCTGCCGCGCGACTTGCCGGCCGATCAGCGCCAGGCATTGGCCGGGCACTTGCAGGCGCTGCTGGGTAGCGGTGTGCAAGGGTTGCTGCTGGAATGCTACGGCAGCGGTACAGGGCCGTCGGATGACCAGGCGTTGCTGGATGTGTTGCGTGCAGCGCGCCAGCGTGGCGTGATGTTGGCAGCTATCAGCCAGTGCCCTGAGGGTTCGGTGGTGTTCGATACCTATGCGGCGGGCAACCGCTTGCGTGGGGCCGGGCTGGTCAGCGGTGGCGGTATGACCCGCGAGGCGGCGCTGGGCAAGATGGTTGCGCTGCTGGGGGCTGGGCTGGATGTGGATACTGCAGAACAGTGGTTTGCCCTGGATCTGTGTGGGGAGCGGGCTTAGGCTTCACCCTTCAGGGCCTCTTCGCGGGTGAACCCGCTCCCACAGGTACCCGGTAGCCTTTGAGATCAAGCTATTCGCCGACAGAGGTTTGGCGCCTGTGAGATCGAGCGCCGCCCGCGCGGCGCATCGCGAGCAGCGCTCGATCTCACAGGCGCTGCAAATCTCCAGACAAACCCTTAACCGCCACCATCGATCTCGTCAAAAATAACCAATTAATGCTCATTTCGACGAAAAAACATACATTCAGCCAACACTCTGCATCTTAATTACGAACCCCCCACGCCCTAAAATGACCCCCAGGCATCTCCTATACTCAGGCTCCGCTCTCTGCGCAGCCCCTCTGGCAAGGTCACTTCATGAACAACAAGAACCGCCACCCCGCCGACGGCAAAAAGCCCATCACCATCTTCGGCCCGGACTTCCCCTTCGCCTTCGATGACTGGCTGGAACACCCGGCCGGCCTGGGCAGCATCCCGGCCGAGCGCCAG
>JAVXRI010000244.1:0-1012 GCA_036643775.1 Pseudomonas sp. | reverse complement strand
CCGCCTGCGCAAGAACCTCAAGAAATTCAAAAACTGGTTGAACCGCGAGGGCATCACCTGCTTCCGTGCCTACGACGCCGATCTGCCGGAATACGCTGCAGCCATCGACGTCTACCGTGAAGACGGTGGCAAGAACCGCACCTTCCTGCATGTGCAGGAATACGCCGCGCCGGCCACCATTCCGGACGTGGACGTGCGCCGCCGTCGCAACGAACTGTTGGCAGCTGCCCGCGAAGTGTTCCAGGTGCCAGCCGAGCAGGTTGCGCTGAAGTCGCGCGAGCGCGGCAAGGGCGGCAGCAAATACGGCCGCTTCGAGCAGCGCGGCGAGTTCATCCTGGTGCGCGAGAACAACGCGCTGCTGCGTGTGAATCTGTTCGATTACCTGGACACCGGCCTGTTCCTCGACCACCGCCCGCTGCGCACGCATATGGCGCAGGAAGCACGCGGCAAGCGCTTCCTCAACCTGTTCTGCTACACCGGCGTGGCCAGCGTGGAAGCCGCGGTTGCCGGCGCCAGCTCGACCACCAGCGTGGACTTGTCCGGTACCTACCTGCAGTGGTGTGCCGACAACCTCGCGCTCAACGGCAAGGGCGGCAGCCAGCACACGCTGGTGCAGGGCGATGCGGTGACCTGGCTGGAAGCGGAGAAGAACCGTTATGACGTGATCTTCTGCGATCCGCCGACCTTCTCCAACTCGGCACGCGCCGAAGACTTCGACATCCAGCGCGAGCACGTTCGCCTGCTACGTGCGGCGATGGATCGTTTGACCTCCGACGGCGTGCTGTATTTCTCCAACAACTTCCGTCGCTTCAAGCTGGACGAGAACGCGGTTGCCGAGTTCGCCATCTGCCGCGAGATTTCCGCACAGACCATCGGCCCGGATTTCGAGCGCAACGCCCGCATCCACCGCGCCTGGGAACTGCGCCGGGTCTAAACCTCACCCGTAGTGCCGAGCCATGCTCGGCAGAGGCTTCACCCGTAGTGCCGAGCCATGCTCGGCAGAGGTCTTACC
>JAVXRI010000243.1:0-1032 GCA_036643775.1 Pseudomonas sp. | reverse complement strand
GAAGGGCTCGACCCGCAGCGCTTCCGCGACGCCTGGCAAGCGACCGTGGACGCCCACGACATTCTGCGCACGGCCTTTCTCAGCGGTGGCAGCCTGAGCCAGCCGCTGCAAGTGGTGCGTCGCGACGTGCAGGTGCCGTTCAGTTATGAAGACTGGCGCGGCCAGCCCGATCAGGCGGCGGCCATCGAGTCCCTGGCGGCGCAGCAGCGCAACACTGGCTTTGCCCTGGAACGGGCGCCGTTGCTGGCGTTGCAGCTGCTGCGTCTGGATGAACAGCGCTATCAGCTGATCTACACCAGCCACCACATCCTCATGGACGGCTGGAGCAATGCCCAGCTGCTCGCTGAAGTCCTGCAGCGCTACAGCGGTGTTGCCGTGGCAGACCAGCCGGGGCGCTACCGCGATTACATCGCCTGGCTCGATCAGCAAGACCCGTTGGCCGACGAGCGCTTCTGGAAGGCTCAGGTACAGCACCTGGACGCGCCGACGCGGCTCGCTACCGTGCTGGCCGACAGCCCGCAGGGGCAAAGCGGGCACGCCGAGTTCAAGCAGTTGCTTGATACGGCCACCACCCAACGCCTGAAAGTTTTCGCCAGTCAGCACAAAGTTACTTTGAACACGCTGATCCAGGCGGCCTGGGCCTTGCTGTTGCAGCGCTATACCGGGCAATCGACGGTCGCCTTCGGCGCCACCGTGGCGGGCCGCTCGGCACCGTTGCCGGCCATCGAGGCGCAGATCGGCCTGTTCATCAATACCCTGCCGGTGGTGGTCAGCCTCGCTGCCGAGCAATCGCTGGCGCAGGTGCTGGAAAACCTGCAGGCGCAGAACCTGGCCTTGCGCGACCACGAGCACACGCCACTGTTCGACATTCAGCGCTGGGCGGGGCAGGGCGGCGAAGGGTTGTTCGACTCGTTGTTGGTGTTCGAAAACTACCCGGTCGCTGAAGCGTTGCAGGAAGGCGCCCCGCAAGGGCTGCGCTTTACCGGCGTACAGACGCGGGAGCAGACCAGCTTCCCGCTGACCCTGCTGGTG
>JAVXRI010000242.1:623-1033 GCA_036643775.1 Pseudomonas sp. | reverse complement strand
GCCCTGGGTCAGTCCATCACCGAGAAAACCAAGCAACCGGTGGTGGTGGAAAACAAGGGGGGAGCCAGCGGCATGATTGCGGCCCAGGCCGTGGCCAAGGCACCGGCAGACGGCTATACCGTGCTGATCACCACCAACACCACGCACGCGGCCAACGAACACTTGTACAAGAAGCTGTCTTATGACCCGGTCAAGGACTTCGCCCCGCTGTCCGGCCTGGGCAAGGGCGGTCAGGTGCTGGTGGTACCGGCCGGCGCGCCTTATAAATCGGTGGGCGAGCTGGTCGCTTTCGCCAAGGCCAACCCCGGCAAGCTGAGCTTTGGCAGCGGCAGCTCGTCCAGCCGTGTGGCCGGCGAAATGCTCAAGCAGCTGGCAGGCGTGGATATCCTGCATGTGCCCTACAAAAGCAA
>JAVXRI010000242.1:0-613 GCA_036643775.1 Pseudomonas sp. | reverse complement strand
GCGGGCAGATCAATCTGATGATCACCGATGTCTCCACCGGCGTGCCCCAGATCAAGGCCGGCAAGCTGCGCGCCCTAGGCTACTCCACGCAAAAACGCAGCGCCCAGCTGCCCGATGTGCCCACCATTGCCGAGGCCGGCGTCAAAGGCTATGACATGGGTTACTGGTTTGCGGCCTACGCACCGGCCAACACACCCGCCCCCGTGGTTGCCAAGCTCAACCAGTTGCTGAACAGCGCCGTGGCCAGCGCCGCCGCCAAGTCTTTCTTTGATATGTCGGGCTCCGAGCCCTGGACCACCACGCCTGCCGAGCTGGCCCAGTTCCAGTCTGCTGAAACCAAAAAGTGGGGTCAGGTCATCAAGGCTGCCGGCATTACGCCGGAGTGAGCGCCTTTGGCTCCCATGCAATGCCAAGGCCATCGTTGAAAAGCTGTTTTAAATAGGGCTACACCTTTCCCTGCCGCAGACCTGAGGCCCAAAAGCATCGAATGGGTCACATCTGTTTTCAGAGCAGCTACCGCTTGCCAAGCATGAGTCCCACCTATACTTTTAGCGGTACTTATTGATTGGCAGGCGCAAGACGCTATCAAAAATGCACTCCATGTCCGTACATC
>JAVXRI010000241.1:0-1051 GCA_036643775.1 Pseudomonas sp. | reverse complement strand
CGACCACCACCAACGACGATGTGATCCAGTACGCGGACGTCTACCAGCCCCAGCGCCCGCTGTATGCGTTCGGTGATGCTCCTGTCAGCACCTGACGGCTCAGGATGGCCCGAAGGATGGTTATGTGAGCAGATTACCGCTGCGGCGTTCAGACGAAGCGCTAAGCGGGCTATTTCGCGGGGATAGACGCTGGTGGATGCGAGGGTGCCGAAGAACATTTCCTTATACTGAAGAACCTGATTGCGGTTATCCAGAAAGATGACCGCGAAGACTTCCTGCTCACGGTCGCCAAGCTGAAGGGCGAGGTAGTTTTCGGTTTCTTTGGTGGACCCCAATGACTCGTCACGGTAAAGGCGTGCTGTCAGCAGCTCACGGGCCTGATTGATAATATCGTGCATAGTAATCTCCTGTGGTTGTATGCACGTTTCTTGTACCGGAGGGAGCGTTCAATATTGAGTCTCAGCGAGTTATAAAAGAAGTGTTATACGCAGGCTATTGTTCATGTCTAAAGTGGGGTACATACCAGTAATGCGAACCGCAGCCACGCCCCTTATCGATCGATACGAACGATCGATATTGAGAAATCGATCTATAAAAACAATTATCCTTCTTGTGATTTGCCTGGTTATCCTTGTCTTTGTTTCGCAGAAAAGCCTTTGATTACGGTTGGTTATCTAACTTTGGCTTGCTGCGTCTATTTTCCAAAGGTCGCCAAGGTGTGGAATGAAGAGATGTGCACGGTGCAATAAAAAAAGGAGCATCTTTGAACGATGGCTCTCATTCGATACAGAATTCTGCGACGAGTGCTTATTTGATATCGACGAGGAAGTCAGGGAAAAACGAACTCTCCCGATCCGTCGTTTGAAAAATGACAAAGAGGGGAAATCGTAACCCGGCATGAAGGGATGAATGTTATGAGCCATTCCTGCACTGCCATAGTTACGGAGACGCATGCTGCGTAGATAGCATTCAGACGATCTGTACGGGCCTGTGGGAGTATTCTGGTGCTCGTTCCGACGTGTTAGTAGGGGATGCGGTAAGGCTCTCACAG
>JAVXRI010000240.1:0-1052 GCA_036643775.1 Pseudomonas sp. | reverse complement strand
TCTTGCTCGCACAGCCAGTTGTCCTGGGTCCAAGACCGACGTAAGCCTGGCTGGGCGGCTCTACCTTCGTTTCACGGCCTCGGCCCCTTCCAGATCATCCAGGCCATGTAGAGCGGGGCGGCGATGGGTAGGAGGATCATGGCTGCGCCTCCTGGGTGGCCTTGATCAGCCGCCACTTCGTGTTGTTGGTCTGCTCGCGATCGGACTCGACCAACCCGTCACGCTGCATGCGTTCCAGCTCGCGGCGAATCTCTGGTGTGCCACTGACGCCGGCTACGTGAAACTTGAACCACCAGGTGCAGAACCAGCCGCGCGGGCTTTGCTCGCGCTGCTGCATGTAGTCGATGATCTTCTCGCGCAAGCTCTTCACTTCGGTCAGTTCGGTCATTGCTGGGCCTCGGTAGACATGGCGTGGCGTACGTCCTCTTCGGTCAGCTCATGCGTAGTCATGCTCTTCACGGTGAAGAATTTCGGCTGGCAGTATTGGCGCGCCCAGGCCTTCAGTGGCTCCAAGGCTTGTTTCAATGCCGCTTCAGACTCGCCGTTGAGCTCGGGGTAGTCATCGACCCATTCGCCAGCGTCACTGCAAGCGGCTGCATCCCACATATGGTTGGCTACGTCGTCAGCGTCTGGCAGGAACTTGGCCGGATCATCCTTGCAAACGATGCCTCGGTGCACCGTACTACCAACCACCAGAGTGCCGCCGTCCGAAATGGGTCCAGCGCTATCGCAGTCGTGCCCGTAGTTGTTGCGGATCAGCTCCCCAAGACTCGGGTAATCCCACGATCCGTTATCGCCGCTGAGCGACCAGATCTCTTCCACCGGTTGCTTTTCTTCAGGCATGACTTCTCCAAAGCCGCCATATAGCGGCTATACATTAATTTGGGTTGTAAATACGAAGTGGTTCAAAGAACCGAAACAGCGGTGTGGCCGCGTATTCCTCGGTGTGTCTTACTTAATGATTAGCCAGGAGGACTTGCGATGCGCACCAGAGGTACCGCCTATTGGGAATGGGCAGATCCATCACTTCATTGCCGAACGCATGAAGAAGA
>JAVXRI010000239.1:0-1062 GCA_036643775.1 Pseudomonas sp. | reverse complement strand
CAGCCCTTGTCTGCCTATGTCAGCGGCCCGCTGTGGAGTCGCGATATCCAGACCATCGAAGGGCGCAAGCTCAAAGGTATCGTCATCAAGTACCAATGATGCGCTGGCTTTCTGCGCGTGCTGAACCTGCTGCTGCCCCTGCCCTTGCCACTATGCAAGGGTAACCGGGGCGATTCCAACGCCAGCCCCGACGCAGCCCGCTACTGACGCCTACTGTGAAATGACTTGTTCAAGGAACCAAGCCATGGCGATCCGTTCTACCGCAAGTCGCACGGCGTTACTCGTGCTTGCCGCTACACCGCTGCTGGCCCAGGCGGACAACGCCCGTGACTGGCAGAACATCCCCATCGACCTGAATATGGTCTTTGGTTACTACAACCGCATCGACGCCAACACCCCCATCGATACCGCGCTGCCCATCGACGGTCTGTCGCTGAAGGCCGACCTGTACCTCCTGCGTCTGGCGCGCTCGTTCGACATTGATGGGCGCAACAGTGCCATCCAGCTGATCCAGCCTTATGCCGACATCTCCGCGTCCTTCGACAATGCACGGTTTTTCGACGGCACCAAACACAACGGCGGCATGGGCGATACCCAGGTCGTCTTCGCTCACAACTTCTTCGGTGGCCCGGCCCTGACGGCCGAGGAGTTCGCCAAATGGACACCGGAAACCTTCCTGACCGGTGCGTTCTGGCTGACCGTGCCCAACGGCGACTACGACAAGGACCGGGTGATCAACATCGGCGCCAACCGCTGGGTGGCAAAACCGGAAATCGGCTTTGGCACCCCCATCGGCCCGACCTGGCTGGAGATCAACACCTGGGTCTCGCTGTTCGGCGACAACGACGACTACCAGGGCAACAGCAAGCTCGAGCAAAAGCCGCTGTACGCCATTGAAGGCCACTACAGCTACACCATCAACCGGGCGCTGTGGGCCTCGCTCGACGCGACCTACAGCGCTGGCGGCGAAACCAAGATCGATGGCGTCGGCCAGGACAACCAGCAGGAGAACGTGCTGCTCGGCGCCAGTATGGGCTTCATGCTTTCACCGCAGTTCGGCGG
>JAVXRI010000238.1:0-1114 GCA_036643775.1 Pseudomonas sp. | reverse complement strand
CCGGGGGAGGGCTGCATGAGCAATCAATTTAAGCCTGGCGACCTGGCTCTGATCATCGGAAGCAAGGTGCCCGACTCACCAAACGTTGGCCGCAGTGTGGAGCTGGTAAGGCTGATTCGGACAGGCGAACGACTCGACAAGGGCGATGGAACATTTGCAAGGCATGTCGGAGGTGAGGCGTGGATCGTTTCGGCCAAGGGGCTGAAACTCAGATCACTCAGCAGGGGCTGGATTGATGCCAGTGATCAGGCTGTTTGCTCCGAGAAGTACCTGATCCCCCTGCGCGGCGACTTCGAGCCCGAGCAGCAGAAAGCCAAGGAGGCTGAGTCGTGCGTGTAGCTCTCAAGGAAGTGAGGCAGAAGACCTGCAAGGCCTGCGGCGGAAAGTTCCGGCCATCTCTGTCGACGCAAAAGGCCTGCAGCGTGAAGTGCGCCATGGTCGTTGCAAAGCAACCGGCGAACCTGAAGATAGCCCGGAAAGCGATCGTCCAGCGCGAGCGCAGCGAGATCAAGGTACGCAAGGAGAAGCTGAAGACCCGGGCAGACCATATGCGTGAAGCCCAGGCCCTGTTCAACGAGTTCATCCGCCTGCGCGATGCCGGTCAGCCGTGCATCAGCTGCGACTCGCTGCCCAACGATCACGACCTGATCACCGGCAGCCGCTGGGATGCCGGCCATTACCGTTCCGTGGGCGCCTGCCCGGAGCTGCGTTTTGAGCCGCTCAACGTCCACCGCCAGTGCGTGAAGTGCAACCGCAACCTTTCCGGCAACGCGGTCGAGTACCGCATCCGTCTGGTGCGCCGCATCGGTGCCGACCAGGTGACCTGGTTGGAAGGGCCTCATCAGGCCCAGCGCTACACCATCGAAGACCTGAAGGCCATCAAGGCTGAGTGCAGGGCAAAGATCAAACAGCTCAAGGAGGCAGCAGCATGAATCAGGTCGTGATGATCACCGGCCCGGCAAGCACAGTCAAAAACGGCTGGCTCAAGCCTGCCTACCCATTCGCAGTGAAGGCGCACTACTTCGAGCAGGAGCAATCCGTTCCTGACGGCAATGGCGGCCACTCCTTTGCCTGGAGATCCCTCTGCGGTGTGGATGCATTCAGCACCCAGCAG
>JAVXRI010000237.1:0-1141 GCA_036643775.1 Pseudomonas sp. | reverse complement strand
CGCGCGCGCCGGTGCTCCATCCGCCGAGGCCGGCGAACAGATCGATTGTTGTGGGCATGGGGATACCTCGCGACGCACACATCAGTCCGGCATAATCACCGGACAGCTATGGAGCGCTTGCATTGGTTAAAGACAAAGTTATTTGGGGTGGTTGTGCGCGCTGGCTTTTCTACAAATGACGCGCCCTAAAGAACGTCATGTGCCTTCGGTGAAAGCATGCATTTTGAGATTTGGACTCGGCCTGACTGATCGAGGCGATTGGACTACTGGGAGCAAGCACAAAAAACCCGCCGAGGCGGGTTCTTGTTTGTGGGTCTCGATTTTACAAAGCCCGGTTATGCGCAATCGTCAGGTTCACCCAGGGCGATTTTAGTAGTCACCGGGCGGCCAGTCAGGGGACGGCTTCTTACGGCGACGCGAGGCCATAAACACCACAAACGCGAGGGTCAGCCAGCCAGCGGCCTTGATGAAAATAAGATCGTCAGTCATTACTCTTTACTCCGATTCCCAGCTCTTTGTGGCTGGTTAAATACAGGTTGCCTGTGGAGCAAAGGACGGCGCAACACTCTCCGAATAAAAAAACGCTTTCTTTCACTCGGGATTGTTACGGACGGCGTCGAGCAGGGGAGCCCGCAGAATTCGGGAAAAATCGTACGCTAAGGATTTGGGCTAGTCCGGCTCAGCAGGAGGAGTGTGGAGATTGCCACGATCTACTGCTTGAACCGCCTGGCGCTAGGCTTTCGCAAGATGCCCAATAAAGGTGTCGGCCGTTACTTGAAATAACCCCGTGGCGTGGTGCCGGTCATGGTCTTGAAGAAGGCGATCAACACGCTGTCGCTGGCGAAACCCAGCTCAAAGGCGCAGTAGGCGATGCTGCGCCCGGTGGCGAGCAACTCAATGGCGCGCATCAGCCGCCACTGCTGGCGCCATTGCTGGTAACCCATGCCGGTTTCCCGCAGGAAAATGCGGCCGATGGTCTTGCCGCTGGCGCCCACCTGCTGTTGCAGTACTTGCAACTCGGGTGGCAGCTGTTCAAGGTTCTTCAGTAATGGCGCCAAGCGCTTGTCTCTGGGCAGTGGCAGAAGTGTCGGTTGTTCGCGCGCCTCGTTGATCTCGCTGAGGCACAGCTCCAGTAAATGTG
>JAVXRI010000236.1:0-1155 GCA_036643775.1 Pseudomonas sp. | reverse complement strand
GATCCTGCACCACCCATGGCTGATGCCGAACCTTTGGTCACTTCCACTTGTTCTACAGCAAACATTTCACGATTTTGTGAAGTGGCATTCCGTACGCCATCTACATACATAGAACTTTCAGAGTTATAAACCCACGACACGCGGAACAGGATGGCCCGCTCAGGTTCGACCATACGCTCAAGGATACCGGCCTGAAGGTAATGCGGATTGGCCTCAAGGAAAGGCCACAGGCTGCGCAGAACCTCTTCGACTGCCTGGTGGAACTCAGGCTGGGCAGGGTCGCGCTGTTTCAGGCGCGCCAGGAAATCTTCGACGGATTCGATCATAGACACTTCACCAGATAGAGATTTGGACTTATTGGTTTTTTTCCAGACTCTACCAAGAACCAGACGCACCGGAACAGAGCGAGATGTCGTTTTTATGAAATTAAATGGTGCATTTGTATAAGTGTATACATGTTCGCGGGGCGTCGACCCCGCTTGCCCCACGAAGAGTAACGCATAAAAAACGGGACCCTAAGGCCCCGTTTCAGTGCAAACCCCGAGGAGTTATGCCAGCTTTTTGTGCCGTACCCGGTGCGGCTGGGCAGCAGCTTCGCCGAGGCGCTTCTTGCGATCGGCTTCGTACTCGGTGTAGTTGCCTTCGAAGAACACCGCTTGCGAATCATCTTCGTAAGCCAGGATGTGGGTCGCCACACGGTCCAGGAACCAGCGATCGTGAGAGATCACAATGGCGGCGCCCGGGAAGTCCAGCAGGGCTTCCTCCAGCGAACGCAGGGTTTCCACGTCGAGGTCGTTGGACGGTTCGTCGAGCAGCAGGACGTTGCCGCCCTCTTTCAGCGTCAGGGCCAGGTGCAGGCGGCCACGCTCACCACCGGAGAGGTCCTTGACGAACTTCTGCTGATCGCCACCTTTGAAGTTGAAGCGACCGACGTAGGTACGCGACGGAATCTCGTAGGTACCGATACGCAACTGGTCGGAACCGTCGGAGATCTGCTGGAACACAGTCTTGCTGCCGTCCAGGTCTTCGCGGCTCTGGTCAACACAGGCCAGTTGCACGGTTTCACCGATTTCGATGCTGCCCGAGTCCGGCTGTTCTTTGCCCATGAGCATGCGGAACAGGGTCGACTTACCGGCACCGTTGCCACCGATCACG
>JAVXRI010000235.1:0-1159 GCA_036643775.1 Pseudomonas sp. | reverse complement strand
GGTGAGCCGCCTGTTCGCCAAGCCTTTGCCAGGCGGAAGCTTCCTGATGCTTCTGCTGTTTATTGCCGTGCTCGTTTCTTCGGTGGCGGTGTCGTACAGCGCACACTGGAACCGTCAACTGCTCAACGCCCTGTATGGCGAACTCAGCGAGCGTGACAAGGCCCAGGCCGAATGGGGTCGGCTGATCCTTGAGCAAAGCACCTGGACGGCACACAGCCGTATCGAGAACCTCGCCAGTGAGCAGCTGAAAATGCGCATCCCGGCCGCTGACGAAGTGCGGATGGTGGCGCCATGATGAAGCTCGAAGGTGCACTCTACCCTTGGCGGTTCCGCGTGGTCATTGCCCTGCTGGCGTTGATGGTCGGCGCGATTACCTGGCGTATCATCGACCTGCAAGTGGTCGATCGTGACTTCCTCAAAGGCCAGGGCGATGCCCGTAGCCTGCGCCATATCCCGATTCCAGCGCACCGCGGGCTGATCACCGATCGTAACGGTGAACCGCTTGCGGTCAGTACGCCGGTGACGACCTTGTGGGCCAACCCCAAGGAAATGCAGGCGTCCAAAGAGCGCTGGCCAGCGTTGGCTGCTGCGCTCAAACAGAACCCGCAGCAGTTGGCGCAACGTCTGGAACAACAAGCCAACAAGGAATTCATCTATCTGGTGCGTGGCTTGACCCCGGAGCAGGGGCAAGTGGTACTGGATCTCAAGGTTCCTGGTGTCTACGGCATCGAGGAATTTCGTCGTTTCTACCCGGCCGGTGATGTTGCCGCGCACATGGTCGGCTTTACCGACCTGGATGACCATGGTCGTGAAGGGGTGGAGCTGGCCTACGATGAGTGGCTGGCCGGCGTGCCCGGCAAGCGGCAAGTGATCAAGGACCGGCGTGGTCGGCTGATCAAAGACATTCAGGTAACCAAAAACGCCAAGGCCGGAAAGACCTTGGCGTTGTCCATCGACCTGCGCCTGCAATACCTGGCCACGCGCGAGCTGCGCAATGCCATTGCCGAGCAGGAAGCCAAGGCCGGCAGTCTGGTGATTCTCGATGTGAAAACCGGTGAAGTGCTGGCCATGGTCAACCAGCCCACCTACAACCCCAACAACCGTCGCAGCATGTTCCCGGCGGCCATGCGTAACCGCGCGATCATCGACGTGTTCGAGC
>JAVXRI010000234.1:0-1187 GCA_036643775.1 Pseudomonas sp. | reverse complement strand
TTCCGGGTGACTGTCCAGGCCGGTAATGCTGAACAGCCGGGTCAGGTTGACCGGGCCATTGACCTGGTACAGCTCGCTTTCACTCAGACTGAACTGCTTGAGCAGGTAGTCGGAGAGGTGTTTAGGGCAGGTATCCGCCACTTCCAGGCGCACCGCATCGCCATAACGACGCGAGAACAGCTCGCCACGCAGGGCCCGCGCCAGGTCTTCGACATCCTCGGAGTCCAGCGCCAGGTCGGCGTTACGGGTCAGACGGAACTGGTAACAGCCCTTGACCTTCATGCCCTGGAACAGGTCATCGGCGTGAGCATGGATCATCGACGACAGGAACACGTAGTTGGCACCTGGGCCGCCCACCTCCTCCGGAACCTTGATCACCCGTGGCAACAGGCGCGGCGCCGGAATGATCGCCAGGCCAGAGTCGCGACCGAAAGCGTCGACACCCTCAAGCTCGACGATGAAGTTCAGGCTCTTGTTCACCAGCAACGGGAACGGGTGCGTCGGGTCGAGACCGATCGGGGTGATGATCGGTGCGATCTCGTCGCGGAAGAAGCGCCGCACCCAGGTCTTGAGCTTGGTATTCCAGTGGCGGCGGCGGATAAAGCGGATGTGGTGCTTTTCCAGCTCCGGCAGCAGCACATCATTGAGGATCGCGTACTGGCGATCGACTTCGCTGTGCACCACTTCACTGATCCGCGCGAGCGCCTGGTGCGGCTGCAGGCCGTCAGCCCCGGCCTGCTCACGGGCAAAGGTGATCTGCTTCTTCAGGCCCGCTACACGAATTTCGAAGAACTCATCCAGGTTGCTGGAGAAGATCAGCAGGAACTTCAACCGCTCCAGCAGCGGGTAGTTCTCATCCAGCGCCTGTTCCAGCACGCGGATGTTGAACTGCAGCTGGGACAACTCGCGGTGAATGTACAGGCTGCTGTCATCCAGACCGGGCACAGCGATGGCCGGTGCAGCCGGCGCCGGGGCAGGCGCAGGCGCCTCGACCTCGGCCACAGGCTCAGGCAGCGCAGCAGGCTCCGGCGGCGTTTCGAGCAACTGCTCCGGTACCGGCTGGGCTTGCTTCATGTCGACATCACTACTGAGTACTTCGTTATTCATCTAGCGTTCCTGAAGGGCGTTACTGCCCTCTCATCAATTGAGCAGCGCGAACAGCGAAATAGGTCAGGATGCCATCAGCT
>JAVXRI010000233.1:0-1212 GCA_036643775.1 Pseudomonas sp. | reverse complement strand
AAGCCGCCGCGGCAGACTCGCCACACGCAGCGCTTGGGCTGGGCCTCAGCGGCTTTGATCTTCTCGGCCATCTTGTCGCGGGCGTAGCGCATCTGGTCCAGGGTCAATGTCTCAACCCATTGGTCCGTGCTTACCCGCATGGTGTGGCCTTGGTGGCAGGTGATTTCGGGCATAGCTCATCCTCGCCCGCCTACCGGCAGGCTTGAGTTGTTGTAGGGGGAGGGGTTAATGCTTCGGTAGTCGCCAGCCGATTTGTGTGGAGTACGGGTGATCCCTATGGCGCTCGACAAGGCCTTTCCTTTCGAGCTGCTCCAGGCGTCGGCGCACATAGGCGGTCTTAAGTCCAGGGCGCCCATCGGAAAGCCAGTTACGGGCGACGTAGGTCATCAAATGTCCGCGACCGCGCAGCAGATTGATGATCTCTTCATCGTCGATTTGGTGCAGGGGCTTACTCATGGCCTCGGCCCCTTCCAGATCATCCAGGCCATGTAGAGCGGGGCGGCGATAGTTAGGATCATGGCGTCAGCTCCTTCGGCACTTGGACGGTATCGCCGAGCTTGGAGGCGACTATGGCGCGGCAGGCGGCGATGAGGGTGGTGGTTCCGTTGCCAGCCGAATCGGTCAGCCCGTGAAGCTTGGCGTGGACCGCTGGTCCCGCACGCAGTATCTCGACTCCGAAGTTGTCGATTAGCGGCCCGCCGATCGGCCAATCAGCAGCTGGCTTGTAGCGCACCGGGAACATCCCTTCTTGCTGGATGAACACCCGAGCAGGGACGCCGTACTGCGCTGGTGAAACGAAAGGATTCAGGCCCGCAGCAATTGCTACCGACCAGTTCAGCGCCTCTCCGGTCAGGTCGGCTGTCTTCACTTCGATCAGGTCGGTCATGGCGCCATCTCCTTCACCCAGGCCGCGAACCCCTGCAGGATTGGCTGCACATTCCCGTCTGAAGCCCAGCCCGCGAACCCGATGAAGCCGTCAGGGTTGAATGTAATGGCCTCGCGATCATCGAAGTAGCTCGCCTTGCAGCGGATCACGGCGTAGCCGTCGCGTACGGTCGCACGCTGGCGGCAGCGGAGCGCGCCTTGCATCACGCCGCTAGCAACCATCTGCTCGTTGATCTTGGCGCGCAGGGTCCGCATGCTTTCCGGCGACACCACGCTGTAGGTGAGGCCTGACTTTGCGAAGAGCTCGCGTGCCTGGTCTCGCGAAAT
>JAVXRI010000232.1:0-1250 GCA_036643775.1 Pseudomonas sp. | reverse complement strand
TGGGCGCGGATAGCCGTCAGCTCGATTTCCTGGTCGGGGATGTGCACGGAATTGGAAATGATCAACATGGGTCACAGGCCTGATAAGGCCATGAGGATACCGCAAAAACAAAAAGCCCGGCGCAAGGCCGGGCTTCTGCTACACAACCTGCGTCTTACTTGGCCGCAGTGTTCACCTCAGGCAGGCGACGGGCCTGGCGATTGCTCTTCAGGTAGTAGCAGGCAAACATCACCACCAGCCACACCGGAATCGCGTACACCGACACCTGGATGCCTGGAATTTGCAGCATGATGCCCAGAATCAACACCACAAAGGCCAGGACGACGTAGTTGCCGTAGGGATACCACAGTGCCTTGAACAGCGGCTTCTGGCCAGTCTTGTCCATGTGCTGGCGGAACTTCAGGTGCGAGTAGCTGATCATCGCCCAGTTGATCACCAGGGCCGCCACTACCAGCGACATCAGCAGCTCAAGCGCATGCTGCGGAATGAAGTAGTTGAGCAGCACGGCCACCAGGGTCACGGCCGCCGAAGCCAGGATCGAACGTACCGGCACACCGCGCTTGTCGATCTTCGCCAGGCCCGCCGGGGCATCGCCCTGCTCGGCCATACCGTAGAGCATGCGGGCGTTGCAGTAAGTACCGCTGTTGTACACCGACAGCGCCGCAGTCAGGACCACGAAGTTGAGGATGTGTGCAGCAACATCGCTACCCAGCAGCGAGAACACCTGCACGAACGGGCTGGCGCCATAGGTGCCACCGGAGGCATCGAGGCTGGCTACCAGGCTGTCCCACGGGGTCAGCGACAGCAGCACCACCAGGGCGCCGATGTAGAAAATCAGGATGCGGTAGATCACCTGGTTGATCGCTTTCGGGATCACGGTTTTCGGCTTGTCGGCTTCTGCAGCGGTGAAACCGAGCATTTCCAGGCCACCGAACGAGAACATAATGATCGCCAGCGCCATGACCAGGCCACTTACACCATTAGGGAAGAAGCCACCGTGCTCCCACAGGTTGCTCACCGAAGCCTGCGGACCGCCGCTACCGCTGACCAGCATGTAGCTGCCCAGGGCAATCATGCCGACGATGGCCAGGACCTTGATGATCGCGAACCAGAACTCCGCCTCGCCAAACACTTTGACGTTGGCCAGGTTGATCACGTTGATCAGGATGAAGAAGGCTGCTGCCGAGGCCCAGGTCGGGATCTCCGGCCACCAGTAGTGCACATACTTGCCGACGGCAGTCAGCTCCGAC
>JAVXRI010000231.1:259-1253 GCA_036643775.1 Pseudomonas sp. | reverse complement strand
AAAAAGCCATCGACGCGGGCATCATCGTCGTCAATATCGACAATAAGCTCGACGCGGGCGCCCTGAAAGAGAAGGGCATCACCGTGCCGTTCGTCGGTCCGGACAACCGCAAGGGCGCCAAGGTCGTCGGCGACTTCCTGGCCAAGCAGATCAAGAAGGGCGACCCCGTCGGCATCATCGAAGGCGTGTCCACCACCTACAACGCGCAGCAGCGCACCCTGGGTTTCCAGGACGCCATGAACGCGGCCGGTGCGAAAGTCGTCAGCGTGCAGTCGGGCCAGTGGGAAATCGCCCCCGCCAACACGGTGGCCGCCGCCATGCTGAACGCCAACCCGAATATCAAGGCTTTGCTGTGCGGTAACGACAACATGGCCATCGGCGCCATTTCCGCCATCAAGGCGGCCGGCAAGACGGGCAAAGTGCTCGTCGTCGGCTACGACAACATCAACGCCATCAAGCCGATGCTGGCCGATGGCCGCGTGCTGGCTACCGCCGACCAGTTCGGTTCGCAGCAAGCCGTGTTCGGCATCGAGACCGTGCTGAAAGCCCTGGCGCAGAAGAAGAAACAGGCCGAGCTTGGTGGCGTCATCGAAACCAAGGTCGAACTGGTCGCCAAGGGCGCCAAGTCCTGATCGTTTGATCCCGCCGGGACCGGCGCCTGCGCATACTTCTGAGTACGCGCGCGCCGGCCCCGCCGCCACTACCGCGGAGTTTTATCATGCCCACCGACATTCCCCCGGCGCCAGCCGCCATCCCCTTGTTAACGCTCGATAACATCGGCAAGTCCTATGTCGGCCCCGTCCTCGGTGGCGTGGGCCTGCGCTTCGCCCCTGGCCAGGTGCTGGCGCTGACGGGCGAGAACGGCGCGGGCAAGAGCACCCTGTCGAAGATCATCTGCGGCCTGGAGCAAGCCACCACGGGCACGATGCTGCTCGACGGCAAGCCTTACCAGCCCGCCTCGCGCGGCGCCGCCGAGGCGCTGGGCATCCGCATG
>JAVXRI010000231.1:0-249 GCA_036643775.1 Pseudomonas sp. | reverse complement strand
AGGAACTCAACCTGATTCCCACCCTGTCGATCGCGGAAAACCTGTACCTCAAGAATTTGCCGCAGCGCTTCGGCTTCATCGACCGCACCCGCCTCGAACGCGATGCGCGCGAACAGATGGAAAAAGTCGGCCTGGGCGGACTCGACCCGTGGACCCTCGTGGGCGAACTGGGCATCGGCCACCAGCAAATGATCGAAATCGCGCGCAATCTGATCGGCGCCTGCCGCCTGCTGGTGCTCGACGAGCCGA
>JAVXRI010000230.1:0-1265 GCA_036643775.1 Pseudomonas sp. | reverse complement strand
GACCAACCCTCTGGCAGAAATCACGCACAAGCGTCGTGTTTCCGCTCTGGGCCCAGGCGGTCTGACTCGCGAACGTGCAGGCTTTGAAGTGCGTGACGTGCACGTGACCCACTACGGTCGCGTTTGCCCTATCGAAACGCCTGAAGGTCCAAACATTGGTCTGATCAACTCGCTGGCTCTGTACGCCCGCCTGAACGAGTACGGTTTCATTGAAACCCCGTACCGTCGCGTGGTGGATGGCAAGGTCACGATGGACATCGACTACCTGTCGGCCATCGAAGAAGGCAAGTACGTGATCGCCCAGGCGAATGCCGAGCTGGATGCCGCTGGCAATCTGGTGGGTGATCTGGTGTCGGCCCGTGAAAAGGGTGACTCCACACTGGTGTCGGCCGAACGCGTTCAGTACATGGACGTGTCGCCTGCTCAGATCGTGTCGGTTGCTGCTTCGCTGATTCCTTTCCTGGAACACGATGACGCGAACCGTGCCTTGATGGGCGCCAACATGTCGCGTCAGGCCGTGCCTGTGCTGCGCCCTGAAAAGCCCATGGTCGGTACCGGTATCGAGCGCGTTGCTGCGGTTGACTCCGGCACTGTGGTGACGGCCAAGCGTGGCGGTATCGTTGACTACGTCGACGCGACCCGTATCGTGATCCGTGTGAACGACGACGAAGCCGTTGCTGGCGAAGTTGGCGTGGACATCTACAACCTGATCAAGTATCAGCGTTCCAACCAGAACACCAACATTCACCAGCGTCCTATCGTCAGCCGTGGCGATAAGCTGGCCAAGGGTGATGTGCTGGCTGACGGCGCTTCGACCGATCTGGGTGAAATCGCTATCGGCCAGAACATGCTGATCGCGTTCATGCCCTGGAACGGCTACAACTACGAAGACTCGGTGATGATCAACGAGCGCATCGTGGCTGACGATCGCTATACCTCGATCCACATCGAAGAACTCGTTGTGATGGCTCGCGACACCAAGCTGGGTGCCGAAGAAATCACACGCGACATTCCCAACCTGTCCGAGCAGCAACTGAACCGCATGGACGAGTCGGGCATTATCTACGTGGGTGCAGAAGTGCAACCCGGCGATGTGCTGGTGGGCAAGGTCACTCCTAAGGGTGAAACCACGCTGACGCCTGAAGAGAAGCTGCTGCGCGCCATCTTCGGCGAGAAGGCTTCCGACGTGAAGGACAGCTCGCTGCGCGTTCCGCCGGGCATGGACGGCACCGTCATCGACGTGCAGGTCTTCACCCGCGACGGCA
>JAVXRI010000229.1:0-1316 GCA_036643775.1 Pseudomonas sp. | reverse complement strand
GTCGGTCGGTCTTCCATGTGCCCAGCGGGGCGGTGTCACTGAGCTTGTTCGGATAGAACTCGATCACGGTAATACACCACCTTTGGGTTAGCGGCCTCGAACTCGCCGGTCGTCCGGAGGCAGGCGCCGCCGGGGTTTGTATCCAGCACCTTCAGCCGGCCCTCGCTCAGGAGTACCGTACCGACATGGAGCAGAGACTTGCCCCGCAGCACCGCAGCAATTGCACCAGGCTCTGGCGGGCACTCCTCCATTGAGTTGCGGAGGTCGCGGTAAGCCTTGGTGTTCTCGCGGATCTTT
Source organism: Pseudomonas sp. (assembly GCA_036643775.1). GTDB lineage: Bacteria > Pseudomonadota > Gammaproteobacteria > Pseudomonadales > Pseudomonadaceae > Aquipseudomonas. Next base: position 1,019 of record JAVXRI010000229.1, on the reverse strand, counting down.
CCCTTGCCCACCGCACCAAGCGACGGAAGCCAGTCCAACCCGAACAGGTCATGCCGGATCGCCCGGCACAGCCCCCAGCAATCGAAGGCAATAGGCCCCCGTGCACCCTCGCGATACGGGGCGCGCATGAATTTCTCGATCATGGTCAGATGTACTTCAGGCCAGGTGCCAGAGAGGTGGTCAGGACGGTGCGCAGACCGTTGGTGTTGAGCAGGTCGAAGAAGCCCGCCGTGAGCTTGGCAACGTCGTCCTCATATTCCCGGCTGAGCAGCGTCATGCGGTACCGCTCGCTCGGGAACGACAGGTCTTCGTCCAGGTAGCGCCGGAAGGTGATGATGAATCGCTTGTCGGCAGCCTTGGCCGCCTCCACCACCTCCTGCACCTCGCCGGTCACGTTGTCCAGGCCCAGCACCAGGTTCTGGAACGCGCTGTTGTCGTTCTTTGGCAGAGCCAGGTCCATGGCCATCGCGATGAAGGTGAGCGTTCGCCCGTCCTCGGTCGTGCACACCCGGTCTTCCCAGCCAGAGCAGTACAGGTGGGAGACGGTTCCGCCCTCCTCCCGCGCCTCGATGGTATCGACCAGCTCACCCCGACCAGATGCGTAGCACTCTTCGATCAGGCTCATCCGAAGTACCTCGTGTACCACTTGTCCAGGCTTCCGGAGAGCTGGGTGTTGAACTGATCAAGCGGCATGCCTACCGAAACACCGATGTACTGGTCTTCGGTCAGAACAGGCCGCTCTTTGAGTTGCATCACTGCCGAGTATCGCCAGCGGCTTATCTGCGTCAGGTCAGGCCCCTGGTAAATGCCCTTGAAGTGCGCGATGTAGGTCTTGAACCCGACCGGCGTCTGCAGGGGCATCTCGAACCAGTCAAAGCCGTTGTTGATGGCCCAGACGTACCAGCCTTCGAACTGCGCTGCTTCGACCTCGCTGAAGTTGAAGTTGACCTTCACCTCGGTGGGGACATAGCGGTGCCTGATCCGGTACCGCGTGCGCCCGGTGGTCATCTGGGTGGCCC
>JAVXRI010000228.1:0-1371 GCA_036643775.1 Pseudomonas sp. | reverse complement strand
ATGTTGCCGCGCGCATCCGCCAGACCCAGGACATCCTGGGCCGTCGCATCGCCGTGGAAAATGCCTCCTACTACGCTGTACCTGCGGCGGACATGGACGAGGCCGAGTTCATCAACGCCGTGCTCGACGAAGCCGATTGCGACCTGCTGCTGGACGTCAACAACGTCTACGTCAACGCCATCAACCACGGCTATGACGCCCGCGCCTATCTTGCACGGCTGCCCTCGCAGCGCATTGCCAGTTACCACGTTGCCGGTCATCACGACGAAGCCGAGGATCTGAAGATCGACACCCATGGCATGCCGGTCAAAGGCGATGTCTGGGCCTTGCTGGCCGACACCTACGCCATGCATGGCGTGCGCCCCACCCTGCTCGAGCGCGACTTCAATTTCCCGCCGCTGGCTGAGTTGCTGGCCGAGGTCGGGCAGATTCGCCAGCGGCAACAGCGTGCCATGGCCTGGCCGGAGGTGCGCCGTGCATGAGCGACTGCATGAGCAATTGATGAGCATGGCGCGCTATGTGCGCGACCCGCAGCACAACGCGCCGCCGCCCGGAATCGAGGCGCGGCGCCTGGCCGTGTACCGGCAGTTGTTCTTTGGCAATGTCGAGTCATTGCTGGCGGGCGGCTTCCCGGTGATTCGCGCCAGCCTCGGGGCGAAGCAATGGCAGGCCCTGATCGAATCCTTCTACGCCGACTACCGCTGCCAGACGCCCCTGTTCACTGAGGTAAGCGGGGAGTTTCTGAGCTTTCTCGAAGAAGGCGCGGGCGAAGCCCTGGACCTGCCGCCCTGGGTGCTGGAACTGGCGCACTACGAGTGGGTGGAGGCTGCGCTGCTGCTGAGCGACAGCTGCGAGCCTGCGCACAACGCAGGGGGTGATCTGCTTGATGGCGTACCCGTGCTGTCGCCACAGGCCTGGCCGTTAGCCTACCAGTGGCCGGTCAGCGAGATCGGCCCGAATTACCTGCCGCAGCGGGCCCCGGACCAGCCGACCTTGCTGCTGGCGCGGCGCGGTAGCGACCTGCAGGTGCATTTTTCGCGTCTGGCACCGTTGGCCCATGCGCTGCTCGTGTCGCTGCAGGCGCGTGAATGTAGCGGTCGTGAGCACCTGCAAACCCTGGGTGAAGCGATTGGCGTCGATGTCGCGGCGATTCTGCCGCAAGGCCTGGCGCTGCTGGAGAACCTGCGCGAGCAGGGTGTGGTGCTTGGTACACGTAACTGATCCTTGGGTTGGGTTGGGTTGGGTTGGGTTGGGTGTTGTGGCTGTGAGCTTATCCATTCAATGTGGCGCTGCCGCCGGCCCCTTCCGCCCTTACGGCGGCCTACTTTTTTCTTGGAAAAAGTAGGCAAAACCGCTCGCTCCTGCATACGG
>JAVXRI010000227.1:652-1371 GCA_036643775.1 Pseudomonas sp. | reverse complement strand
AGCATCCGGCCTGGTGCGCTGCCAGTTACAGCCGGAGCAGCAGCAACTTTTCGCAGCATGACGATTTCACTGGCTGGCCTTGGCGACAGGGCCAGACGGGAAATCAAACGAGGACTGAATCATGAAATTCAGGCAGTACTACCTTACGCATGACTGCCCGCACTGCGGAGCAAAAGACGCCAAAGATGAGTGGGGCGGCGCGCGCATGTCGAGCTCAGCCTGGGGTCACAGCTTCAGTTGCTGCAGTGATGAATGCGGTTTCGCGCTTGCAAAAACAGTGATCCCCGACCAGCAAACGAAGGCGGGTCGTAAGCGCCTGAAAGCTCTCTGGGAAAAGCTGGCTTCACAGGCTGAGTACCGGCTCTCTGGCGAGCCCTACCCAGGATACCCATGGCGGTAATGGAAAGAACAACCAGCGCCACGTCAGCCTGACGTTAACTGCCCGATGCCCTGCTCCCCATCGCAGGCTGCATCGGAGTGTGATCTGAATGCACAGGCTGATGCGCAAACCTTGCCTCGTTGGCGAGCTACTGAGGCCTCATAGAGTTAGGCCGCCAAGCCGGAGATCAGCGCCGGCCAGATCACACCCCGATGCAGATGCACGGCCCTGATAGCCAGGGCACCACACCGAATCGGTCCTTACCTACCTCAGTAGGTGTTTCGCCAACGGCCGTCTGCATCACCCATTACCTTCACTTCGACCGCATTGGCAGGCGCCA
>JAVXRI010000227.1:0-642 GCA_036643775.1 Pseudomonas sp. | reverse complement strand
GGGTGACCAAACCCACCTTTCACGGTGGGTTTGGTCACCCGCGCCTGGCTCCTGACCAATGCGGTTGCCGAGGATCACCAAAATGCACAACTGCACCGATACCCAGGCCGTGTGCCGGGGCTGCGGCCTCAAGCTGCGTGGATCTCCTTCGTGGAAAGGCGGGCTGGCCTATCACCCTGACCCGAAAGGCGAAGTACATAGCTGCCACTACGGTGGTTGGGTCTGCTCGCGGCGCTGTGACATCAAGGCCTGCGTCGAGCTGGAAGGAACGATGCACGGATGTGGCGGAGTGAACAGCTTCGAGCGCCTTTCGCCCTACGCGAAAGAGAGCATCAACCGCCATTGGCCGGAGGCAGCATGAGCGCCCCTATCGATGTGAAGCAGAACCCTGACGGATCGTGGACAGCCAAAGGCGGCACTTCCCTCACGGTGGTAAGCGTTACCGCCCTGACCGAGCACAAGGCCGTGACAGGCCATGCCCTTGCGATAACCGCGCTCCTGTCGCGCGGCAAGGGCTGGATCAAGTGCGAGGACGCCAAGCCAGCTGATGGCCAAACCGTTGTCGTGTGGCGCAAGTGGCCAAACTGGAACTGCTTTGCTGCCGAGCTTGATAGCTGGCAGGCCGATTCGGGCAGCGATGAT
>JAVXRI010000226.1:0-1521 GCA_036643775.1 Pseudomonas sp. | reverse complement strand
CGAGCTGAACGAAGAAGTAGGGCTGGAGCGAGATGATGTTGAAATTCTTGCCTGCACCCGCGGCTGGTTGCGTTATCGTTTACCCCAACGTCTGGTTCGTACCCACAGCCAACCGCTGTGTATTGGCCAGAAACAGAAATGGTTTCTCCTGCGCCTGGTGTCCAACGAGCAACGGGTGCGGATGGACTTGACCGGGAAACCGGAGTTCGATGGCTGGCGTTGGGTCAGTTATTGGTATCCGCTGGGCCAGGTGGTGACATTCAAGCGCGAGGTTTACCGCCGCGCTCTCAAAGAGCTTGCCCCGCGCCTGCTGGCGCGCGACTGACGACGGAGTTCGACCCCGAGCCATGCTCAATACGCTGCGCAAGATCGTCCAGGAAGTTAACTCCGCCAAGGATCTCAAAACGGCGTTGGGGATCATTGTGTTGCGCGTCAAAGAGGCCATGGGCAGTCAGGTCTGCTCCGTCTATCTGCTCGATCCCGAGACCAACCGTTTCGTGCTGATGGCCTCCGAAGGCTTGAACAAGCGTTCGATCGGCAAGGTCAGCATGGCCCCCAACGAGGGCCTGGTCGGTCTGGTCGGCACCCGTGAAGAACCGCTGAACCTGGAAAACGCCGCTGACCACCCGCGTTACCGTTACTTCGCTGAAACCGGTGAAGAGCGGTTCGCCTCGTTCCTCGGTGCACCGATCATTCACCACCGGCGTGTGGTCGGGGTTCTGGTTATCCAGCAAAAAGAGCGGCGCCAGTTCGATGAAGGCGAAGAAGCCTTCCTGGTGACCATGAGTGCCCAGCTGGCCGGTGTAATTGCGCATGCCGAGGCCACCGGCTCGATCCGTGGTCTGGGCCGCCAGGGCAAGGGTATCCAGGAGGCCAAGTTCGTCGGCGTGCCCGGTTCGCCCGGCGCGGCGGTGGGCAAAGCGGTGGTCATGCTGCCACCGGCCGACCTCGATGTGGTGCCGGACAAGTCGGTGGATGACATCGACGCCGAACTCAAACTCTTCAACAACGCGCTGGAAGGCGTACGCGCCGACATGCGCAGCCTGTCCGCCAAACTCGCCACCCAGCTGCGCCCGGAAGAGCGCGCGTTGTTCGACGTCTACCTGATGATGCTCGAAGACGCGGCCCTGGGCGGCGAAGTGGTGCAGGTGATCAAAACCGGCCAGTGGGCCCAGGGCGCCTTGCGCCAGGTGGTGGGCGAGCACGTCAACCGCTTCGAACTGATGGACGACGCCTACCTGCGGGAGAGGGCTTCGGACGTGAAGGATCTGGGCCGGCGTCTGCTGGCCTACTTGCAAGAAGCAAGGCAGCAGACGCTGGTCTACCCCGATAACACCATTCTGATCAGTGAAGAACTGACCCCGGCAATGCTCGGCGAAGTGCCGGAAGGCAAGCTGGTCGGCCTGGTTTCGGTACTGGGCTCGGGCAACTCCCACGTCGCGATCCTGGCCCGGGCCATGGGTATTCCTACGGTGATGGGCCTGGTTGACCTGCCGTATTCGAAGGTTGACGGCATCGACA
>JAVXRI010000225.1:0-1540 GCA_036643775.1 Pseudomonas sp. | reverse complement strand
CGATTGCCAAGCGCCTGGAAGTCGAGACGCTGCTGGCCACCGAATGCGAGATGGTTGACGGTCGCTACACCGGTCGCAGTACCGATGTGCCCTGCTTCCGTGAAGGCAAGGTCACGCGCCTGAACCGCTGGCTGGAAGAAAACGGCTTCAACCTGGAAGGCAGCTATTTCTACAGCGACTCGATGAATGACCTGCCGCTGCTGGAGCAGGTGGCCAATCCGGTCGCTGTCGATCCGGACCCGAACCTGCGTGCCGAAGCTGAAAAGCGCGGCTGGCCGGTGATCAGTCTGCGCGATTGATAGCCTGTAGGAGCGGATTCACCGGGGCGCCGGGCCGCCGCGATGGCCTGCGTAGCAGGCCTGTCTTTTAGGGCCGCTTCGCGACCCATCGCGGATAAATCCGCTCCTACACCGGCTTGGCGCCCATCAGGCCGGCGATGGCGATGAAACACACACCACTGAACAGCGCCAGCGCCAGGGTGAACTTCGGATTCCCCACGGCCGGTGCCGTACGCAGGCGATTGACCCGCGCCAGCAGCCAGAACCAGCTGAATGCGCCGAAGGTGTAGATCACGCTGGAGCCCAGCACCCAGGTCTGGCCCAACGGCCAACCGATCAGGTGTACCAACCACCAGCCGGTGAACGGCATGCTGACCAGGCAGATGCCCATCAACAACCAGACAAACACCAGCGGCCGCTGCATCAGTCGGCTCGGCGCTGCCGTGTCGCCTTTGCGCCGCGCCAGCCAGGTCCAGATCGCCAGCCCCAGGGCACTGCCCAGTAACAGCACAGTGGCCGAGATGTGCAGAACCTTGAGAGTAGTCAGGTATTCCATGTCATTGCTTCCTTGTGAGCTGTCCTGAGCTTAGCTGTTCAGCCCAGGAACAGCCGGTACGCCGGATTGTCGGTTTCATCCCAGTACGGGTAGCCGATCTTGGCCAGGGCGGCTGGCACCAGGTGGCGCTCATCATCCGGCACTTGCAGGCCTGCCACCACGCGACCATCAGCCGCGCCATGGTTGCGGTAATGGAACATCGAGATGTTCCAGCGCCCACCGAGCTTGTTGAGGAAGTTGAACAACGCCCCCGGACGCTCCGGGAACTCGAAGCGCAGCACCAACTCGTCACTGACCCGCGCCGCATGGCCACCGACCATGTGACGGATATGCAACTTGGCCAGTTCGTTGTCGGTCAGGTCGAGCACCGGGAAACCTTGCTCGCTGAGGCTCTGGATCAGCGCGCTGCGCGGGTCGGTGTCCGGATGGGTCTGCACGCCGACGAAGATATGTGCCTCGCCATCGGCATGGTAACGGTAATTGAATTCGGTGATCTGGCGTTTGCCGATAGCTTCGCAGAAGGCCTTGAAGCTGCCCGGCTGCTCAGGGATGGTCACGGCGATAATGGCTTCGCGGCCTTCGCCCAGCTCGGCGCGCTCGGCGACATGGCGCAGGCGGTCGAAGTTGACGTTGGCGCCCGAGTCGATCGCCACCAGGGTCTGGCCCTGGGCATTCTCACGGGCCACATACTTCTTGATCCCGGCTA
>JAVXRI010000224.1:0-1552 GCA_036643775.1 Pseudomonas sp. | reverse complement strand
GAGTGGGCAAAAACACAGAGGACCACCTATGTGTCTGATTGTCTTTGCCTGGCGGCCCGGGCATGCCCAGCCACTGATCGTCGCGGCCAACCGTGATGAGTTCTATGCCCGCCCCAGCCGCATGCTCGGGGCCTGGGACGATGTACCCGGCGTCTATGCCGGACGTGACCTGGAGGCAGGCGGTACCTGGTTGGGTGTCGGCCCAGCGGGGCGTTTTGCTGCGCTGACCAATATTCGCGACCCGCAACAAGCCCTGGGGGCGCGTTCACGGGGCGAGCTGGTGGCAGCCTTCCTGCGCGGTGAGCTGGGGGTCGAAGCCTATCTGGATCAGGTCGCCAGCCGCAGCCCGCAGTACTCGGGGTTCAACCTGCTGGTGGGCGATAACAGCGCGCTGGGCTACCTGAGCGCCCGTGAGGCGCAGGTACGACTGCTGGCCGAAGGCGTTTATGGCCTGTCCAACGCCGGGCTGGATACGCCCTGGCCAAAGCTGGTCAAGGCACGGGCCGGCCTGACGCAGCATCTGGCCGATCCGCAGCCCGAAGCCTTGCTGACGTTGCTTGGGGATAACCTGCAGGCGGCGGACGGCGAGTTGCCGGAAACCGGTGTAGGGCTCAGTACCGAGCGGTTACTGTCGAGTGTATTTATCGCCAGCCAGAACTATGGGACGCGGGCCAGTACGGTGCTGATTGTCGAGGCGGACGGTCGGCGGCGGTTGGTGGAGCGCAGTTTCGGGCCGTTCGGGGGGCATCTGGGGGAAGTGGATTTGCAGGTTTGATCGCTGTAGGAGCGGATTTATCCGCGATGGGGCGCGTAGCGGCCCCAAAATGGGCCTGCTACGCAGGCCATCGCGGATAAATCCGCTCCTACAAAGGCAGTGGCCATAAGGCGGCCAGATGTCAGAGGTTCTTCGCCGACCCCGGATTGATCATCCGCGCCAGCCCCAGGTTCTTCAGGGCCAACTGCAGCGAACTGTGGATAACTTGCGGGTTGTCGATGCCCATGGCCTGGGCCAGCAACTCCTGGGACTTGCTCAGGCTGACCTGACGCAGCATCCACTTCACTTTCGGCAAGTTGGTGGCGTTCATCGACAGGCTGTCGAAACCCATGGCCATCAACAGCACTGCGGCCGCCGGATCACCGGCCATCTCGCCGCAGATACTTACCGGCTTGCCTTCGGCATGGGCGTCGCGCACCACGTTCTGCAGAGCTTGCAGCACGGCCGGATGCAAGTAGTCGTAGAGGTCGGCAACCCGCGGGTTGTTGCGGTCTACCGCCAACAGGTACTGGGTCAGGTCGTTGGAACCAACCGACAGGAAGTCCACCTGACGCGCCAGCTCACGGGTCTGGTAGACCGCGGCCGGGATCTCGATCATCACGCCCACCGGCGGCATCGGCACGTCGGTGCCTTCGTCACGCACTTCGCCCCAGGCCCGGTGGATCAGGTGCAAGGCTTCTTCAAGTTCGTGGATACCGGAAATCATCGGCAGCAGAATGCGCAGGTTGTTCAGGCCTTCGCTGGCCTTGAGCATGGCCCGGGTCTGCACCAGGAAGA
>JAVXRI010000223.1:0-1701 GCA_036643775.1 Pseudomonas sp. | reverse complement strand
ACAGGCCATGGCCGTGGCGCTGGGCGGCAGCGTGGGCCACACCGAAGTGGGCGAATACGGGGCGGCGCCCTTGACGCGCACGGGAGCTTCCGCGCTGCTTGATGGCACGCCCGCGGCGCAGACCGTGTGGATGAGCCACCGCGATGCCGTCAGCGCCGTGCCTGCCGGCTTCACCATAACTTCGGCCACCGACGTGTGCCCCATCGCTTCTATGGAAGACGCCGGGCGCAACTTGTACGCCACACAGTTTCACCCCGAGGTGAATCACACCGAATGCGGCAGCACTATGCTGGAAAACTTCCTGTTCACCATCTGCAAGCTTGAAGCGACCTGGACCATGGACAACATCGTTGAGGCGCACATTGCCGCAATCCGCCAGCGCGTGGGTGGCGACCGCGTGATTTTGGCTCTTTCGGGCGGCGTCGATTCCGCCGTGACCGCAGCTTTGGTGCACCGCGCCATCGGCGACCAGCTGACCTGCGTGTTCGTGAACCACGGCCTCATGCGCAAAGACGAACCCGAAAGCGTCGAAGAAGTGTTCACCCGCCAGTTCAAGATTCCGCTTGTGCACGTGCACGCCGAAGAGCGCTACGGCCGCCTGTTAGATGGCGTGGTGGACCCCGAGCAAAAGCGTGCCATCATCGGCACCGAATTTTGGAAGGTGTTTTTCGACGAAGCGGAAAAGATCGGCGGCGTGAAGTGGCTGGCCCAGGGCACCATTTACCCCGACATCATCGAAAGCGGTGCGCGCAAGACCGGCGGCAAAGCCTCGACCATCAAAAGCCACCACAATCTGATTCCGTTTCCCGAAGGCGTGCATTTCGATTTGATCGAACCGCTTGACCACTTCTTCAAAGACGAAGTGCGCGCACTGGGCACCGCGCTGGGGCTGCCCGACGAAATCGTGTTTCGCCAGCCCTTCCCCGGGCCGGGATTGGCCATTCGCATCATCGGCGCCGTTTCGCCCGAAAAGCTGACGATTCTCAAAAATGCCGATGCGGTGGTGCGCGAAGAGCTTGACGCCTACAACGCGCGCCTGGCAGAAGAGACCGGCGTGCGCAATTCCAGCCGCAGCATCTGGCAGTATTTCGCCGTGCTGCCCGACATCCGCAGCGTCGGTGTCATGGGCGATGAGCGCACCTACGCCCACCCCATCATCTTGCGCGCCGTCGAAAGCAGCGACGCCATGACCGCCGACTGGGCACGCTTACCCTACGAAGTGCTGGGCAAAATCTCAAGCCGCATCGTAGCCGAAGTCCCCGGCGTAAACCGCGTAGCCTACGACATCACCAGTAAACCCCCGAGCACGATAGAGTGGGAATAAATCAAAATCAACCACTGGGGTCGCTTCGAACAACCGTGCGCATAAACTGGGGGCAATTACTATCATGGAAGAACAATTCATTACTCTTTGCGCAGACAACATTGATAGCGAACACCTCTGCTGTGCAATCTCTGATAAAAAGCATCAAGATGGCGTTGCTTCCAAAAGAGCATGGTTGAAAGATAGAATTCCTGAAGGCCATGTATTCAGAAAACTAAACACAAGGGGAAAAGTTTTTATCGAATACTCTCCTTTAGAAACTGCATGGGTTCCCATTATTGGAGAAAACTATCTCTACATCTATTGCTTATGGGTATCTGGTTCATGCAAAGGAAAAGGATACGCAAAGAAACTCCTTGGCTATTGCATAAGCGAGG
>JAVXRI010000222.1:0-1715 GCA_036643775.1 Pseudomonas sp. | reverse complement strand
GGCAACGAGCGCCAGCTCTCCCCGCACGAACAAGACAACACCCCTACCCCAGTAAAGGCACCAGTGCGCTGGAATGAAGAGAGGTATGAGCTGTGATCGACAGAGAGAAGCTGAAGGCGCTGGCTGAGAATTTGATCAAGGTGACTGATCAGGTCAACGAGGAGGGCAACGGCAATACTTTCGATGATGCGTGGAGCATTGCTGATGACCATTACGTCGAGGCATCTGGCCCTGAAGTTGTATTGGCCCTACTCGCGGAGATCGAGCGGCTGGAGTTGATCGGGCGTATCTCCTGCAACCTCGACAGCTACAAGGCAGTTCTGGACGAACGCGACCAGCTTAAGGCTGAGCGTGATCTCCTACGAGAAGACCGCAACAGCCTGCTGGAATCTGGAGGACACCTTCTATGACCCTGCCACTGATGTACATGGCCTACCTGATCTGGAAGGGGCCGAAGCGATGATCCCGCGCAAAGACTTTCTCCGGCGCCAACTCGAATCTGCGCTCATCCTGCTGGCTGCCTGGATCCTGGGTGGACGCAACGTTACAAGGTCGCCAGTCGTCTCGCGCCAGGACAACAACGAGATGTTCGAGATGGACTTCGAGCTCCGCGCCATCGCCCGCCGCATCCGCACGCAGTACAGCGAGTAACCCCCTACAACAACTCAAGCCTGCCGGTAGGCGGGCAAGGATGAGCTATGCCTGAAATCACCTGCCACCAGGGCCACACCATGCGGGTCAGCACGGATCAGTGGGTTGAAACACTGACCCTGGACCAGATGCGCTATGCCCGCGACAAGATGGCCGAGATGATTAAGGCCGCCGAGGCCCAGCCCAAGCGCTGCGTGTGGCGGGTATGTCGTGGCGGCCTGGCTGAGGAGAACTACCGCGAGGAGGACTTCGAAAAGGCTGCCGACCACCTGCTGCGCATCTTCAAAAAGCATTTCGCCGAAGAGGCAAAGGCGTTTGTCGAGCACCACTACGGCACCCTGCGCTTCGAGCGTGAGATCCCGCACATTTCTGTCGAGCTGGTCAGTCAGTTCGAATACGACACCGAGTGGTTCCCGGCCAAGGCCTAACCTTCCCCACCTCTGCCGCCATGAGCGGCGTGGAGACAATAATGAATACAGCTTTTCTACTAATGGCCCAATACAACGGAATGGCCATCATCCCGCTCGAGCGCGTGTGCGCCGACTACTTCAGTCACCTCACGCCGGAGAAGATGAAAGGCAAAGTTGCCCGCGGCGAAATCAATCTACCCCTGGTGTGCATCGAGGCCAGCCAGAAGTCGGCACGCGGCGTCCATCTGAACGACCTGGCCGCCTATCTCGACGCCCAGCACGCGAAGGCAAAGACCGAACATGACAAGCTCATGGGGTTCGGTCTACGACGGGTTTCTTGACCCTCTTTTGGGCCTCGATAACGGGGCCCGTTATGACTCTTTCCACCCATGGCCATCCTTTATATGGGTCGCCATTCCCCCGCAGGTGCGTATAGCGCCTCATCGAGTTCCAATCCCGGTGACCGGAGACAGAGGCCACTTTCGGGATATCCCACCCCATTTCGAACAAACGGCTGACGCCATCGTGCCGCAGGTCGTGAAAATGCAGGTCGTCGATCTCAAGGAAGTGACAGGCCCTGGTGAACGAGGCCGATACCGATCGCGAGTTGTAAGGGAATACCTCATCGGCGACGCGCGGCATTGATTGCAGGAT
>JAVXRI010000221.1:0-1725 GCA_036643775.1 Pseudomonas sp. | reverse complement strand
CGGCCTGAACTTCGACGAACTGCGCCGCTACCAGCCCGGCGACGACCTGCGCCACCTGGATTGCAAGGCCTCGTTACGCAGCGGCACGCCGATCGTGCGCACTTTTACCGAGGAACGTGACCGGCCGACACTGCTGGTGATCGACCAGCGCATGTCGATGTTCTTCGGCAGCCAGCGCAGCTTCAAATCCGCCGTTGCTGCGCAGCTCGCCGCTCTGGCCGCCTGGATGGCGCTCAAGGCCGGTGACCGGGTCGGTGCCCTGCTGTTCAACGACCGCACCATCGAGAGTCTTTCACCGCTGCGCAGCCGCAGCCGGGTGCAGGCCATCTGCGCCGCCACCGCGCGCCTCAATCAGGCCCTGGATGCCCAGACGGGCGAAACGGATTCGGCGCAAACCCTGGATAACGTTTTGCGACGCTGCCTGAGCCTGGCTGCCCACGATCACCTGATCTGCATCATCAGCGACTTTGCCGGCGCCAGCGACCATACCCTGCACCAGTTGCGCCAGCTACGCGTGCACAACGACGTGATCGCTTTACAGGTCTACGATCCGCTGGCCCTGGACCTGCCGCGCAACGGCCGGGTGCTGGTCAGCCAGGGCCAGTTGCAGGTGGAGCTGGCGGTCGAACGCCGCCAGGTGCACGCACCGTTGAGCGACTTTCTCAAGGGCCGCCTGCAGCAGGTCGCCGAACTGCTGCGCCGCAGCCAGGTGTCGTTGCTGATGTTCAGCACCGCCCAGTCCGCCACCGAGCAACTGCGCCTGGAACTGGGCAAGCGTCAGGGGTATCGCGCATGAAAGCCTCAGTGCCGAGCATCGACCAACTCCAGGAGCTGGCCCTGCCGCCTGCGCCCAGCTACCTGCCGCAGACCTGGGGTTGGGCGCTGCTCGCGGTCTTGCTGCTGCTTGCTCTGCTCGGTTATGGCGCATGGCGTTACTACCGCTGGCAACGGGACCGCTACCGGCGCGAGGCGCTGGTGCAACTGGCCGAACTCGAAGCCGCCATGGGTGACGATCAAACACGCCTCGCAGCCCTGCGCGAGTTGCCCGAACTGCTCAAGCGCGTGGCCCTCTCGATGCCTGCAAGCCCCGCCGTCGCCACCCTGCGCGGCAGTGACTGGCAAGCCTTCCTCAGCGCGCATAGCCGCGCTCCAATAACGGCGGATTTTGCCGAGCAACTGGCACGCCTGGCCTACGCCCCCGACAGCAGCTTGCGAACGGTCGACGCCAAGGCCCTGCTGCAACAGTGCAAAACCTGGGTGGAGCGCCATCATGTGGCAGTTTGACTATCCCTGGTTGCTGCTCCTGCTGCCACTGCCGTGGCTTGGCTACCGATGGCTGCCACCCTACGTCGAAGCCCGCAGCGCCCTGCGCGTGCCGTTCTTCGACGCCATCAGCCGCGCCAGTGGCCAGGCGCCCGGTGTGCCCGGTAGCCGCCACAACGCCTGGCAACTGCTCCTGCACTGGCTGGTCTGGGCCTTGCTGACAGTGGCCATTGCCCGCCCGGTGCTGATCGAACCGCCACAGCAGCATGAGGAGCCGGTGCGCGACCTGATGCTGGCGATAGACATCTCGCAGTCCATGCAAACCACCGATCTCAAGGACGCCGACGGCAAGCCGCTATCGCGGATGAGTGCAGTCAAGGCGGTGGTCCAGGACTTCATTCGCCAGCGCCCCAAGGACCGGCTTGGCCTGGTGGTGTTCGGTAGCGGTGCCTACCCGCAGGC
>JAVXRI010000220.1:0-1840 GCA_036643775.1 Pseudomonas sp. | reverse complement strand
ACATCGCCACCGCTGGCGAAACCAAAACCAAGCCAACCCAGCACTCGGTCAAGGAGCTGCGCTCCATCGGCCTGCAGCCGGACGTGCTGGTCTGCCGCTCCGATCATCCGATCGACGTTTCTTCGCGCCGCAAGATCGCCCAGTTCACCAACGTTGAAGAGCGTGCGGTGATTGCCCTGGAAGATGCCGACACCATCTACAAGATCCCGGGCATCCTGCATTCCCAGGGTCTGGATGATTTTGTCGTCGAGCGTTTCGGCCTGCAGTGCGGCGGTGCGGACCTGTCCGAGTGGGAGGCGGTAGTCGACGCCAAGCTCAACCCCGAGCACGAAGTCACCATCGCCATGGTCGGCAAGTACATGGAGCTGCTGGACGCCTACAAGTCGCTGATCGAAGCGATGAGTCACGCCGGCATCAGCAACCGTACCAAGGTCAACCTGCGCTACATCGATTCCGAAGACATCGAGAACCAGGGCACCAGCCTGCTCGAGGGTGCTGATGCCATTCTGGTACCGGGCGGCTTCGGTCTGCGCGGTGTCGAAGGCAAGATCACTGCCGTGCAGTATGCTCGCGAGAACAAGGTTCCGTACCTGGGTATCTGCCTGGGCATGCAGGTCGCTGTGATCGAGTTCGCCCGTAACGTCATGGGCTGGAAAGATGCCAACTCCACCGAGTTCGATCGCAACAGCGCTCACCCGGTCGTCGGCCTGATCACCGAATGGGAAGATGCCACCGGCGCGGTTGAAACCCGTACCGAAGCGTCCGACCTGGGCGGCACCATGCGTCTGGGTGCCCAGGAGTGCCAGCTGGAAAGCGGCTCCAAGGTTCATGACTGCTACGCCAAGGATGTGATCGTCGAGCGTCATCGTCATCGCTACGAAGTGAACAACAAGCTGCTGCCGCAACTGGTAGAAGCCGGCCTGAAGGTTTCCGGTCGTTCCGGTGACGGCGCGCTGGTCGAAGTGGTCGAGTCGCAGGATCACCCGTGGTTCGTTGCTTGCCAGTTCCACCCTGAGTTCACCTCGACGCCGCGTGACGGTCATCCGCTGTTCAGCGGCTTCGTCAAGGCGGCATTGGCTCAAAAGAACAAGGCCTGATACATGACCCAGAAGATCATTCGCGTCGGTAACATCGAGATCGCCAACGACAAGCCGTTCGTCCTGTTCGGCGGCATGAACGTGCTGGAATCCCGTGACCTGGCAATGAAGGTCTGCGAAGAGTACGTGCGGGTTACCGAGAAGCTCGGTATCCCTTACGTGTTCAAGGCCAGCTTCGATAAAGCCAACCGTTCGTCGATCACCTCCTACCGTGGCCCAGGCCTGGAAGAGGGGATGAAGATCTTCGAAGAGATCAAGCGCACCTTCAATGTGCCGGTGATCACCGATGTCCACGAACCGCATCAGGCGCAAGCCGTGGCGGATGTCTGTGACATCATTCAGCTGCCGGCCTTCCTGTCGCGGCAGACCGACCTGGTCGTGGCCATGGCCAGGACCGGTGCGGTGATCAACATCAAGAAGGCTCAGTTCCTCGCGCCTCAGGAAATGAAACACATCCTGACCAAGTGCGAAGAAGCGGGTAACGATCAGCTGATCCTCTGCGAGCGTGGTTCAAGCTTCGGCTACAACAACCTTGTGGTAGACATGCTCGGCTTCGGCATCATGAAGCAGTTCGAATACCCGGTGTTCTTCGACGTGACCCATGCCCTGCAGATGCCGGGTGGTCGCGCCGATTCCGCCGGTGGCCGCCGCGCCCAGGTCACCGACCTGGCCAAGGCCGGTCTGAGCCAGGGCCTGGCCGGGCTTTTCCTCGAAGCCCACCCGGACCCGGACAACGCCAAGTG
>JAVXRI010000219.1:0-1843 GCA_036643775.1 Pseudomonas sp. | reverse complement strand
ACTCGTCACTACGAGTTGATTTGCTGTATGAATTAAGACCGAGCGAGGTGTTGGCGTGAACATTAATGCAACCCTGATTGGCCAATCCGTTGCTTTCCTGATTTTTGTACTCTTCTGCATGAAGTACGTATGGCCTCCGGTCATCACTGCTCTGCAAGAGCGCCAAAAGAAGATTGCCGACGGTTTGGACGCTGCCAACCGCGCAGCTCGCGACCTGGAGCTGGCCCAAGAGAAAGCGGGTCAGCAACTGCGTGAAGCTAAAGCACAGGCAGCCGAAATCATTGAGCAAAGCAAGAAACGCGCTGCTCAGCTTGTCGAGGAAGCCCGTGAACAGGCCCGCGTCGAAGCTGACCGTGTGAAGGCTCAGGCTCTGGCCGAGATCGAACAGGAACTGAACAGCGCTAAAGACGCCCTGCGTGCCCAAGTGGGTGCTCTGGCCGTTGGCGGTGCTGAAAAGATCCTTGGCGCCACAATCGATCAAAACGCGCATGCGGAGCTGGTTAACAAACTGGCCGCTGAAATTTAAGCGAGGGCGATCATGGCAGAACTGACCACGTTGGCCCGACCTTACGCTAAGGCGGCCTTTGAGCACGCCCAGGCCCATCAGCAACTGGCCAATTGGTCAGCCATGCTCGGCCTGGCTGCTGCGGTGTCGCAAGACGACACCATGCAGCGCCTGCTCAAGGCCCCGCGACTGACGAGCGCAGAAAAGGCCGCCACGTTTATTGACGTGTGCGGTGACAAGTTCGATGCACAGGCACAGAATTTCATTCATGTTGCCGCGGAAAACGATCGTCTCCTGCTATTGCCGGAGATTTCGGCTCTGTTCGAGCTGTACAAAGCCGAACAAGAGAAATCCGTGGACGTGGAAGTCACTAGTGCTTTTGCGTTGAACCAAGAACAGCAAGACAAACTCGCCAAGGTTCTCAGTGCACGGCTCGACCGGGAAGTGCGCCTGCAAGTGTCGGAGGATGCCAGCCTGATTGGTGGCGTCGTAATCCGCGCCGGCGACCTGGTTATCGATGGCTCAGTTCGCGGCAAAATCGCGAAACTGGCCGAAGCATTGAAATCTTGAGTTTGAAGGGGCAGCAGAGCAATGCAGCAACTCAATCCTTCCGAAATTAGTGAAATCATCAAGGGCCGCATCGACAACCTCGATGTGAGCTCCCAAGCCCGTAACGAAGGTACCGTTGTTTCGGTTTCCGACGGTATCGTGCGGATCCACGGTCTGGCCGACGTCATGTACGGCGAAATGATCGAGTTCCCAGGCGGCGTCTACGGCATGGCCCTGAACCTGGAGCAAGACTCCGTAGGTGCAGTGATCCTGGGTGCCTACGACACCCTCGCCGAAGGCATGAGCGCCAAGTGCACCGGCCGCATCCTGGAAGTTCCGGTTGGTAAGGAACTGCTGGGTCGCGTCGTCGACGCACTGGGCAACCCGATCGACGGCAAAGGTCCTCTGGGCAACACCCAGACCGACGCGGTCGAAAAAGTAGCTCCAGGCGTGATCTGGCGTAAGTCGGTAGACCAGCCTGTACAGACTGGCTACAAATCCGTCGACGCCATGATCCCTGTCGGCCGTGGCCAGCGTGAGCTGATCATCGGTGACCGTCAGATCGGCAAGACCGCCATGGCCATCGACGCCATCATCAACCAGAAAGACTCCGGTATTTTCTGTGTTTATGTTGCTGTCGGCCAGAAGCGCTCCACCGTTGCCAACATCGTTCGCAAGCTGGAAGAAAACGACGCACTGAAAAACACCATCGTGGTGGTTGCCAGTGCTTCGGAATCCGCCGCACTGCAATTCCTGGCGCCATACGCCGGTTGCACCATGGGCGAGTTC
>JAVXRI010000218.1:0-1866 GCA_036643775.1 Pseudomonas sp. | reverse complement strand
AGTGGTTTGTCAAAGGCCTGGTGGATACCGAGAAGTAATCCTCTCCACCACTGCCCCAACCACCTTCTTTTGACCCATTGAACGAATACCTGGAATACCTCTCATGGCATCCATCTCTCTGAAGAACATCGTCAAGCGCTACGGCACCGGCAAGGCCGCCGTACCCGTCATTCACGGCGTAAGCGCCGAAATCAAGGACGGCGAATTCGTCGTGCTGGTCGGCCCCTCGGGCTGCGGCAAGTCCACCCTGCTGCGCATGATTGCCGGCCTGGAAGAAATCACCGGCGGTGACCTGATGATTGGCGACAAGGTCGTCAACAACCTGGAACCCGCCAAGCGCGACATCGCCATGGTGTTCCAGAACTACGCGCTCTACCCTCACATGAGCAACTACGAGAACATGGCCTATGGCCTGAAGATCGCCAAGGTGCCTGAGGACGAAATCAAGCGTCGCGTGGACAAAGCCGCCAAGATTCTGGAACTGACCAACCTGCTGGACCGCAAGCCCCGCCAGCTTTCCGGCGGCCAGCGCCAGCGCGTGGCCATGGGCCGCGCCATCGTGCGCCAGCCCAAGGTCTTCCTGTTTGACGAGCCCCTGTCCAATCTGGATGCCAAGCTGCGCGGCCAGACCCGCCTTGAAATCCAGAAGCTGCACGCCGAGCTGGGCATTACCAGCCTGTTCGTGACCCACGACCAAGTCGAAGCCATGACGCTGGCCCAGCGCATGATCGTCATGAACGGCGGCTATGTGGAACAGTTCGGCACCCCCGAAGAGGTCTACCACACCCCCGCCTCGGTGTTTGTGGCTGGCTTCATCGGCTCGCCCCCCATGAACCTGCTGAAGAACTCGCCCAACGGCAAGCCCGGCATGATTCTGGGCATTCGCCCCGAACACATCGACCTGGTGGAAACGGGTGGCGTGGAATTCAAGGTGCAAACCGTTGAACTACTGGGCGCTGAACGCCTGCTGTACGGCAAGGTCGGCGACGAAGATGTCACCGTGCGCATTGAAGAAGGCAAGCCCTTCCCCAAGCCCGGCGAAACCACCCAGATCGCAGCGCGCGATGACCGCCTGCACTGGTTCAACGCAGAAACCGGCAAACGCGCATAACCCCCTCCAAGGGCCGACGTCTCAGGCGATCGGCCCTTTTACTTGCAGCACAGTACATTGAGGCGCATGCCTTCATTGATCCACTCCACGGTTCCAGTCCTTCCCTCTCTGAATCTTGCAGAGAGCGAAGCGTTTTACGTCCAGCGACTGGGCTTTGCCGTGCTGCTGCGCATGGACGAGTACCTGATCGTGGCGCGCGAGGGGTGCGAGCTGCACTTCTGGCCCTGCAACAACCCGGAGCTGCCCCGCAACAGCTCCTGCTATGTACGCGCAGACACCCGCGCACTGCATACCGAATTCACCCAGAACGGCTTGCCCCTGCCCCCACCCCAAGCACGTGAGTGGGGCATGCGCGAGCTGTATGTGATTGACCCACACGGCAACCTGCTGAAATTTGGAGAACCTGTCGAATGACCTCCCTGGCAAATTGGCCCTATCCCCGATGGGTCGCCCATCGTGGAGCCGGCAAGCTGGCACCGGAAAACACCATGAGCGCCTTCCGCCTGGGCGCGCAGCACGGCTATCGCTTCTTTGAATGCGATGCCAAGCTCAGCAAAGATGGCGTGCTGTTCTTGATGCATGACGCCACGCTGGAGCGCACCACCAACGGCCACGGCATGGGCAGCCAGCTCAGCATGGGTGAAATCGCCCAGCTCGACGCTGGCAGCTGGCACTCCCGTGCCTTCGCGGGTGAAAACCTGCCCACGCTGGAAGCCCTGGCCCGCTGGTGCCTGGCCAACCATTTGCACCTGAAT
>JAVXRI010000217.1:0-1872 GCA_036643775.1 Pseudomonas sp. | reverse complement strand
TGCCGCTGGAAAAAGCCGTGGCGGCGCAGCGCGTGCATCACCAGTTGCTGCCTAAGGACACTATCTACTTCGACGCTTATGCGCCGCTGACCGGCAAGGTTGCGGACGAGCTGAAGAAGATGGGTTACACCCTGGAAGATCAGGGTTGGGAAATGGGTGATATCCAGGCGATCCGTGTGAACGGTGCGGCGCTGGAGACTGCTTCCGATCCGCGTGGCCGTGGGGTAGGGCAGGTAGTGAAGTAAGCGCAACCTGTGTAGGAGCGGATTCATCCGCGCTGGGTCGCAACGCGGCCCCAAGGGCTGGGCCTGCTGCGCAGTCCATCGCGGATGAATCCGCTCCTACAGTAAGAATTGCACCCCAAAGGTTGGATGGGTGTCCAATTTTTGGGGTGCAGTTCAACTGTCAGACGCGGAAGTGGCTGACCATGGTCTGCAACTGGTTACCCAGGCGCGCCAGTTCGACACTTGAAGCTGCCGTTTCATCACTGGCCGCTGCCGTCTGTTCCGACACATCGCGCACGTTGATGATGCTGCGGCTGATCTGCTCGGCCACCGCACTCTGCTGCTCGGCTGCTGCGGCGATCTGCTGGTTCATCGACTGAATATTCGACACCGTACGGGTGATGCTTTCCAGTGAGGCACCGGCCTTGCGGGTCAGCTCGACGCTGCTGTCGGTCAGGTTGCGGCTACCGAGCATTACGTTGGCCACCTGCTGAGTCCCGCTCTGCAGGCCTGCGACCAGCTCTTCGATCTCTTCGGTGGACTTTTGCGTGCGCTGGGCCAGGCCGCGAACCTCGTCGGCAACCACGGCAAATCCACGCCCGGCTTCACCGGCACGGGCCGCTTCGATTGCGGCGTTCAGGGCCAGCAGGTTGGTTTGTTCGGCCACCGACTTGATCACGTCCATGACGCTACCGATCTTCTGGCTTTCCTGCTGCAGCAAGCCCATGGCTTCGGTAGAACGGTGGACTTCTTCGGCCAGGCGTTCGATCTGGCCGATCGCCTCGGCAACTACCTGGTCACCGGCACGCGCTTGCGCGTCAGCATCGGTTGCGGCAGACGATGCGTGCTCGGCGTTGCGCGCAACTTCCTGCACGGTGGCGGCCATTTCGTGCATGGCCGTGGCGACCTGATCGGTCTCGACCTTCTGGCTGTTGACCCCGGCGCTGGTCTCTTCGGTGACGGCCGACAGCTCTTCGGCGGCGCTGGCGATCTGGGTGACGCCATCACGAATGCCGCTGATCAGGTCACGCAGGGTCGAGCCCATGCGCTGAATGCCCTGTTGCAACACGCCCAGTTCGTCGCGGCGGGTGACACGCAGGTTGTGGGTGAGGTCGCCGGCGGCGATCTTTTCCACCACCGCCAGGGTTTCGCGCAGTGGGCGGGTGATCTGGCGGGTGATGATCACCGCGGCCAGCACGCCGACCAGCAAGGCCAGCAGCGTGGCGGTGAGCTGCAGGGTCCGTGCCTGGGCGCTTTCGCTGTCGCGGCGCTCAAGCTGGATCTTGTACAGCGTATCGCTGATTTTGACGATGGTCGCGCCTTGTACGGTCATTTCCTGGCGCGCAACGGCAACATCGGCGGTGGCGTCGCGGAACTGGCGCACGGCTTCACGGTAGGCCAGCACCGCGCTTTCGAATTGCTGGATGCGCGCGGCTTCGTTCGGCATATGGCGGTTCAGGCTGGCAATCTCGGCCAGGGCACCATCGAGCTGACGCAGGGCCAACTGTTCGGTTTCGCTGTTGATATCGGCAATGTAGCTGCGCACGGCCAGACGTACCTGGAACAGTTGCTCCTTGGCCTGGGTGATGGTGCGGAACTGCTCCAGGCGGCTGGCGTCAGCTTCCGGCAAGGCGAGGATATCGCGGTT
>JAVXRI010000216.1:1622-1895 GCA_036643775.1 Pseudomonas sp. | reverse complement strand
GTACTCGCGCGAATTGCTGCTGGGCATGCTGGAACTGGCGCGCCAGCACAACCTGGTGGTGTTCTCCGACGAGATCTACGACAAGATCCTCTACGATGAAGCCGTGCACATCTGCACCGCCTCCCTGGCTCCGGATCTGCTCTGCCTGACCTTCAACGGCTTGTCCAAGTCCTACCGGGTAGCGGGCTTCCGTTCCGGCTGGCTGGCCATCTCCGGGCCCAAGCAGCACGCCCAGAGCTACATCGAAGGCATCGACATGCTGGCCAACATGCG
>JAVXRI010000216.1:0-1612 GCA_036643775.1 Pseudomonas sp. | reverse complement strand
CAACGTACCGAGCCAGCATGCCATCCAGACCGCCCTGGGCGGCTACCAGAGCATCAATGACCTGGTTCTGCCACCTGGCCGCCTGCTTGAGCAACGCAACCGTACCTGGGAGCTGCTCAACGACATTCCCGGTGTCAGCTGCGTCAAGCCCATGGGCGCGCTCTATGCATTCCCGCGCATCGACCCGAAGGTCTGTCCGATCCACAACGATGAAAAGTTCGTCCTTGACCTGCTGCTCTCGGAAAAACTGCTGATCGTCCAGGGCACCGCCTTCAACTGGCCTTGGCCGGATCACTTCCGCGTGGTCACCCTGCCACGGGTCGACGACCTGGAGCAGGCCATCGGTCGCATCGGAAACTTCCTGAAGACATATCAGCAGTAACCCGCAGGCTTTAGTCAGGGCCTGCGTCACTGCTGGCGCAGGCCCTACCGATCAATCCCCTACCTTGTAAGCCCTGTCGCTCTGGCGTGCGGGATGACGGAATTCGGCTGTAATACAGAGAAGTACACAGTTTGAAATAGTCGCCCGGTTGAATCACTGGAGCCCGCACCTTATATACCCCGCATACGTGACATTTTTATCCGTCAGGAGAACGTAACAACCATGATGCGCATCTTACTGTTTGTAGCCACCAACCTTGCGGTTGTGCTGATTGCCAGCATTACCTTGAGCCTGTTCGGCTTCAATGGGTTCATGGCGGCAAACGGGGTTGACCTCAAGCTCGACCAGCTGCTGATTTTCTGCGCCGTGTTCGGCTTTGCCGGCTCGCTGATTTCGCTGTTCATCTCCAAGTGGATGGCGAAAATGAGCACTGGCACCCAGATCATCAGCCAGCCGCGCACTCGCCACGAGCAGTGGCTGCTGCAGACCGTTGAGGAGCTGTCCCGCGAAGCCGGCATCAAGATGCCGGAAGTGGGCATCTTCCCGGCCTACGAGGCCAACGCCTTCGCCACCGGCTGGAACCGCAACGACGCCCTGGTTGCCGTTAGCCAAGGCCTGCTGGAGCGCTTCTCGCCCGATGAAGTACGTGCCGTCCTGGCTCACGAGATCGGTCACGTCGCCAATGGCGACATGGTTACCCTCGCGCTGGTGCAAGGCGTGGTCAACACCTTCGTCATGTTCTTCGCCCGCATCATCGGCAACTTTGTCGACAAGGTGATTTTCAAGAACGAAGAAGGTCAAGGCATCGCCTACTACATCGCGACCATCGTCGCCGAGCTGGTGCTGGGTATCCTGGCCAGCATGATCGTCATGTGGTTCTCGCGTAAACGCGAATACCGTGCGGACGAAGCCGGTGCCCGCCTCGCTGGCACCAGCGCGATGATCGGCGCCCTGCAGCGCCTGCGCTCGGAGCAAGGTGTACCGGTGCACATGCCCGATACCCTGAATGCCTTCGGCATCAATGGCGGCCTCAAGCAGGGCCTGGCTGGCCTGCTGATGAGCCACCCACCACTGGAAGACCGTATCGAAGCCCTGCGCCGTCGCGGCTAAGGGACAGCGCAAGCAAAAGGGCGACCTCAGGGTCGCCCTTTTTCATTTCAGCGAGACAATCGATAGACCCGCTCCAGCAGATGACTGGCGCCGGCCTGCTGAAACTTCGGACTTTCTTCC
>JAVXRI010000215.1:0-1950 GCA_036643775.1 Pseudomonas sp. | reverse complement strand
AGCTTTAGTCTGACCCAGATGATCCTGATCAGCGCCGCCTACCTGCTGGTGCTGTTCGGCGTGGCCTGGGTCAGCGAACGCGGGATGATCCCGCGCTCGATCATTCGCCACCCGCTGACCTACACCCTGTCACTGGGCGTCTATGCCAGCGCCTGGGCCTTCTATGGCTCGGTCGGGCTGGCGTATCAATATGGTTACGGTTTTCTGGCCTGTTACCTGGGCGTTTCCGGGGCGTTTCTGCTAGCGCCGGTGCTGCTGTACCCGATTCTTAAAATTACCCGTACCTATCAACTGTCGTCGCTGGCTGACCTGATCGCTTTCCGTTTTCGCAGCACCTGGGCCGGTGCGCTGACCACGGTGTTCATGCTGATCGGTGTGCTGCCGTTGCTGGCCCTGCAGATTCAGGCGGTGGCCGACTCGATCAGTATCCTCACCGGCGAGCCGGTCAAGGCACGGGTTGCCCTGGCCTTCTGTGCCTTGATTACCTTGTTCACCATCTTTTTCGGTTCGCGCCATATCGCCACCCGGGAAAAACATGAAGGGCTGGTGTTTGCCATCGCCTTCGAATCGGTGATCAAGCTGTTGGCCCTCGGTGGCATCGGCCTGTACGCCCTGTACGGTGTGTTCGGCGGGCCGCATCAATTGGAAGTGTGGCTGCTGCAGAACCAGACCGCGCTGGCCGCCTTGCATACGCCATTGCAGGAAGGTCCGTGGCGAACCCTGTTGCTGGTGTTCTTCGCCTCGGCCATCGTCATGCCGCACATGTATCACATGGCCTTTACCGAGAACCTCAACCCACGCTCGCTGGTCAGCGCCAGCTGGGGCCTGCCACTGTTCCTGTTGCTGATGAGCCTCGCGGTGCCGCTGATCCTCTGGGCCGGCCTGAAAATGGGCGCCAGCACCAGCCCGGAATACTTCACCCTGGGCCTTGGCATCGCCGCCAACAACCAGGCGTTGGCCTTGCTCGCTTATGTCGGCGGACTATCGGCGTCCAGCGGGCTGATCATCGTCACCACCTTGGCCCTGTCGGGCATGGCTCTGAACCACCTGGTGCTGCCGCTGTACCAACCGCCCGCCGAGGGCAATATCTATCGCTGGCTGAAATGGACCCGCCGGGCACTGATCGTCGCCATCATCGCCGCCGGTTTTGGTTTCTACCTGACCCTGGAAAGCCAACAGGATCTGGCCAACCTCGGTATCGTTGCCTTCGTTGCTACCTTGCAGTTCCTGCCGGGCGTTCTTTCGGTGCTGTACTGGCCGACCGCTAACCGTCGCGGCTTCATTGCCGGTTTGTTGGCCGGGATCCTGGTGTGGATGGTCACCATGCTGTTGCCTCTGATCGGCAACCTGCAGGGTTTCTACATCCCGCTGCTGAACATGATCTATGTGCTCGACGACACCAGTTGGCACATGGCGGCCATTGCGTCGCTGGCGGCAAACGTCTTGTTGTTCACTCTGATTTCGCTGTTCACCAATGCCAGCACCGAAGAGATCAGCGCTGCCGAAGCCTGCGCAGTGGATAACGTGCGCCGCCCGCAACGCCGCGAACTGCATGCTGCCTCACCTCAGGAATTCGCCACGCAACTGGCCAAACCCCTGGGCGCCAAGGCCGCACAAAAGGAAGTGGAACAGGCCCTGCGTGACCTTTATCTACCGTTTGACGAGCGCCGCCCCTACGCCTTGCGGCGCCTGCGCGATCGCATTGAGGCCAACCTGTCGGGCCTGATGGGGCCCAGCGTGGCTCAGGACATGGTGGAAACCTTCCTGCCCTATAAGTCGGGTAACGAAAATTACGTTACCGAAGATATTCACTTCATCGAGAGTCGCCTGGAAGACTATCACTCGCGCCTGACCGGACTGGCCGCCGAGCTCGATGCCCTGCGCCGCTACCACCGCCAGACCTTGCAGGAACTGCCGATGGGCGTCTGCTCGCTGGCCAAGGACCAGGAG
>JAVXRI010000214.1:0-1970 GCA_036643775.1 Pseudomonas sp. | reverse complement strand
GCCGCTATGGCTGCTCCCGCTGCTGGTGGCGCTGCTGCCGCTGCTGTGGAAGAAAAGACCGAGTTCAACGTTGTGCTGACTGAAGCCGGCGCGAACAAGGTTTCCGTGATTAAGGCTGTGCGTGAAATCACTGGCCTGGGTCTGAAGGAAGCTAAGGACCTGGTTGATGGCGCTCCTAAGAACGTCAAGGAAGCCGTTGCCAAGGCTGACGCTGAAGCTGCTGTGAAGAAGCTGATCGAAGCCGGTGCTAAGGCTGAACTGAAGTAATTCAGTGAAATCAAGGGCTGGAGACTCTTAAAAGGGTCTCCAGCCTTTGGCGCTTGTGGAACGCGCTGAAAGAACACACCAGAAAGCAGGTTTCTTTGGGAGTCTGCTTTTTAGTGTCTTCTGACAATCCGACAGCAGAAGATGCCTTGGTTCGGGCGGTGTGCAACGCATCGCCGTCAGCCATGGTTGGTAGTGGCCAACCGCCAAGCCCGCAGGGTGATCCCCTGTGGGGCAGTCGTCGCAGACCCAGGACTCATGTCTTTGCCCGGAGATCTCATGGCCTATTCTTATACCGAACGCAAGCGAATCCGCAAAAGCTTCGGGAGCCGCGATAGCGTGCTCGAAGTGCCTTATCTGCTGCAGATGCAAAAAGATGCCTATACAGCATTCCTGCAGGCAGATGTAGCCCCCAAAAAACGCACCATTGATGGCCTGCAAGCGGCCTTCAATTCCGCTTTCCCTATCGTCTCTCACAATGGTTTTGTGGAGATGAAGTTTGTCGAGTACAACCTCGCCAAACCCGCTTTCGACGTTCGTGAATGTCAGACCCGTGGTCTGACCTTTGCTTCCGCTGTGCGCGCCAAGGTTCAGCTGATCATTTATGACCGTGAGTCTTCGACATCACAGTCCAAGGTGGTCAAGGAAGTGAAGGAACAAGAGGTCTACATGGGCGAAGTGCCCCTGATGACCGAAAAGGGTTCGTTCATCATCAACGGTACTGAGCGCGTGATCGTGTCTCAGCTGCACCGTTCGCCTGGCGTGTTCTTTGAACACGACAAGGGTAAGACCCATAGCTCGGGCAAGCTGCTGTTCTCGGCACGCATCATCCCTTACCGCGGCTCCTGGTTGGACTTCGAGTTCGATCCCAAGGACTTGCTGTACTTCCGTGTTGACCGTCGTCGCAAGATGCCTGTCTCCATTCTGCTCAAGGCTATTGGCCTGACACCTGAAACCATCCTGGCGACGTTCTTCGTGAACGACAACTTCCGCCTGATGGACAGCGGTGCGCAGATGGAATTTGTGGCTGATCGTCTGAAGGGCGAAGTCGCTCGTTTCGACATCACCGACAAGGCTGGCAAGGTTGTCGTCGCTAAGGACAAGCGCATCACTGCGCGTCACACTCGCGAACTGGAGCAATCTGGCACCAAGTTCGTCAGCGTGCCTGAGGACTTCCTGCTGGGCCGCGTGCTGGCCAAGAACATCGTTGATCCTGACACTGGCGAAATCATTGCCAAGGCCAACGAAGAATTGACCGAAGCGCTGCTCAAGAAGCTGCGCAGCGCTGGTGTGCAAGATGTTCAGTGCATCTACACCAACGAACTGGACCAAGGCGCTTACATCTCGCAGACTCTGCGTACCGATGAAACCGTGGACGAGTTCGCTGCCCGCGTTGCCATCTACCGCATGATGCGCCCCGGCGAGCCGCCAACCGAAGATGCAGTGCAGGCTCTGTTCCAGCGCCTGTTCTACAACGCTGACACGTACGACCTGTCGCGCGTGGGCCGCATGAAGTTCAACGCCAAGATTGGCCGCGAAGGCGCGACCGGTCCCATGGTGCTGTCCAACGAAGACATCCTGGCTGTGGTCAAGATTCTGGTGGACCTGCGCAATGGCCGCGGCGAAGTCGATGACATCGACCACCTGGGCAACCGCCGCGTGCGTTGCGTGGGCGAACTGGCCGAAAACCAGTACCGCACTGGTCT
>JAVXRI010000213.1:0-2068 GCA_036643775.1 Pseudomonas sp. | reverse complement strand
GCTTCCGGTGCGACGCTGGCGGTGGACTGGGGTGCAGATTACACGGTGAACAACACGCTGACCGGCAGTGGTCTGGTGGCGATCAAGGCAGCCGGTAATGACGTTAATTTTGCCTCAGCGGCAACGGGCGCAGGCTTTAACGGTGTCGTTGACCTGCAAAATGCAGCGTTCAGTCTCGGTGGTGTGAACACCGGCGCGCTGGCGGCGGCGACTCTGCGCCTTGGCAGCGGCAGTGTGACCACGGTGGCGG
The DNA here is from genome assembly GCA_036643775.1 of Pseudomonas sp. Lineage (GTDB taxonomy): Bacteria > Pseudomonadota > Gammaproteobacteria > Pseudomonadales > Pseudomonadaceae > Aquipseudomonas. The sequence continues at coordinate 1,818 of JAVXRI010000213.1, read as the reverse complement.
ACGGTACGCAGTCCATTGGCGGACTGGCCTTTGACGGGGGTAAAGCGATTTTCAATGCCACGGTACCGGCGCAGATCGATGCCACCAGTCTGGTGCGGGCGAATCTGCTGGATGCGAGCGGTGCTGGCGTTGTGCAGGCGACATTACCGGTACCTTACGTGTTGCCGATGCCTGTGCCATCAACGGAACTGTCGCTGCTTGAGCAGGACGATGTGAATCTGGGCACCCGTCTGGTCGCCGCCAGTACGGCGGTGGGTAGCGCAGGTGCGCTGGAATTGCAGGATCAGAACGGCAATGTTATCAGCGCCTCCCAGCAGATCGATGTCCAGCAGGGCGGGAACCTGGTGGCGCTCGGAACCTACGATTATCGTCTGACGACGGGCACGCTCCAGGACGGGCTGTATGTCTCTTACGGGCTGAAACAGCTGGATCTGCAGGCCGGTCAGACCCTGACGCTGGCACAAAACAGCGGAGCCACTGGCTTGTCAGCAGATATGTCGGCGAAGCTCACTGGCAGCGGTAACCTGCGGGTTGATGCGGGTACGGGCGTACTGTCTTTGTCCAACACAACCAACAACTTTACCGGCGACACAACGGTGGCGACCGGAACGCTGCAGGCCGGTGCCCGCGATGTGATTGCGACTTCCGCGAACGTGACGGTGAACGCTGGCGCAACGCTGGATACCCACGGTTACCACCAGTCACTGACCAACCTGACAGGTGCAGGTACGGTGACCAACGGTACGACAACGGCGACAACGCTGACACTGAAAGACACGGCCACGAGCGTCTTTGCGGGAACCCTCACCGGCGCGCAACTGGTGCTGGTACAGGCAAGCGGTACGCAGATCCTGACGGGAAGCAACACATACGGCGGTGGTACGGCGATCAACCCGGCTGCGACGCTGCAACTGGGTAATGGCGGTACCAGCGGCTCCATCACCGGGAATGTGACCAACAATGGCACGCTGGCCTTTAACCGCAGCGATACGGCGACCTTTAGCGGCGTGATTTCCGGTATCGGGATGGTGAATCAGATGGGCACGGGCAGAACCATACTGACCGGCGCCAACAGCTACAGTGGCGGCACGACGATCTCCGCCGGAACGCTGCAACTGGGTAATGGCGGGACCAGCGGTTCCCTCACCGGAAATGTGACCAACAATGGCACGCTGGCCTTCAACCGTAGCGATACATTAACCCTGGCTGGGGTGATATCAGGCAGCGGTGTGGTGAATCAGATCGGTACAGGTAAAACGATCCTGAACGGCACCAACACGTACAGCGGTGGTACCAGCATCTCTGCCGGTACTCTGGTGGCGCAGAACGGCGCGGCGCTGGGTACCGGAGCGGTGGCGAACAATGCTGCTCTGCAGCTGGACTTTGCGGCGAACGGCACGTTGGCTAATGTGCTGAGCGGCAGCGGTTCGCTGACCAAAACCGGCAGCGGCACCACCACCCTGACCGGCGCGGGATCGACTCAGGGCGCGGTAACGGTCAGCGGCGGTACGCTGGCCTTCGGTCAGAGCGGCGCGTTCAATGCGGCGAGCCTGACCACGGCAGCCGGTGCCGGCACCCAGGTGGCGGCAACCAGCAATCTGATGCTGGGCGGGGCGCTGACCCAGGCGGCGGGCTCGACGCTGACGGTGGCAAAAGGTACCCAGCCGGCGGTCACTGCCCGGACGGCGAACCTGGACGGCACGCTGAGCCTGAGCGGTTACGGCACGGCCGCCCCGGCCAGCGCCAGCGGGATAGCCGGTACCCAGTACACAGTCATTCACACCCCCCAGGGTATCAGCGGTGACGTCCGCAGCGTGA
>JAVXRI010000212.1:0-2107 GCA_036643775.1 Pseudomonas sp. | reverse complement strand
GTCAAGGGTTCGCTCCGCCCGGGACTCCGTTCGCCGCGACGGTGAAGCGAGTCACGACGAGCCGGGGTCGCGGCCCCTGACCTGGGAAGTTTCAACGGTGGACGGACCGGCCTCGATCGGAGTGCGGGAACCTGTTCCCGTATGGAGATCGAGGGGACAAGCGCAGCGCGTCAGGCCTCAGCGGCCCTTGTTCGTAAAGCCATCACTTGTGTGGCTGACAAATGGCGCAGCTCAGCATTGGAAAAGACCAGATCAGCCCTCAACCATCGGGTTTCTTCGTCCCACTGGGCCAAATTGTCTATGAGAAACCGATAACGACCTTGGTAAGCCTCCGCAAGATCGCCAGCAAGGGCTCTGTAAGCCTCGCCAGGCGTTTTTAAAGCCAAATACACTGCATCTAGCACAGGGTCTGGTTTCGTTGCCCTGCCGATCTCCTGCGCCTTTTTGATGGCGTATGCGTTGTATTCCTCTGCGCCAGTTTCGGGATCATCTGCTGGATTACCTGGGCAAAGCTTGTCCTCCCATGGGAGGACATAGGAGGCGCGCCCCAGGATGAACTGCAGGACGTAATCCGAAGGTATGGCGAGACGCTGCATGAGGAATTTTCCTAGACGAAAATCGAATGGTAGCGCAGAGGGCTTTGGGCAGCGAAAGCTGCTTCCAGAGCGGCCAAAAGCCGCTCTGATAAACCGGCGTCGAAGACGACGGAAACAGCCTGACAGACGCCACCCGAGCCCACGAGGGGGGTGAGGAAAAATGGCCCCCAGGCCGAATTTTTCCGTTCTGCCCTGGTGCAGCCCGTCCAGGGCGAAACCAGGGTGCGAAGCATCAGGCCGCACCGCTTGCGTGCGCGTCAGGTGAAACCGGACCAACCTGGTTTCGAGCCGAAGCAGCAGAGGGAGGGACGGAGTCCCGCGCCGATGCGTCGCGCAGTCTCAGAAAGCAGGTTGGTCCGGCTTTGCCGGGCGCGCACGCGGGTGAATTTTCGAGACAAGCCCGTCCAGGGCGCAGGGGAGGAAAGAGGGTGGCGAATCGCGCAGCGATTCAGAACCCTGAAGGCCTTCCGGGGCGCTCCCCCGGGAGGTTTGGGCGTTCCCGAAGGGACGGCCACGGAGCCCCGCAGGGGTGACGGCACTTTGCTGTTGGTTCTATGTTTTTAGCTCTTGGACGTCCTATTGCTGCGCCTATTGTTGGGCCTATTGCAACCGCAATAGGTGAGCCATAGGAACGGCAATCTCAGGGAGTGAGGCAGGCAGGCGCTACGCTGTCGCCTGCCTCACTCCCTGATGCTCGCCGGCTGGTATGAGTCGTCCAGGTAGCGATAGAACCGATCCAGATACGGAAGCCCGTCGAGCGGCTCATCGAGCAGCGAGTCAGGGATCTCAACGCCACGGAACGAACCGAAGCTGTTCAGCAAGCGTTTGCCCTTGAGGATCTGCGCCGCGTGCCAGTTGTCAGCCAGGGTCAAGTCGGAGAACTTCACGGCGTACTTAAACACTTCCATGAAGCCCTCAACGGGATCGCCCAGGATGGGCCTGCAATCCACGACCATGCTGTCACCGGTGATCTTGTGCCACTCGGCGCTGAGGTCAGTTTGGGATGGCTGAGAGGTAGCCAGAATGATCATGTGGCAGTGCGGATGCCAGCCATTGCCATTGTTGGTTAGCTCAAGGGTGTAAACCGCTCCCTCTGCCTTGCAAAGCTCTGTCCATGGAGCCCGAGGAACGCCGGAATTGAAGTTGCGGCGACGGTCCAAAAGCTTACGCAATGACTTACTGAGGTGGGTCTGCCTTTCTTCCAGATCATCGCCATTTTTGACCGTAAGGGTCAGGAGATATGGACGCAGATCCGGACGTTCTTCTTGGATCACCTGCCATCGCGTCAAATAGGCACCAAGAGCCTTAGCACCGCGGCGAATAGCGCACAACGGGCAGACCAGGTGCTGCTTGCAGAACGTCGCGCTATGCAGCCGTACCTTGCCCACGGTGAAGTACTCCCGGAAGTGCAGGTAATTCCCACAGCTGGCAAGGCCAGCGGCAGTCTTGATGGTCGCTTCGGACGGGGTCTTTCGGAGATGTTCTAGCATCGCCTGAGACCTTGTGTGAGC
>JAVXRI010000211.1:0-2182 GCA_036643775.1 Pseudomonas sp. | reverse complement strand
GAACGCTTATGCAAAGGGCTTGAAGCAGAGGTCTTAACACCCAGCTTCTTGGCGTCCGCTGCCAAGGGACAGTTCCATGCCTACTTTTTCCAAGAAAAAAGTAGGCCGCCGTAAGGGCGGAAGGGGCCGGCAGCGGCGCCACCCCAAATGGATAAGCTCGCAGCCAACCCAACCCAACCCAACCCAACCCAACCCAAGGATCCTAGTCCCCAGGTTTCCGTGGTGCACCACAAAAAAGCCCCGCGAGCGTGAGCAGGCGGGGCAAAGGGCCGGTCAGAAACCAACCAAAGGAGTCGTTGAATCAGTTCACGCTGGCGACGCTCTCGGTTTGCCAACCACCACCCAGGGCCTTGTAAATAGCGACGATGCCACGGTACAGGTCCACTTCACCCTGGGCCTGGGCGTCTTCGGCGCTCAGGCGTTCACGCTCGGCGTCGAGCAGAATCAGGTAGTCCACGGTCCCTTCGCGATAGCGGATCGAGGCGAGGTCGGCGGCCTTGCGGCTGGCTTCGCTCTGACGCAGCAGGGCGAGCAGGCGTTGCTGGCGCTTGCTGTAGTCACTGAAAGCGTTTTCCGACTCTTCCAGTGCCAGCAAGACCTGCTGTTCATAGTTGGCCAAGGCGCCTTCGGCATCGGCATTGGCGCCGCGCAGGCGCGCCCGCACACTACCCAGGTCGAACGCCGCCCAGGTGATGCTCGGGCCCAGGGCCCAGGCTTGCGCTGCCGACGAGCCAAGCTGTGAGCCGCGACCCGCGGTAAAGCCCAAAAAGCCGCTGAGGCTGACCCTTGGGAACAGGTCGGCGGTGGCCACGCCAATGTTGGCCGTCGCTGCTGCCAGTTGCCGTTCGGCACTGCGTACGTCCGGACGGCGCTTGAGCAGCTCGCCCGGATCACCTACCGGCAGGGCCTTGGCAATCGCGGGCAGTTGCGCCGGCGAGAGGTCGATGCTCAACGCATCCGGGCGCTGGCCAAGCAAGGTGGCGATGCGATTGCGGGCGCGTACCTGTTCAGCCTGTAGCTGTGGAACGGTGGCCTCTACCTGCGCCAGGCGGGCATCGGCACGGACCACATCGAGGTCATTGCCGACCCCGGCGTCACGCAGGGTTTCGGTGATGCCGCGTGAATCCTGCTGGGTCTTGAGGTTGGCCACGGCAATCTTCTCGCGAAGCTGTGCACCACGCAGCTGGCCATAGGCATCAACCAGCTCGGCGATCAGGCTGACCTGCAGCTGTTGCAGGTCGGCCCGGGCCACATCCTGCTGGGCTTCGCTGGCTTCCAGCTGGCGCTGGATGCGGCCGAACAGGTCCAGCTCCCAGGCCATGTCCAGGCCCAGGTCGTAGCGTTCACTGTTGACCCGGTCGTCGGTCTGCCCCGGAATCTGGCCCTTGCCCAGGTCGCTGCTGACGCGGCTGGTCACGGTCGGCAGGGCGTCGTTGCTGACATCGTCGCGAATCGCCCGGGCCGCCTTGAGGCGGGCGAAGGCTACCCGCAGTTCACGGTTGCCTTGCAGCGACTGGCTGACCAGTTGGTTGAGGACCGGGTCGTCGAACTGCTTCCACCAGATGCTTTCAAAGCGGCTGCGGTCGAACTCGGCCTTGGCCGCCGGGTCATTGGCGGCGCTCAGTTGCGCCGCCGCCGTGTCTGGTGCCTTGTAATCCGGGCCCACCGCACAGGCGGCCAGGGCCAGGACCAGCAGGCTCGGCATAAAAAGTTTCAGACCACTGTTCATGCATGAGTCTCCAACTGCAGCGCACGGTCCGCTTTGCGGGCCTGTTTGCGTTCGACGTAACGGCGGATCAGGACAAAGAACACCGGCGTCAGCAGCAGGCCGAAGAAGGTCACCCCGATCATCCCGGAGAACACCGCCACACCCATGGCATGACGCATTTCCGCACCGGCACCGGAGGAGAACACCAGCGGCACCACACCCATGATGAAGGCGATCGAGGTCATCAGGATCGGCCGCAGACGCAGGCGGCAGGCTTCCAGTACCGCGGCCAACGGGTCGAGGCCTTCAGCCTGTTTGTCCTTGGCGAACTCGACAATCAGGATGGCGTTCTTGCACGCCAGCCCCACCAGTACGATCAAGCCGATCTGAGTAAAGATGTTGTTGTCACCCCCGGACAGGATCACCCCGGTGATTGCCGACAGCAGGGTCATCGGCACGATCAGGATCACCGCC
>JAVXRI010000210.1:0-2230 GCA_036643775.1 Pseudomonas sp. | reverse complement strand
TGCTACTACTTTAGCTTTTGTTGGTTGTGCTAAAAAAGACGACGCTACTCACGCTCAATTCATACGCCCGTTTGATTTGGGTATGCACACATTCAACGAAAAGATCGCCGTTGTCAAATACCCGAAAGCGGCGTGAAAACGCGACTTTACGGTCATTTTCTGCTGAGCACGGGCAAACACCGGCGTCGGTGATCGAGCCGTATTCATGCCAGCGATAGTGGTGAAAGGCTTACACAGGCAAACGCAGGATCAACGCGGACCGGGTGTAAAAAAATGACACGAAGAACTGCGCAGAGCGGGGAGCCCGCTACACTCGGAAGGAATCAGTATTCATACCGGCCTGCCTGGCCCGCCTGCCCGATGCGTATATCGGGCTTTTTATTGAGCGTGATCAGGCCAGGGCTTTCAACACCGCAGCAATATCCTGCAATACAGACGTTTCACCACGTTCCCCCCAGTAAAGGGCAACCATTTGCGGACCGGCTTCGACCTTGAAGACATTGTCAGGCAGGCGCGCGAGATGCTCTGCATGCACAGGATCGGTGCACGGCTCACGCCATTGATTAAGCCAGGTGCCGGGGGTTGTTTGCCAGTAACTCCAGGTGTCTACCCTGCCCTTGCGCCGCGGCCGCACGTACTGCGCGCAGGGGCTTGGCGGCTCCTTGGGCAACCAGTGCGGCCACTGCTGCGGCGCCAGTTGCATGTTCAGACCCATGCGCCTGGCCTCCATGCGCAGGGCCATCCGGCCACTCTGGTTGCGCGAAGGACGCAACCAGGCCAGAGGGCTCAAAATCAGTGCAAGGATTGACACCACTACCCAGACCGTCATATCTGTTGTTCCCATAAAGCTTTGCAAATGAGCTGGTTAGCCGAGGTTCTAAGCGATCAGCCTGAAACCGACCATACTTGAACTATCGCGATTGTCAGGAGAGCCTCTCATGCCCTACGAACATATTCTGGTTGCCGTCGACCTGACCGAAGAATGCGACCCGGTCATCAAGCGTGCCATGACCTTGGCCGCGTCGACCGAGACCAAGGTTTCTCTGGTGCATATCGTCGAGCCCATGGCCATGGCGTTTGGTGGCGATGTGCCGATGGATCTGTCCCAACTGCAACAACAACAGTTCGACCAGGCCAAAGAGCGTATGGACCGTCTGTTCAACAAGTACCCAGAGATCAAACGTGGCGATTCCCACCTGACCTACGGCCAACCTCGCCAGGAGATCCATCAACTGGCCAAAGACCAGAAATGCGACCTGATCGTGGTCGGCAGCCATGGCCGTCACGGCCTGGCACTGCTGCTGGGTTCTACCGCCAACGACGTACTGCACGGCGCGCCCTGCGATGTGCTTGCAGTGCGCCTGCAGAAAAAAGAGTAATCAGATAGCCCGGCGCAGCCTGCGCCGGGCCCCTGCCCTTAGCTGTCGAGTTCGGCCCAGCGCTCTACCAGCACATCCAGCTCAGCCTGCAACTGTTCCAGACGCGCCAGCACAGCGGTTGTCTGGTCGATCGGGCGCTGGTAGAAGGCCGGATTGGAAATTTCTTCCTGCACCGCTGCCATCTTCTGCTCCAGTTCATCAATCTGGCCCGGCAAGGCTTCCAGCTCACGCTGCAACTTGTAGCTGAGCTTTTTCTTTGGTGCCTCGGCGGCCGGTGCTGCTTCAGGCGCCGGCGCAACGGCTTCAACCACCGCCGTATTGAGCTCCGACTTGCCCGACTTGCTTTCGGTGACACCGAGCAATTTCGGCGAACCGCCCTGGCGAATCCAGTCCTGGTAACCACCGACGTACTCGCGAACCTTGCCCTCGCCTTCGAAGACCAGGGTGCTGGTTACTACGTTGTCGAGGAACGCCCGGTCGTGGCTGACCATCAGTACAGTGCCTTTGAACGCCGACAGTACTTCTTCAAGCAGTTCGAGGGTTTCAACGTCGAGGTCGTTGGTCGGTTCGTCGAGCACCAGCAGGTTGGCCGGCTTGCTGAACAGTTTGGCCAGCAACAGACGCGCACGCTCACCACCGGACAACGCCTTGACCGGCGTACGGGCACGCTGCGGGCTGAACAGGAAGTCGCCCAGGTAGCTCAGTACATGGCGGTTCTGACCGTCGATCTCGATGAAGTCGCGACCTTCGGACAAGTTGTCGATTACCGTCTTTTCCAGGTCCAGTTGATGGCGCAGCTGGTCGAAATAGGCCACTTCCAGGCGCGTACCGGACTCGATCTTGCCACTGGT
>JAVXRI010000209.1:0-2247 GCA_036643775.1 Pseudomonas sp. | reverse complement strand
AACCGGTCAGATTCACGCCGCGCGTCTTTGATTTTACTGTCCTGCGGCAAATTCAAACAAACGTTTGTATTGGACCCCGCCAGTGGTGTAGATATAATGCGCGACCAAGAGAAAGCGGTGTAGTCCGTCATCGCTCGAGCTACAGCTTGAGCGCGGTAAAAATGACCGCCTGACACCCGCCAACAAAGAAAAACCGATGAGCCTTGAGTAGGAGAGAACCTGTGGAACGCGAATACATGGAATTCGACGTGGTCATTGTCGGCGCTGGCCCGGCTGGCCTGTCCGCCGCCTGCCGACTGAAGCAGAAGGCCGCCGAAGCCGGTAACGAAATCAGCGTCTGCGTGGTCGAGAAAGGCTCGGAAGTCGGTGCCCACATCCTCTCCGGTGCGGTTTTCGAACCGCGCGCCCTGAACGAACTGTTCCCGGACTGGAAAGAGCTCGGCGCCCCGCTCAACACCGAAGTCAAACGCGACGACATCTACGTGCTCAAGGATGCTGGCAGCTCGATCAAGGTCCCGGACCTGTTCGTGCCCAAGACCATGCACAACGAAGGCAACTACATCATCTCCCTGGGCAACCTGTGCCGCTGGCTGGCCCAGCAGGCCGAGAACCTGGGCGTAGAAATCTACCCGGGCTTCGCTGCCCAGGAAGCCCTGTTCGACGAAAACGGCGTAGTCCGCGGGATCATTACCGGCGACCTGGGTGTCGACCGTGAAGGCAACCCCAAAGAAGGCCTGTATACCCCGGGCATGGAGCTGCGTGGCAAATACACGCTGTTCGCCGAAGGCTGCCGTGGCCACATCGGCAAGCAACTGATCAAGCGCTTCAACCTGGACAACGAATCCGACGTCCAGCATTACGGCATCGGCCTGAAGGAAATCTGGGAAATCGATCCGGCCAAGCACGAGCAAGGCCTGGTTGTACACACCGCTGGCTGGCCGCTGGATGTAATGGCCAAGGAAAACACCGGTGGCTCGTTCCTCTATCACCTGGAAAACAACCAGGTAGTAGTAGGTTTGATCGTCGACCTGTCCTACAGCAACGCCTACCTGTCGCCGTTCGACGAATTCCAGCGCCTCAAGCACCACCCGGTGATCAGCCAGTACCTCGAAGGTGGCAAGCGCATCAGCTATGGCGCCCGCGCCATTAGCAAGGGCGGCCTGAACTCGCTGCCGAAGATGGTCTTCAACGGTGGCGCGCTGATCGGTTGCGATCTGGGCACCCTGAACTTCGCCAAAATCAAGGGCAGCCACACCGCGATGAAGTCCGGCATGCTCGCCGCCGAAGCGGTGGCCAACGCCCTGCTGGCCGGCAGCGAAGGCGGCGACCAGCTCAACAGCTACGTAGAAGCATTCAAGGCCAGCTGGCTGCATGAGGAACTGTTCGCCAGCCGTAACTTCGGCCCGGCCATGCACAAATTCGGCCCGATCTTCGGTGCGGCATTCAACTATGTCGACCAGAACTGGTTCGGCGGCAAGCTGCCGTTCACCCTGCGCGATACCAAGCCGGACTACGCGTGCCTGAAGCTGGCTGCCGACTCGAAGAAAATCGATTATCCAAAACCGGATGGCAAGCTCAGCTTCGACAAGCTCAGCTCGGTGTTCCTCTCCAGCACCAACCATGAAGAAGAGCAGCCGTGCCACCTGAAGCTGGCCGACGCGAGCATCCCGATCGGCACCAACCTGCCGCTGTACGACGAGCCGGCCCAGCGTTACTGCCCGGCTGGCGTGTACGAAGTGGTCACTCAGGAAGACGGCAGCAAGCGCTTCCAGATCAACGCCCAGAACTGCGTGCACTGCAAGACCTGTGACATCAAGGACCCTTCGCAGAACATCACCTGGGTGACGCCGGAAGGCGCCGGTGGCCCGACTTACCCGAACATGTAAGCCAGCGCCCAACAAAAAGCCCCCTCGCCTTGCGGCCAGGGGGCTTTTTTTATTCAGAGCAGATCAGGCTGTCCTGACCTCTTCGAACAATTCGGGATGACGATCAAGCAGCTTGAGCAACTTGACCAACGCCAGGGGAGGCCTGGTCTTGCCGTTCTCATAACGGGAAAAGGCATTGGCGCCACCGCCAAAAATCTCCGCAGCTTCACGCTGATCAAGTGCCAGTTTCTTGCGGACTGCCGCGATAAAGCCAGGGTCGACAGTCGTTGCGTTGACCTGGCGGTTGAACGCAAGCATGGCCGCACTGACACGTCTTGACTCTTGATCATCAAGTACGACCTCAGCACAGCTCGGGCAATAC
>JAVXRI010000208.1:0-2283 GCA_036643775.1 Pseudomonas sp. | reverse complement strand
CTGGCTTCGCCAGATTTGATTTCGAAGATGCGTCAGCACAGGCGCCGCCCGTAACTTTGCGACTTCAGGAGGCTGAGCGGAGGCGCCTGTAGGGGCCAGTGCGCAGCACCCTTCGGCCTTGGCGAAGCAAGTCGTAGGCCGCGAAGCCCCTGGAGGGCATCCCCCCCTTACCGCGCCAATAAGGGGGGGGCGAGAGGAGGGGGTGGTTGGTTAAAAACAGAGGGCCAGGACGGGAAGAGAAACCGCATTTCCTGAGGGGCCGGGCGCGCCGACGCTCAAACCACCATCCTAGAGGTTGGAGACATGATTAAACTGACAAAAACCCTGATTGCCGCCGCGCTACTGGCTGCACATGCAGGCGTGCTCCATGCAGCCATTACCGAGCAGGAAGCCAAGCAACTGGGCACCACCTTGACCCCCGTGGGGGCCGAGATGGCCGGTAATGCTGATGGCACCATTCCGGCCTACACCGGCGGGCTGCTGACCCCGCCTGCAGGCTTCGACAAGGCCTCGGGCATTCGCCCTGATCCCTTCGCCAACGAAAAGCCGCTGTTCACCATCAATGCCTCGAACGTCGACACCTATGCGGACAAGCTCACCGAAGGCACCAAGGCCCTGATCAAGGCCCGGCCGGGTTTCCGCGTCGATGTGTATCCGACGCACCGTACCGTCGGTTACCCGCAGTTCGTGCTGGACAACACCCTGAAGAATGCCACCCAGGCGCAGTTGACCAACGACGATCAGAACCTGCAGGGCGCGCGTGCCGGCGTACCGTTCCCGATTCCCAAGCGCGGTATCGAGGTGATGTTCAACCACCTGACTCGCTACCAGGGGGTGGCCTATCTCGCGCCCAAGTACGGCGCCTACAACGTCGATGCCGCCGGCAAGCTGGTGGTCTCGACCGAGGGCCGCTGGACGTACGAGATGCCGTACTACGACACCAGCAAGGCCGAGGCACCGACGATCATCACCCGCGCCCGTGCCAACTACACAGGCCCCGCCCGCCGCGCTGGTGAAGCGGTGATGACCTTCGACAACATCGACACTGAAAAGGGCCGCCGTGCCTATCAGTACTTGCCGGGCCAACGCCGTGTGCGTCTGGCGCCTGATCTGGCCTACGATACGCCGAACGCCAGTACCTCGGGCATGTCCACTGTCGACGATATCTACCTGTTCAACGGCCGGCTCGACCGCTTCGACTGGAAGCTGGTCGGCAAGAAGGAAATGTACGTTCCTTACAACACCTATCGCTTCACCTATGCCGAGGATCCGAAGAACGTGTTCGGGCCGAAGTTCATCAATCCCGATCTGGTGCGCTGGGAGCGTCACCGCGTGTGGGTGGTGGAGGCCAACCTCAAGGAAGGCAAGCGCCATATCTATTCCAAGCGCACGTTCTACATCGACGAGGACAGCTGGACCGCACTGGCAGTCGACCAATATGACGGCCGTGGCCAACTGTGGCGTCCAGGCTTCAGTTACATGACCCAGATGTATGACGTTGGCGCGATCAACAACTCGCCTGGCGGCCACTACGACTTGATCAGCGGCACCTATTACATCAACGTCTGGCCTGGCAAAGGCGGCGTGAAGGTCATGGACAAGCTCAGCCCTGACAATGGCTGGACTTCCGACAGTCTGGCCGGTGCCGGCGTTCGCTGATACCGCTGCAAGCCTGTCGCGGCGCAAGGCCGCTCCCACATCACGTTTACGTTCATCCATCAATAAATTCAAGCAGGCAACCAGTACCAAAATACCTGACACACTCACCAATAACGCCAGAATGGTAATAATTTGCACCAACACATTTACCAAGCGTTTGACTTCATCCAAGATCAAACTGACATCAATAAAAACAGTATTGGAAAATTGCTGAATCACAGGAACCAATTGCTTTTTATCCTGTTCTGGCACATAAAAACTGCCTAAATAACTGCCTGCATTTTCATCCATGGTTTTGGGTGCAAAAATAAAGAAAAAATTAGGACTAAAGCTTTCCCATTCAACACTACGCAAGTTAATGACTTTGGCGTGAACCAACCCTTCGGGCAAGCTAAAGGTCAGCCGATCACCGATTTTAATCCCCAGTTCTTCCGCAGTTTTGACTTCTACAGATACATCACCGACTTGTTTCAGTGCTGCGCTGCCCTGCACTATTTTATTGTCAGTCGGATATTCTGTGGTTTGAGTTAAATTTAATTCACGGCGTAAAGAATTATTGCTTTTCAGCAATTGCTCTGCAAAGGGCTGATCATTTTTCGCCACCAATCGTCCACGGATATTGGG
>JAVXRI010000207.1:0-2286 GCA_036643775.1 Pseudomonas sp. | reverse complement strand
CATGAGGTTGGAGAAGCTCTCGGACAGACGCTCGGTGACGATGTCACCCATCTTCTCGGAGTAGAAACGACGGTTGTGCAGGGTTACATAACCGCGATCCTGAATGGTCGAGATGATCGCCGCGTAGGTGGAAGGACGGCCAATGCCGCGCTTTTCCATTTCCTTGACCAGGCTGGCTTCGGAGTAACGCGCAGGTGGCTTGGTGAAGTGCTGGCTTGGGTCGATCTGGATCAGCTTGAGCACTTCGCCCTGATTCATCTCAGGCAGCACATCGTCATCGCCCGGCTTGCTCTGTTGTGGCAGTACACGGGTGTAACCGTCGAACTTGAGGATACGGCCCTTGGCGCGCAGCTCGAAGTCGCCAGCGGTGACGCTGACGGTGGTCGACAGGTACTGCGCCGGCGGCATCTGGCAGGCCAGGAACTGGCGCCAGATCAGCTCATACAGACGCTCGGCGTCACGCTCCATGCCCGTGAGCTTGGTCGGGTGCGTGTTGACGTCGGAAGGACGAATCGCTTCGTGCGCCTCCTGGGCACCCTCTTTGCTGCCGTAGACGATCGGCGCTTCCGGCAGGTACTTCTTGCCGAACTCGCTTTCGATGTAGCTGCGCGCCATTTCCACCGCATCGACCGAAAGGTTGGTCGAGTCGGTACGCATATAAGTGATGTAGCCGGCTTCGTACAGACGCTGGGCCATCATCATGGTCTTCTTCACCCCGAAGCCCAGGCGATTGCTCGCGGCCTGCTGCAGGGTGGAGGTGATAAAGGGCGCCGACGGCTTGCTGCTGGTCGGTCGGTCTTCACGCTTGGCGACGGTGTAGCTGGAGGACTTGAGTTTCTCCAGCGCGGCCATGGCCTGGGCTTCGTTGAGCGGCTTGAAGGCTTCGCCCTTCTCGCGAGCCACTTCGAAGCGCACCTTGGCGTCCTTGGCAGTACCCAGGTCGGCATGCACTTCCCAGTATTCTTCCGGGATGAAAGCGCGAATCTCGCGCTCACGCTCGACCACCAGTTTCACCGCCACCGACTGCACGCGGCCGGCGGACAGGCCGCGGGCGATTTTCTGCCACAGCAGTGGTGAGACCATGTAACCCACCACGCGATCGAGGAAGCGACGCGCCTGCTGGGCGTTGACCCGATCGATATCCAGCTCGCCCGGCTGCGAGAACGCTTCCTGGATGGCTTTCTTGGTGATTTCGTTGAACACCACGCGCTTGTAGCGGCTGTCGTCCCCACCGATGGCTTCGCGCAGGTGCCAGGCAATGGCTTCCCCCTCGCGATCCAAGTCGGTTGCGAGATAGATGGTGTCGGCATCTTTGGCCAGACGACGCAGTTCTTCGATGACCTTTTCCTTGCCCGGAAGGATCTCGTACTTGGCTTTCCAGCCGTGGTCCGGATCAACCCCCATGCGCGCGACCAGCTGCTTGCGCGCCTTCTCTTTAGGCGACAGGGCGGGTGCCTCACCTGCAGCGGCCTTGCCACGCTTGGCGGCAGGCTCTTTGCTGGCGCTGGCCGAACCGCTGGTGGGCAGGTCTCGGATATGGCCGATACTCGACTTCACCACGTACTGGCTGCCCAGATACTTGTTGATGGTCTTGGCCTTAGCCGGGGATTCCACAATGACCAGCGATTTGCCCATGGATCGGAAAATTCCTGAATACTGAAAATAAAAACACGGCAGGTACCTGACGCGGCACCGCTATATATAGTGGCAACAGAGTGAGGTCAAGCGCGAGGCGCTAGCCACCCTCGGCATCTGGCCGGGAAAACAGCTCGGCTTCTGCTGTGACCAAAGCAAAGCGCGGCACGTGCTCGCCGTCAACCTCGACCGACTCCATAAACATCGAAAGTGGCCGAACCCAGAGGCCGAATTCGCCGTACAGAGCCTGGTAGAACACCACCCACTCCTCGGTTTCGGAATGGCGCGCCGTACCGAACACACGATACTCAGGCCCCTTGTAATGCCGGTATACGCCTGGTTGTATCTGCATGTTGCTCACCCTCTTGAAAAAAAATTTGCTGCAAAAACAAAAACCGGGGCACCAGGCCCCGGTTTCCATCAGCGTAACGCTTAAACGCGTTCGAAGACGGTGGTGATACCTTGGCCCAGGCCGACGCACATGGTCGAAACGCCGAAGGTCCCGCCATTCTGCTTCATGACATTGAGCAGAGTGCCGGAAATCCGCGCACCAGAGCAACCGAAAGGATGACCCAGGGCGATAGCGCCGCCGTGCAGGTTAACCTTCTCATCCATCTTGTCGAGCACTTTCAGATCTTTCAGCACGGGCAG
>JAVXRI010000206.1:0-2325 GCA_036643775.1 Pseudomonas sp. | reverse complement strand
GTGGGCAATAAAGTCGAGTCGTTCCTCGACAAGGGCATTCAAGGTTATCGTACACGTGAAGACCAAGCTTACTGATTGTCTGCGCCCGCTGTTGCTGGGCGCAGTATTGCTGACCGGCACGGCGCATGCCGCCGTGCAATCCCTGGACAGCGTTGTGGCCATCGTCGACAACGACGTGGTGATGAAGAGCCAGCTGGACAGCCGCGTGCGTGAAGTCCAGCAGACCATCGCCAAGCGTGGCGGCTCCGTGCCACCCGCTGGCGTGCTCGATCAGCAGGTGCTCGAACGCCTGATCGTCGAAAACCTGCAGCTGCAGATCGGCGATCGTTCCGGCATTCGCATCACTGATGAGGAACTGAACCAGGCCATCGGCACCATTGCCCAGCGCAACGGTATGAGCCTTGAGCAGTTTCGCGCGGCCCTGGCCCGTGACGGTCTGTCCTATGAGGATGCCCGTGAGCAGGTGCGTCGCGAGATGATCATCAGCCGCGTGCGTCAGCGCCGGGTGGCCGAGCGTATCCAAGTCTCGGAGCAGGAAGTGAAGAACTTCCTCGCCTCGGAGCAGGGTCAGATGCAACTGTCGGAAGAATGGCGACTGGCCAACATCCTGATCCCGACGCCGGAAAGCGCCAACTCGGCGCAGATCCAGGCGGCGGCACAGAAGGCCGGCGAGGTATACACGCGCCTGAAGAGCGGCGCCGACTTCGGCCAGATGGCAATCACCAACTCCGCCAGCGAAAACGCCCTGGAAGGCGGCGACATGGGCTGGCGTAAAGCCGGTCAGCTACCGCCTGACTTCGCCAAGCTGCTCAGCGGCCTGAGCGTCGGCGAGATTACTCAGCCCCTGCGTATTCCTACCGGTTTCATCATCATCAAGATGCAGGAAAAACGTGGCGGCGGCGGAGCCACCATGCGCGACGAAGTGCATGTCCGTCACATCCTGATCAAACCAAGCGAGATCCGCAGCGAAGAGGCCACCAAGGCGTTGGCAGAAAAACTCTACGAGCGTATCCAGAACGGCGAAGACTTCGCCCAACTGGCGAAGAGTTTCTCCGAGGACCCGGGTTCCGCCCTCAATGGTGGCGACCTCAACTGGATCGACCCGAACGCGCTGGTGCCCGAGTTCCGCGACGAAATGGCCAATGCTCAGCAAGGTCAGGTGACCAGACCGTTCAAGACCCAGTACGGCTGGCATGTTCTGGAAGTCCTTGGCCGTCGTGCCACCGACAGTACCGACCAGGCCCGCGAGCAGCAAGCAATGAACGTACTGCGTAACCGCAAGTACGACGAAGAGCTGCAAACCTGGCTGCGTCAGATCCGTGACGAAGCCTACGTTGAAATCAAGCTTCCCGGCGCCGATCAGGCCGCCCAGTGAAACTTCAGCGCTTCGCCCTCACACCCGGCGAGCCGGCCGGCATAGGTCCTGACCTGTGCCTGCTACTCGCCGCGCAAGCCCAGCCTTATCCCCTGATTGCCATTACCAGCCGTGACCTGCTCGCCGAGCGGGCCACTCAGCTGGGCGTGGCTGTCAGCTTGCTGGTGGTCACCCCCGGGGCCTTTCCCGACCAGCCTGCCCCAGCCGGCAGCCTGTATGTCTGGGATACGCCACTGCAGAACCCGGTGATAGCTGGCCAGCTGGACAAAGCCAATGCCGCATTCGTGCTGGAAACCCTGACCCGCGCTGGCCAAGGCTGCCTGGACGGGGATTTTGCTGGCATGATCACCGCGCCCGTACACAAGGGTGTGATCAACGAGAGCGGCATCGCCTTCTCCGGCCACACCGAGTTCCTCGCCGACCTGACCGGCACTGCCCAAGTGGTCATGATGCTGGCCACCCGTGGTCTGCGCGTGGCTCTGGTGACCACCCACCTGCCCTTGCGCGATGTCGCCGACGCCATCACCCCGGAACGCCTGGAGCGGGTCACGCGCATCCTGCATGCCGACCTGCAGCAAAAGTTTGGTATCGCCAATCCGCGCATCCTGGTCTGCGGCCTGAACCCGCACGCCGGTGAAGGTGGCCACCTGGGCCATGAAGAAATCGATACCATTGAACCCACATTGGCGCGCTTGCGCAGCGAAGGCATGGACCTGCGCGGCCCATTGCCTGCCGATACCCTGTTTACCCCAAAATATCTGGAGCACTGTGACGCAGTGCTGGCGATGTACCACGACCAGGGCTTGCCCGTACTCAAGTACAAGGGCTTTGGTGCCGCAGTGAATGTGACCCTGGGCCTGCCGATCATCCGCACATCGGTCGACCACGGCACCGCCCTGGACCTGGCCGGCAGCGGCAAGATCGACACCGGCAGCCTGCAAGTCGCCCTG
>JAVXRI010000205.1:0-2334 GCA_036643775.1 Pseudomonas sp. | reverse complement strand
GGCGTCGCCATGGGGTCCGGGCCGTCCGGGCTGGCACATCGAGTGCTCGGTGATGTCCACCTGCTGCCTGGGTGAAAGTTTTGACATCCACGGTGGTGGCAACGACCTGGAGTTCCCGCACCACGAGAACGAAATCGCCCAGAGCGAGGCTGCCACCGGCAAGCAGTACGCCAACTCGTGGATGCACTGCGGCATGATTCGCATCAATGGCGAGAAGATGTCCAAGTCCTTGAACAACTTCTTCACCATCCGCGACGTGCTCGACAAGTATCACCCGGAGGTGGTTCGCTACCTGCTGGTGTCGAGCCACTACCGCAGCTCGATCAACTACTCCGAAGACAGCCTGCGTGAGTCCAAGGGTGCCCTGGAGCGCTTCTACCACGCCCTGCGCGGTTTGCCGCGGGTCGAGGCCAAGGGTGGCGAGACTTATGTCGACCGCTTCACCCTGGCCATGAACGACGACTTCGGCACGCCTGAAGCCTGCGCGGTGCTGTTCGACCTGGTGCGCGAGATCAACCGTCTGCGCGAGAACGAGCCAGAGGTTGCTGCCGGTCTGGCCGGTCGCCTGCGTGAGTTGGCGGGCCTGCTCGGTGTGCTGCAACTGGATGCTGACGACTTCCTGCGTGCCGGTGCCGAAGGCAAGGTCGATGCGGCTGAAGTCGAGGCCTTGATCCAGGCGCGCCTGCAGGCGCGTGCGGACAAGAACTGGGCCGAGTCGGATCGCATCCGTGACCAGATCACCGCCATGGGTGTGGTGCTCGAAGACAGCAAAGGTGCCACTACCTGGCGTCTGGCTGACTGATCGGCGGGGCATTCATCGCCGGCAAGGCCGGCTCCTACAGGAGCTGGCCTTGCCAGCGATGAGGCCCTAACTGGCAACTCCAGTTCGACAATGCAACACCAGTTTCGCCCCACCCAGTTCACTCGCCCCGACCTCAAGCGCAAAGCCATGCAGGTCGACAATCGCCGCAACCACCGACAGCCCTAGCCCGAACCCCGCGTGCCGCTGACCTTCCTCGCTGCGATAAAAGCGCTTCAACACCGCCTCACGCTCATTTTCGGGAATCCCCGGCCCGCTGTCTTCCACCGCGATCCTCAAGGCACCGGCCTCGCTGCTGGCGCACATGCGTACCTGGCCGCCGGGCGGAGTGAATTTGATGGCATTGCCGAGCAGATTGGCCAGGGCTTCGAACAACAGTTCGCGGTCACCATGGAGTGGCGGCAGTTGTGCAGGCAGTTCCAGGTTCAGGTGAATGTCACCATCCTCGGCCAGAGGCAGGTAGAAGTCGTGCATCTCCACCAGCAAGGCGTGCGGGTCCAGTTCGACAAAGCCGGCCCGGCGCTGGCGATCCTCCAGCTCGCTGATGCGCAACAAGCCGCGAAAGCGCGCCATCAAGGTGTCGGTTTCGCCAATTGCCTGTTCCAGTGCTTCGGCCTGGGGTGACTCGTCGCCGGCCTGCTGGCGGATCCGGTAGAGCTGGGCGCGCAGGCGCGTCAGCGGGG
The DNA here is from genome assembly GCA_036643775.1 of Pseudomonas sp. Lineage (GTDB taxonomy): Bacteria > Pseudomonadota > Gammaproteobacteria > Pseudomonadales > Pseudomonadaceae > Aquipseudomonas. Next base: position 831 of record JAVXRI010000205.1, on the reverse strand, counting down.
TGCGCAGATCGTGGGCGATGTTGTCGCAGACGCCTTTGACCTCATGCATCAAGCGTTCGATGCGGTCGAGCATGGCGTTGACGATGGCGGCGAGCATGTCCAGTTCATCGCGTCGCTGCGACAGCGGCAGACGTCGGGTCAGGTCGCCAGCGACGATCTGTTCGGCCGTTGCCTGGATGGCGCGAATGCGCTTGAGCGGTCTGCGGCGCAGCAGGTACCAGCCGGCGATACCGGGGATGATGGTCAGCGACAGGCCCCAGAGCAGGGCATGCAGAATGATGCGGGTAACCACGAACAGCGAGCCGTTATCGCGTACCAGCACCAGCCAGCGGCCATCGCGGACCTTGATCGCCACGGCGTCGCAGCTGTCGCGCGGCAGGTGCGGATCATCGGCGTCCAGGCAGCGGTTCAGTTCGTGGATCTTGCCGTCCAGGCCGAGGTCTGTCGGCAGCTGGCGGATCTGCCCGCCGAGCGGGTTGAACTGCGCGTCGAACAGGCCATAGGCATCGAAGCTGCGCTCCTCGAAGGCCTGGCTGGCGATCAGGGCGTCGTCCAGTTGCTTGCCGCTCATGTGCGCGAACAGGTGCTGGCGCTGCATCAGCGAATGGCGGGTGAGCTTGTTCAGGTAGCCCGAGACCTCGAAGTACAACACCCCCATGAGGATGCTGCTCCAGGCCACGAACAGAAAGCTGTACAACGCCAGCAGGCGGCTGGTCGACGAACTCCAACCCTTAGACGGGTTCGGCAATGGCATAGCCCGAGCCCCGCACGGTCCGAATCAGCGGCGTCTGGCCAGCGGCGTCGATCTTCTTGCGCAAGCGTCCGATATGC
>JAVXRI010000204.1:0-2387 GCA_036643775.1 Pseudomonas sp. | reverse complement strand
GGCCGTATGCAGGAGCGAGCGGTTTTGGTTCCTTTTGCCAAGACAAAAGGGACCCGCCGTAAGGGCGGAAGGGGCCAACAGCGGCGCCACAGCAAATGGATAAGCCCCCATCCAAAATCCAGTCCAGTCCAGTCCCAAACCCATACCCCCTGGATTCCATGAATAACCTTCTTTTCTCTCCCGACGCTTGCGACTGACTCAATTGCAGCTACTTTCAGTTAAGTCTTTGTTTCAACATATCTCTGGCTTCGGAGGGAATCGAAGGATGATCACAGCTCGCAAGCTCCACCCCCAGAGCTGGCTGCTCGCCACACTGCTGCTGGCCATCGCAGGCTGCAGCAGTATCGACGCGCGTACCACCGAATATGTCGGTGCCCCGCATGCTGCGCCCACCAGCGCCAGCAACGTCGAGGTGCTGCGCAGCGAACCGACACGCCCTCACGCGCGCCTGGGTGAGGTCGTCGTCGACGCCAGTGTCGAGCCGGCGCCGCCCATCAGCGAAGTCGAACAGAAGCTGCGCGAACAGGCGGCCAGTATCGGCGGTGACGCCGTGGTCGTGGTCTACGACCGGATCCAGCCCTTGTCTGCCTATGTCAGCGGCCCGCTGTGGAGTCGCGATATCCAGACCATCGAAGGGCGCAAGCTCAAAGGTATCGTCATCAAGTATCAGTAGTCGCGCGGGCCTCCCGTGCGACTACCCGATCCTCTTCAGTGATCAGGCGTTTCTCTTATGCAAGTGACCCATTGCTTGTACTTTGCACTGCCCTGCGCCCTGCTGTTTGCCCAGGCAACGCTGGCGGACAACGCCGAAACCGCGAACAAGAGCAACAACCCGCTGAACCTGGCGCCGGGCCTGAATCTGCAGGACTACTACACGCCGTCACTCTACGACACCGATGCGCATACCAATGACCTGCTGCTGCGCGGCACCCTGCCGCTGGCCCCGGGCGAGGTCCTGCCGGTAGCGCAGCTGTTGCGTGCGACTTTGCCGGTCAGTACCCGCCCCGACCCCCATGGCGGCTACAGCACGGGCATGGGCGACCTCAACCTGTTCGACATTTTCCTGCTCAAGACCGAAGGCGTGCAGCTGGGTATCGGCCCGCAAATCACCGCCCCGACGGCTGAGCACGACGAGCTGGGCACCGGCAAATGGCAGGCGGGCCTGGCTGCAGTAGCCATCGACGCCTCGCCGCGCGGCCTGCTCGGCGCCCTGGTGCAGTACCAGAGCTCGTTTGCCGGCGACCATGACCGCGCCCATGTCGAAACGGCAACCCTGCAGCCCTTCATCATGCATAACCTGGCCAAGGGCTGGTACCTGCGCTCCACCGCGACCTGGACCTTCGACCTGAAGAACGACACCCACTACATCCCGCTGGGCCTTGGCCTGGGCAAGGTCTGGAAGTCTGGCAGCAACATTCTCAATGCCTTCGTCGAGCCGCAATGGACGGTAGAGAAGAAAGGCGATGGTTTGCCGCAATTCACCCTGTTCGCCGGACTCAATCTGACATTTGGCAAGTAATGGAAACCGCCGCTACTGACGCCTACTTTGAAATGACTTGCTGAAGGAACCAAGCCATGGCGACCCGTTTTACCCGCACCGTGTTATGCGTGCTTGCCACCACACCGCTGCTGGGCCAGGCGGACAATGCCCGTGACTGGCAGAACATCCCCATCGACCTGAACATGGTGTTTGGTTACTACAACCGCATCGATGCCAACACTCCCATCGATACTGCGCTGCCAATCGACGGCCTGTCGCTGAAGGCTGACCTGTACCTCCTGCGTCTGGCGCGCTCGTTCGACATTGATGGGCGCAACAGCGCCATCCAGCTGATCCAGCCTTATGCCGACATTTCCGCCTCCTTCGACGATGCGCGTTTTTTCGACGGGACCAAACACAACGGCGGCATGGGCGATACGCAGGTCGTCTTCGCTCACAACTTTTTTGGTGGCCCGGCGCTGACGGCCGAGGAGTTCGCCAAATGGACGCCGGAAACCTTCATGACCGGCGCGTTCTGGCTGACCGTGCCCAACGGCGACTACGACAAGGACCGGGTGATCAATATCGGCGCCAATCGCTGGGTGGCAAAGCCGGAGATCGGCTTTGGCACGCCCATCGGGCCTACCTGGCTGGAGATCAATACCTGGGTCTCGCTGTTCGGTGACAACGATGACTACCTGGGTAACAGCAAGCTCGAGCAAAAGCCGCTGTACGCGGTAGAAGGCCACTACAGCTACACCATCAACCGTGCGCTCTGGGCTTCGCTGGATGCGACCTACAGTGCTGGCGGCGAAACCAAGATCGATGGTGTCGGCCAGGACAACCAGCAGGAGAACGTGCTGCTCGGCGCCAGTATGGGCTTCATGCTTTCACCGCAGTTCGGCGG
>JAVXRI010000203.1:0-2464 GCA_036643775.1 Pseudomonas sp. | reverse complement strand
CCGGTCGATCTCACCACCGGGCGCAAATTGATTCCCGATGAAATCGACTTCAGCCTGCCCGGCCTGATGCCGATTGAATGGTCGCGTTTCTACGCCAGCGACCTCACCATCGACAGCGTGCTCGGTCGCGGCTGGGTGCTGCCCTGGGAACAGAGCCTGCGCCGCCAAGGCAGCTTCATCTACCTTACCGACAACCAGGGCCGTGAAGTCCCGTTCGTTACCCTGCAACCGGGCGAGCGTATCTACAACCCGCACGAGCAGGTGTACCTGGTGTGCAGCGAGGGCGGTCACTACCTGCTGCAAACCCTCGACAACCTGTTCTTCTACTTCGGCGAAGTGCCGGACGACAACCGCAACGTCCCGCTGCAGCGTATCGAAAACGCCCTCGGCCATTTCCTGCATTTCACCCGCACGCCCGACGGCACGCTGACCGACATCAGCGCCACCGGTGGTATTCGAGTGCACCTGCACTACGACCACCCGCTGGGCCGCCTGACCGACATCAAGCGTGTGGTGAACAACCAGCCGGTTGAAACACTCACCCAGTACCGCTACGACGCACACGGCCAACTGAGCGAAGTGATCAACCGCAACGGCGATTCGGTGCGGCGCTTCAGCTACGCCGAAGGCGTGATGGTGAGCCACAGCAACGCCCTGGGCCTGGGCTGCCACTACCGCTGGCAAACCCTCGGCGGCACTCCACGCGTAGTGGAACACTGGACCAGCGATGGCGAGCACTTCCATTTTCGCTACGACCTCGACGCCCGCAGCAGTTGGGCCACCGATGTGCTCGGGCGCGAGCTGCACGTGCAGTACAACGCCGACCACCGCGTGATTGCCAGCCGGGACTATGGTGGCGAACGCTACGCCATCGACCTGGACGAACACGGCAACATGGTCGGCCTGAGCTTGCCGGACGGCAACCAGCTCAGCTTCACCTACGACGAATTCGCCCGCCTGCTGGAAGAGTGCGACCCGCTCGGCCGCAAGACCACCTACGAATACCACCACCTGACCCGGCTGGTGACCAAAGTCACCTACCCGGATGGCAGCACCTGGCAGGCGCGCTACGACGACAAGGGCAACCTGCTTGCCGAAACCGATGCCTTGGGGAACCTGACCGAATACCTCAACAGCGACGACGGCTTGCCGCACACCATCATCGACGCGACCTACAAGTCCAAATACCTGTGGTGGAACACCCTGGCGCAAGTCGAGCGCTATCAGGACTGCTCAGGCAAGAGTACCTACTACCGCTACGACGAACGCCAGCACCTGGTCGCCGTCACCGACGCGCTGAACCAGACCACCACACTGGAGCGCAAACCCGACGGTGAAGTACTGCGCATCGACTACCCGGACGGTAGCGCGGAAACCTTCGCCTACAACGTCTACGGCCAGGTGCTCAGCCACACCGACGGCAAGGGCCAGACCACCCGCTTGCTGCGCACCGCCCGCGGGCTGCCGAGCAGCCGGCAGGATGCCAAAGGCCAGCGGGTGCGCTACGAATACGACAAGGCCCTGCGCCTGACCGCGCTGGTCAACGAGAACAACGCCACCTACAGCTTTGCTTACGACCCGTCGGATAGGCTCAGTGAAGAAGTGCGGGTCGATAACCTGACCCGGCGCTTCAGCTACAACGACGGCGGCCACCTGACCCGGCTCGACGAGATCGGCTACGGCGAAAACGCCGAGCGCCCGCAGCGCCATACCCTGTTCGAGCGCGACCGCATTGGTCGCTTGATTACCAAGATCAACAGCGATGCGCAGCAAGCCTTCCAGTACGACGACGGCGACCGCTTGCTGAGCATCGAGCGGCAACCGACCGGGCTCGGTAAGCAACTCGGCGTTAGCGAAGAAAAGTTGGAGTACGCCTACGACCGGCTGGGGCGTCTGACGCAAGAAACCACCCCCGATGGAACACTAGGGTACGAATACGATCCCCTCAGCAACCTCACCACACTGATCCTGCCGGACGGCCGCAAGGTCAACCACCTGTACTACGGCAGCGGCCACCTGCACCAGTTGAATCTGGACGGTCAGGTGATCAGCGACATGGAGCGTGATGACCTGCACCGTGAGGTCTATCGGACCCAGGGCAAACTCACCAGTTGCTTTGGTTACGATGCCATGGGACGCAAGGCGTGGCAGTTCGCCTCGACCTTGCCGGCAGAAAAGCTGTCACAGGTGCAGAACCCTGGCATCCACCCAGAGCTGCTGGTGGAGCACGCCTACAACCCGATTCACCGGCGCTATCAATATGACCCGGCAGGCGAACTGGTGCGCACGCTGGACAAGCTACGCGGCGAGATCAAATACGAGTACGAAGCCAATGGCCAATTGCACAGTCGTGATACCGGCTCGTTGATTGGCAGTGAAGAGTTCCGCTACGACCCTGCCGCCAACCGCCTGGACTTCAACGCCCGGCAGTTCGATAAGGTCAAGGACAACCGCATCAAGCAGT
>JAVXRI010000202.1:0-2546 GCA_036643775.1 Pseudomonas sp. | reverse complement strand
AATAGCCGGTGCGCGAAGCCACCTGCTTGGAGATCACTTTCTCGGCGCTTTTAAGCACATCAGGGAACGAGAACCAGCGCGGCTCACCAATGGCCCGGAACATCGGGTTGGTGTTGAACTGCATGATCTGGCGCACCGAGTGACGCAGGGCCTTGGACGGGATGGTGCCCAGGTGGGTGCAGTTACCGCCGACCTGGCGACGGCTATCGACCATCGCCACCTTGCGTCCTGCTTTGGCAGCATTCATTGCCGCCCCTTCTCCTGCGGGGCCGGAACCCAGCACCACTACGTCGTAGTTGTAGACAGCCATGCGTACTCCTTCAGAACAGGCCCGCTCGCCACGCCGGCGATCGGGGCTAGATCATGTCGCCAGCGGCGCCATGAAAATATTCGGGTGCAGTCTAATCAAGCTTGAACGCCGCGCACATTAACCCTTGGTCGCGTCGTAGGCTATTTTTCTCTGCACTACATGTCATTTGTGCACACCTGTAGGAGCGGATTCATCCGCGATGGGGCGCGAAGCGGCCCCGGATCGGGAATCGAGAATCGAGAATCGGGGCGACGTTGTCGCCCGATCGCGGATAAATCCGCTCCTACAGCATCAGTTGTTCGAATGCCGGGGTGCTACGAGAGACGAAGCCGTCGGCGACCCGGGTCACGAACACCGCAGCGATCTGATGCTTGAGTGCAAAGTCCCAGCCCTGCTGCGGCCCGAGGACCAATAACAGGGTCGAGTACCCGTCAGCCATCAAGGTCGAACGATCAAATACCGTCACCGCTGCCAGGTCGTGTTTCACCGGCCTGCCCAGCCGCGCATCGAAGGTGTGCGAATAGCGCTGGCCATTCTCCTCGAAATAATTGCGATAGTCACCGGAGGTTGAAACGCCAAAGCCATCCACGGCCAGCACTTGCTGAGCGATCTGGCGATCTTCGCGGGGTAATTCCACAGCCACTTTCCAGTGGCTGCCATCAGGTTTACGCCCCAGCGCCTTGAGCTCACCCGTGGCTTCGACCAGAAAATCCGCGACCCCCAGGGTTTGCAGACGCGCCACCAGGAGGTCCACGGCATGCCCTGCGGCGATGCTGTTGAAGTCCACTTCCACCGGCGCATCCTTGCACAGTTGCTCGCCCACTATGCGCAAATGCCCATGCCCGACACGCTGGCGAGCGCTGGCCAACGCCTGTTCGCTGGGTACCTTTTCCACTCTCGACTGTGGACCGAAGCCCCACAGATCGAGCAAGGGTTCCACGGTCAGGTCAAATGCGCCGTCGCTTTGCTGCGACAGCTGCTCACCGACGCGCACCAGCTCCAGCACATCCGCCGGCATCGGCTGACAGCTATTGACAGGCAAGCGGTTGAAGGCCGCTATGAGCGAGTCGCTACGGTAGGTGGAAAAGCGTTTGTCGACGCCCTCGAGAATGGCCTCCACCTCACGCCTGACCTGTTCCGGTGTCGGCCCTTGAGGCGTGCGCACATACTGCACAGTGTAACTGCTGCCCATGGTCGGGCCACTCACACGCTCAAGCGTATTGCCCTGCCCACAGGCGACCAGGCTCACCAGCACACTCACCAGCAACGCGTTGCGCATTCGTCCTCCTGGAAAATCCGGGCAAAAAAAACGGGAACCCTAGGGTTCCCGTCTTTCACAACCAAGCCAAGCTTAGCGTGGGAAAGCTGGCGGGTTTACGCCTGCCATGTCTTCCATCACGCGCACTACCTGGCAGCTGTAACCGAATTCGTTGTCGTACCAGACGTACAGGACAACACGGTTATCGTTGCAGATGGTGGCTTCGGCATCGACCACACCGGCGTGACGCGAGCCAACGAAGTCGGTGGAAACCACTTCCTGCGAGCTGACGTAATCGATCTGCTTGTGCAGATCCGAGTGCATGGCCATCTGGCGCAGGTACTCGTTGATCTCTTCGCGGTTGGTGGCCTTTTCCAGGTTCAGGTTCAGGATGGCCATCGACACGTTCGGCGTTGGTACGCGAATCGCGTTACCGGTCAGCTTGCCCTTGAGCACTGGCAGCGCCTTGGCGGCTGCGGTGGCAGCACCGGTCTCGGTGATAACCATGTTCAGCGGCGCGGCGCGGCCACGACGGCTGCCCTTGTGGAAGTTGTCGATCAGGTTCTGGTCGTTGGTGAACGAGTGAACGGTTTCGACGTGGCCGTTAACGATGCCGTACTTGTCATTGACAGCCTTCAGCACCGGCACGATGGCGTTGGTGGTGCAGGAAGCGGCCGAGATGATCTTGTCGTCAGCGGTGATTTCGCCATGGTTGATGCCATGCACGATGTTCTTCAGCGCGCCTTTGCCAGGTGCGGTGAGGATCACGCGGGCAGCGCCCGGGCAGGCCAGGTGCTGGCCCAGACCGTCAGCGTCACGCCATACACCGGTGTTGTCGACGATCAGCGCGTTCTCGATGCCGTACTGGGTGTAGTCGACTTCGCTCGGGCTCTTGGCGTAGATAACCTGGATCAGGTTGCCGTTGGCGGTGATGGTGTTGTGCTCTTCGTCGATGGTGATGGTGCCATCGAACGGACC
>JAVXRI010000201.1:0-2643 GCA_036643775.1 Pseudomonas sp. | reverse complement strand
CACCTCCAGCTCGTCAGGGCGGATGTCGGTGAGAAAGCCCAGGCTGCCGCGGTTGATACCCAGCACCGGGGTGTTGTGCTTGGCCAGCGCACGGGCGGCACCGAGCAGGCTGCCATCACCGCCAACGACGATAACCAGGTCGCAGACCTCGCCCAGCAGCTTGCGCGAAGAAGTCTGCAGGCCGTGGCCGGGCAGGACTTCGGCGATAGTGTCTTCGAGGATGACGTGCAGATGCCGTTGCAGCAGGAATTTTTTCAGTCGGCGAATAGTATCGAGCACCTGGGAGCTGCCAAGGCGACCGATGATACCGATATTGCGAAATTGCTCCATGGGGCTCCTGCTAGGCACGACGGCGGGTAAAGAGGCGAGGTTCGCCAAAGAGTTCGATTATGGGCGAAAGCGCCGGGCAGCGGCAAACACCGGAGAAAATCGCCAAGGCACAGGGCTTAGGGACTATGCTCGCTGGATGAACCCTTTTCCCGAGCTGATCGACCTGCTCCGCCAGTTGCGCCTGCCCCAGGTGCGCGACCTGGCCTGGGTCATCCTCGCGCCACCGATGCTGCACGACACGCCCTGGCCCCAGCGCCATCCGCTGGCCGCCAGTGATTGGGTCGCGCACCCGGAGCGGCTGCGGCAGTGGCTGTATGACCTGGATCGCGACTGCAGCGCGCTGGACCACTGGTTGAATCAAGCCACGACCCGGCGCCTGGGTCTGTACTACGAACGTCTCTGGCAGTTCGCCTTGCAGCAGGCACCTGGGGTCGAGTTGCTGGCCGCCAATCTGCCGATCCGTACCGGCGGCCACACCCTGGGCGAGCTGGATATCCTCCTGCGCGATGCTGAAGGCGTGCACCACCAGGAACTGGCCATCAAGCTCTATCTGGGGCCACCGGGTGGCGATGGCAAGGACCCGGCGCACTGGCTGGGCCCGGGCTGCCATGACCGCCTGGACCGCAAACTGGCGCACCTGACCGGTCACCAGTTGCCGATTTCCGCCCGGGCAGAAAGCCGCGAAGCCCTGGCGGCACTGGATATCGAGCAGCTCAGTGCTCAGCTCTGGCTTGCAGGCTACCTGTTCTATCCCTGGCCCGGGCATACCGATTCGCCCGAGGGCTCACACCCTCGGCATTTGCGCGGGCAGTGGTTACATCAGCGCGACTGGCCGGCCTTTGTCGAGCAAAGCCCAGGGTGCTGGCAGCCGTTGCCGCGCCAGGCGTGGCTGGCGCCAGCGCGGTGTATGCCTGAGGAGCGCTGGAACCAGGAGCGCCTTGGTGCCTGGTTGCAGGGGCTTGATCCGCTGGCACCGGCACAGCTGCTGGTGCGTTTGGTGGAAGGTATCGGTGGAGATTGGGAGGAAGCGCAGAGGGTTTTTCTGGTGTCTGACGTGTGGCCAAACTTACCGGGGTGAGCAGGTTTGCGCCTGCTGCGCAGGCGATCGCCGGCAAGGCCGGCTCCCACAGGGTCCTGGAAATGCCAAACCTGCCCTAGCCCAGGGTTAGACGTAGCGCCAGCGCCGCCAGTGTCAGCAACAACACCGGCACCGTCAGTACAATCCCGACCTTGAAGTAGTAACCCCAACCTATCTTCACCCCTTTGCGCTCCAGCACATGCAGCCACAACAAGGTGGCCAGGCTGCCGATCGGGGTAATTTTCGGTCCCAGATCGCTGCCGATCACGTTGGCGTAGATCATCGCTTCCTTGACCACGCCGCTGGCGGAACTGGCGTCAATCGACAGAGCGCCAATCAGTACGGTCGGCAAGTTGTTCATGACCGAAGACAACAATGCCGCCAGCAGACCCGTGCCCATGGCAGCGCCCCACACCCCGCCTGCGGCGAAATCATCGAGCCAGCCGGCCAGGTAGTCGGTCAGCCCTGCGTTACGCAAGCCATAGACCACCAGGTACATACCCAAGGAGAACACCACGATGTGCCAGGGCGCCTCCTTGAGCACCTTGCGTGTGGATATCTTGTGCCCGCGCGCGGCCACCAGCAGCAAGACTGCGGCACACACCGCCGAGATCGCACTGATGGGGATACCCAGCGGCTCCAGGGCAAAGCAGCCGAGCAAAAGGATCGCCAGCACCAGCCAGCCGGCAACGAAGGTCGCCGGGTCCTGCACGACACTACGCGGGCGGTCCAGTTGCAGCGGGTCGTAGTCCGCCGGGATGTCGCGGCGGAAATACCACAGCAGCACCGCCAGGGTCGCCGCCACACTGACCAGGTTGACCGGCACCATCACCGCGGCATAGCGGTTGAAACCGATGCCGAAGAAGTCCGCCGAGACGATGTTGACCAGGTTCGACACCACCAGCGGCAAGCTTGCGGTGTCGGCGATGAAGCCTGCGGCCATGACAAACGCCAGGGTTGCCGCAGGACTGAAGCGCAAGGCCAGGAGCATGGCTACCACAATCGGTGTGAGGATCAAGGCCGCCCCGTCGTTGGCGAACAACGCCGAGACCAGTGCGCCGAGCAGCACGATGTAGCAGAACAAGCGTCGCCCGCTGCCCCGCCCCCAGCGCGCCACATGCAGGGCCGCCCAGGCGAAGAAACCGGCCGCATCGAGCAGCAGGCTGATGATGATCAGGGCAATGAAGGTGCCGGTGGCGTTCCAGATGATCTGCCAGACCACCGGGATATCACCC
>JAVXRI010000200.1:0-2794 GCA_036643775.1 Pseudomonas sp. | reverse complement strand
GCCAGCTTGTAGAGAATGGCCAGGATCAACGATTGCTTGAACAGGTTGTCGTTGAACGCACCCAGCGACTGGGTAATAAAGAAGGGCAAAAACCGCTGCTTGCCAAGAAGGCTGAATTGCGAGGTTTGACTCATCATCCGTGTACCTGAGTGGGGCTTTAGCATTGGAGGCATCCAACGCGCACAAAGCCACAATCACTCAGGTAAATGCAATCTACTTGTTCAATCCGGCAATACACGGCGACACAAACAGCTCACCGCGCCAGGCACCGCGCAGGGTCAGGGTGCTGACCATCATCCACAAGCCAGCCAGTGCCACCACCAGTACCAGGCCCATGTGCTGGAAGAACGCCAGCCCCAGCCAGGCCCCCAGTTTCAGGGTCGCCAGGGTGTAAACACCCAAGGGGAAGGTGAAACCCCACCAGCCGAGGTTGAACGGCATGCCGTGGCGGATGTAGCGCAAGGTGATCAGCACAGCGGTGAGCAACCACCACAGCCCTGCGCCCCACAACACAATCCCGGCAACCAGGCCAAGGCCTTTGGCAATCTCACCCAGCTCACCGAAACCGTTGGCGGCAAAGATCGCCGGAGCGTCTGCGCCCAGCAGCAGCATACCCAAGGCACCGGTACCGATCGGACCCAGCGCCAGCCAGCTCGAGGCGGCCATGTTGGCGTGCGGAAGCTTGTGCAAGGCCATGCGCAACATGAGGATGGTCAGGATACTGAAGGCCACCGGCAGCGACACCGCCCACAGCACATAGCTGGTAATCAGCACCAAAAACTGGCTATGGGCATCGACCAGGTGCGGCGCCAACTGCCCACCGCTGGCGGCGGCGACCTCGGCGGCAACCACCGGCAGCAGCCAAACGGCAGTCATCTGGTCGATGCTGTGCTCCTGACGGGTGAACATCAGATAAGGAATCGCCACCCCGCACAGCAGGGCAAGACCGACATCGAACCACCACAGGGCTTCGATCCACGGCACGATCCCCTCCCCCCAGCGATTGATGCCGAACAGCAAGAAACCATTGAGAATCGTCGCCAGGCCCATGGGGATGGTGCCGAAGAACATCGACACGGTGGAGTGGGCAAAAATCTGCCGGGCTTCGTGGAAGAACATCACCCACCGCGCGGTATACAGCGCCGTGAACAGCACGAACAAGGCAATGGTCAGCCACCACAGCGACTCTGCCAGCCCGTGCAGGCTGTCGATGCCGATCTGCATCAGGGCCAGGGCCAGCACGCCGGTACCCATGGTTGCGGCGAACCAATTGGGGGTGAACTGGCGAATGACTTCCCGCGGGTGAGCCAGATGGCTCAGCGGCCGCAGGGGCGAAGTGGTTTGTTGTAAGCAGGGCATGGTCGGGGTCTCCTGTAGTCCAGTGACGTATGACCATCTTATGCTCACAAAGAATATCCATATAACGGGTATTTTCTCTATCTGCTATCTACTTTATAGATATGGATCCAATATTGTCTCAGCTTCCCAACCAAGCGTATGCTTGGCGGTGAACGGCCCAACGCAATTACACAACAAGGACGTGACATGCTCGACGCCGTAAAGCGCTATACACCCCAAGTGCGCCTGCTGCTGGCCACCACCTTCGTGCTGACCCTGGCGCGGGCGATCACCCTGCCCTACCTGGTGGTTTACCTGGCAGAAAATTTCGCCCTGGACATCAGTGGCATCGGCTTGATGATCGGCGGCGCACTGATCGTCGCCTCGCTGCTGAGCCTGTATGGCGGCTACCTGATTGATACCCTGCGCAGCTACACGGTGATCATCGTTTCGACCCTGGTGTTTACCCTGGCCTTCGTTGCCGCGATCGCCAGCCGCGAGCTGAGCCTGTTCTTCATCAGCCTGGTACTGATCAACCTGACCCTGGCAGTGGTCGACATTGCCGCCAAGGCCGGTTTTTGCGCCCTGTTACCCTTGGAAGAACGCTCCGAGGTGTTCTCGATCAAGTACACCCTGAGCAACGTCGCCTATGCAGTCGGGCCCTTTATCGGCGTTGCGCTAGTGACACTCGACGGCCACCTGCCCTTCCTGCTCTCAGCCGCGTTGGGCATGCTGATATGCCTGTGCTACCGGCATTGGGGTGAACGCTCGGCGCGGGCTCAGCTGGAAGGCAACCCGCAAGCCGGCTTTCTCAGCATTGGCGGGCAACTGCTCAAAGATCGCCGCTTGATCTGCTTCACCCTCGGCGGCGCCCTCAGCGCGGTGGTGTTCGGCCAGTTCACCGCGTACCTGTCGCAGTACCTGGTGGTGACCAGCAGTCCCAGCGAGGCCGCGCGTTACATCAGCTACCTGGTGGCGACCAACGCGGTCACCGTCATCGCCCTGCAGTACGTCATCGGCCGCCGCATCAGCAGCCGCCAACTGATGCCCTGGCTGCTGGCCGGCATGGCGCTGTTCCTGATCGGCTTGCTGGGCTTCTCCGTGGCGCAGACACTGCTGGTCTGGTGCCTGGCGATGCTGGTCTTCACCCTCGGCGAAATCATCGTCATACCCGCCGAATACATGTTCATCGACAGCATCGCCCCGGAACATCTGCGCGGGGTGTATTACGGCGCGCAGAACCTGTCTAACCTGGGGGCGGCGCTGGGGCCGGTGATCTGCGGCTTTGCCCTGGCCCATCTGGTGCCGGTGGCGACTTTCTACCTGTTGATTGCTGCGGTGGTGCTGGCGGCGTTGTTCTATTACCTGGGGGCTCGGCGCTGAGTGCCAGCGATTGGGGGAGGTGCTGGTGCCTGCAGAAGTACAGCTTTCTTGGGGTAATACCACCGCCATTAGG
>JAVXRI010000199.1:0-2799 GCA_036643775.1 Pseudomonas sp. | reverse complement strand
ACGGCGTCGTGGAGCGAGAGGATTTCAGCCATTGCAGACTCCTGGATATGCTGAGTCGAGGTCGGTGTGCAAGGCGCCTTGGATGGCGCCGGTAGGACTTCAGATTAAGGCGGGGCTGAGGGCGGTACAATCCGATAATCGACTAACCGTTCGATTATCGAACCAATTGTTGTCCTGCTAAGTAAGCCTCGCTCTGTCCCTGTGGGAGCTGGCCTTGCCAGCGATACAGACGCCGCGCCCGTCGTGCATAGCGCGGTGATCCCATCGACAGCAAGGCCGGCTCCTACAATGAGCTTTTCCTCAGGTCGCGTCGGCGTGGCTGACCATACCTTTGATCACCACCGCCACTGTGGCCAACCCGGCCGGGATCACCAGCGCCGTCAACACCTGCTCGAAGTTCCAGCCCAGGCCCAACAGGGTCGCGCCCATCCAGGCTCCGAGAATGGCGCCGAAACGGCCAATACCGAGCATCCACGACACGCCCGTGGCACGCCCTTGCGTCGGGTAGAAACGCGCCGCCAGGGAAGGCATGGCCGATTGCGCACCGTTGACGCACATACCGGCAATCAGGACCAGGGTCGCAAGCAAGGTGATGTTGCCCAGACTCTGCCCTACTGCGTAGGCAAACACCCCAGCCAGCAGATAGAAAATGCCGATGACTTTGTGCGGGTTGTAGCGATCCATGGCCCAGCCGACTCCCACTGCGCTGAGCACCCCGCCAAACTGGAACAGGGCACCAATGAACGCGGCCTGCTCCATGCTCGCGCCACTATCACGCATCAGGGTCGGCAGCCAGCTGGTCAGCAGATAGACAATCACCAGGCCCATGAAATAGGTCAGCCACAGCAGCAGGGTGCCGACGCTGTAGGTGCCGGAGAAAATCACCGCAAAGACGTTGCGCGCCTTCACCGTCTTTTGCTCCGGTACGCTGAAACTGGACGCTTGAGCGACAATCCCCGGCTCGATCGGCGCCAGGGTCTTACGCACTTTGTCCGTGCCGCGATTGCGCACCACCAGGTAGCGTGCCGACTCCGGCAACCAGACCAACAGCACTACTGCCAGCACCAACGGCAGTACACCACCGATCAACAGCAGGCTATGCCAGCCGAACGCCGGAATCAGCTTGGCAGAGATAAACCCGCCACCGGCCATACCGAGGTTGAAGCCACAGAACATACTGGTGACCAGCAGCGACTTGTGCCGCTCCGGGGTGTATTCAGAGAGCAGTGTGGTGGCATTGGGCATACCGGCACCCAGGCCCAGGCCCGTCAGAAAGCGCAGCACCAGCAACTGATCAACATTGGTGCTGTAGGCAGAAGCCAGGCTGAAAGCACCGAACAACACCACCGCCCCGACCAGCACCACCTTGCGCCCGAATCGGTCGGCCAGTGGCCCGGAACCCAGGGCGCCAAAGACCATGCCGATCAGCGCGGCACTCATCACCGGGCCGAGGCTCGCGCGGTCGATCCCCCAGTCCTGCGATAGCGCCGGGGCAATAAAGCCCATGGCAGCAGTATCCAGGCCATCAAGAAAGACAATCAGGAAACACAGGATCACTACGCGCCATTGATAGCGCGATAGCGGTTGTTGATTGATAAAGGACTGCACATCAAGGCAGTTCCCGACAGCAGCTTGCGGACTGTTCATTATTTTTATCCAGTAGGAGCGCGCTTATGTGCGGGGCGCGCGTGAACGGCACAGACGATCAGGGCAGACCGGTCTGTGCGAAGGACATTAATAACAGGTCGTAAGCGGCGCAATTCGATAAACGCAACACTGTGCGTTTATCGAACAGGAACGTGCGGGCTCAGGCAAAAAGCTGGGTACTCAGGTCGCGGCTGGCGGCGAGCATGATGGGCAGGAAGCGTTGTTCAAGTTCGGTACGGCTGACCCGGCCGGCATGAGTGCTGACATTCAGAGCTGCCAGCACCTGGCCGGAAGCATCGTAGACCGGAACGGCAATCGAGCGCAGGCCCTGTTCCAGTTCTTGATCGACCACGCACCAACCCTGCTGACGAACCTGTTGCAGACATTCGAGCAGCGCCACCGGATCGTGAATGGTACGACTGGTCTTGGCCTGCAGATCCGCATGTTCCAGGTATTCATGCAAGGTTGCATCGTCCAGCGCCGCCAGCAGGATCCGGCCCATGGAAGTGCAATAAGCGGGTAGCCGCCCGCCTACCGAGAGGTCCACCGAGATCAAGCGCTGCACGGTTGCCGAGCGCGCTATATAAAGGATGTCATCACCTTCGAGGGTGGCCATGTTGCAGGCCTCGTGCAACTGATCGCTCATCCGGTCCAGATACGGCTGGGCCGACACTGCCAATGGCGTGGAGGACAGGTAGGCGTGCCCCAGCGTCAGTACCTTGGGCAACAGCGAATACGTGCGCCCGTCGGTGGTGGCGTAACCCAGTTTGATCAAGGTATGCAGGCAACGGCGCACCGCCGCGCGGGGAATTTCCGTACGGTGGCTGATTTGCGCGATGGTCAGGTGACGCTTGCGCTCCTGGAAGGCCTGAACCACTGCCAGACCACGGGCCAGCGAGGTCATGAAGTCCGGATCACCGGTGAAGGCCTGGATACGCTTGGCCGGTGAAGCAACGATGGGCGGTGCCAGCGACGCAAACGAACTGCGCACCTGATCGTTCAAGCCGGGCCCTTTGGGCGATGTTTCTTCTGTCATGGTTCACCTCGACAACACGGTCACTGGGGCGATTATCGAACCAACGACCGATAATCGCAATTGACCGGCACCCTCAATTGCTTATACCTTTCTACTGCCACTATGTGGCTTCTTGG
>JAVXRI010000198.1:0-2849 GCA_036643775.1 Pseudomonas sp. | reverse complement strand
TCGAGGGTGACGTCAACGTGTTCTTTCGTTTCTACGACCCCCGAATCACGCACCTATGGCTGGCAGGCCTGGAACCCCGGGAGCGTGATCGGCTGATGGGGCCGATCCGCCTGATTTCATTGCCGGAGTCGCTGTACCCCGGCGGGGTCATTCGCCAGGAAAGCCCTGAGCAGCCCATCGCGCAGTACAGGGATAAGCCTTGGCTATTCCTTTCCCCCGAACAGGTGGCGCATTTGAACAGTGCCAAACGCCAGCGCCTGACCGAGCAACTGATCGAGCATTGCCAGCAATACGTTCCCCAGCGTCTGCAAGGCCTGGATCTCGCTGCACAACAGCAGTGGGCCTTGGATTGTCAGTGCAGCGCTGAGCGCCACGGCTACAGCGCCGTCGATCACGTCATGCGCTGGGCCAGCATTTACGCCGTGCTAGGCGACGAATTCCCTAACGCGGCGGACCACGCGGTTTACCGCCGGATCCTCGACGACAAACGGGTTTTGCCTGCACAGCGCCTGAAAAGCCTGAGTGCAGCGCTGCGTCGTCAATTGTTCACTGCCAAGGAGCTCAGCGCATGAGTGCAGAAAAACTGGCAATGCTCGACCGGCTGGCTCAGGCGGACCGTGCCGCCGATGCAATGCCCCACGAAGACATCCACACGGCCATCACGCCCTGCCTTGCCAGTAAACCTGACCTGTTCGTGGTCCCGGTGCGCTATGCCCTGGCCGAAGAACCCGCAGCCCACCCCAGTTGCACCCCCGGCGTTACCACCCACAGCCATCCCATGGCGGCACGCCGCCTGCGCTGCGGCTTTTTCTACCTGTGGCAACACCAGGGCCCGCTCAAGCGCTATGCCGTCGGGCAGAACGGTTTGCTCTGCGAACAAGCGCTGGACGAAGACGACACCCGCTTGATCGAAGGCACCCTGGCGGGGTTGGCCCTGGCAAAAGTCCATGACGCCTGGATGCTCTACTGCGAATACCCCCTACCCCTGGAACAGTGCGAGGCGTTAAGCACCAGCAATGCCCTGCGCAGCACGCACATGCGCCGCATCGCCTTGCGCACGGTGGCCAACGAGCTGCAGGCGCCGCACTGCCCACCGCTGAGCTGCGCCGATCAGGTCATCGCCGAACTGATCCCCACCACCTACGCCCGCGCGTTGAAGGCCGATTACAAAAACGGTGATGACGACACCGCCGCGCTGGGGGCGGCGGTCATGAAAGAACCCACCACCGCCACTATCGATGCCTACACCAAGGCGATGCACCGCGCCCGTGAACGGGAAAATTTCATCCACCAACACCCCGAGGCCAGCGACGAGCCGCCGGGCCAGTGGAGTGCCGAAGCATGGCAGGGGCAAAGCACCCGGGACTGGCTGGAAAGCGCCCAGGCCCAGGCCAAAGGCTGGTACCCGGTGTTTGCCTGCCTGGACGACGACCTCGGCATACTGCGTGATATCAACCATGAGCAAGAGTGGGTGGAAGCGCGACACGAACAGTGGGTCGGCGACAACAACCTGCGCCTGAGCGTCGGCGGGTTTGTGCGCAGCCTGGTCAGCGAAGACGGTGCTGAACTGGCGGGTATGCTCAACTACAGCTACAAGGGGCGCGGCTTCAGCCTCACGCCTGAACAGGGCAAGATCATGCTCGACGCCCGGGATCGCCAGCACCAACTGGACGCAGAACTTAAAGCGGAAACCCAGGCGCGCCGTTACGGTGGTCACCCCACACAGGCTCAAGCCAATGCCCGCGATGCGCGCATTGCCGCCATCCTTGCACCGGTGCGGGCCTTTATTCCGGCAGATCTGTACTACGACGCGCAAGAGCTGGTGCGCCAATACCGCGAGAAAAAACAGGCAAACCTCGATAACGATTTCCTCAGCGACAAGGTCGCTGAATACATCGACCTCGAGGCGATGAACACCTGGCTTGATACCACCGCGCCCGCGCATTTCCAGCACGTCGAACAACGCCATACCGCCCTGTTTCGTGACCGTGGCGTATTCCTCAAACGCTCAAACAACGGCACCTGGTTTGTCGACTACCACGACCGCGACCACCGCCAATGGCTGACCCAACTGGCCACCGCTTGCCTGACCGCCCAGTGCATCCGCACCCATGGCGCCGAACAATACGCCGACTACGTGCGTGCTGCCGATGGCGGTGCCCTCACTCACCTGTTCCGTGCCTGGACGCCCTCGCTCGATGCCGCCCTCAACACCTCCACACGCCTGGGCGAACTGCTGACAGCGCTGGCCGCCGACAACCTCGACGCCACCCGCCAAGTCCTGGCGCCACTGGGCAAGTTGATTCTGGACGACCTGGCAAACATGGCCCAACACGCCCCCCATTCGTGGAGCGTGCTGGTCAACCGCCTGGCGGCGGCGTTGTTGTTGCTCAAAGACGGCAACATCTTCAGCAGCGCCTGGCTGGGCGTGTTCATCGTTGAGCGCCTGGGCAGCGGCACGCGTTTGCAGTCAGTGACCGAGGGTGGCCGGCGGCTCTGGCGGTTGCTCGGGGAAAACGCCGAAGGGTTGACCCGCTGGGCGCGTGATACCGGGAAAGCCATTGGTGGCGGACACGTGAAACGGATTGCTGGTTCCCCCTTTGTGACCAATAGCGGTGGGGTGGTACCACTGTTGGTTTTGCTGCTGAACTCGCTGAATGCGAGTAATTACCTGAGTCAGGCTGGGGCTCTGGAGGGGATGGACGATCAGCGTGTTCATGACACTGCTTCCACGGCTTTGTATACGGCGGCTGCGCTGACGGCGGTGATTGATAATCAGGTGCGCAAGGGGCTTGGGAAAGATCGGTTCCATTTCTTTAATACTGCGGCACCAACCCTGACCTTGTTTG
>JAVXRI010000197.1:0-2960 GCA_036643775.1 Pseudomonas sp. | reverse complement strand
GCGCTGGACAAGGTGCTGGATGCCGCGCGCAATGATCCGACGGTGTATTTCGTCGAGGCATCGATCAGTCCCAATGGCGTGGAAATCGGCAAGGTGCTCATGGGCGTTTCCACGGCATCTGTGGATGCTGAGCTGGTTGCCCTCGACAAGCGTTTCGCGGCGTTGATTGCCAGCGGCGATCAGCTGGTGGGCGAGAGTCTGGTAGGTGCGGCGGCTGACAGTACCAAGGCCTTGCGCGCGCGCCTGGAGACCGCGCAGGCCAGTGCGGCCGCTATGCAGGCCAATACCTCGCAGAGCGTCCAGGAGGCAGCGACCACCCTGCGCTGGAACATTGGCGTGGGTCTGGCCCTGGTGGGCCTTGGTGTGCTCCTGGTGGTGGCGGTCGTGCTGGGGCGGCGGGTGGTCAACAAGTTGCGCCTGTTGATTGCCGCGCTGAACGACCTGGCCGCAGGTGAGGGTGATCTGACCAAGCGCGTGAGCATCGACAGCCGGGATGAGATCGGTGATATGGCGGCAGCGGTTAACCAGTTTGTCGACAAGCTCCAGCCGATTGTGCGCGAAGCCGGCGAAGTGGCCCAGCGCACCGGTGTCGAGATTGGCGCCATGACTCGGCGTAATGCCGGTGCCGATGCGGCTGCCGAGTTGCAGCGTGATGAAGTGGCGGCCAGCTTGCGTGACCTGTCGGCCATGGCCGATGAGGCTCAGGCCGAGAGTCACGCCATGCAATCGGCGTTGCAGCAAGTGGTGGATATCCGCCAGGCCACCGATGAAAACAGCCGGACCTCGACTCAGGTGGCCAGGCTTATTGAAGAGCTGGCAGGGCAGGTGGAGACCGGCTCAAAAGTCATCGAGCGTCTGGCTCAGCAAAGCGAGCAGATCGAAGTGGTGCTGACGGTGATCCACGGGATTGCCGAGCAGACCAATCTGTTGGCGCTCAATGCGGCGATCGAAGCGGCACGGGCCGGTGAAACCGGGCGCGGTTTTGCGGTGGTTGCGGATGAAGTGCGAGCCTTGGCGAGCAAAACCCAGAGCTCCACCGGTGACATCCAGGCGCATATCGGTGCGCTGCAGCAGGGTGCAAAAGAGGCGGTGGCGGCAATCAGTCAGGCAGGGCGTCAGGCCAGTGAGGGATTGCTGGTGCTGCGTGACAATGCGCGCGTGCAGCAGTCGGTGCAGGCATCGGTTGAACAGGTGCATGCTGCCATTGGTCTCGCCACCCGTGCGGCAGAGCAGCAGGCTCAAGGCGCTCAGGCTGTGCGTGGGCGGGTGCAGACCATACATGCTCAGGCCGAGCGGGCTGCCGAGGTGGTGATGCAGACCACTGCCAGCAGCAAGGTGCTGGATGATCTGGCCGCACAGCTCAAGGCTAGCCTCGGGCAATTCCGCGCCTGATAGGGCCAATCGCCGGCAACGCCGGCTCCCACAGAGGAGGGTGTGCAGTTCATTCTGTGGGAGCTGGCCTTGCCAGTGATGGTCACGCGCGGTTCAGATACATCCGCGTAGTCAGCAGATACACCGGCAAGCCCGACACCAGAATCAGCAATGCTGCATAAGGAGCAGCCGCTGCAAACTCGACGTTGGCGGTGTGCGCCCAGACTTCAGTGGCCAGGGTGGTCATACCGGTCGGGCTGAGTAGCAGGGTTGCGGTCAATTCCTTCATGGCATCAAGAAACACCAGGGCGAACGCTGCCGCCAGGGCCGGGAAGATGATCGGCAGGGTCACCCGGCAGAACGCACTGAACTGCGTCGCGCCCAGGGTCCGGGCGGCCTCTTCCAGTTGCGGTGCGGCCTTGTGCAGGGCCGTGCGTACCGGCGCTTGGGCCAGCGGCAGGAACAACAGGGCATAGGCCAGCAGCAACAGGCCGGTGGTCTGGTACAGCGCCGGCACGTAGTGCAGGGCGAAGTACACCAGGGTTAGCGCAATAACCAGGCCGGGCAGGGCATGCAGTAAGTACGGCAGGCGTTCGGCCCAGATCGCCAGGCGGCCTTTGTAGCGCACCACCAGGAAGCTGACTGGTAATGCCAGCAGCAGGCTCAGGCCGGCGCCACCTAGTGATAGTGACAGCGATGAGAACAGCGCCCGGCTGATGTCGGCAACCGGGAAGGCTGCGGATGAACCGACGCTCAACCAGTAGCCGAGCATGCCCAGCGGAATGCCGCTGCCCAGCAACGCCAGAATCAGGCAATACAACTGCCCGGCGGGCATCCAGGCGCGCAGGCGAATCGGTGCGCCACGCCGCGCCACACCCTGGCCGATACGTACATGCCGGGCCTTGCCGCGTACGCGCAGTTCAAACCAGAGCATCAGCAAACACATGAACAGCAATACCGCCGACAGCATCGCCGCGTTGGCGTTGCTGAATTCCAGTTCGAACTGCTGGTAGATCGCGGTAGTGAAGGTTTGCAGGCCGAGGATCGACAGGGCGCCGAATTCCACCAGCATGTGCAGGGCGATCAGCAGGCTGCCGCCGAGAATGGAGGGCCACAACAGCGGCAGGGTGATTTTGAAGAATACACCCCAGCGATTCTGCCCCAGGGTGCGCGCCGACTCCTCCAGGGAGGTGTCGAGGTTGCGCAGGGTTGCCGCCACCGGCAGGAACACCAAGGGGTACTTGGACAGGCTCATGACCAGAATGGCCCCGCCCAGGCCTTCGAAGCGCGGGCTCAGGGACACCCAGGTAAAGCCGCTGACGAACGCCGGGACTGCGAACGGCAGGCACAGGATCACGCCCCATAGGCGTCGCCCCGGAAGGTCGCTGCGCTCCAGTAGCCAGGCCAGTGACACGCCCAGAGCCATGCAGGCCAGGGTGACACCGGCCATCAGCATCAGAGTGTTGCGCATCAGGCCCCAGACAAAGGGGCGCCAGAGCAGGTGCAAGGCTTCTCGCCAGCCGGCTTCCCAGGCTTTCAGGGCAACGTAAAGCAGGGGGAGCAGGCTCAGGCCGACCAGCAGCAAGACC
>JAVXRI010000196.1:0-2965 GCA_036643775.1 Pseudomonas sp. | reverse complement strand
GGCCTTGCCAGCGATACCGGCACCGCGCAAGCACTGACACCCCAGCGCTGCCATCGCCGGCAAGGCCGGCTCCTACATTGATCAAGGTCCTCCTGCGGCGGCAGAGGCCTCAATCCCATCAGTTTTCTATGCAATCCCCACCTGCATGGCTATCATGCCAACCTCATCACGAGTCGAGATTGGCATGCTGAAGTTGTTGAAGCTCCTCAAGGATGGCCGGTTCCATTCCGGGCAGGATCTGGGGGTCGCCCTTGGCGTAAGTCGTAGTGCTGTCTGGAAGCAGTTACAGCACCTCGAGGCCGAGCTGAATCTACCTATTCATAAGGTGCGCGGCCGCGGCTATCAGTTGGCTGCGCCGTTGTCCTTGCTGGAGGAATCGGCTATCGCCGAACACTCGCAGGGGGAGTGCTGGCCTGCGCTGATATTCGATTCCATTGATTCGACCAATGCCCAGGCTTTGCGCGCGATCGGTGATGGTCAGGCTGCCCCCTTCCTGGTGCTGGCAGAGCGTCAGACGGCAGGGCGGGGCAGGCGTGGCCGGCAGTGGGTCAGTCCCTTTGCCGAGAATCTCTATTACAGCCTGGTGCTGCGCATTGAAGGTGGCATGCGCCAGCTTGAAGGCTTGAGCTTGGTGGTAGGGCTTGCGGTCATGCGTACGCTGCGCTCATTCGGTGTGGCTGATGCGGGCTTGAAGTGGCCGAATGACGTCCTGGTCAACAATCAGAAGATTGCAGGGATCCTGCTGGAACTGGTCGGTGATCCAGCTGATGTCTGTCATGTGGTGCTGGGTATTGGCATCAACGTGAATATGCAGGCCACCACCGAGGTCGATCAGCAATGGACGTCTGTGCGCCGAGAGGCGGGCGTGGCTATTGATCGCAATCTATTGGTCGCCAGGCTCAACCATAACCTGCAGGTCGACCTGGAACGACATCGCCAGGCCGGCTTCGCCGCATTCCAGCATGAATGGGAGCAGGCGCATCTGTGGCAGGGGCGGGCGGTCTCGCTGATTGCCGGGGTCAACAAGATTGACGGTGTGGTGCTGGGTATCGATGGTCAGGGCGCATTACGTCTTGAGGTCGATGGTGTAGAGAAGAGCTTCAGCGGTGGTGAGCTCAGTTTGAGGTTGCGTGATGATTCTTGAGCTCGATTGCGGTAACAGCTTCATCAAGTGGCGGGTTATCCGCGGCGCCGATGCGTCGATCGTCGCCGGCGGCGTGGTCGACTCCGATCAGGCATTGCTGGCGGCAGTCGCGAAGCTGCCTCAGGCACCTGGGCGTGGTCGCCTGGTCAGTGTCCGCAGCGAAGAAGAGACCACGGCACTTTCGGCGCTGTTGGCCCAGCACTTCGGGTTTGACGTACTGGTCGCGCAGCCTGCTCAAGAGGTTGCTGGCGTGCGCAATGGTTATGACGACTTCCAGCGGCTTGGTCTGGATCGCTGGCTCGCAGTGTTGGGGGCTTATCGCCTGGCCAAAGGCGCGTGCCTGGTCATGGATTTCGGCACTGCAGCCAAGGCTGATTTCGTTGCGGCTGATGGTGAGCATCTGGGGGGCTTCATCTGCCCCGGTATGCCGTTGATGCGCAGCCAGTTGCGCACTCATACCCGACGGATCCGCTACGACGATGCATCGGCAGAGCGCGCGTTGTCGAGCATGGCGCCTGGGCGTTCAACTGTAGAGGCAGTTGAACGCGGTTGCGTACATATGCTGCAGGGGTTTGTCCGTTCCCAGCTCGATCATGCGCAAGCGTTGTGGGGGGGTGATTTCACGGTGTTGCTGACTGGGGGCGATGCGCCCTTGGTGCAAGAAGCAGCGCCGAATGCTCGAGTGGTGCCTGATCTGGTATTTGTCGGTCTGGCCATGGCCTGTCCCCTGGACTGAGGTGACTATGCGTTGGTTGTTTCTGTTGCTGGTGGTGCTTAATGGTGTCTATTACGTCTGGCATCAGCAGGAAGCGCCGCTGAAGGCCAAGGAGGTGGCCCCACTATCGCTGTACAAGGGTAATCAGCAGGATATTCGTCTGTTGAGCGAGTCTCAGCAGGGTAAGCAGGCCCCTGAGCGTGGTCAGGAATGCCTTTATGTGGGTGGTCTGGGTGGTCGGGAGCAGCTTGATGCCTTGCGTCAGCGTTTGCTGACCCTGGATGTTGAGGCGGTGCCCGTGGTTGGCCGGCTCGGTGATGCGACGGGGTTGTGGTTGCAGATAGCGCCGCAAAGCCAGCATTTACTGGACCAAGCCCTGCTCGGAACACTTTCCCATGATTTCAAAGACTTAAAACATAAAATAAAGTTGTGCAGGGGTATTGCAACTGGCGAATAGCTTGATAGAATGGCGCCCGCTTCACAGGGATGACCACTAAGTGGGAACACTGAGAAGCAGCTGTCAAATTAGCTAACCTCAAGATTTTAATGAGAAAAAGCTTGACAGTAGGACGGCAAGAGTTGAAAATGCCGCCCAGCTCAGGAGGGGTTCCCGAGCGGCCAAAGGGATCAGACTGTAAATCTGACGTCTACGACTTCGAAGGTTCGAATCCTTCCCCCTCCACCACTTTCTGGCAGCGTTATCGCCGCCTGGGTTGGTTAGAAAAATTAACCAGCTCAAACAGAAAAGAGAGAAATCTCTTTTTTGTTACAGAAAGAACTGGGTAGCCGAGTTTCAGGATGCGGGCATCGTATAATGGCTATTACCTCAGCCTTCCAAGCTGATGATGCGGGTTCGATTCCCGCTGCCCGCTCCAGACGTGCTGATATGGCTCAGTTGGTAGAGCGCACCCTTGGTAAGGGTGAGGTCCCCAGTTCGACTCTGGGTATCAGCACCACTTCACTTCTCCTTCCCGTTTCTCTCTGTTTACTTTTAAAAGCATTCAACAGTTCAGGTATATTGCCTGGTTGATGTGGTGATATCACCGATTTATCCGTGTCTTAGAGGGACAATCGATGTCTAAAGAAAAATTTGAACGTACTAAACC
>JAVXRI010000195.1:0-3002 GCA_036643775.1 Pseudomonas sp. | reverse complement strand
GGCGACATCATGCTTGCGGCGCGCGAGCTTTTCGAAGCGTACGGAGTTGCGAAGACGACCATCAAGGCGATAGCCGAGGCAGCGGGGGTAACCCGCGAGCTTGTGTACTACTATTTCCAAAACAAGCAGGCAATCATCGATGCGGTGCTAGACGACTACGTCGAAGATTTGGTTGAAAGCGTTGTCGTGTGGAACGAAACGCGCACGTTCGGCGATACGCGGGGATCACTGCGTGCTTGCATCACCACTTTTCGCCATGCGCTCTACGATTCGTGCGGGCCACGCCCCATGATCGGTGTGTTGGAAGAGCTTGGTGTGCGGGATGCCTTCGATGTGCGTGCCGTGCGCGAAACGGTGGACTGCATCAACGAACGGGTGGTGACCGAATACGCCGCCTATCATCACATCGAAATCGATCTGGTGTATGAAATGTTCTGCGTGGTGATATTCGGGTTGGTCGGGGTCGTGAAAATAAATCCTGCGATCAGCGATGAATCGCTCATGAAG
Source organism: Pseudomonas sp. (assembly GCA_036643775.1). Taxonomy (GTDB): domain Bacteria; phylum Pseudomonadota; class Gammaproteobacteria; order Pseudomonadales; family Pseudomonadaceae; genus Aquipseudomonas. Next base: position 2,495 of record JAVXRI010000195.1, on the reverse strand, counting down.
ATCGTCGAGCAAGCGCTGCGTCTCGACATGGCTCCGCTTGAGGTGTCTGGTGATGGGTTTTCGGTGGAATAGTGCCGGAGGTCTCCAGGCAACGCGCTCGGCGATACCATGGGTGGTAAGAAATGCGCGGTACTGCGCGTTACCGGCATTGCCGGATTGAAAGGCATTGCGTGTTGAGCGTGAAGAATGAGGGTTGTTGGTGAGTGATGAAGCTAAAGCGCAAAAAGCGCTTGTCGATTACTTTGGGTATGCGGGATTCCGACCGGGACAGCAAACCTTGGTCGAAGCTATTTTGGCGGGGCGCGATGCGTTGGGCGTCATGCCGACCGGTGCGGGAAAATCCATCTGCTACCAGGTGCCGGGCATCGTCATGCCCGGTTTGACCCTTGTTGTGTCCCCGTTGGTTTCGCTGATGGGGGATCAGGTGCGAGCGCTGGTCGACGCGGGCGTGCGGGGAGCCTTTCTCAACTCGTCGTTGACGCCGGGCCAGCAGCGCACGGTATTGAGCCGTGCGCTTGCGGGCACCTACAAGATCATGTACGTAGCCCCTGAACGTCTGAGCGATGCTGCGTTTCTCGAGTTCACACGCAAGATCGCCATCCCTCTGGTCGCGGTTGACGAAGCGCATTGCGTGTCTCAGTGGGGGCAAGATTTCCGACCCTCGTATCTGGGCGTCGCGGCTTTTATCGAAGCGCTGCCGACGCGCCCCGTTGTGGCGGCATTTACCGCAACGGCGACCGAAAGAGTGCGTCGTGACATCACGAAGCTGCTCGATTTGCACGCACCCGCCGAAGTGGTGACGGGGTTCGATCGCCCCAATTTGTTCTTCGGGGTGCAACGCAAGACGCCAAAGGAAAAGAAGGCCTGGATTGCGCGCTACGTGGCCGACCACGCGACGGATTCGGGCATTATCTACTGTTCGACACGCAAAGATGTCGACGCGCTCTGTGCGCAACTTGAGGGGGCGGGAGTGCGCGTGGCGCGCTACCACGCCGGTATGACCTCCGCACTGCGCACGGAAAGCCAGCGCCGTTTTATCGATGATGATGTTTCGGTCATGGTGGCCACCAATGCGTTCGGCATGGGCATCGATAAGTCGAATGTGCGCTACGTCATCCATCACAACATGCCGGGCAGCATTGAAGCCTACTATCAGGAAGCGGGCCGCGCGGGCCGCGATGGCGAACCGTCCGAATGCGTGCTGTTGTGGAGTGATTCCGATATCGCCACGTGCCGTTACTTTATCGAGCGGGATTCCACGAACGAAGAGCTTTCTTCCGAGGAACTTGATTTCGTTCGTGCTTCGCAGCGCAGGTTGCTTGAAGGCATGATGGGGTATTGCCATACCACCAGTTGTTTGCGCGGCTATATCCTCGATTACTTCGGCAGCGAACCGGCAACGGGTGTCGATGGTGCGCCCGGGTATGACCAGGCACCTCAGACCGACATGCGGGAAGCGGGCTGTGGGCACTGTTCCAACTGCAAAGGTGAATTCGAGGCAATCGACGTGACGCAGGTCGCCCGTGCGTGCGTTTCGTGCGTGCAGGAAATGCAGTGGAGCTACGGCAAGGGTATGATCGCCGATGTGGTGCGCGGGTCGAAGGCGGCCAAACTGCTCGAAGCAGGCCTGGACAAACTGGCGGCCTACGATACGGCCGATTCTTCTCTGTCACAGGTTAAAGAAGTGATAGAGCTGCTCTGCGCCGGGGGATACCTGACTATTTCTGAAGGGTCGTATCCGGTGGTGGGGGTGGGAAGCCGTGCCGCAGAGGCGCTCGCTGCAGATTTCACGCTTTCCATGAAGAAAATCGTCAGGCAGGCGGAAGAAAAGCCGCTGTCATCGAAGCGGGGTCGGAAGAATCGGGGGTCCGTCGATGAGGCGAACCCGGAACTTTTCGAGCTGCTTCGTGCCGCCCGTAAGCGCATCGCCGATGCGGGTCAGATTCCGCCCTACATCGTCTTTTCCGATGCAACCCTCCACGACATGTGCGCCAAGATGCCCTCGACACCCGATGAATTCCTGGCTGTTTCCGGCGTGGGCGCCACCAAGCTGGAGCGCTACGGCGAAACTTTTCTTGCCGAAATCGCCGAGTATCGCACGAATAGGTAGGTTGTCATCGGGTGGCTTGATGGCAGTGAGTAAGTGATTACTTCCACTTATGCCCTTTTCTGTCGTGGTGGTGGTTTTGCGGTATAATTTGGGTTCGTTTGTCTGCGTCGACCGAGAAATGTTGTGGTATAGAAAATGATTTGTCGTAAAGCGAGCTTTTTGTCTGCCGTCAAGCAGCAGGGAGGCAATGACCCTTCGCGGTGCGCTTTGAGAAACACGCGGGGCGAGGAAATAACCTATGGGGATCTTTCACGGAAGTCAGACGCTTTGGCCGCTTATTTTCTTGAGAACATCCACGACGACAAACCGGTCGTTGTCTACGGACATAAATCTCCCTTAATGCTCGTAGCCTTTTTGGCGGCGCTCAAAAGCGGTCATGCGTATG
>JAVXRI010000194.1:0-3088 GCA_036643775.1 Pseudomonas sp. | reverse complement strand
CCCTCACCTACGGCCTCCAACGGCCCATAGCTAACCTCGCGAAGCATGGCATCCGGCCACTTAACTGGCTTTACGCCAGCCCCGAGATAACCGCTGAGCGACTTACCTTCACCACGCGTGGCCAGGGTCACCGGGATATCCAGGGTCGCGCCGTTACGCTCGACCTGCAGCAAGACCTTGCTGCCAGCACGGCCACGCACGGAGTCGACAACCTGCTGCCAGTCATTCAAGGCCTGACCATCAAGGCTGAGCAGGCGGTCACCGGTTTGCAGGCCAGCGGCCTTGGCAGGCCCTTTAGGGTCCAGCTCAGCGAGCACCGGCGGCAGTGCCGGACGCCACAGACGCAAGCCAAGGGAGCGAATCGGATCAGGCTCGTCCGCGCCTTTGAGCCAGTTATCCAGGGTCAACACATGCGCGCTATCGACGGTCGCGCCCTCTTCGCGCACATTGATGTGCAACTGGCCGCTCTCACCCAGACGGCGAATCAGTTGCAGGTTGACCGCTGACCAACCCGTGGTCGCCTTGCCATCAATGGAAACAATTTCCTGGCCAGCTTTCAGCCCGGCGGCCTCGGCGATACTACCTGCCTCGACGCCACCGATGACCGGACGCTCCTGTTGGGTGCCGAGCATTGCCAGCACCCAGAAGAACAGAATCGCCAGGAGAAAGTTGGCGATCGGCCCCGCCGCCACGATTGCAATGCGCTGACGCACCGACTTGCGATTGAATGATTGCTCGATCTGGTCGACCGGCACTTCACCCTCGCGCTCATCGAGCATCTTGACGTAGCCACCCAACGGAATGGCCGCCACCACGAATTCAGTACCATGACGGTCGTGCCAGCGCAGCAAAGGCGTGCCGAAGCCCACGGAAAAACGCAGCACCTTGACGCCACAACGCCGGGCCACCCAGAAGTGACCGAATTCGTGAAAGGTGACCAGCACACCCAATGCCACCAGGGTGCCGATAATCATGTAGAGCGCACTCATATCTTTCTCCGAATGACGTTCAGCCCAGCCAGGTCACTGGCCTCAGCACCCGTGTTGATTCAACCACTGCCCCGCCAACTGCCGGGCGCGCTGATCGGCAGCAAACACTGCATCGAGCGACTGCACAGCAACGACCGGCTCCTGGTCGAGTACTTGTTCGATCATACTCGCGATCTGCGGGAAACGAATGCGCCGCTGGAGAAATGCCTCCACGGCAACTTCATTGGCCGCATTCAGCATTGCCGGCGCGCTGTTGCCCGCTTCGGCTGCTTGACGCGCCAGACGCAAACAAGGGAAACGCTGCTCATCAGGTGCCTGAAAGTCCAGGCGTGCAACGGCAAACAGATCCAGTGGCGCCACACCGGAATCGATGCGTTGCGGCCAGGCCAGCGCATTGGCAATCGGCGTGCGCATGTCCGGGTTACCCAATTGTGCCAACACCGAGCCATCGACATAGTCGACCAAGGAGTGAATCACGCTCTGCGGATGCACCACCACCTCAACCTGGGCTGGACGTGCATCGAACAGCCAGCACGCCTCGATCAGCTCCAGGCCTTTGTTCATCATGCTGGCCGAGTCGACGGAGATCTTGCGCCCCATGGACCAGTTGGGATGGGCGCAGGCCTGCTCCGGAGTGACCTGAGCCAGCTCGGCCAGGGGCGTTTCGCGAAACGGCCCACCGGAGGCGGTGAGCAGGATACGCCGCACACCGACCTGAGACAGCCCGCGCGCGTAGTCACCCGGCAGGCATTGGAAAATCGCGTTGTGCTCGCTATCGATCGGTAACAACACCGCGCCACTGCGCTGCACCGCCTGCATGAACAGGGCGCCAGACATCACCAGCGCTTCTTTATTAGCCAACAGCACCTTCTTGCCCGCTTCGACGGCCGCCAGCGTTGGGCGCAAACCCGCCGCCCCGACAATCGCCGCCATTACGGCGTCGACCTCAGGGCTTGCCGCCACCTGGCACAAACCCTCTTCGCCCTCGAGCACTTCGGTACGCGACCCAGCCGCTGCCAGCTGCTCACGCAGCTGCTGCGCCGCTTCGGCCGACGGCACCACGGCAAACACTGGCGAATGACGCAGACACAGCGCAAGCAGCTCCTGCAAGCGCGAGTAACCACTCAGTGCGAACACCTGATAACGCTCTGGATGGCGAGCGATCACATCCAGAGTGCTCAGGCCGATCGAGCCCGTGGCACCCAGTACGGTAATACGTTGCACGCTACTCACATCACGCCCCAGTTGGCTGCCCAGAGCAGCACCGCAAACAGCGGGATGGCCGCAGTCAGGCTGTCGATACGATCCAGAACGCCGCCGTGGCCGGGCAACAGATTGCTGCTGTCCTTGATGCCAGAGCGACGCTTGAACATGCTTTCGGTCAGATCACCAACCACCGAAACCAGCACCACGACAGCAGCGCCCAACAGGCCCAGTAGCAACGCGCTGACGCTCCAGCCGCGATTGATCCCCACGACCAGGGTAATTACCAGGCTTAGCGCCAGACCACCGTAGACACCCTCCCAGCTCTTGCCAGGGCTCACCTGCGGTGCCAATTTGCGCTTGCCGAAAGCACGTCCGGAGAAGTAAGCGCCGATATCCGCCCCCCAGACCAGCACCATGACCGCCATGATCAACCAGTTGCCCAGCGGCCAATGCTTGAGCAGCACCAGGCCTTGCCAGGCCGGCAACAGGATCAGCAAACCGATCAGCAAACGACAGGCCACACTGGACCAGAGCTCGCTGGTACGCGGGTAGGTCAGCACCAGCCAGGTCGCCACACCCCACCACAGCACCGAAGCCCCTAGCACCCAGGGCGCCAGGTCCGGCATGAGGTAGAGCAGCATCAGCAGGCCAGCCACCACGGCGGCATAGGCTACGCGTACAACTTGCGCAACCAGACCTGCCAGGCGCGCCCACTCCCAGCCCCCCAGGGTCACCACCAGGCCGATGAACAGGGCGAAATCGCCGCCATCGAGCAGGAAGAAGCCGCCCAGGGCAATGGGCAGCAGGATCAGCGCTGTGATGATGCGTTGTTTAAGCATTAAGCACGGGCTCCAGCTTCGACCTGCTCGCTGGTTTTCCCGAAACGGCGCTGG
>JAVXRI010000193.1:0-3110 GCA_036643775.1 Pseudomonas sp. | reverse complement strand
ACCTGGTCGCGCACCCGGGCATCGAGTTTGCCCAGTGGCACGCTCTGTTCTCCAACAACGCGATGCGTATCTTCAGTCTGCTGGCACTGGTTGCCCTGGGCGCTCACGCCTGGGTCGGCATGTGGACCATTGCTACCGACTACCTGACGCCGATGGCGCTGGGCAAGTCGGCGACTGCCGTACGTTTCCTGTTCCAGGCGGTATGTGGTGTCGCGATGTTCGCGTACTTCGTCTGGGGTGTGCAGATTCTCTGGGGTATCTGATTCATGGCTAACATTCCTACGATTTCATTCGACGCCATCATCATCGGTGGTGGTGGTGCTGGCATGCGCGCTGCGCTGCAGCTGGCTCAGGGTGGTCACAAGACTGCCGTGATCACCAAGGTCTTCCCGACCCGTTCGCACACTGTATCGGCCCAGGGTGGCATCACCTGCGCCATCGCTTCGGCCGACCCGAACGATGACTGGCGCTGGCACATGTACGATACCGTCAAGGGTTCCGACTACATCGGTGACCAGGACGCTATCGAATACATGTGTCAGGAAGGCCCGGCTGCGGTCTTCGAACTGGACCACATGGGTCTGCCGTTCTCGCGTACCGAAACCGGCCGTATCTATCAGCGTCCGTTCGGTGGTCAGTCCAAGGACTTCGGTAAAGGTGGCCAGGCCGCCCGTACCTGTGCTGCTTCCGACCGTACCGGTCACGCGCTGCTGCACACCCTGTACCAGGGCAACCTGAAAGCAGGTACCACGTTCCTCAACGAGTACTACGCCGTTGACCTGGTGAAGAACCAGGAAGGCGCGTTCGTCGGTGTGATCGCTATCTGCATCGAAACCGGCGAAACCCTGTACATCAAAGCCAAGGCCACTGTGCTGGCCACTGGCGGTGCAGGCCGTATCTACTCCTCCACCACCAACGCCCTGATCAACACCGGTGACGGTATCGGTATGGCCCTGCGTGCAGGCGTTCCGGTTCAGGACATCGAAATGTGGCAGTTCCACCCGACCGGTATTGCCGGTGCCGGTGTACTGGTTACCGAAGGTTGCCGTGGTGAAGGTGGATACCTGATCAACAAGCACGGCGAGCGTTTCATGGAGCGCTATGCGCCTAACGCCAAAGACCTTGCCGGTCGTGACGTTGTGGCCCGCTCCATGGTTAAAGAGATCATCGCCGGCAACGGCTGTGGCCCTAACGGCGACCACGTGATGCTCAAGCTTGACCACCTGGGTGAAGAAGTTCTGCACAGCCGCCTGCCAGGCATCTGTGAGCTGTCCAAGACCTTCGCTCACGTTGACCCTGTTGTTGCGCCGGTTCCTGTTGTTCCAACCTGCCACTACATGATGGGCGGCGTTGCCACCAACATTCATGGCCAGGCGATGACTCAAGACGCCGACGGCGTTGATCAGATCATTCCAGGTCTGTTCGCGGTAGGTGAAGTGGCTTGCGTATCGGTTCACGGTGCCAACCGTCTGGGCGGCAACTCGCTGCTCGACCTGGTGGTATTCGGTCGCGCTGCTGGTCTGCACCTGGAAAAAGCGCTGAGCGACGGTATTGAATACCTCGACGCCAGCGACACCGATATCGACGTTGCCCTGAGCCGTCTGAACAAGCTCAACGAGCGCAACACTGGCGAAGACGTTGCTACCCTGCGTCGCGAGCTGCAAAGCTGCATGCAGAACTACTTCGGTGTATTCCGTACTGGCGAATACATGCAGAAGGGTATCGAGCAGCTGGCTCAACTGCGTGAGCGTATTGCCAACGTCAAGATCAACGACAAGTCCCAGGCCTTCAACACCGCGCGTATCGAAGCGCTGGAGCTGCAGAACCTGCTGGAAGTCGCTGAAGCCACTGCAATCGCTGCAGAAGTGCGTAAAGAGTCGCGCGGTGCTCACGCCCGTGAAGACTTCGAAGACCGTGACGACGAAAACTGGCTGTGCCACACCCTGTACTTCCCGGGCGAAAAACGGGTTGCCAAGCGCGCCGTCAACTTCGCGCCGAAAACCGTACCGGCGTTCGAGCCAAAAGTCCGGACTTACTAAGGGGTGGTCGCTATGTTGCAAGTCGAAGTCTATCGTTACAACCCCGATACCGACTCTGCGCCGAAAATGCAGACGTTCCAGGTCGATACCGGTGGCAAAGACCTGATGGTGCTGGATGTCTTGGCACTGATCAAAGAACAGGATGAAGGTTTCTCGTATCGTCGTTCGTGCCGCGAAGGTGTTTGCGGCTCCGACGGTATGAACATCAACGGCAAGAACGGCCTGGCCTGCATCACGCCGCTGTCGGCAGTGGTCAAGCGCAACAAGCTGATCGTTCGTCCGTTGCCTGGACTGCCGGTCATTCGTGACCTGGTCGTCGATATGAGCATCTTCTACAAGCAGTACGAGAAGGTGAAGCCATTCCTGCAGAACGACACGCCGGCTCCGGCCATCGAGCGTCTGCAGTCGCCAGAAGAGCGTGAGAAGCTGGACGGTCTGTACGAGTGCATCCTGTGCGCTTGCTGCTCGACTTCCTGCCCTTCGTTCTGGTGGAACCCTGACAAGTTCCTCGGTCCAGCTGCACTGTTGCAGGCCTATCGCTTCCTGGCCGACAGCCGTGACACCAAGACCCAGGAGCGTCTGGCTTCGCTGGACGACCCGTTCAGCGTGTTCCGCTGCCGCGGAATCATGAACTGCGTAAACGTTTGCCCTAAAGGTCTGAACCCGACCAAGGCAATCGGTCACGTACGTAACATGTTGCTGCAAAGCGGTACCTGATTTTTAAAGTGTTGTACCCGTAGCACGCCGAGGTGCGGGCCTTTGCCCGCACCAAGGTGAAACTCGAGCAAGGGCTCATAAAGCCCGAGCTTTTACCTATGAAGATATGAGACCAGCAGGGGCTTCCGGGCTGGTACCCGGAAAATCTGTGGGATCCTTGGTGGCTTGGTTCGGTCGCTGCATTAGGACTTTTCCAGGCTTGCTGTGGCTCTCGCCGATCCGTCCCCTAACCGAGGGTGACCAAGCATGCAAGAAAGCGTGATGCAGCGCATGTGGGAAAGCGCCCACCTTTCAGGTGGTAACGCTGCATATGTGGAAGAGCTCTACGAGCTCTACCTGCACGACCCTAACGCT
>JAVXRI010000192.1:0-3141 GCA_036643775.1 Pseudomonas sp. | reverse complement strand
GTTCGACCGTGGTCTCCACCTCGACCCGTAACTTCCCGAACCGCCTGGGCGACGCCACTAACGTCTACCTGGCCTCGGCCGAGCTGGCTGCTGTTGCCTCGATCCTGGGCAAGCTGCCAACCGTCGAAGAGTACATGGAGTACGCGAAGAACATCGACAGCATGGCTGCCGACGTTTACCGCTACCTGAGCTTCGACCAGATCGCCGAGTTCCGTGAAGCCGCTGCGAGCGCCAATATCCCGGTTGTTCAAGCGTAAGCTGACTTAGCGTAAAAAAACCCCGCCAATCGGCGGGGTTTTTTATTGGGCCTGCCCTCAAATCACAAACAGATCCACGAACCGATGCACCGCCGTCGCCTCAAGCGCTGCCTGATCCTTGCACAAGGCAAAGATCTCGCTCACCCGCTGCCCGGCAAAGCGCGTCGCCAGATTGGCCTTGAACTTCTCTTCCAGCAACGGAATACCCTCGGCGCGACGCCGGCGATGACCAATCGGGTACTCCACCACAACCTGTTCGGTGCTTGACCCATCATTGAAGAACACCTGCACGGCATTGGCGATCGAGCGCTTGTCGGCTTCCAGGTATTCACGGGTAAAACGCGGGTCTTCAACGATTTCCATCTTCTCGCGCAAGCGGTCGATGATCGGGTGGCCGGCATGGAATTCATCTTCATACTGCTCGGCCACCAGATTGCCGAAGATCAACGGCACAGCGGTCATGTACTGGATGCAATGATCGCGGTCGGCGGCGTTGGCCAGTTTGCCGACCTTGGAGATGATGCGGATGGCCGACTCATGGGTGGTGATAACGATCCGCTCGATTTCATGCAGGCGATTGCGCACCTGCGGGTGCAGGGTCACCGCGGCCTCGCAGGCGGTCTGGGCATGGAACTCGGCAGGGAAGCTGATCTTGAACAGTACGTTCTCCATCACGTAGCTGGAGAAGGCTTGCGAGAAGCTGAAGGCGCGCTTGCCTTCGGGCTTGAGTGCCAGATCCTTGTTGGTGTGACTGAACAGCACATCGTAGAAGCCCCACTGTGGCGCTGTCAGCACGCCTGGCACCCCCATCTCGCCACGCAGGGCGATATCTGCCAGGCGCACACCGCGACTTGAGGCATCCCCCGCCGCCCAGGATTTGCGTGAACCGGCATTCGGCGCATGACGGTAAGTGCGCAGCGCCTGACCATCGACAAAGGCATGGGACAATGCTGACAGCAACTGCTCGCGGCTGGCGCCCATGAGTTTGGCGCAGACCGCCGTGGAAGCGACCTTGACCAGCAACACATGGTCGAGGCCAACGCGATTGAAGGAGTTTTCCAGGGCCATCACTCCCTGGATCTCATGCGCCATGACCATGGCCTCAAGCACCACGCGCATGCTCAAGGGCGCTTCACCATTGGCCACGTGCTTTTGCGAAAGGTGGTCGGCCACCGCCAGGATGCCGCCGAGGTTGTCCGAGGGATGCCCCCACTCGGCGGCCAGCCAGGTGTCGTTGTAATCCAGCCAACGGACCACACAACCGATGTCCCAGGCCGCCTTGACCGGGTCCAGGCGGTAGCTGGTACCCGGCACCCGCGCGCCATGCGGCACCACGGTACCCTCCACCAGCGGCCCCAGGTGCTTGGTGCATTCCGGGAAGCGCAACGCCAGCAGGCCGCAGCCCAGAGTGTCCATCAGGCAATTGCGCGCCGTGTCCAGCGCCTCCCCGGACTCGGCCTTGAAATTGAGGACATAGTCAGCGATGTCCTGCAGTACCCGGTCGTAGTCGGGGCGGTTGTTCAGATCAACGTTGGCACTCATTTCACATCTCTCTGTCGTAGATAAACAGGGAGCCAAGCGCCGTTACTGGTTAGAAGGCATCACCGGGTACCCGCACCCAGCCCTCCATCAGTATCCGCGCACTGCGGCTCATGATTGCTTTGGTAACAGTCCACTCACCGTTCACCTGTCGAGCCTCGGCGCCAACGCGCAGGGTGCCCGAGGGGTGACCGAAACGTACTGCGCTGCGCTCGCCACCGCCGGCCGCGAGGTTGACCAGGGTGCCGGGTACCGCCGCTGCGGTACCGATGGCCACGGCTGCAGTGCCCATCATGGCGTGGTGCAACTTGCCCATGGACAGCGCACGTACCAATAGATCAACGTCTGCCGCCGCCACGGCTTTACCGCTGGACGACTGATAAGCCGTCGGTGGCGCGACAAAGGCGACTTTCGGGGTGTGCTGGCGCTTGGCAGCTTCATCGATGTGCTCGATCAAACCCATGCGCACGGCGCCGTAGGCACGAATCGTCTCGAACCGGGCCAGGGCTTCGGCATCGCCGTTAATCGCGTCCTGCAGCTCGGTACCGGTGTAGCCGATGGCCTCGGCCTGGATAAAGATGGTCGGGATACCGGCGTTGATCAGGGTCGCCTTGAGCGTGCCGATACCCGGCACAACCAGATCGTCGATCAGATTGCCGGTCGGGAACATCGAACCGCCCTCGCCGTCTTCGTCGGCGGCCGGGTCCATGAATTCGAGCTGCACTTCAGCCGCCGGGAAGGTCACGCCATCCAGTTCGAAGTCGCCAGTCTCCTGGACTTCACCGTTGGTGACCGGCACGTGGGCGATGATGGTCTTGCCGATATTGGCCTGCCAGATGCGCACGGTAGCGATGCCGTTCTGCGCAATGCGGCTGCTGTCCACCAGGCCAGCACTGATGGCAAAGGAACCGACGGCTGCGGAAAGGTTGCCGCAGTTGCCGCTCCAGTCGACAAAGGCCTTGTCGATCGACACCTGACCGAACAGGTAGTCGACATCGTGATCGGCCTTGGTGCTGCGCGAGAGGATCACGGTCTTGCTGGTGCTCGAGGTGGCGCCACCCATGCCGTCGATCTGCTTGCCGTAGGGGTCGGGGCTGCCGATTACCCGCAGCAATAGCGCGTCGCGGGCCGGGCCTGAAACCTGCGCACTTTCAGGCAGGTCCTGGAGACGGAAGAATACGCCTTTGCTGGTGCCGCCACGGATGTAGGTGGCGGGGATTTTGATCTGGGGTACGTGTGCCATGGCAATCTTGTCCTGTGAAAATACACGCAAACTTAAGGCTGTGTGGGAGCTGGCCTTGCCAGCGATGCAGACAGCGCGGATTGATTGACACCGCGTTGATTC
>JAVXRI010000191.1:0-3209 GCA_036643775.1 Pseudomonas sp. | reverse complement strand
TCAGACGCCGGATAGATTCAAGCAAGCCAACTTGTCGTCAAAATCGGTGTTGCAAAAACGGGAGTGACCATAGATTCCGTTTTCCAAGCGGACCCCTTAAGTTACGGGCGGCACCAGCCGCCAAGGGCGTACTCGATGCCATCGAGGTGCTTCGCGGCATGAACAGCGACAACGCCCGCAAGGTGCCCGCCGACGCGCCGACCGCATTCATCAAGCCACGCTGGGCGAAACTGGTGCTCACGGACGATGGCATTGACCGGCGCTACTACGAGCTGTGCGCCCTGTCAGAGCTAAAGAACGCGCTGCGATCAGGCGATGTCTGGGTGCAGGGTTCGCGCCAGTTCAAGGACTTTGATGAGTACCTGGTGCCGGCCGAGAAGTTCGCTACTCTGAAGCTGGCCAACGAATTGTCGCTGGCAGTGGCCACCGATTGCGATCAGTATTTGCACGACCGACTGGCATTGCTGGAACAGCAGCTTGCCACCGTCAACCGCATGGCGGCGGCCAATGATCTGCCGGATGCCATCATTACCGAGTCCGGCCTGAAGATCACGCCGCTGGACGCGGCGGTGCCGGAGACCGCACAAGCCCTAATCGACCAGTCGGCGATGCTGCTGCCACACGTCAAGATTACCGAACTGCTGATGGAAGTTGATGAGTGGACAGGCTTCACCCGGCATTTCACGCATCTGAAGACCGGCGACACGGCCAAGGACAAAACCTTGCTGCTGACGACGATCCTGGCTGATGGCATCAATCTCGGGCTAACCAAGATGGCCGAATCCTGCCCAGGCACGACTTACGCCAAGCTGTCGTGGCTGCAAGCCTGGCACATCCGGGATGAAACGTACTCAACGGCGCTGGCCGAACTGGTCAACGCGCAGTTCCGGCAATCCTTTGCCGGAAACTGGGGCGATGGCACCACGTCATCGTCGGATGGCCAAAATTTCAGAACCGGCAGCAAAGCGGAGAGCACCGGGCATATCAACCCGAAGTATGGAAGCAGTCCAGGCCGGACGTTTTATACCCATATCTCCGACCAGTACGCGCCCTTCAGCACCAAGGTAGTCAACGTCGGCGTGCGTGATTCAACCTATGTGCTCGATGGCCTGCTGTACCACGAGTCGGACTTGCGGATCGAGGAGCACTACACCGACACAGCGGGCTTTACTGATCATGTCTTCGGCCTGATGCACCTACTGGGCTTCCGATTCGCGCCACGTATCCGAGACCTGGGCGACACCAAGCTATTCATCCCAAAGGGCGATGCCGCCTATGACGCGCTCAAGCCGATGATTAGCAGCGACCGGCTGAACATCAAGCAGATACGCGCCCATTGGGATGAAATCTTGCGGTTCGCCACTTCGATCAAACAGGGTACGGTGACGGCCTCGCTGATGTTGCGCAAGCTCGGCAGCTATCCGCGTCAGAACGGACTGGCCGTTGCACTGCGCGAGCTGGGGCGCATTGAGCGCACGCTGTTCATACTGGATTGGCTGCAAAGCGTGGAGCTGCGCCGCCGCGTGCAGGCCGGACTCAACAAAGGCGAGGCGCGCAACGCGCTGGCCAGGGCGGTGTTCTTCAACCGACTGGGCGAAATCCGCGACCGCAGTTTTGAGCAACAACGCTACCGGGCCAGCGGCCTCAATCTGGTAACGGCGGCCATCGTGCTTTGGAACACGGCCTATCTGGAACGGGCAACCAATGCTTTGAACGGGCACGGCAAACCGGTAGACGAGACGCTGTTTCAATACCTGTCACCGCTGGGGTGGGAACACATCAATCTGACCGGCGATTACCTCTGGCGCAGCAGCACCAAGGTCGGCGCAGGCAAGTTCAGACCGTTGCGACCACTGCCACCGGCTTAACGTGCTTTATTTAATGAGATGGTCACTCCCTCCTTCCCAGTACTATGCTGAGGACAGGCTTTCATTCGGAGAACCATCATGGAAAACATTGCGCTTATTGGTATCGATCTGGGTAAGAACTCTTTCCATATTCATTGTCAGGATCATCGTGGGAAGGCCGTTTACCGTAAAAAATTCACCCGACCAAAGCTAATCGAATTTCTGGCGACATGCCCGGCAACAACCATCGCGATGGAAGCCTGTGGCGGTTCTCACTTTATGGCACGCAAGCTGGCAGAGTTAGGGCATTTTCCAAAGCTGATATCACCGCAATTTGTCCGCCCATTCGTTAAAAGCAACAAAAATGACTTCGTTGATGCTGAAGCTATCTGTGAAGCAGCATCACGTCCATCTATGCGTTTCGTGCAGCCCAGAACCGAATCTCAGCAGGCAATGCGAGCTCTGCATCGTGTCCGTGAATCCCTGGTTCAGGATAAGGTGAAAACAACTAATCAGATGCATGCTTTTCTGCTGGAATTTGGTATCAGCGTTCCGCGAGGTGCTGCCGTTATTAGTCGACTGAGTACCCTTCTTGAGGACAGTAGTTTGCCTCTTTATCTCAGCCAGTTACTGCTGAAATTACAACAGCATTATCACTATCTTGTTGAGCAGATTAAAGATCTGGAATCTCAGTTGAAACGAAAGTTGGACGAAGATGAGGTTGGACAGCGCTTGCTGAGTATTCCCTGCGTTGGAACGCTGACTGCCAGTACTATTTCAACTGAGATTGGCGACGGGAAGCAGTACGCCAGCAGCCGTGACTTTGCGGCGGCAACAGGGCTGGTACCCCGACAGTACAGCACGGGAGGTCGGACGACATTGTTAGGGATTAGCAAGCGGGGCAACAAAAAGATCCGAACTTTGTTGGTTCAGTGTGCCAGGGTATTCATACAAAAACTGGAACACCAGTCTGGCAAATTGGCCGATTGGGTCAGGGATTTACTGTGCCGGAAAAGCAACTTTGTCGTCACTTGTGCTCTGGCAAACAAGCTGGCCAGAATAGCCTGGGCCCTAACGGCACGACAGCAAACTTATGTAGCATAACGGCAGAAATACACCGGTTTAAAGAATTACTGATCTGGTTTTGCGAATACTGATATTGATGATACTAACGGCCCACCGGCCTGTTGAGGAACCTGTAAAACGGAAAGGCTCATTGAAGCCGTATATTTTCTGGAGGTTCATCAGGCGCGGAACTCATCAAGGCGCGGGAATAAAATCCCATTCAGACGCCGGATAGATTCAAGCAAGCCAACTTGTCGTCAAAATCGGTGTTGCAAAAACGGGAGTGACCATAGATTC
>JAVXRI010000190.1:0-3282 GCA_036643775.1 Pseudomonas sp. | reverse complement strand
ACCGAACAGACCCACCTTGCCGCCCTTGGCGAAAGGAGAGATCAGGTCAATCACCTTGATGCCGGTTTCCAGCAGTTCTTGCGAAGGCGACAGTTCGTCGTACGCAGGAGCCTTGCGGTGGATAGGGGCAGTCAGGGTCTGGTCCACATCGCCACGTTCGTCGATGGGGTTACCCAGCACGTCCATGATGCGGCCCAGAGTCGCCTTGCCCACGGGCACGGTGATGGGGTTGCCGGTGTTCGTGACCATCAGGCCACGCTTGATACCGTCGGAAGAACCCAGGGCAATGGTACGCACCACGCCGTCGCCCAGCTGCTGCTGAACTTCCAGGGTCAGGGCTGTACCTTCCAGCTTCAAGGCGTCATACACCTTGGGCACCTGGCCGTGGGCAAATTCCACGTCCACCACGGCGCCGATACATTGAACAATCTTGCCTTGTACTTGAGCCATTTTTTGCTCCAATCTGTTTGTTTGTTAAAGCCGTTTACACAGCGGCAGCGCCGGCCACAATTTCCGACAACTCGGTCGTAATAGCAGCCTGACGCGTCTTGTTGTAGACCAGCTTCAACTCACCAATGACACTGCCTGCGTTGTCGGTCGCGGCCTTCATGGCCACCATGCGCGCCGATTGCTCGGACGCCATGTTTTCCGCAACGGCCTGGTACACGAGGGACTCTACGTAACGAACCAGCAGTTCGTCGATGACGGTTTGAGCGTCAGGCTCGTAGATGTATTCCCAAGCAGTACCGGTCTTCTCGGCTTGCATCTTGTCGGACGACAGGGGGAGCAGCTGCTCCACCACCGACTCCTGCTTCATGGTGTTGATGAACTTGGTGTACGAGAGGTACACCGCGCTCAACTTGCCTTCAGCATATTGGTCCAGCAACACCTTGACAGGCCCAATGAGCTTGTCGAGATGAGGCGTGTCGCCCAGGCCTGTAGCGTGGGAGACCACCTTGGCGCCGACTCGGTTCAGGAAACCCATTCCCTTGCCGCCAATGGCCACTGCCTCTGTCGCAATGCCCGCATCCTGCATTTCGCGCAACTTGTTGGTGACGATACGCAACACGTTGGTGTTCATACCGCCGCACAAACCCTTGTCGGTCGTCACTACGATGACGCCGACCTTTTTGGCATCGTTCACTTGCATGAACGGATGCACATATTCAGGGTTGGCTTCGCCAAGATGGGCTGCAATGTTGCGGATTTTTTCGCTGTATGGACGGGCTGCCAGCATCCGTTCCTGCGCCTTGCGCATTTTGGATGCAGCAACCATTTCCATGGCTTTGGTGATCTTCTTGGTGTTTTCCACCGATTTGATCTTGCCGCGTATTTCCTTACCTGCTGCCATGATGACTCCTCGCCAGTATTAAGCGAAGGACTTCTTGAATGCAGTAATGGCTGCAGTCAGTTCAGCTTCGTCCTTGCCTTCCTTGTCGAAAGCACGCTTTTCGTTCAGACGGTCGAGCAAGGCGCTGTAGCTAGTCTTCAGCAGCTGATGCAGACCAGCTTCGAAAGGCAGAACTTGCTTGACTTCGATGTCGTCCATGAAGCCCTTGTTCACTGCGAACAGCGAAGAGGCCATCAGAGCGGTCGACAGGGGCGAGTACTGAGCTTGCTTGAGCAGTTCAGTCACACGGGCGCCACGGTCCAGTTGCTGGCGAGTCGCTGCGTCCAGATCGGAAGCGAACTGTGCGAAAGCAGCCAGTTCACGGTACTGTGCCAAGTCGGTACGGATACCGCCGGACAGGCCCTTCACCAGCTTGGTCTGAGCAGCACCACCCACGCGGGACACGGAGATACCGGCGTTGATCGCAGGACGGATACCTGCGTTGAACAGGCTGGTTTCCAGGAAGATCTGGCCGTCAGTAATCGAAATCACGTTCGTAGGAACGAAAGCGGACACGTCGCCAGCTTGTGTTTCGATGATAGGCAGAGCTGTCAGGGAACCGGTCTTGCCCTTGACTTCACCCTTGGTGAAGGCTTCGACGTAGTCGGCGTTCACGCGAGCGGCACGCTCCAGCAGACGGCTGTGGAGATAGAACACGTCGCCGGGGAAAGCTTCACGGCCTGGTGGGCGGCGCAACAGCAGCGAAACCTGACGGTAAGCCACAGCTTGCTTGGACAGATCGTCATAAACGATCAGTGCATCTTCACCGCGGTCACGGAAGTATTCGCCCATCGTGCAGCCAGAGTAGGCCGACACGTACTGCATCGCAGCAGATTCAGAAGCGGTAGCAGCCACGACGATGGTGTAATCCATCGCGCCAGCTTGTTCCAGCGAGCGCACGACGTTCTTGATCGAAGAAGCCTTCTGACCAATAGCCACGTACACGCAGGTAACGCCTTGACCCTTTTGGTTGATGATGGCGTCGATAGCGACGGCCGTCTTACCAGTCTGGCGGTCACCAATGATCAGCTCGCGCTGACCACGACCCACGGGAACCATGGAGTCGATGGACTTGATACCAGTTTGCAGAGGCTGATCCACGGATTGACGTGCGATCACACCAGGAGCAACCTTTTCGATCACGTCCGTCATCTTGGCGTTGATGGGGCCCTTGCCGTCGATAGGCTGACCCAGAGCATTCACCACGCGGCCGATCAGTTCAGGACCGACTGGAACTTCCAGAATACGGCCGGTGCACTTGACGGTGTTGCCTTCTGCGATGTGCTCGTAAGCACCCAGAATCACGGCGCCGACGGAGTCGCGCTCCAGATTCAGAGCCAGACCAAAAGTAGGCTGACCATCAGGAGCAGCTGGGAATTCCAGCATTTCGCCAGCCATCACGTCCGACAGGCCGTGCACACGCACGATACCGTCGGTCACCGACACCACGGTGCCTTGGTTACGGACGTCAGTGCTAGCAGCCAGACCTTCGATGCGGCTCTTGATCAGTTCAGAAATTTCTGCGGGATTGAGTTGCATGACTCTTTCCTTCTTTCTTGTGTGTTAGCCGAGACCTCAAGCGCATTACGCGGTGAGGGCCGCTTTCATTTGTTCCAGACGGGCCTTGACGGAGGTGTCCAGCACCTCGTCGCCCACCACGACGCGAACGCCACCGATCAGCGATTCATCCAGCTTCACGGTGAGATTCAGCTTGCGGCCAAAGCGCTTATTCAGCGTGGCGCCAAGCTCGGCCAGCGCTGCATCCTCAATGGGGAAAGCGCTGTACACCACGGCATCCGAAGAGCCGCTCTTGCTGTTCACGAGGCTGCGGAACTGAGCTGCCACTTCAGGCAGCACGTCCAGACGGCCGTTTTCGAGGGCCACACGCAGAA
>JAVXRI010000189.1:0-3403 GCA_036643775.1 Pseudomonas sp. | reverse complement strand
GTTCACCAGCAGTTTGGTGGAGCCGGGTTTGAGCGCGTATTTGCCGGAATCGAACAGGGACATGCTGTCGAGGCGGATAGCCTTCGGCCCCTGAACAATCTTTTTGATCACCGGAGGTGGCGGTGGTGGCGGAGCCCAGTCGCTGAGCGCCGCTTCCACTGGCGGGATCAGGCGTAACCCCTGATACAACCCCAGACGATAGCGAACGGGTTCGCCCCGGCGCAGCCAGTCATCCAGCAACGCGCTATCTGCCCGCAGGCGCTGCTGCGCCCTGAGTTTCGGCACGTAAGGTTCGCCTTTGAGGGAGTGATACAGCGCCAGATGGTCGCCAACACTGCGGATCAGCCGCTGGTTATTGATAAACGAGGCCAACATGGCGAGCACGAAGAAGACGCCGCCAAGTAGCCCGACATGACGCCAGAAAACCATCCTGCGACTGATCTCCCGATGCCGGGGAAGTGCCGACAGCAGCAGTTCAGGCAGCGGCAAAGGTTCATCATCAGACCGGGACGGTTCAGGTACCAGCGCGGTAATAGCGGCAATATGCTGCTGCCATAGATTGCCCTCCACACCGCTGACCGGCAGCATACAGATCCCCTGCACACAGGGTTTCATCGCGAGAAGCTCGCCCTGACGGACGGACAACACGCTGTCCACACTGGCTTTTTGCCAGTCAAGAAAACTGTGGAGCCACAGGGCCTGACTCAGGCGAGACAGACGCCCGGCGGCATCCGTTTCCTGGGTCCACTCCGACAGGGAGAGATTCCCCTGCCCCGGCTGATGGACCTGGATGCCTGCCCGGCTATCAACGGTGGTAAACCAGATGACGTCCTGCTCAGCACCGGTGACGGGCGGCGATACCCAGCTGACTGTCCACAGCGGAGGAAGGCTGCCGAAAGTGCTGCGACACTGAACAACCGCACGCTGCCAGCTGCGCATAGACTGAGTCAGCGCATCCGCAGAGGTGTGTCTTTCAGGCTGCACGGCCATCAAGACCGAGATCTGAGAAACCAGCGCCGGACGAACCAGGCTCAGATGCCGGGCCAGCAGGGGAAGCTGCTCATGATCGTTGACATGCAGATACCAGCCCTGACGGGTTTCACGATGACGGACTTCAGGCGCAAACAACGCAGAATTGTCACCGCAGACCAGTACAACAGCGCCCTGAAAATCTTCCGGCGGCAGGCTCGCATCCTGAATGCCTTTAAGCGCAGCCTCCCGAATCTGTGACAGATGCCATTGCCGCCACAGCAATGTCCCGCAGACCACGACGACCAGCAGGCTGAGAGCGACCCTACTTCCCACAGAAAGAGGCCAGAAGCCAAAAATCAGCCACAGACACAAAATTCCGCTCAGCAGGGTCAGCAGGCTCCGGTAAAGATCACGCATCATTTACCCCAGGCCGCCAGTTTGCGCGACCATCCCCGCGAGGGTGGAAGACAGGAAAAACCAGAGCGCGACCAGCGCGACTGCGCCAGTCACCCATGAAAGCCAGTACCAGCGGCGACCGCTGCGTAAACGCGAGGGTCTGGCGACAATCGGCGCATCCTGGGCCAGAGTAAACGGCGGAACCCGCTCACCCAGCTTACGGACTACATCCTCGCGGCCTTCATCATCCTGCGCGCGGTATTGCCCGACGAACCCCAGTTGCAGGGTGCGGTACAGGCACAGCAGCACCGCCGGATCGGGCGCGGTTTCCTTCAGAAGATGGCGAATACGCTCCCATAGCTCCTCGCCCGCATTCAGCGTGCCGAAAAAGTGCGCCTGCAATGGGTCTTTTCGCCAGGTCAGATAGCCGTCATCCGACTTCCCGCGGTTGAGCACACTTTCGTCCAGTAGCGCGCACAGGGCATACACCATGTGATCGCAACTGATTTCGCTGTACCCCGCGTCGGTCAGAGCAGTACGAGCCTCCTGAACCAGGCGACTGGCGCGGCGATACAGTTTTACGCCCTCGCGAACTTCCTGTCCGCCGCGCAGCTGGCTGACCATCAGCCAGCCCGGGTAGAAGATCTGTTCGATTTGACTGAGATCGGATGTCTTCATGTGCGCAGCACCGCAAAGAGTTCGAGTTTCACATCCCCCAAAGAGCCTGGTGTATAGAAAGAGCAGCTTCCAGCTTCCAGCATCGCCCGCGCGGCATCGGTACTCAGATCCAGCGAGAAATACTGGTTTTCAAGACGCAACGGAATGGCGGCCGGGACATGGCTGAGAGGTTTAATGATCATCCCGCTCAAGGCCACGTTCACCACGTCGGAGACGTCGTCGAGACTGCCCGCTTTACACAGCTGCGGGAATTTGGTCTGCAGGTCGTGATTGGGCATGGAAGAGCGAACAGACAGATAGAAATCTGCCCCTTCACGAAGACGGGCATCGTGCAGAGAGCCTCTCCAGATCTGTTCGATATGCTCTAGTTGAATGCTGATAACGCGTGAAGGCAGACTGGCCTCCAGCAATTTATCCAGCAGCGTTAACAGCGGCGGGAAAACCTGCTCCGGCGCATCATGCTGGTAGGCAGGAATATCGCCAGCGTCATGTTCCAGAGAGAATGTCAGCAGGCTGCCCGCCAGACGCACCAGCTCCCGATACAGCAATTCCGGATGGCGGGAAGGCGTCTGCAACAGTTCAGCCAGCACTGGCTCTGCGCTGTTCAGGGCATTGAGTAACCAGAACAAGGAGACGTCAGCGACGGCAAAATCAGCCATCCGCTCATTACTCTCGCGACGCATGGCCATCAGACGCCGACGGCGTGCCTGCAAACGGATCAGCAGATCGCCGCACTCCGTGACCAGCAGCGGGCTTGCAGACAGGGACAGCATCGGCGGAATGAACGAAGGATCGCGACTCCACTGCCCCTGAGCGTTTCGCACCAATCGAGTCACCGGACAGGTCAGGTAAGCGGTATTTTCCTGGATGGAGAGCCGCAAGGTCATCGCGTGGCGAAGGATAGCCAGCTCACCGCTTTCGTGGCCTGCCAGCTCTTGGACTTTAACACGCTCAGATTTCCATCGACGCGGACGCTCACTGTCCTGACCGTCATCCAGATTACCGCCATTAGCACTCAGCAGCGGCAGCGCCAGTAACACGTCGACAGAATCCTGGCCTGCGGCAGTAGACAGGTCGCAGACCGGCGGAAGATTATCCGCACAGTCGGAATCAACGAGCGTTCCGTCCTGAAAACGGGCCGCCATACGAACAGCATTCAGCCGTGAGAGCACCAAGGCAGCATCATCAAACTCCGCCGCCAGCACTCCCCACGGATGAGCGATCCCCATACAAGCCACATTTTCCGCCACATAAGCGTCCCATCTGGCCTGTTGCTGGAACTGTTGCGGGGCCAGCAAGGCCCCGTCTTCCCACAATGGACGATAAATTTTCATCCCTGGAATTTCCTCGCCTTACG
>JAVXRI010000188.1:0-3541 GCA_036643775.1 Pseudomonas sp. | reverse complement strand
CGCTGTAAACCCAGCAGGTGACGGCCCGCTTGTTGTCGTGGATGACCTCGACGTTAGGGGTGACCTGTTCTGCGCTCACGCCGGTGGCCAGCAGCAGGAGGCAGAGGGCGAGGCGGGTCATAGCAGTTCACCGACTTGTGCCGCGGCTCGCACAATGGCTCGGCGTGTGCACTCCCGCAGATCGCCGTTCACTGGCTCGTGCAGGCCGTCTTCCAAATCACCGCAGTAGACGTCGACGCCTCCCGCATTGATTTCGATGTTGAGGCGAATCTCAACCGCCAGCTTCAGCGCGTCACCGTCGTTGATGAGCGGGTTCCAGTGCGCCCGCACGCCGGAATGGCCCTTCAGGCGGAACGGCCATTTAGGGTCACGGCAGGTGCAGGGTTCGATTTCCAGACGCCCACCCTTGGCAGCCAGCTTCAGCAGTTCGTGATCGAAGTTCCTTTCTTCAGGCATGACTTCTCCAAAGCCGCCATATAGCGGCTATTCAATAGAGGGGAGAGGGACGGAGTACAAATGTACTCCAAGGGTCAAAAGCTACTGCGGCAGCGGCAAGTCGCGGATGGCCTGGGCCAATTCCGGATAGTCAGCGGCAAGCTCAGCTGCTGCCTTGATCCCGTTCCGGTAGCCGTCGGCGCCTTGGGCTGTCATCTGCTCGGCGCTGTAGCCGTCGGAGGTTGGTTGGCGGAGATGGGCCGGAACCATCTGTGCGGTGTTGCTGGATCGGTTTTCTGTGGGCATGGGGATCTCCTGCTGGCGACGTCACGCCGCCAGGCGCTGGTAAAGGTCGATAAGGTCCGAAGCGTTCGCTGCCACAAGCTCCCGCGCTTCGTCCGGGCACACGCTGTTGCCCAGTAGCTTCACCTGGTCTGTTTTGTTGATCGGCTTCCAATACATCTCGCCGGTCTGCGGATTGAGGAACAGGCCGCGATCGATGATGTAGTCAGGTCGGAACCCCTGGGCGCGCTTGAGCTCGTGCGGCTGTAGCATCCGCAGGGTGATATCGATGAGCACGTAGTCGCCGACCATCACGATATCGGCGTGTTCAGTGAAGTGCTGCGGTAAGTACTTGCGAAGGAATGCGGCACACTTGCGGGCACCGGCCAGTTGCTCGTCGCTCAGCGTGTGGCTGTGTAGCTGCACCACTTCGACAACAGCCATGCGGTCCTTCGACGGGATGGTGTGCGCCGGTTCCCTGAGAGATATGCCGTCTTTCTCGGCGCCGTAGTACTTCACCAAGTAGGCGGTGGCCACCCGCTGGTTGGAGCCTTTGCCCAGAACTGTCGAGAATGGAGCATCTGCTGCTCGACCATCCCCTTTGTAGAATCCGCCATTCGCCTGTTCAAGGTGAGCTGATGCGATGGCATGGTGTCCGCTGCTCTGGGTGATGCAGTTGATTGGCCCGCTGGCTGAGGCGCCAACACACCCTTTCCGGAGGGTTATCATCGACGCGGACACCAGCGCCTGCTCGCCGCGGTTGGCACCGGTTACAGTCATGGCAGGATCAGTTACCGGGTATCCGGATCGATCGCCGTGGTGCGTGAGGTGGGTGAGATGAGCGCCGACCAGCGCGAAATGCCCACCCTTCACCTGTGCAACCTGGGTCCGCAGTGGCTCTTTGGTATCGAAGGTGCGCTGATTTGAACCGTTAGCGTGCTCGGTCATGCATCCCGCCATCGCCATCTTGGGCTGTACCAGGGCGTGGTGGGTACCGCCGCCGCTTATGGTCGACAGTGCGTCTCTGGTGCTGTGTGTGCTGGTATGCGACTCCGAGGTGCCGCGAAGCGGGACAATGTAAGGGTCGCTACAGGCCAGAGTGTGACGCCAGAGGCCTTTGGCGATTCGGTTCATGGTGTTTTCAACCAGTGCGTCTTCCCGAAAAATCGTGCGACCTTCCAGCCCCCAGTCGATGCAGTCGGCAGCCTGGCGCCACGCCTGTTGCCCCTTCGTTGGCTGTTTGTGGAACTTCGGGGTTGGCCAGACAATCGGCTTGCCGTCACGCCGCGCGACTCCGTACAGACGCTTGCGAATGGTTGGCGCGCCCTGATTCGCAGCAACCCTCACCTGGTGCTCGAAGTTGTAGCGCAGGCCGCGCACCAATGCTTCCTTGGGAACGTGATCGCCGATCTCTTCCAAAATCTCTGGTAAGTCCGGATGGTCCTCGGGGATGCCGTTGCCCAAGGCATCGACGAAAGCTTTGAAGGTCCGTCCCTTTTCAGCCTTGACCGGCTTGCCTTCCTCGTCGAGCGGCCCCCAGTCGGCAAACTCTTCGACGTTCTCCAAGAAGATCAGTCGCGGGCTGGTCTGGTAGGCCCAGCGGATGATCACCCAGGCGAGGCCTCGGATCTTGCGGTTGCGCGGCTTACCGCCCTTGGCCTTGCTGTGATGGCGGCAGTCGGGCGAGGCCCACAAGATGCCAACCGGCTGGCCCTTTGTAGCCAGAATCGGGTCAACCTCGAACACGTCGGCCACGTAGTGCTCGGTTTCAGGGTGGTTGGCGCGATGCACGGCCAGGGCAATCGGATTGTGGTTTACCGCTACGTCCGGCTCGCGGTACGCCGCGGCAATGCCGCTGCTGGCGCCGCCGCCGCCGGCGAAGAGATCGACGACCAGCTCCTTTTCGAAGGGCAGGGCGAGGGAAGTCATACAGGTCATGTTGTGGTCCTTGCGTGCAGGCGCCGCCCTCGCCGGGGAGGCGTTATCGTTGAATAGGGGAAGGCGCTGTCGGGCAGCGCTTGGAAAAAACCCAAGAGGAAGTGCGACTAGGGAAGGCGGATCTTTAAAGGTGCATACAATGAGAGGGCAAACGGCTCTCGTTAACTGGAGAGCACCTATGAACTACCTGCATTCGATAGCCGACCTGCTCGTTAAGCTGTCGATCGTGATCAGAAACATTACCCCGCTGCTTCTGGCTTTCATGCCTGGGTGCGTCGCATAACGCTGGCGGGCAGCGCCGGAGGGTCAGGCGGCTAAGCGAGCTTTCCAGGCCAGCGCGTCGGCTTTGCGCTTGCTCAGCGCGGCTTTGTAGCTTGCCTTGGCGAGCGCTGCGGTCGGGCACCATTCGCCTTCGATGTCGCGGTCGTAGGACCAGTCGTAGCCGGAGCGTGTGCGATACATGCGGTACTGCCGATGGCCTTCGTGCTGGCGTTGCTCGCGGTGAGGCCGGTTGATCCCCAGGTACTCATGAAAGTCGCAGGTCCACTCCTCGTCATAGTAGCGGTCGTAGTTGGTGCGGCGCGGCGGCTTGGGCAACTGACCGGCCATTTCGCCATACTCGATGCCGTCGACGGGGTGGTACCGACCTGGCTGGCGCTTCGTGCTGTCGTCGAGGACGATGCCGATGTAGTGACCGAAGTCGGCGGTGATGACGCCGGGCTTGCCGTAGGCGATTACCCGGCGGCCGATGCACGCCGGGACCTGGTAGTACTGCTGCACGTATTCGCAGGGCGTGCCGATCATGGCTCTCTCCTTGGTCAGCCGGTTACGCGCTCGCCGATGACGGCAGTGCTATAGGTGACCTCGTAGTTCAGGGTCAGCTCGA
>JAVXRI010000187.1:0-3606 GCA_036643775.1 Pseudomonas sp. | reverse complement strand
GAAGTGCGCGCCTTGCTGCAAATCAGCCATAACCCGGCCTCGCGCATCGCCTACAACATCGACGCGGAACTGGCCCAGGAGCTGACCGCAGGCCTGCTGCAGTCGCCAGCGATCACCCGGGCGCGCCTGATCGACAACAACGACACGGTCCTCGCCGATGTACAGCGCCCCCGAGAAGAAAGCAGCTACCGCCTGATCAGCGACTTCCTGTTCGGTGAGAACCGGCACTTTCAGGATCAGCTGTTTCTCAGCCACATGCCCAACGAGTACCTCGGCACCCTGTACCTTGAAGTCGACACCTTTGCCTTTGGCGGCCGCTTTCTCAAGCGTGCCGAGGTCACCCTGCTCAATGGTTTCATCCGCAGCCTGATCCTGACCGTCATTCTGATGGCCTTGTTCTACTTCATGCTGACCAAGCCCCTGGTCCGCGTCATCAGCGCCCTGGCCAACCGCGATCCGCATCAACCCGAACAGTCGAAGCTGTCATTTCCGCCCGGCCATGAGCTCGATGAAATCGGTGTACTGGTCAAGGTTGCCAATCAGCAGTTCGTCAGCATGGCCACCGAAATCCAGCAACGACGCAACGCCGAAAACCGCCTGACCGACTATCTCAACGAGCTGGAAAACATCGTCTCGGCGCGAACCAATGAACTCAAGGCCAGCAACGCCCGCCTGAGCCAGTCCAACGAGGAACTGGAAGCTGCACGGCGCCGGGCTCTGGACATGGCTCAGGCGCGGGCCGCATTTCTGGCCAATATGAGCCATGAGATCCGTACACCGCTCAATGGTTTGCTGGGCATGATCGCACTCTCGCTGGACAGTCCGCTCAATGCAGAACAGCGCCAACAGCTATCGATTGCCCACGACTCTGGCAAGGTACTGGTGGAACTGCTCAACGACATTCTCGACCTGTCCAAGTTCGATGCCGGACAACTGGAACTTGAGCGTATTCCCTTCGACCTTGGCGCCCTGGTTGAAGACACTGCCAATCTGTTGTCGCAGAACGCCGCGCCCAGTGTCGAACTGACCTGCCTGATCGACCCGCAGTTTCCCGCCATGGTCCTCGGTGACCCTACCCGCGTACGACAAATTGTCAGTAACCTGTTGTCCAACGCGCTCAAATTCACGCGCTTCGGTCGCGTCGACGTCCGCCTGCGCACCTATTCCGGCGGCGTGCGCCTGGACGTCTGCGACACCGGCATCGGCATCCCCCACGAGGCCCAGGTGCGGATTTTCCAACCCTTTATCCAGGCCGGTGCCGGTATTACCCGCCAGTACGGCGGCACGGGCCTGGGGCTGGCCCTGACCAACAACCTCTGCGAAGCCATGCAGGGTCGCCTGAGCATCAGCTCGCAAGCCGGTTTCGGCAGCCAGTTCAGCGCCGAACTGCCTTTGCCCTGCCACTCCCCGGCGGTGCCTGCAGAGCAGTTGCACGGCAGCATTGCCGCCCTGACCAATTCCGCCAGCGGCCTCGCCGAGCTGTTGCAAACCCTGCTCCCTGGCTGGGGGCTGGATTATCGGCGCTACGGCCATCCGGACGAGCTTGGCGAGGCAGCACCCGACCTGCTGATTACCGACGATCTGGACAGCCTGTTCATGCTCCGCCCGCAGATCAAGGCACCGATCCTGCTGGTAACCGCCTACGGCAACTTCCTCCCTGGCGAACAGGCCGTGTACCTGGCCCCCTTGCAGCAGCAAGCCCGACCGCTGGCACGCAATGCCCTCTACCAAGTGCTGCGGCGCACGCTACACGGTCCCGACAGCATCAACCTCAACGCACAGAACGGTGCCCTGCACAGCCTGCGCCGCGCACACATTTTGCTGGTAGAGGACAACCCGGTGAACCAGTTGGTGGCCAAGGGCATGCTGGCCAAACTCGGCTGCGAAGTGAGTATTGCTGCGCATGGGGCCGACGCCCTGGAACAACTGGAACGCACGCCGTTCGACCTGGTATTGATGGACTGCAACATGCCGGTCATGGACGGCTACGAGGCCAGTCGCAGAATCCGTCAGAGCGGGCGCTGGCCGAACCTGCCAATCGTCGCCCTGACCGCCAACGCCATGCCCGAAGAACGTGAACGCTGCCGGGCTGCAGGCATGAACGACTATCTGGCCAAGCCCTTCCGGCGCGAAGAGCTACTGGCCTTGATTGACCATTGGGTGCCGCTGCTGACTACCTGAGCAACTTCTCGATCGGAGCGCTCAGTGCTTCCGGTTTGGTGCTCGGTGCATAGCGGATGACCTTGCCGCTGGCCGGGTCGACGAGGAACTTGGTGAAGTTCCATTTGATCTTTTGCGAGCCGAGCAGGCCCGGGGCACGCTTTTTCAGTTCGACAAACAAAGGGTGGGCACCAGCGCCATTGACCTCGATCTTGCGAAACAGCGGGAAGCTGACACCGAAATTGGTCTCACAGAACTGGGCGATTTCGCGGGCATCACCCGGCTCCTGTTTGCCGAACTGGTTGCAGGGGAAGCCCACCACCACCAGCCCCCGCTCGCGGTAGCGCTGCCAGAGCTGTTCCAGCCCTTTGTATTGCGGGGTAAAACCGCACTGACTGGCGGTATTGACCACCAACAGCACCTTGCCCTGGAAATCCCCCAGGACTTTCTGCTCACCGCCGAGGGTGACGCAAGGAATGTTCAGCAGCGCGTCGGCCATGACCTTTTCTCCTCTGTTAGCGTGGAACCAGGTCCAGGCAGACCGAGTTGATGCAATAGCGTAGCCCGGTCGGTGGCGGTCCATCGGGGAAAACATGCCCCAGGTGCGCATCGCACCTGGCGCAGGTCACTTCGGTACGGATCATGCCGTGGGAGATGTCGCGGATCTCGATCATCGCGCTGTCCTCGATCGGCTCATAGAAGCTCGGCCAGCCGCAGCCGGAATCGAACTTGGCTTTCGAGTCGAACAACGGCGCATTGCAGCAGATACAGTGGTAGACGCCATCAGTCCTGGTGCCATTGTACTTGCCACTGAACGGCCGCTCGGTGCCCTTCAGGCGGCACACGTTGTACTGCTCGGGGTCGAGCATGGCGCGCCATTCTTCCAGGGTTTTCTCGAGTTTTTCCATCATCAGGCCTCTATCTGTCCAAAAACCCCGCACCATGGCTTTTCCATAGCGCGGGCGGCACGTATATTATTGCGCCTCATCAGACATCAGTCTGGCACCCGCGTTACACGCATTTCAAACGATTTCACAGCGCAGTGCGCGGCGATCTTTTCTAATCGGGATCACATCATGCAGGTCAGCAAATCGAACAAGCTCGCCAATGTCTGCTATGACATTCGCGGCCCGGTGCTCAAGCACGCCAAACGCCTGGAGGAGGAAGGCCATCGCATCCTCAAGCTGAACATCGGCAACCCTGCGCCGTTTGGTTTCGAAGCGCCGGATGAAATTCTCCAGGATGTGATCCGCAACCTGCCGACCGCCCAGGGCTACAGCGACTCCAAAGGCCTGTTCAGTGCGCGCAAGGCGGTCATGCAGTATTACCAGCAGAAGCAGGTAGAAGGTGTCGGCATCGAAGACATCTACCTGGGCAATGGCGTCTCCGAGCTGATCGTGATGTCGATGCAAGCCCTGCTCAACAACGGTGATGAAGTACTGATCC
>JAVXRI010000186.1:0-3704 GCA_036643775.1 Pseudomonas sp. | reverse complement strand
ATGATCAGCGCCGCCATGATCAGGAAGAACGCGCCCCACCAGGTCTGGATGGTGTGCAGGGTGGTCAGGATCGGCACCGTGCACAGTGTGCCGAGCACACCGAAGGCGATCAGGATCGGACGGCGGCCGATCTTGTCGGACAGGCTGCCGATCACCGGTTGCAGGCACATGAACAGGAACAGGGTCGCCGCCGAGATGGTGGTCGAGTCGCTGATGCTCATGCCCACGGTGTTCACCAGGTACTTCTGCATGTAGGTGGTGAAGGTGTAGAAAATCAGCGAGCCGCCAGCGGTGTAGCCAAGCACGGTGATGAAGGCCGCAGTGTGGTGACGGAAAAGCCCGGAAATACTGCCAGCTTCTTTATCGTTACGGGTTTCGGCGCTGCTGGTCTCTTCCAGCGAACGGCGCAGGAACAGCGAAATGACCGCCGCAACCGCACCCACCACGAACGGAATCCGCCAGCCCCAGGCGCGCAATTCATCCTCGCTGAGCAGTTGCTGGAGAATCACCACCACCAGCACTGCCAGCAACTGACCGCCAATCAGGGTCACGTACTGGAACGAGGCAAAGAAACCGCGCTGACCGCGCAAGGCTACCTCGCTCATGTAAGTCGCAGTGGTGCCGTATTCACCGCCCACCGACAGCCCCTGGAACAGCCGCGCCAGCAACAGCAGCGCTGGCGCCCAGGCACCAATCGAGGCATAGGTGGGCAGGCAGGCGATGACCAGGGAGCCGGCACACATCATCAGCACCGAGATCATCATCGAATTCTTGCGCCCATGCCGGTCGGCTACCCGGCCAAACAGCCAGCCACCAATGGGGCGCATCAGAAAGCCAGCCGCAAACACCCCGGCGGTATTGAGCAGTTGCACCGTCGGATCGTCAGAAGGGAAAAAGGCCGGGGCAAAGTAGATGGCGCAGAAGGCGTAGACATAAAAGTCGAACCATTCCACCAGGTTGCCCGAGGAGGCACCGACGATGGCGAAGATGCGCTTACTGCGTTCCTCACCAGTGTAATAGGCAGTTGTCATGGCAATTCACTCTAGGAGGGTTACCGGAGTCTAGACACAATCAGTAACACTCTCGTTCCACAAACAATCCCCCGGACCCGCGACCCTGCGTGGGAGCCGCGCGTCCGCTGGCATCGATTTACACCCGCTCGATAGCCAGGGCCAGGCCCTGCCCTACCCCGACGCACATGGTCGCCAGGCCCTTGCGGCCGCCGGACTTCTCCAGCTGATGCAAGGCGGTGAGGATCAGTCGCGCACCACTCATGCCCAGCGGATGGCCCAGGGCGATGGCGCCGCCGTTGGGATTGACCTGGGCAGCGTCGTCGGCCAGGCCCAGCTCGCGCAGCACTGCCAGGCCCTGGCTGGCGAAGGCTTCGTTGAGCTCGATGACATCGAAATCACTCACCGCCACACCCAGGCGCTCGATCAGCTTGCGTACCGCCGGCACCGGACCGATGCCCATGACCCGCGGCGCAACGCCAGCGCTGGCCATGCCGAGAACCCGGGCACGTGGTGTCAGGCCGTGCTTTTTCACCGCATCAGCCGAGGCCAGGATCAATGCCGCAGCACCGTCGTTGACCCCCGAAGCGTTGCCTGCGGTGACGGTCTTGTCCGGGCCGTTGACCGGCTTCAGCCGGGTCAGGGCTTCCAGGGTGGTGTCGGCGCGTGGATGCTCGTCGTGTTCAACAACGGTTTCGCCTTTCTTGAGGGCGATGCGCACCGGCACGATCTCTTCAGCGAAGAAGCCTGCCGCCTGGGCCGCCGCGGTACGTTGCTGGCTGCGCAGGGCGAAAGCGTCCTGGTCGGCACGCGAAATCTGATTATCGTCGGCAACGTTGTCGGCGGTTTGCGGCATGGCATCGACGCCATACTGGGCCTTCATCAACGGGTTGATGAAGCGCCAGCCAATGGTCGTGTCTTCCAGCTTCATGTTGCGCGAATAGGCGTTGTCGGCCTTACCCATGACGAACGGGGCGCGCGACATCGACTCGACGCCGCCAGCTATCGCCAGTTCCATCTCGCCGCTGGCGATGGCGCGGAAGGCGGTGCCGACCGCGTCCATGCCAGAGGCACACAGGCGGTTCAAGGTCACGCCCGGCACGCTGTCCGGCAACCCCGCCAACAGCAGCGCCATACGTGCGACGTTGCGGTTGTCTTCACCGGCCTGGTTGGCACAGCCGAGAAACACTTCGTCCACTTGCTCCCATTGCACTTGCGGGTTGCGCTCGATCAGCGCTTTGATCGGCACTGCCGCCAGGTCGTCGGCACGCACACCGGCCAGGGCGCCGCCGAAACGGCCGATAGGGGTACGAATGGCATCGCAGATAAATACGTCACGCATCAGGCTTCTCCTGGCGCTTGGCCGTGGGCGGCGGCAGTGCGCGCTTCCAGGTCACGCAGGGCGGTGAGCTCGACTTCGCTCGGTTCAGCAGTGGTCTGCACACTGTCGGCAAAGCGAATCGCCCAGCCGGTGGCGGCAATGATCTGCTCGCGGGTCACACCCGGGTGAATCGAGGTCACGACGAACTCGTGAGTGTCGGCTTCCGGTTCCATGATGCACAGGTCGGTGATGATCCCCACCGGCCCTTCGCCAGGCAGGCCCAGGCGCTTACGCGAATCACCGCCTTCGCCATGGCCGACCGAGGTGATGAAGTCGAGCTTGTCGACAAAGGCGCGATTCGATTGTTTGAGGATGATCAGCACCTGTTTGGCCGAACCGGCAATCTCCGGCGCGCCACCGGCGCCGGGTAAGCGCACTTTCGGATTGTGGTAGTCGCCGACCACCGTGGTGTTGATGTTGCCGAAGCGGTCGACCTGGGCGGCGCCGAGGAAGCCGACGTCGATACGCCCACCTTGCAGCCAGTAACGGAAAATCTCGCCGGTCGGCACCACGGTGTCGGCGGTTTCCGCCAACTCGCCGTCACCAATCGACAGAGGCAGCACGCTTGGCTTGGCGCCGATCGGGCCGGACTCGTAGATCAGCACTACGTCGGGTGAAGAGGTCAGGCGGGCCAGGTTGGCAGCCTTGGAAGGCAGGCCGATGCCAACGAAGCACACGGCACCATTGCGCAGACGACGGGCTGCGGCGACGGTCATCATTTCATTGGTGGAGTAGCTCATTGTGCAGCCTCCGCAGCGCTGGCCAGTTTTGCCTTGAATTCAGTGAAGTCGGCGGTGCCGCGAATGTATTCGTCGATCCAGGCGGTGAAGGCTTCGCGACTGCGGGCAATCGGGTCCCAGGCCTGGTAGAAACGGTTGTCACGCTCGTAGTAACCGTGGGCGTAAGACGGGTGCGCGCCGCCCGGAACCAGGCACACGGCCGAGAGTGCCCAGGTTGGCAGCACACAGGCGTTCATTGGCGCCTTCAGGTCGTCGACGATTTCTTCGACGGTGACGATGCAACGCTTGGCGGCCAAGGCGGCTTCTTTCTGCACCCCGAGAATGCCCCAGAGCAGCACGTTGCCTTTGCGGTCGGCCTTCTGCGCGTGAATCACGGTGACATCCGGACGCACCGAAGGCACGGCGGCGAGCACTTCACCGGTGAACGGGCAGGTCACGCTCTTGATCAGCGGGTTGACCTTGGGCAGGTCGGAACCGGCGTAGGCGCGCAGCACTGCGAAGGGCAGGCCAGAGGCGCCGGCAACGTAGGCGTTGGCCAGATCCGCGTGACTGTGCTCTTCAATCTCCATGGCC
>JAVXRI010000185.1:0-3713 GCA_036643775.1 Pseudomonas sp. | reverse complement strand
ACTTTCCCCAAGAGGAAAGTAGGCCGCCGTAAGGGCGGAAGGGGCCGGCAGCAGCGCCACAGCAAATGGATAAGCTCACAGCCACAGCATCCAACCCAACCCAAGAACCCCGGGATTCCATGAAGAACCTCCCAAAAGGGGGACTGGTATCAATCAACGACGCAGTTTGGCGCAGTGATCCTGAGCCGGTTGTGCCGCCGTGTACCACACATAATCAGCACTCTCGGCCGTCACAGTCTTGCCCACCTCGGCCAGGATCAACACCTGATTCCCTTCACCCGCACCCAGATCGCTCAGATGCAGCGGCACCCCCAGATCCTTGCGCACATGGAAGGCCCCGGCCAGCAACACCGCAGGCGTTGGCGCGGCCAGCAGGCTTTCGGCCATGCGCCGGTCACGCTGTTGCTGCACGGCGAGCATCGCCGGCATCTGCGCTTCGGGCAGCAAGCCGCAATGCGACTCGCGGATATCATCGAGGAGGGTGGCTTGCACCTCAGGGCGGGTAGACGCTGCCCCTTCGAGCACCGGACGCTGCTTGTAGATCTGCATGATCTGCGCACGGTTCAGGTTGGCCGCAAGCAACGGGTACGGTTGGCGCAGGGCATAGGTGACCAGCGCGCCATATACGCTCCAGTCCCAGTTGGCCTGCCAGGCGAGTGCCTGGAACGGATCGCTCGGCGGTTGTCCGGCTCGCGTTGCAGCCTGCGCGGCATCGACCTTGTCCTGCTGGTCCGGATTGATCATTTCCATCAGCAGGCTGCCTTGTGCACGCTGGCTGGCCAGTTCGCGCAGCAGCCACAGTTGCACGGCATGGTGATCGGGGTTGTCGTGTTGCTCACCGACCAGCACCCGTGGCGCGGCGGCCAGGCGTTCAACCAATTCTTGCGGGCTCAGGGTGCGGCCCGTGGCTAGTTCACGGATCACCCCCAGTTCGGCATGGTCGCGACCTTGTGGCGCGATGGGCGCCGGTGGTGGCAGTACGTCTCGGGATTGGCAGGCCGCCAGCAGGCTGACCAGGCAAAGCAATAGAAGGCGCATCGGGATTCCTTGCTAAGTAGTGACCCCTCGATCACGGCAGGATGAGGGGCGTGTTTTCAGCGCGCGATGATCAGTGGATGGCCGCGTTCCGGATGCTGGTGAATCAGCACCTGCAACCCATACACCGCCGCCAGCGCATCGGCAGTCAGCACCTCAGCCGGTGGTCCATAGGCGTGAGGCAGACCGTCTTGCAGCAACAGCAGTTGATCGCAGTAACGCGCAGCCAGATTGAGGTCATGCAAGATCACCATCACCGCCGCGCCACGTTCGGCAAAATCGCGCACCGCTTGCAAAATGGTGTGCTGGTGCAGTGGGTCGAGCATCGAGGTCGGTTCGTCGAGCAACAGCGTCTGCCCCTCGGCACCGGGCCATAGCTGGGCCAATACCCGGGCCAGGTGAACGCGCTGGCGCTCACCACCGGACAGCGCCAGGTAGCTGCGTTCGGCCAGGTGCAGCGCATCAGCGGCAGCAAGCGCTTCGGTGACGATTTCGGCATCACGTACGCGGCCAGTGGCATGTGGCAGGCGCCCCATGCCGACCACTTCATTGACCGAAAAAGCGAAGTTCAAGCTTGAGCTCTGCGGCAGCACGGCCAGGCGCTTGGCGCGTTCCTGGCCGGGCCAGTCGGCAAGCTCGCGCGTGTCCAGGCTGACGTTGCCCTCGGTAATCGGCAACTCGCCACACAACGCGGCGAGCAAGGTGCTCTTGCCGGCGCCGTTGGGGCCGAGCACGCCGAGCACTTGCCCAGGGGGCAACTGGATACCAATATTGGCCAGTACCGTGCGATTCCCACGGCGTACCAGCAGGTTGTCTGCCTCAAGCATCAGGTGCGCCCCCGTACCAGCAAAAAGAGGAAGAACGGCGCACCGATCAGTGCCGTCACGATGCCGATCGGCAATTCGGCCGGCGCCAGCAGCAAGCGGGCAATCAGGTCGGCCAGCAGCAACAGCCCAGCTCCAGCCAGCAGTGATGCAGGCAACAGTACCCGATGATCCGGGCCAACCAGCAGGCGCATCAGGTGCGGTACCACCAGGCCGATAAAGCCGATCAACCCTGCCGCTGCGACTGCGGCACCGACGCCCAGGGCCGTGCACACCACCAGCTCCAGCTTGATCCGCTCGACATCGAAGCCCAGGTGACGGGCTTCCGACTCACCCAGTAGCAGCGCATTGAGTGCTGCCGCACGGCGTGGCAGCCACAAGGCTACGCCCACAGCCACAATCAACAACGGCCACAAGCGCTGGTAACTGGCACCGTTGAGGCTGCCCAGGTTCCAGAAGGTCAGGGTACGCAGGGTCGCGTCATCGGCGAGGTAGGTGAACAGGCCAACCCCGGCGCCGGCCATGGCAGTCATCGCCACGCCCGCCAGCAACATGGTGGCGACGTTGGTCTGGCCATTACTGCGACCGAAGCGATAGACCACAAAGGTGACAATCAGGCCGCCGGCAAAGGCGCACACCGACAGCACGTAAGGCTCGATGACCGGCGGCATGCCACCGACCATGCTGCCGCCGACGATGGCGATGGCCGCACCCAGTGCGGCACCGCCTGATACGCCAACCAGACCCGGGTCGGCCAAGGGGTTGCGGAACAGCCCCTGCATAGCCACCCCGGACAGGGCCAGGACCGCACCGACGGCAATACCGAGCAAGGTGCGCGGCATGCGGATCTGACCGAGGATCAGGTCCGCCTGTTGCGTAGTCTCGCCCTCCAGTGTCACGCCGAGCAGGCGCAGGCCGGCCTTGAGTGTTTCGCCCAGGGGCAGGCTGACCGGCCCGAGGGCCAGTGACAGCCAGACCACCAGGGCCAGCAATACACCCAGGCCAAGCAGCATCGGCCGCGGTCGGACAATCGCCGTCATTGGCCAGCCTCGGCGTTCAGTGCCTTGGCATTCGGGTAGAAGGCCGAGGTCAGTGTCGCCAGCGCATCTGGCACCCGAGGACCAAGCCCACCGACCAGCAGGGTCGGGTCGATCACCAGCACGCGACCATCACGACCGGCGCGGGTTTGCGCCAGCACCGGGTTCTGCTCGAGCAGCGCGGCACGTGCTGCATCGCCTTGCAGGCGACTGCCGGCGAGGAGAATCACCTCAGGGTCGAGGGCCAGCATGGCTTCGCTGGACACCGGTTTGTAGCCAGTGTGTTCACCCAGGCTTTGGCCGCCAGCGTGCTCGATGATCCACGCCGCCAGGGTGTCCTTGCCGGCTACCTGCAAGTTGCCCCCGGAATGACTCAGCAGCATCAGGACCCGAGGTGCCGGGTATTGCTGCTCGGCCTGTTCGACCACCGTGGCTTGCTGTTGCAGGCGTTGCTGATAGTCCTTCATCAGCGTTTGTGCCTGAGCCTGCTTGCCGAGCAATTGGCCCAGCGTCGTCAGGTTGTGCTGCAGGGCGGGCACATCGGCCTTGGCCGACAGCAACTCGATACGCACGCCAGCGGCCTTGAGTTGCTCCAGCACCGGTGGTGGTCCCATCTCATTGCTGCCCACCAGGATGTCCGGGCGCAAGGCAAGAATGCCCTCGGCCGCCAGCGCGCGCTGGTAACCGATGCCGGGCAGGCTGTGCAACGAACGCGGGTACTGGCTGGTGCTATCGACACCGACCAGCTTGCTTTCGCCGCCCAGGGCAACGACCCATTCGCTGAAGGCACCGCCAGCGCTGACCCAGCGCTGGGGCA
>JAVXRI010000184.1:0-3723 GCA_036643775.1 Pseudomonas sp. | reverse complement strand
GCCTTCGAACAGCGCCGCCTCCGCTTCGCTGAAGTTGAAATTGACCCTCACGTCGATCGGAATGTATCGGTGCCTGACCCGGTAGCGGGTGCGCCCAGTGACCATCGGGGTGGCCCGCATCGGATCGACCGTAGCCAGCCCATACCCCTCCTGCAGAGGAAGTGGCAATTCTGCCGGGTATTGAATCATTGCCGTTCCTCAGCTGAGGTTTGCGTTTTAGGTGAGAGGGCTGAGGCCCAGCGCTTCCTCGATGCGGGCGAGCCGCCTTTGCAGGAGCTGCTCCTTCTCATCAACTAGATCCGGTTTTTCTGGCTCCTGGATGGGCGCCTGCTCATCGTCTGTCTCAACATCACTGGTATTCATGCTTGCTCCGTCGAATCGCAGCCATAAAAAAAGGCCTCACTTGGAGGCCCTTCGATTCACAGCGATGCTCTACTTCCCCTCGCTCCATTTCTCGCGAAGAATCCCGCCAGGCCCGCATAAGCGCCCAGCAGTTGCAAGGCATCGTTCCCGCCAGTGCTTTTCGCTGGCACGGATGGCGAATGCGATGTCGGCCTCAACTGGGCCATCGTGGAAGCACACAGCCAATGAGCGGCCCAACATCTTCCCGACCATATCCAGTTTTGCGCGTATCTCATGCATAGGCACATCGCCATTTAGCTGGCCCACACCAAAGTATTCGCAGAGGAAGCGCGACATCTCTTCTCCGAACTTTTCCTTGTCCACTTCAAATTCGCTCATCATGCACCCTGTCTTTTCCAGCCATATGCGCCTTCTCCCGCATCCACCACGGGCCCGTATCCAGAAGCCAGCTGACCTGAGATCTCATCAACTGCTGCCTGTACGATAACCCGAAGTCTTCCATCTGAGTCTGTCCTGGTCTCAATCTGGCTCTGGCTGTAGTTTTCGATGGTAACTTGATGGATTACCTGGTTGGTCTGCGCTCCACCATCCTGCGCCGAAGACTGCGTCGAAATGCCCGCGCCCGATCCGCCAGTAACCGATACCCGCTCATTCGAGTTGATCGCCTCCAGCAGCGCCCGGTTGCGCTTGGTGGCCTTGGCATTGACGACGAATTCACCGTCACTCAGGCGCGCAGGGATGCTGTCAGAGGTACCGGTGCCCGAGCCAGAGACATAGCCACCAGTCGAGAAGCCTTTGACCAGAGCGAACGCCGCCAGCAGCGCGGTACCGCCTACAACCGCAGCGGCGCCAAAGGTACCGATGGACGCTACGAGCGCCGCCGGCAGCCAGGCGCTGGCAGTGGTCGCTGCGGCTGCAGTCTGTGCTGCTGTGGTGGTGGCAGTGGAAGCCAGGCTGGAAGCAGTAGACACACCATCCGCGGCGACTTTTGCGGTCGCCACGGCCGCTGCGCTCGACGTCTTGGCGGCGGTTTCTGCCGCTATCCTTGCCATCTCTTCGGCAGCTAAAACCTGCTGGGTTTTGCCAAAGGCCAACTGCATCGCCTGGTTCACCGCCCACTGCGCAGCCATTTGGCCCAGCGAGTTGATGACGCTACCGAGGACGCTGCGAGTGATGTCCGAAATCGAATCCCTGAAGGTCTGCCCATCCAGAGCCATGCTCTCGAAAGCGCTACCGACACTGGTCTGAATGCTGCCGAATGCGCCAGAGAAAAGAGCCTGGGTCTGGCCGGCGACGTTCGCCGCACTGTCTTGAAAGTTCTGAAGCGCAGCCGTCCATCCACTCATAGGGCTTGAAATGGCAGCGTCATATTGCCGGAAGCCTTCCTCAAGCGCGGCCTTGCGTTTTGGTAGAAACTCTTCCTCGAGGTCGATTTGAGCCTGCAACTCCTGGCGCTGCTTCTCGCCTTGAGCATTCGCGAGCTCAGTGCGCAGCTGGAGGATTCGATCATTGGTCTGCTGCTCAAGCTGGAGACGCTGCTGAGCGCGCTCCACTTCCTTGCTCCCCATCCCAACCGCGTCAGCCTGGGCGCCGTACTGTGCCCCTTGATTGGCAAGCTGTCTTTCAAGCTGCGCCCGATACTGCTCCGCCTGGGTCAGGCCCTGCGCCCCCTTGATAGCGGCGGCATAGTTCAGCGAGGCCTGGGACAGTGCCTTGCCGTACTCCTCCTGGCTGATCTTGCCCCTGCTCAATGCCAGATCGAGCTGGGTTTGCTCTTTGGTCAGCGCGCGGGCGGCCTGGGCGGCAGGGTCGTACTGGCTGTACAGGCGAGCAAAAGTGTTTTCTGCCTCCGCAACGCCTCGGTTGGCGCCTTTCGGAGTGTTCTTCTTCGCTTCGCGCTCCTTGATGTCGGCGATTTCTTTTTCGATGTTCTTACGCGACTGGGCGTATTTCGCCTCCTCGGCGGCAGTGAACACGCCGGCTGCTACGGCCTTTGCTCGAGCCTTATCGAGGTCCGTGAGCTCTTTGTTCAGGCGCTGCGTCTGCGTCAGAGCACTCTTGTAGCTGGAGTCCAGGTCTTGCAGGCCTTTTCGGCCTTCTTCTTGGATCCGGCGCCTGCTCTCTTCATCTTCCAGCGTTTTTGCGTTGGCCTGCTGGATGCCCAGGCGCTGTTTCAGCTCCGCCTGGAGGCTAACTATCTTCTCCTTGGCGTCGTTATCCTCGATCTCTGTTCCAATCGTGCTTTGCAGGTAGGCAATCTTTTGCTGCAGCTTCGTGATGGCCTTGCCTTCGCTCTCAACGCTTTTCCGGCCGATGCTGGCAAATGCGTCCAGCACTTCGTTGGTGGCATCTTTTATGTTGAGCCATCCACGCTCGATAGAGCCAAGGTTCTCGCGGATCTTTGAGGTGCGCTGACCAATCGCTTCGGCGTAGGTGCGTTCTGCCAGGTCGGCAGCGGCCACAGCATTCCCCTGGTCAGACAGGGCCTTTATCTGCGCATATATCGAAGCGCTCAGGAACCGGTATTTCTCATCCAGTTCTACAATGCCTGCCACCGGATCCTTGCCCAGCTTGATGAACTCGGCGACGGTATCCTCGACCGCCTTTCCAGTTACGCGTTGCATCTCGACGGCTGTCGTGGTGATCAGCCTCAGGTTGCCTGCGGTATTCACTCCCGCAGTCGTTAGTTGCGCCAGCGCTCCAACAGCCTGACCAAACGTTCCGGTTACTTGGTCGGCAGATTCAGCCAGGACGATAAGCTGGGCTTCGGACGCCTTGGAAAAGTTGCCAGTCAGGATCAGGCTGTTGCGTAGTGCGTCAGACTGCTCAGAACCTTTGTAGTAGGCCAAGGCCAGTGCGCCGGCGGCCGCAGCAGCAACAGTGAATGGGTTGACCAGACCAAGGATGTATCCACCCAGGGCCTGCGCCGCCGGCCCGATGCCGCCGAACATATCTTTCAGCTGTCCACCCTGCTGAAGAAGAACGGTCAGCGGGGCCTGTCCTCCCTGGAGGCTTACTGCGATATCAGTGAATTGAGCAGGAACGCCGCGCAGCGCAGCTTGGTAGGCCTTTGCCGACATCCCGGCTTTGTTCATTCCCTCGGTAGTCTCGCCGAGCGCGTCACGCATAGTGTTGATGCGCTGGGTGTACTCGACGAAGGTGTCGCTCTCTACGATGCCGGCCTTTTTGAACTTGGCCAGTCGCTCCTGCATGTCGTCCAAGCGCCCCAGGGCTGCCGTGGCCTGCCGGGGTGACTACGACCTCGAGGTCGCCGGTTTCGCCAACTTCCAGGCTCAGGGTGGCCGGGGTTACATCAACCGCTGCTACAACGATCGGCGCTGGCAGGCGGGTGATGGTCGG
>JAVXRI010000183.1:0-3738 GCA_036643775.1 Pseudomonas sp. | reverse complement strand
ATCGAGGCAAGGAGGATGCAGCGAGGAGCGACCCGACATCAGCGTAAGAGTGATGCAGGATGAAGGTAAGGGTGATCCTACATCAGGGTAAAGGTGATCCTACATCAAGGTAAGGGTGATCTTACCCCCCTCTACGAGCCACCGTAAAGGGGTTCTCTCCGGGCAGCGGCTACGACCGTATGCAGAAGCTCGATGGCCTTGGCAGCGGCAACAGCCGTTTCGACATCCAAAGACGTATGGTCGCGGCACTGCTCAACCAACGCAAGCAGCTTCACAAGCTCGCCTGCCTGCACCAATGTCAATAATGGCAACAACTTGTGTGCTACCGCAGCCAGCGTGGCGGTGTTCTTGTGTGCCAACGCCGCCTCAAAGCGAACAATCTCTTGCTCGGTTTGCTCGACAAAGCTGTTGAGAATCTCCTCTGCCGCCTCC
This sequence comes from Pseudomonas sp., assembly GCA_036643775.1. GTDB lineage: Bacteria > Pseudomonadota > Gammaproteobacteria > Pseudomonadales > Pseudomonadaceae > Aquipseudomonas. Next base: position 3,306 of record JAVXRI010000183.1, on the reverse strand, counting down.
TTATCATCGCCCGAGAAGGCGGTGAGGTTGCCGATGCAGAGCGAAGTACCCGGTGGATTGACCTCGATCCGGGCATCCGGTAGCGGTATATCGGCAACGGGTGCCCAACCTGCCACAGCCAGCTGAAGCTCTGCCACGGTAAAGGGTTTGCGCAATACACCGGCAAAGCCGTGGGCACGAAACTCAGCGACCGACATATCACTGCGCGCCGTCACCGCCATGATGGGGATGGTGCGGGCATGCTCTATGTTCGAGGCACGGAGCAGTCGCAAGAGGTCGAAGCCATTAATGGCAGGCATCTGCACGTCGGATAGCAGGAGATCGAACGTTTGGGTGCGCAGTGCCTCGGTCAGCTCGTCGAGTTGTTCGCAGCACACAGCCGTAATACCCGCTTGCGTAAGCATGGCGGCGGTAAGGGTGAGTTGAATACGGTCGTCGTCGATAAGCACTACCCTCAAAGAGGCTTCGGGACGGGCAAGAACGTCTGCTGCGGGAGCTTCGTCGTCTGCTTTATCGCCCGTTGCGCCCCCTTGCGCATGAACGGGATAGAGCGGCAGCAGCACGGTAAAGGTGCTCCCTTTCTGCCATACACTGTCGACCTTTATTTCGCCTTCGAGCAAGGTCACGAGCTTGTGTACGATCGAGAGTCCGAGCCCGAAACCCTCTTCGCCCTGTGCACCGGGCAGGCGGGTGAATTCTTGGAAGATGCGCTCGCAGTCGCTCGCTGCCATGCCCTGACCGGTATCGGCTACGGCAAGCGTCAATTGCGAAGCAGCATAGCGAGCGGTGAGCGTTACCGACCCCTGCGTGGTGAACTTGATGGCGTTCGACAGCAGGTTCGTCAGAATCTGGCGGATGCGCAACGGGTCGCTGATAAACGTACCATCGAGTGCCTCATCGACGTCCAGACGCAGGGCAAGCCCCTTCTGCGCCGCCAACGGAGCGAAAGCGGTGTGAACTTCCTCGAGCAAGGGAAGGGGATGAAAGGTGACGCGGTTCATCGTCTCCTTGCGCAAGTCGAGCCGGTGAAAGTCGAGCAGATCGGTCACCAACCGCAACAGGTGTCGCGAGGAGGTGCGCATATTATCGAGGTAGAAACGCTGGCGATCATCGGCAGTGAGGCGAGTCAGCAGGTCTGCATACCCGAGGATAGAGCCCAGTGGTGCTTTGAAGTCGTGTGTGATGGCAAGCATCATCTTTTCGCGTGCCAGCAGCAGATCGTTGGCACGGCGGTTGGCGGCTTCGAGTTCCCGGCGTTGGCGGTTGCTCCGGCCAATGTCGCGCAACACCAAGGTAAGGAACAAGGCGGCGAGCAGTACCGCTCCCACCGCAATACCTGCAATGGCTCGGGCGGAGCGACGACGCAGATCGCTTCCTGCCTGCTCATCTTGATGGGCACGCAGGGTGATGGCCTGTTCGTAAGCACTCACCAAGGAGTCGATGCGGGCGGTAAGTTGGGTGTCGCGCTGCCGGTATCTCACATTGACCCGACGGGTAGCCGGGCGGTGCACCTGCTTCTGTTGGGTAACCGTTCGCAAACGCTGGTGCAGAGAGTCGACGGTAGATGAGGGTTCAATAATCGTATCGACACGCAACTCGAGCGACGAGTTGACCAGCAGCGCCGAGTCGTGCTTGGAGGGCACGAAGGCTTCGGCCAGTCGTTTAAAGAAGCCTTTCTTGGGCGGAGTGGTGATGAGCGAATCGCGACGGGTAATGACCCGGTGTTGTACGCGTTGCTGCGTGGAGATGGAGTCTTGCGTAGCGATAATCTCTTCGATCTCGCCCGGTGTAATGGCGGCTTCATTGGCTTCGCTCAACACACGAAGCATTTGAATGGTATTGGTGTCTTTCTGCCGAAGCAGCATCAAGAGGCTGTCTGCCTCCAGATCGCGACGGGTATCGGCAGCCGAGAGCACTTCTACTTCGCGGTGAACGAATAGTAGCGAAAGCATCAATATGGCTAAAAGCAGGGTGTAGCCAAGAGCGATTTTCAATTTCGTCGGATTCATGATTCTCTCTTTATCGGGTTCTTCGGGGCAATTGCCGCCTCAGCAGGCAACTACCCCGACTTCTTATTTCGTCTGATGACGGAAGCGCAGCCAAAGCATCACTCCCGCACTCGTCAGTCCAAACGGGAAAGCCATCCATACGCCCACCACGCCCCAGTCGAGCACAAATCCGCAGAAATAACCTACGGGAAGCGAGATGACAAAGTACGATATGAAGGCAATAACCATCATCGGTTTTACGTCCGAGATGCCGCGCAGGGCGTTGGCGAAGTTAATCTGCAACCCGTCGCCAAACTGATAGACCAGCATCGGAATAATCAGGGTAACAACCATTGCCGAAACCTCGGGACTATCGGTAAACCATCCGCCCAGGTGGTTGCGGAACAGGAACACAATGCCCGAAAGCACAATGACCATCACCATCATCAGGTGGAAACCGGCATAGGCCGAACGACGCACGTTGACAATATCCGACTGCCCCTTGAAGTTACTCACACGCACCGCCACAGCTGCCCCCATGCCGTAAAACATCATGAAGGTGAACTGCGAGATGGCAGACATAATCTGGTGAGAGGCCAATGCAATGGTGCCCAACCAGCCCACCATGATGGCACTGAGGCTGAAAGAGGCTGTCTCCATGCCCATCTGCAAGGCAACGGGCCACCCCAATGCATTGAGACGTGCCAACAACGCACGCGACCATCCGAAGCGGACAAAGCCGACCTTATACCGAATGAAACGACGGCTGCGCAGGAAGATGAAGACGAAAACAAGCACCATCACAACACGCGAGAAGAGCGTACTGATGCCCGCGCCCAACAAGCCAAGCTCCGGAAAGCCCAGATGACCGTTGATCAGGATGTAGTTGCCTATGATGTTGAGCAGGTTTCCGCTCAGTAGTATCCACATGGAGGTACGTGTATCGGTGATGCCGTCGGTAAACTGTTTGAAGCCGTTGAACAGCAACACAAAGACCAGCGAACTGAGCAACACCAGATAGTAGGGTTTAATGAGCGGCATGAGTTCGACAGGCTGCCCAAGGTGATCGATATTCAAGAACAGAATACCCATCAGAGCGGTAAGCAGGAGGCTTACCAAGAAATTGGCGAGCAGGCTGCACCGCAAGGCTTGTCCGGCGGGTGCAAACTGCCGGTTACCATAAAAGCTGCCCACAATGGGGGTTAATCCGTACGAGAAACCCGTACTAAAGATAATGGCAAGGTTAAAGACATTGTTCACAAACGAAGCTGCTGCCAGCTCGTTTGTGCTGTGATGTCCGATCATCAGTGTATCGGCA
>JAVXRI010000182.1:0-3798 GCA_036643775.1 Pseudomonas sp. | reverse complement strand
CCCAGATGCCGAAAGCCAAGTCGTAAGGCGAGGAAATTCCAGGGATGAAAATTTATCGTCCGTTATGGAACGAAGGGGCCTTGCTGGCCCCGCAACAGTTCCAGCAGCAGTCGGAATGGGATGCCTTTTCCCGTTCAGGGCTGTCGGCGTTAACCAGCCCGTTCCCGTGGGGCGTTGAGCGCGTTGAGCTGAACGATTCTCTGCTGACATCCGGGCTTCTTCAGACGCAGGTCCTGCGTGTGTGGCTGCCCGATGGCACGCTGATCGACACCCAAAGCAGCGATCTCCCGCCTGAACCACGCGAGATCGTGGCGGGTGGTGTAGGTCGTTCCGACAGCGTGACCGTGTATCTTGCTCTGCCGGTCATGCAACCGGGGATCGCCAATGTCCAGACCGAGGAAGTTCAGGCGGAACGCCCGCTTCGTTATCGTGAGGAGTGGGTGACGGTTGCCGACGCATTCGGTCAGGAAGAAGAGCCGATGGCGGTGGCCCGTTTTAATCTGGCCTTCCGCTTCGACCATGAAAACAACGATGGCTGGCAAACCTGCGCTATCGCCCGCTTGCTGAAAGATGGGCACAGCGGCTGGCGTCAGGATCCGGATTTCATCCCGCCGATGGCGATGTTCTCTGCGAGCTCTTTGCTGCGCGAACGACTGGTGCTGCTGAACCGTCAGCTGCGCTCGCGTCGCCAGCGCCTGATGTCGATGCGCAGAGAAAGCAATGATCGGATGGCCGATTTTGCCGTCGCTGACGTGTCGTTGTTCTGGCTGCTGAATGCGCTCAACACCCATGCCCGCGTGCTGACCGAATATGAACGTTTCCCGTCCCGCCATCCTGAACAGGTCTGGGTGGAACTGGCGCGTCTGGCGGGCAGTATGCTGACGTTTTCGCTGGATCATGACCTGGACACCATTCCTGGCTACGACCATTTTGTGCCGGAAAATACATTCCCGCGTCTGTTTGAGTTGATCAGCGAACTGCTGGAGGCCAGCCTGCCGTCACGTGTCGTGGCCATCACCATGAGCCGTCCGGATCAACAGACTTGGAAAGCGGTGCTGCACGATATTCGTCTGCGCGAAGAGGCCGATTTCTATCTCTCCGTTCGCTCGAATCTGCCTGCCTGGCAGGTGGCCGAGAAGTTTGCCGAAATGGCGATGGCAGGGACCCCGGACGATGTCGGTCTGATTTCTGGTGTCGCCATGGAAGGGATCGAGCTTATCCCGCTCAGCCGGGTTCCGGCGGCATTACCGGTGCGACTGGAAAACCAGTACTTCGTCCTCGATATGGAAAGCAAAGCGGCGCACGACATGCTGGAGCAGGGCGTTTGCATGTTCTACGTGCCTTCGCTGCTGGGTGAACTCGAACTTGAACTGTTTGCGGTGCTGCGCTCATGAGAAAGGATATCGATCTCGACACGCTGATGGCGGATACGTGGCTTACGGTTGCCCAGTTACGCCACGGCGCGAAAGCGCCGGATGGTCAGGCGCTGTATGAGAACTGCTGCGCGCAGGTCGAAAGCGTACGCGAAGCGCTGGAGCGAGCGGGCTACGACTCTGAAAGCATCACCCACATCTCCTACGCGCAGTGCGCACTGCTGGACGAGGCAGTGATGAACCGCAGGCCAGAAGTGGCAGAGACGGCCTCTGAGACGGAAGAACTCCAACAAGTGGTGGTCGATGAGGGCGCTAAAATCTGGCGCGCCGCACCGTTGCAGGCCCGTTACTTCGGTTCGCTTCGTGCCGGTGGTGCGCTGTATGACCGTATCGCGGAAGTGCTGCGTCAGCCTTCTCCGGTTCCGGCGGTACTGACCTGCTACCAGCGCGTGCTGGCTTTGGGTTTCCAGGGGCAGTTCAGTCTTTCTGGCGTGGGTCAGACTCAGCGTGAGGAAGTGCTTGCGGTCCTGAATGAGCGAGTTCCGCCGCTGGAAACCGGAGTGTCTCTGGTGGTGCAGAAAACCGGCAAACGCCGCTATAACCTTCTGCGTTCCGTGTGGTTCTGGATTGCTCTGGCCGTGGTGCTCACCGCGCTGGCCTGGGCGGGTGGTCATTTGTGGCTGCAGGATCTGCTGCACCAGCAACTTCCGGAGCTGCGCTGATGCGACGATCTGCCCTGTTAAGAGCCGCTTTTCCGGTGCTGATTTGCCTCGCGGCGGTGCTCTGGCTGGTCTGGGGATTTCTGAATACCTCCGGACTGCTGAAAAGTATGCTGGCGCTGGTGGCAATGATGGTGGCCGGGCTACTGGCGCGTCGGAGTTACCTGCGCCAGCGCCCGGTGGGCAGCCAGACCGAAGACGGGATTTATCCGCCGGAAGGATTTACCGGACCGGTGTTGCTGGTCTGTGGCGATACCGAGGGCTCGTTCTTCGCGGAAAGCGCCTGCAGAACAACGGCACAGGGCTGTTATCTGAACGTGGGCGCCGTTGAGCACCTGAGTAAGTTTGCTGACCGTCTTCTGGCTCGCGAGCCGCGGATGGCCGGGCAACTAGTGGTGATGTTCCGCTGCTTGCCCGATCTTCACGAAGACGAAGGGGTGCTCCGCGCCTCGCTGAAAAGCCTGCGCCAGCAGGTTAAACAGCTGAAAGGCGTGTCGGGCTATACGCCGCCGGTGGTGCTGACGGGCGAGTTTTCTGGCCCGGAGGCCCCGTGGATTGTCGTGCGCGGCAAAACGTCACTGGTCTGCCCGACCGATGAGCCAGCCATGCTGCTCGACGACTGGCGTCAGAGTGCTGAAAACGTGACCCGGCTGCCATATTTGTCCCACGCGATGACGATGTTGCAACAGGTGGTGATGGATGAACTGAGCAAAGCCGACCGACTGTGCCCGGCCGTCACCCCTTTCGCCGTGGCTGTGCGCAGTGGGGCGGTGAAATCCCTGCCAGAGGCCGTCTGGCCGCAGTGGCTGTTCCGTCATTCGAAGCTGTTACCTCCGGTTGTCACGGCTTCTTATCCCGCGCTGTGGCATTTCCCTGACCCTCTTTTGCCTCTGCTGGCTCCGTATGCAATGCCGTTGCAGGGAGGAAAAACCGGACGCCGCGTGGTGATCGTGCTGCTGCTTTGCGCACTCTGCGCAATTAGCCTGTCTGTGCTGAATAACCAGTCGCTGATTGGGCGCATAGGTTCTGATTTGCAGCGCTGGTACGCCATTCCGATGACGCACTACGCGCCGAAAGCACAGTTCTTACAGGCTCTGCAACAGGATGCACTGCTGCTGGAGCGCTGGCAGCGTCAGGGTACGCCGCAACGTTATGATCTGGGTTTGTACCCGGGTGAGCGTCTGTGGCTGAGCGTTCAGCAGGCGATTGATACCTACGTGCCGCCTCCGCCGCCGCCAAAACCGAAAGTGCTCCCGACCATTGTCCGCCTCGACAGCATGTCCCTGTTCGATTCCGGCAAATACGCGCTCAAACCCGGCTCCACCAAACTGCTGGTGAACTCGCTGGTGGGCATCAAAGCCAAACCAGGCTGGCTGATCGTGGTCGCAGGGCACACCGATAACACCGGCAATCCTGGACTTAACCAGACGCTCTCCCGGGAACGCGCGGAAGCGGTGCGCGACTGGATGCGTGACACCGGCGACGTGCCGGAAAGCTGTTTTGCAGTCCAGGGCTATGGTGAAAGCCGCCCTGTCGCAACCAATGACACGCCGGAAGGCCGTGCGCTCAACCGTCGTGTCGAAATCAGTCTGGTGCCTCAGGCCAACGCCTGTCAGTTACCGGGCAACCCCCAGACGCCATCGCAGGATGATGACGTCGCTCAAAACAAAATGGAGAAGTAAAAATGGCAATTCCAGTTTATCTGT
>JAVXRI010000181.1:0-3909 GCA_036643775.1 Pseudomonas sp. | reverse complement strand
CTTGTCCTCAGGCATTTCCATGCGCTCACCCAGCTCTTCCGGGGTCGGTTCGCGACCCATTTCCTGCAACATCTGCCGGGAAATGCGGTTGAGCTTGTTGATCGTCTCGATCATGTGCACCGGAATACGGATGGTGCGAGCCTGGTCGGCGATCGAACGGGTGATCGCCTGGCGAATCCACCAGGTGGCATAGGTCGAGAACTTGTAACCACGACGGTATTCGAACTTGTCCACCGCCTTCATCAGGCCGATGTTGCCTTCCTGGATCAGGTCGAGGAACTGCAGGCCGCGGTTGGTGTACTTCTTGGCGATCGAGATAACCAGACGCAGGTTGGCCTCGACCATCTCCTTCTTCGCCCGACGAGCCTTGGCTTCACCGATCGACATGCGACGGTTGATGTCCTTGATCTCGGCGATGGTCAGACCGGTTTCGTTTTCCAGGTCGATCAGCTTTTGCTGGCAAGCGACGATAGCGTCGTTTTTCTCGCCCAGCGCTGCAGCCCACTTGGTGCTGCGCTTGGAAAGATCGCCGCTCCAGGTCTGGTCGGTTTCATTGCTCGGGAACAGGCGCAGGAAGTCGGCGCGAGGCATGCGTGCGTCACGGACACACAGTTGCATGATTGCGCGTTCTTGCTGACGCAGACGATCCAGGGCACTGCGAACGCGTTCGACCAGAACTTCGAACTGCTTTGGCACCAGTTTGATCGGCATGAACAGTTCTGCCAGATCAAGCATCGCCTTGAGGCTGTCCTTGTGCTGGCGGCCGTTCTTTTTCAGCACTTTGAGGGTAGCGTTCAGTTGTTCCTGAACGGCACCAAAGCGCTGCTGGGCGATGACCGGGTCGGGACCGCTTTCGGTCTCTTCCTCTTCCTCGTCACCTTCCTTCTCTTCGTCTTCGTCGTCAGCGTCGGCCTTGGCCGGTGCTTTCGGATCGACAGGCGGCGGCACTTCGGCCGGCGGGGCGATGCCGTCGTCCGGGTCGATGTAGCCACTGAGAACGTCGGACAGACGGCCGCCTTCGGCGGTTACGCGGTCGTATTCGCTGAGAATGTATTCGACAGTACCCGGGAAGTGAGCGATGGCGCCCATGACTTCACGAATACCTTCTTCGATACGCTTGGCGATTTCGATCTCGCCTTCGCGGGTCAGCAGCTCGACGGTACCCATTTCACGCATGTACATGCGCACTGGGTCAGTCGTGCGACCGATATCGGTTTCCACAGCCGCCAACGCAGCAGCGGCTTCTTCAGCTGCGGCTTCGTCGGTATCGGCTTCGGCCAACAAAAGGGCATCCGCATCCGGAGCACTCTCGAATACGTTGATCCCCATGTCGTTGATCATGCGGATGATGTCTTCCACCTGCTCCGGATCTGAAATATCCTCTGGCAGGTGGTCGTTGACCTCCGCGTAAGTCAGGTAACCCTGCTCACGACCGCGGGTGATCAACTCTTTGATGCGAGACTGCTGTTGCGCTTTTCCGGACATAACACCCTATCCACTGAAGGTCTTGGCGGGCAAAAAACAAGCCGAGGATTATACCCGAGCTAGGACCTCACGCGCCAGTTGAGGTCGGGGTTTGTGCGGGAACATTCCGGCTTAACAGGTCGCGCAGCTGATTTTTTTCCTCTGCGCTCAACTCACTTTGACGTGCTTTCCTGAGCAGATGTTCCAGGCTTCGCTCGCGTTGGCGAGCGGACAAGCTAGTTATAGTGTCGAAAAACTGTTGTTCAAGGTTGTCGGCATCGATCAGCCATTCCTTTTCCGCCAAGGCCCGCAACAAGCGACCTTGTTCGGTACCATGCCAGCGTGCGATCAGCTGTAGTGAGCGTAGCTCAGGATTCTTTTGCAACGCTTCGAGCAGGGCTACCAGCAGCTGCGCGTAGACGTGTTCTTCGGCCGCAAAATGGCCGGCGTCTTCGACTTTCTTGGCCAGCTGTGGGTGGTGCAGCAAAGTACGCAGGGCGCTCAAGGTCGGGGGTTCCACCGAGGTCGGCACGCGTGGTGGTGCCTCCTGGCGTTGGCCGTTGCGCTCCCAGGGCTTGCCCTTCTTGTCCCAGGGTTTGCCTTCCCACTTCTTCTTGCCGCCCTTGTTCGGCGTCCACTGCTGTTGCGGCGGCGCGAAGTCGGGCTGGTGAAAGTCGCCGTAGTCCGGGGTGTAGTCCGGGACTGCGTCGTAATCGATGCCCGGGTCGTAGCTGGGTGGCATTTCGACGGGGGCGCTGTGGCTCAGTTGCTCGACCTGCTGGTTGTCCAGCCCGGTGATTTCCTTGAGACGATTGCGCATCAATGCGCGCAGGTTGGCACCGGGCACTTTTTCGATCAACGGTGCTGCCAGGGTGGCCATGTGCGCCTTGCCCTCAAGCGAGCGCGGGTCGGCTTCTTCGGTCAGCTGCTGGAAAAAGTAGTCGGCCAGGGGCTGGGCATGCTGATTGATGCGCGCGCGGAAGGCGTCGGTGCCCTCTGCGCGGACCAGGGTATCCGGGTCTTCGCCCTCGGGCAGAAACAGGAAGCGCGCCTTGCGCCCGTCCTGCAGGCTCGAAAGGGTGGCCTCCAGGGCGCGCCAGGCGGCATTGCGGCCAGCTTGGTCGCCGTCGAAGCAGAACAATACGCTGGGAACCACACGAAACAGGCGCTTGAGGTGTTCTTCGCTGGTGGCGGTGCCCAGGGTTGCCACCGCGTTGCGCAGACCTTGCTGAGCCAGGGCGATGACGTCCATGTAGCCTTCGACCACGATGATTTCATCGAGGTTGCGGTTGAACTTGCGCGCCTCAAAGAGCCCGTAGAGCTCCTGGCCCTTGTGGAATACCGGGGTTTCCGGGGAGTTCAGGTACTTGGGCTTGTCGTCGCCCAGTACCCGGCCGCCAAAAGCGATGACCCGGCCGCGACTGTCACGGATCGGGAACATGACCCGGTCGCGAAAGCGATCGTAGCGCTTGCCGGACTCGGCGTTCTCGATCAGCAGGCCGGCATCGATCATGGCCTTCTGTTGCAGGCTGTCGCTGCTCAAATGTTTGAACAGGTTGTCCCAGCCGGGCGGGGCGTAGCCCAGGCCGAAATCGCGAGCGATTTCGCCGGACAGCCCGCGGCCCTTGAGGTATTCAACGGCCGAGCGGCGGGTCGGGTGGCTTTTCAGGGCCTGGCGATAAAATTCGGCAGCGGCTTCCAGCAGCGGATAAAGCGGGGAGTCGGTGGGCTGGCGGGGCTTTTGTCCGCGTCCACCTTCCTCGCGCGGGATCTCCATGCCGGCAGCTTTGGCCAGTTCCTCGACGGCCTGGGGAAAGTCCAGGTTGTCGTGGTCCATGATGAAGCCAAGGGCATTGCCGCCCGCGCCGCAGCCAAAGCAGTAGTAGAACTGCTTGTCGGGGCTGACGCTGAAGGACGGGGTTTTTTCCTTGTGGAACGGGCAGCAGGCGGTGAGGTTCTTGCCGGCCTTTTTCAGTTGCACGCGCGAGCTCACCACATCGACGATGTCGGTACGGTTGAGGAGGTCGTCAATGAAACTTTGGGGAATCAGCCCGGCCATGGCACTCTCATCATCAGGCGATAAGCAAGTGTAATCGCTAATGCTGCGGGAACGGCTGCGCGTTCGAGCGATGTCGAATGGCGTAACACAAAATTCGGAAAGACGTGCTCGTCTGTAGCCGGTGAGGGCTCGTCAGTAATGACGTGCACAGCTGGCGGTGAGGCCAGTTCTGACGTTTCAGGCAGGTTGTCCGCATTGCAGAGCAATGGAACGCCTCGGGTCTAGGACCAGAGGATCAAGCAACCGCTGCCGGCAGCCCGGCTTGGAGCCGGGCGAGGCAGAAGCTTGCGACGGACGTCTGTATTAGTACAGACGAACGGCGCGGCGCTGTTCGCGCTGAACTTTCTTGGCGTGACGTTTAACAGCGGCTGCTGCTTTGCGCTTAC
>JAVXRI010000180.1:0-3947 GCA_036643775.1 Pseudomonas sp. | reverse complement strand
CGTTCCAGATCTTGTCGTCACCCTGGCGCAGCGCCGTGACTTCGTGCTGCACCTGCAGCTTGAAGTTGGGGTTGCGCTGCAGTCCGCGCGTCAGCTCGTTGGTGATCACGCCGAAGTTGACGTCGGTGCCTTTCATGACGCGGGTGGCGGCGATTTTCTGGTCGGCAGGGCGACCGGGCATCATCAGCGGCATCCACTCGTTCATCACCGCTTTGTCTTCGGTGTATTCCATTTCAGAGAAGGCATGGTGCTGCTTGAGCAGCTCGAAGCGCTTCTTGAGGAAATCGATGCCTTTCTCACCCTCGACGTAGCTCAGGTGTGGCACGGGATTGATAAACGCCCGTGGCGAGCTGAACGCGCCTTTTTTGCTCAGGTACGCCCAGAACTGCCGGGATACCTCGAACTGGGTGTTGATGAGCACCGCTTTCTTGATGTCGATGCTGCCGTCGGCGGCCTGCGGCGTGTAGTTCAGTTCACACAGCCCGGCATGGCCGGTCCCGGCGTTGTTCCACGGGTTGGAACTTTCCGCGGCACCCGAATCCATCAACTCGACGACTTCCAGCTTGATCGCCGGGTCGAGTTCCTTGAGCAGTACGGCCAGGGTGGCACTCATGATGCCTGCCCCTACCAGTACTACATCGACTGCTTCGTTCTGCGCCATTAACGCGTCTCCAAAATCTACAGCACCAAATTGACAGCATAGGATCCCTGGCTTGGCCAGGATCGCCATGTCCGATATTTCGCAGTTTTTGCAACTTCAGCGGACACCGCCAACCGGGCTTTGCGTTGCCTATGAACGCATTTTACGGCCGGTGCGGCAATTCGACTTATGGTCAAGGTGCCCGTCGTGCGTTATGGACCGGCCTCAGGCACTCATCCGGGATGAGCGCTGTTGCCAGCTGTTCAGGGCTGTTCGGGACACTTTAGGTGCTTTTGCACATGCCAGACTGTTCATTGCTCGCCACACTCTCGTGAAGTTGTGAAAACCCGTTTTTTCACGCTCTTTTGGAGTCGTGAACCTCAAAAAGGTCTGCGCGATGGCAGCCCTGGCAGGTTCAGGCAGAGCAGAGGGCCGAATGATGCAGGCACACTGGCTGGTGCAAGACCTGTGTGGAAGGCTCTCTGTGGGCGGTGCGGAGGATGCCGATGATGAACATTGGCGGTGCTGCGAGGCCCGATCAGGAGACGTCCTTATAATCGGGGGGAGATTATAGCGATGTCTCGGGCAGAAATGATCTTTATTAGCGACTTTTATTGATGCACGGTTCAGGCGGTCAGGCTGCGCTGTATCCAGTTGCCGCGAGGACGCGAGCAAACCCGAGCGCTGGCGGGGAGGGGGCGACTGAGCCAGGCAAGGCGAATTTCGTCGATCTCCACCCAGTCGCCAGCATCAGGCCGCGTTGCGCACTGTTTGAAAGCCAGGCAATGGCCCTGGGCGTCAAGGCGCACGAAGTTGCGCATTGGCTGGCGGGTAAAGAGTGAAGTCCAGAACCGGGACATGGCGGTCTACCTCGTTGAGTGTTCTGGGCGCCAGCATACCGGCAGGGTGATGAAACGATTGTGACAGCGAACCGGCAGCGTTCGCGCCGGTCTTATTCCCTGATGGCATGGCGATGGCTGGGCCGCGTCCTGCTGGGTATACTGGCGGCCTTTGCTGCCTATTCTGGAGAGATGAGCATGTTGCAACGTTTGTTGTTCGGTTTGATCGCGGTGACCAGTCTGACCCTGGCCGGTTGTGCCCACAGCCCGCAACAACTCAGCCCGCAACCAAAACTCACCGCCCAGCTCGCACCGGTCGGCCATGGCCAGCCCGTAGTGGTCCGGGTGGTTGACGGTCGCGCTTCGCAAACCCTCGGTACCCGCGGTGGTCTGTACCCTGAAACCAGCGCCATCACCGTCACTGGCAACGACATCCTGCCGAAACTGCAAGCCCAGGCCGAGGCGGCCGTACGCCTGCTGGGCTTTACCCCGACGCCCAATGCCTACAACGCGCCGCAGTTGACCGTGACCCTGGCCGAGCTCAAGTACCAGTCGCCGAAAGAAGGCATGTACGTGACTGAGGCCACCATCGGTGCGACCTTCAAAGCTGACGTATCCAATGCCAACCGTCGCTACAGCGGTCGTTATGGCGCCTCCCTGGACCAGCGTTTCGGCATGGCGCCAAACCAGGAAACCAACACCAAGCTGGTAAGCGACGTCCTCAGCGACGCCCTGACCCGACTGTTCAAGGACCAGGCCATCGGCCAGATCCTCGGCGAATAAGCCGGGCTAGCCCGCTCAAGAGAAAGCCCGATGGCTGCGTTGCAGGCATCGGGCTTTTTTGTGCCTGGCTTCAGGCCGCTTCGACGTAGAAATCCAGCACGCTGATGCCGGTCTGGCCATCGACTTCAGGCAGGTCATCATGGGCATGGCCGCCCAGGGCGCAGTACACCAGCCACTGACGGTCCTGAACGTTGAAGGCCAGGCCATCGATCAACGCCTGCTGCTCGTCGCTCTGGGCGATCAGGTAGAGGCGGTCCTGGTTCTCGGCGTGCAGCATGATTAGCTCCGTTTCGTTGCGAAGGCCGGTAGGGTGGCGTGTCTTGATGACGAGCGTATGACGGCGGGAATTAATCGTCGTTTGTCGCAAAGGGCAGGAATACGCGCGGCGCTTGGGTAGAATGCGCGCCGTGTCGAGTGTTTCGATGGTCTTCCTTTGAGGTTCTGCGATGTCGTTGCAAGTGATCTGGGGGCTGTTTGCCGCCCATCCGGCCAAGCTGATCAACCTGCTGGCCCTGGTCCTGACCTGCCCTGGCGGCCTGTTGCTGCACAGTGCCAGGCGGCGCGCGGCGCAAACCCTGGCCGGTATGGCGGGCGATGAAGCAGTGGCCGATGGCATTGGCCTGCGCATCAACCGTTTCTACTACATTTTGGGCTTTGCCTTCTTGGCATTGGCCTTGTTGCTGTCCTGGTTCAGTACCTGGATCTGATCGGGGCTGCTGCGCACCCCATCGCCGGCAAGGCCGGCTCCTACAGGTGTTGAGGCTGACCTTGAGTCCTGTGGGAGCTGGCCTTGCCAGCGATGCAGGCGACGCGGTCTGACCTAGAGCGCCAATCCCGCCTTGACCCGATACTGATTGCGCACCGGTGTCGCATACTGCTGCACCAGATACGGCCGCTGTTCGGCCGGGCAGGCGTCCAGACGACGCTGCCATTCGGCCTTGGCGCGGGCCAGTTCGTCGGCCGGGAACACCTGGGCCGCTGCCGGTACTTGCAGTGCCGGATCCGCCTTAGCCCATTGCGCATAAGCCAGGTAGTGCACCGGGAACAAGCGGTAGCCTGCCAGAATCTGTCGGTCGATCTCCGCCGCCAATTGCTTGGTGTCCTCGAAGAACGCCGTCACCGGTGGAGCGAAGTTGATGTGTACCCGTCCCTTGTAGCCAGTGATGCCCTGGGCAATGCTCAGGTCATCTTCGCCCGGCGCCTTGCTGTAGCTGCCGGTGGTGGCGCGAATGTACAGCTCGCGGGCCTTGGCCTGATCACAGGGGTCGTATTCATAGCTGATCGACACCGGACTCAGGTTCAGCGACTGGATGACCGCGCCGAACGGCTCGTCCTTGCGGCTCATGTGGAACATTTTCAGGATCGCTGAGTCGGTGCGATCGTCACCATCCTTGGCCCGGCCTTCGGCCTGGGCAATCCAGATTGACTGGCCGTCATTACGGATCGAATGGTTGATATAGGCCGAAAGCAACTGATAGGCCGCGAGCTTTTCCCGGCGTCCGCTGATCGAGCGGTGGACGATGAAGCTCTTGTTCAGGCGCATCATGTCGCTGACGAACGGCTTTTGCAGCAGGTTGTCGCCAATGGCGATCCGCGGCGTCGGCAGGCCGGCGTGGTACACCGCGTAATTGACGAACGCAGGGTCCATGACGATGTCACGGTGGTTGGCCAGGAACAGGTAGGCG
>JAVXRI010000179.1:0-3953 GCA_036643775.1 Pseudomonas sp. | reverse complement strand
GAACAGTTGCAGGCCTTGTTGGCCCCGGTGGTCGAGGCTCTTGGCTATCAATGCTGGGGGATCGAATTCATCTCTCAAGGCAAACATTCGGTACTGCGTATCTATATCGATAAAGAGGATGGAATCCTGGTTGATGACTGCGCGATTGTCAGTCGTCAGATCAGCGGTGTTCTCGATGTCGAAGATCCGATCAGTTCTGAGTACACCCTTGAAGTGTCCTCTCCTGGCATGGAACGCCCACTGTTCACTTTGGAACAGTTTGCTTCGCATGCCGGCGAACAAGTGAAGATCAAGCTGCGTACGCCCTTTGAAGGTCGTCGTAACTTTCAGGGCCTTCTCCGTGGCGTGGAGGAGCAGGATGTGGTTGTTCAGGTAGACAATCAAGAGTTCCTGTTGCCGATCGATTCGATCGACAAGGCCAACATTATTCCCAGTTTTGACTGAGACGTGCCGGATCCCGCGGACCGCGCGGATCCAATGGCTTGCGAAAGGCGAGGCGTACGATGAGCAAAGAAGTACTGCTGGTTGTTGAGTCGGTATCCAACGAAAAGGGCGTACCGGCCGGCGTAATTTTTGAAGCGCTGGAAGTGGCACTGGCCACTGCAACCAAAAAACGTTTTGACGACGAAGTCGACCTGCGTGTGGAAATCAACCGCCACACCGGTAGCTACGAAACCTTCCGTCGCTGGACCGTCGTCGAAGAAAAGGATCTGGACGATCCTGCAATCGAAGTCTGGCCGGCGAAAATTCAGGAAACCCATCCTGAAGCAAAAGTCGGTGACGTAATCGAAGAGAAAATCGAATCGATCGAGTTCGGTCGTATCGCCGCCCAGACCGCCAAGCAAGTCATCGTCCAGAAGGTCCGTGAAGCCGAGCGCGCTCAAGTGGTAGATGCCTACCGCGAGCGACTGGGCGAGATCATCTCCGGTACCGTCAAGAAGGTCACCCGTGACAACGTCATCGTTGACCTGGGCAACAACGCCGAGGCGCTGTTGGCCCGTGAAGACATTATCTCTCGCGAGACTTTCCGTGTGGGTGTGCGCCTGCGTGCCCTGCTCAAGGAAATTCGTACCGAGAACCGTGGCCCGCAGCTGATCCTGTCGCGTACCGCGCCGCAGATGCTGATCGAACTGTTCCGCATCGAAGTGCCGGAAATCGCCGAGGGCCTGATCGAAGTTATGGCCGCATCCCGTGATCCGGGTTCGCGTGCCAAAATCGCCGTACGCTCCAAGGACAAGCGTATCGACCCGCAAGGTGCCTGCATCGGCATGCGCGGTTCGCGTGTCCAGGCAGTGTCCGGTGAACTGGGCGGCGAACGTGTGGATATCGTCCTGTGGGACGACAACCCGGCACAGTTCGTCATCAACGCAATGTCGCCGGCTGAAGTCGCGGCGATCATCGTCGATGAAGATGCCCACGCCATGGACATCGCTGTGGGTGCAGACAACCTGGCCCAGGCGATCGGTCGTGGTGGCCAGAACGTGCGTCTTGCCAGCCAGTTGACTGGCTGGACCCTGAACGTGATGACCGAATCGGACATCCAGGCCAAGCAGCAAGCTGAAACCGGTGACATCCTGCGCAACTTCATCGACGAGCTGGAAGTCGACGAAGAGCTGGCACAGGTGCTGGTCGATGAAGGCTTCACCAGCCTGGAAGAGATTGCCTACGTACCGTTGGAAGAAATGCTCAACATCGACGGCTTTGACGAAGACACCGTCAACGAGCTTCGTGCTCGTGCCAAGGATCGTTTGTTGACCAAGGCCATCGCTACTGAGGAAAAGCTGGCAGACGCCCATCCGGCCGAAGACCTGCTCTCGCTTGAGGGTATGGACAAGGATTTGGCGATGGAACTGGCGGTGCGCGGCGTAGTTACCCGCGAAGACCTGGCCGAGCAGTCGATTGACGACCTGCTCGACATCGACGGCATTGACGATGAGCGTGCCGGCAAGTTGATCATGGCCGCCCGAGCCCATTGGTTCGAGTAATTAGGCGCGGCCTGAGGAGAGAAGTGCATGACGCAAGTCACGGTGAAAGAATTGGCCCAAGAGGTCGCTGCACCGGTAGAGCGCCTGCTGCAGCAGATGCGTGAGGCAGGTCTGCCGCACACCGACGCCGGTCAGGTAGTGACCGACAGTGAGAAGCAGGCTCTGCTGACTCATCTGAAAAGCAGCCACAAGGCAAAGGTGGAAGAGCCGCGCAAGATCACCTTGCAGCGCAAAACCACCAGCACCCTGCGTGTTGCCGGTAGCAAGAGCATCAGCGTAGAAGTACGCAAGAAGAAAGTATTCGTTCAGCGCAGCCCTGAAGAAATCCAGGCTGAGCAGAAGCGTGAGCTGGAAGAGCGCCGTGCAGCCGAAAACGCTGCCCGCGAGAAGGCTGACGCCGAATCGCGTCAGCGTGCCGATGAAGAAACTCGTCGCCAGCCAGCCGCCGCACCTGCTGCTGCCGCTGCCCCGGTTGCCCCGGCTCCTGCCCCGGTGATCGCTGCTGCCGACGCTGCTCCGGCACCTGTTGCTGACCGCAAGAAAGACGACGTGCGTCGTAGCGACAAGTCGCGTGACGACGATCGTCGTGGTGGCGAGCGCCGTAACGAAGCACCGCGTGTTTCGGTCAAGGTCAAGGAAAAGGAAAAGGCGCCAACCCCGCGTGCCGCTCCGCGTACCACCGACGAAGAAAGCGATGGCTTCCGTCGTGGTGGTCGTGGCAAGGGCAAGCCGAAGAAGCGCAATGCCCATGGTTTCCAAAGCCCGACCGGCCCGGTTATCCGCGACGTACAGATCGGCGAGACCATCACGGTTTCCGACCTGGCCAACCAGATGTCCGTCAAGGGCGCCGAAGTCGTCAAGTTCATGTTCAAGCTGGGCACTCCGGTGACCATCAACCAGGTGCTCGATCGCGAGACCGCTCAACTGGTTGCTGAAGAGCTGGGCCACAAGGTCACCCTGGTCAGCGATACCGCCCTGGAAGACTCCCTGGCCGAATCGCTGAAGTTCGAAGGTGAAACCTTCTCGCGTGCGCCGGTCGTGACCGTAATGGGCCACGTTGACCACGGTAAGACCTCGCTGCTCGACTACATCCGTCGTGCCAAGGTTGCCGCTGGCGAAGCCGGTGGTATCACCCAGCACATCGGTGCTTACCACGTGGAAACCGACCGCGGTATGGTCACCTTCCTCGACACCCCGGGTCACGCCGCGTTTACCGCAATGCGTGCTCGTGGTGCCAAGGCCACCGACATCGTGATCCTGGTGGTCGCGGCGGACGATGGTGTGATGCCTCAGACCAAGGAAGCAGTCCAGCATGCCAAGGCTGCCGGCGTTCCTCTGGTAGTAGCGGTAAACAAAATCGACAAGCCAGGTGCTGATCTTGATCGCATCCGTAACGAACTGTCCGTCGAAGGCGTAACCTCCGAGGAATGGGGTGGTGACACGCCGTTCGTCAAGGTTTCGGCGAAGATGGGTACCGGCGTCGACGAACTGCTTGAAGCCGTTCTGTTGCAAGCCGAGATCCTCGAACTCAAAGCTACGCCATCGGCCCCGGGTCGCGGTGTGGTTGTCGAGTCGCGCCTGGACAAGGGCCGTGGTCCAGTGGCCACCGTGCTGGTTCAAGACGGCACCCTGCGTCAGGGCGACATGGTCCTGTGCGGTTCGAACTACGGCCGTGTACGGGCCATGCTCGACGAAAACGGCAAGCCTGTTAAGGAAGCCGGTCCGGCGATCCCGGTCGAGATCCTCGGCCTGGACGGTACCCCGGATGCCGGTGACGAACTGTCGGTAGTTGCTGACGAGAAGAAGGCCCGCGAAGTTGCCCTGTTCCGTCAAGGCAAGTTCCGCGAAGTCAAACTGGCTCGCGCACATGCTGGCAAACTCGAGAACATCTTCGAGAACATGGGCCAGGAAGAGAAGAAGACCCTTAACATCGTGCTCAAGTCCGATGTACGTGGTTCTCTCGAGGCC
>JAVXRI010000178.1:0-4031 GCA_036643775.1 Pseudomonas sp. | reverse complement strand
GGCTTGCGTCAGGTGCTTTTCAATGGCCCGCCCGGGGACTGGAACCACGGCGAGCGCGGAATCGCTTGCCTGCCAGGGCGCGAAGCCGAGTTTCGGGCCGGCATCTACAAGGCATTGGACTATGCGACGGCATTGGCGTGTCCGCGCATTCACGTGATGGCGGGTGTCCTGCCCGCACAGCTCGCTCTCGAGACGGCGCATGCGATCTATCTCAAAAATCTGGCGTGGGCTGCCGATGAGGCAGCGCGAGTCGGGATCGACATCTTGATCGAACCCATCAATACGCGCGACATCCCCGGCTACCTCCTCAACCGCCAGATTGAGGCTCATGCCATCGTTCAGGACATCGGTTCACCTCATCTCAAGGTGCAGATGGATCTCTACCATTGCCAGATTGTCGAGGGCGACGTGGCCGTGAAGCTGCGCGACTACCTGCCATCTGGGCGCGTGGGTCATGGGGTCTCCTCGTTTTCAGTGCAATAAGTGACGGTACGCAAAGCTAGCACTGGCGCGGGGGTGGTCTGGGTAGACCGTTGATTTCATTGACTTTCCTGTTCGCTTTGTAAACGGGTATGGTGGCCTCCCACTTTTGAGGTTCACGATGCAGGGTTGGCACACAACGTTTTTGGGGATGCGTGGGCTCCCCCGCGATATCAGCGACTTCGAGATGAAGGCATTTTTCACCTTCGATGGTGCCGAGCGCGACGCAATCAATGCACGCCGAGGTGATTCCCACAAGCTTGGTCTGGCGCTCCATATTGGTTTCCTGCGCATGAGTGGGCGTTTGCTCGGTGCCTTTCGGGTAATTCCAGTAGCCTTGTGGCGCCACCTTGGCAACGAGCTTGGCATTGCAGCACCAGAAGTCGCCTCGCTGAGAGCCATGTATGAACGCGGGCGCACGCTATTCGATCACCAACAAGTAGCCTGCACGGTCCTTGGATTCCAGTGGATGAGCGAGCACCAGCGCCGCTCACTGGTACGTGAACTGCGCGACGAAGTGGCGCGCTGCGCCGACCGCGATCAGCTACTCGTGCGGGCGCGTCAATGGCTGTACAAGAACAAGCTGGTGATCGTGCACGAGCGGGCAATTCGGACACTGATTGCGGCGGCACTTGCCCAGCTTGAAGTTGAAACAGGCACCGCCATCGCCGCCAGCGTTGATCCAGCAACACTTGATCGCTGGCGAGCCTCAGTTTCAGAGCTGCGCCCAGATGGACAAACCCAGCAGAGTTGGCTATGGGCTGCACCGGCGAAACACTCAACCCGCCAAATCAGCGAGGTACTGGAGCGCATCGACCTGCTTTACACGCTGGACGTTCATAAGCACCTGGCAGACATCCCCGATCTCATCTTGCGCCGCTACGCGCGCCGACTTGTCTCCAGGCCGCCCTCAGCCGGAGCCAAGATCAAAGAGCCAGCGCGCACCGTGGAGGTCGCATGCTTTCTTCGGTATTGCCTGTTCACCACCACAGACCAGTTGATCCTTATGGTGCAGCGCCGGATCGCCGATCTGTGGCGTCAGGCTGCCGCCGATGTCCCCGCTACCGTCAATTGGGCCGCAATGTACAAAACGCTGCTCGGCGAACTTGTTGCCTTGAGCGCGCAAGGTGCGGTGCCAGATGCTGAGTTGCGTGCCCGTCTTGAAGCCTTGATCACCGAAACCCAGAAACGCAAACCACCGAGCAGGGCCTCCCTGGTCCGCGAGGGATTGATTGATGGAATTCGCCCCGTGCGGTCGTTGCTCGTCGCCATTGCAAAGCTGCCCTGGCAGGCCACCGGCGAGCATCCTGCCATCGAGTACCTTGCCAAGCTGCAAGCTTTATATCTCAAAGGATCCAGAAAGCTGCCAGTTGAAGTGGTGGCACCAAGTCTGGGAATGATCTGGCAGGTTTCGATCTCCAGCCCAGACCGGGAACGGGCGTTTCAGGCGTTGGAGGTGGCCACCCTGTTTGCCCTGCGCCGCGCGGTGCGCAATGGCTCGGTCTGGATTGAGCACAGCCTGAGCTTTCGGGGTCGTGCGCGCTTGTTCTTCACGGACGAGCGTTGGCAGGCAGAGTCCAAGAAACACTATGCCCGTCTATCGTTACCCAGCAAGGCTGCCACTTTCTTGAAGCCTTTGCTGGCCAGAGTAACTGCCGGTGTCGATGCGGTGGCCGCTGCAGCCCGCAGTGGCGTACTGCGCGTGGATGATGAACTCCATTTGTCGCCATTGCCCGCAGAGGACGAAGACCCAGAAGTGACCAAGCTGCGCGCGGCTTTGGATCACCGCATCGGTGAGGTTCAATTGCCGGAAGTGATTCTGGCCGTTGACGCCCAGGTGCGCTTTAGCTGGATCATGCTCGGACGTGAGCCGCGCTCTACCGACGAGCTGCTGATGGTCTATGCCGGCATCATGGCCCACGGCACCAGTCTGACTGCGGTCGAATGCGCGCGCATGATTCCGCAATTGTCTGCCACCAGCATTCGCCAGGCCATGCGCTGGGCGCGGGACGAACGGCGTCTGAGCCAGGCCTGCCAGGCTGTGCTGGAATTCATGCAGCGACACCCGATTGCCGCCACCTGGGGGCGGTCCGATTTGGCATCTTCTGACATGATGAGCATGGAGACCACCAAACGGGTGTGGCAAGCCCGGCTTGATCCTCGGCGCAACACACCTTCCATTGGAATCTACTCCCATGTAAAAGACCGGTGGGGCATCTTCCATGCGCAGCCCTTTGTGCTCAATGAGCGCCAGGCGGGCGTGGCCATTGAAGGTGTCATCCGCCAAGAAAAGCTGGAGACCAGCCAGCTTGCTGTGGATACCCATGGCTACACCGACTTTGCCATGTCACATGCCCGTTTGCTTGGTTTTGATCTTTGCCCGCGGTTGAAGGAACTCAAACAGCGCCACCTCTTTGTGCCACGCGGCACCAAAGTGCCCGCAGAAATCGCTGCGGTGTGCGAAGCCAATGTCGACGTCGCTTTGATCGAAAAGCATTGGGATAGTCTGGTGCACCTGGCAGCCTCGGTCATGAGCGGACATGCCAGTGCGGTGGCAGCTCTTGCGCGGTTCGGTTCTGCCGCCCAGGGCGATCCAATCTATGAGGCTGGCGTGCAATTGGGGCGGTTGCTGCGTACGGCGTTTTTGGCTGACTACTTTGTCAAGGACGCTTTCAGGAACGAGTTGCGCCGGGTGCTCAATCGGGGCGAGGCTGTTAACGCCCTCAAGCGCGCCATTTATACCGGCCGGATCAGCCCGGCGCAGGCCAAACGTGTCGATGAAATGCAGGCTGTGGCCGATGCGTTGAGCCTGATGGCCAACATCGTGATGGCGTGGAATACCTCACAGATGCAGGCGGTCCTGGATCGCTGGTCGAACCGCCGCCAGGTCATTCCACCGGAACTGATCGGGAAGATTGCGCCCACCAGGCTGGAGAGCATCAACTTGCGGGGTGTGTTTCGCTTCCCGGTTGACCGCTATGCTGACCAAATCCTGCCTTCGCGGCCAAATGCATCGATAACTGGCACCAATGGATGAAACCGACCACGGTTTGACGCCACGAATCGCAGATTTGAAAGTGAACAGGAAAGTCAATGAAATCAACGATCTACCAACACCACCTCCGCGCCAGTGCTAGCTTTTCGTACCGTCACTTATTGCACTGAAAACGAGGAGACCCCTGGTATGGCAACTTAGTGTTGGGTGAGGCCTATGGCGCGGGAGAGTTTCTGCAAGTTGAGAGCTACAAGAATTTAAGGCGATGGGCTAATGAAGTTCTTCAACGCCCTGCCGTCCAGCGTGGTCGAAAGGTCAACCGTACTTGGGGCAAGCTTTCAGATCAACTACACGAACGTCACGATGCAACGGACTTTGACCTCAAAACTCAAGACAAACTGGCACCTCCAAGTACCACTTGAAACGTGTGTGCTAAATGAACAAAAACCATGCTTCTAGATACCCCAATCTGTGATTTTGGCTGGCTGCTCCGGACTTCACTCTTAAGGCCCCCGATGGCTGGCGTTACCCCATAACGGTAGACAATTTCTATAGT
>JAVXRI010000177.1:0-4039 GCA_036643775.1 Pseudomonas sp. | reverse complement strand
TCAGCTGTCGCCGGTAGAGTTTGAAAAGCGTTACGCAATGAGCTTGCAGGGTGTCTAAAGAACCCGGGGCGATTCAATGGTTGGCAGCAGAAGCCATGAGGAAGACCAACCTAAGGCTGCGCAACAGCATTTTCCGAACACTACCCAACAAGGATCAGGTGATAGTACTTTTCGACCTTTGGAATACGGAATTCAGCAGGAAAGAGAGGGCGTTACGCTACCTTGCGGAGGATTGGAATGAGCATCTGCGAACCGACAAGATCTTCAAGTGGTTCAAAGACCAAGATGAGCGAGAAAAATGCTCACTGGCGTGGAGTTGGCTCGAGCAGAACCAGCCGACGCTAATCCGACTAGAGAAGCCTTTCACCCGACATGGCGAGCTACTGGAGTTTTTCGACCACAGTAGTGCCTCATCCGGCGAAAAAGAGCTCTACGTGGAGAAGATCAAGAGGCGCTGGAGCACGCAAAAGACGCGAGTGAACGCTACCCACAAGAAGCAGTACAACTTTGTGCTTAACAACAATATCAACGCCGCCCTCGACAAGCTTGCCGAGGAGCATCAGTTGTCCAGGACGAAAATTCTTGAGGAGCTCATACTGAGAGAGACAGAGCACAGGCTTTACCTCGTGCCACGATAAGTTTTCTCAACCTACAGCGTCCCGAATTCAAATTTATCGACGGGTATTCCAAAAGGTATTCCAAACAAATACTTAACCGAAAATTATCTATTAAAATCAATAGCTTAATAAACTGGTTCAGATTACCCCGGCCCTTCCGAGGACCTGCGCTGACAATTTTGAAGAGCACGTCGGAATGAAGTCACTCGCAAACTCACTGATCCCAGAAACAACAAAGCCACCCGAAGGTGGCTTAGTCGTTCTAAATAATGGTCGGGACGGAGTGATTCGAACACTCGACCCCTTGCACCCCATGCAAGTGCGCTACCGGGCTGCGCTACGCCCCGACTCTATTCTCGATACCGCTGAGAACGTTGAAGAATCTACCCTAACCTTTTGATAAATGAAAGCTTTTTTCCAGAATTCCCGGCCCGATAAGGGTTACTTCTTCAGCACCACCAACACATCTTCCAACTCGACAATCATCTGCCGGATCAGCTGTTTGTACTGGGTGGTGTCGTCCTTGGCTTCATCGCCAGAGAGGCGCAAACGCGCCCCGCCGATGGTGAAGCCCTGGTCGTACAGCAGCGCGCGGATCTGGCGGATCATCAGCACGTCTTGGCGCTGGTAATACCGTCGGTTACCGCGGCGCTTCACCGGGTTGAGTTGAGGGAATTCCTGCTCCCAGTAACGGAGCACGTGCGGTTTTACCGCACAAAGCTCGCTGACTTCACCAATGGTGAAGTAGCGTTTGCCTGGAATCGGCGGAAGCTCGTCGTTATGACTTGGTTCCAGCATAGGCCTCAACTCGGGCTTTCAACTTCTGCCCTGGACGAAAGGTGACGACTCGACGCGCCGTGATCGGGATCTCTTCCCCGGTCTTGGGGTTGCGGCCCGGCCGCTGGCGTTTGTCACGCAGGTCAAAATTGCCGAATCCGGACAATTTGACCTGCTCGTTGTCTTCCAGAGCGTGCCTGATTTCCTCAAAGAACAGCTCAACCAATTCCTTGGCTTCACGTTTGTTCAGGCCCAGCTCCTCGTACAGCCGTTCGGCCATCTCAGCTTTCGTCAGAGCACCCATACGCTATTTCCTTAACGTGGTGTTCAACCTTTGTTCGAGCGAGGTGAGGATGTTTTGTGTCGCGGTATTCACCTCTTCATCATTAAGAGTGCGCGACGGATGCTGCCAGGTCAAGCCTACGGCGAGGCTTTTTCTATCAGGATCAATGCCTTTACCCTGATAAACATCAAACAGCCTGAGGTCCGTCAGCCATTCGCCTGCATTGTCACGAATTACTTCAAGCACCGAGCTCGAAGCAACATCACGTCCTGCCACCAAGGCCAGGTCACGACGCACTTCCGGGAATTTCGACAGTTCGCTGAACTTCGGCAGGCGGCCATCGGCCACTTCACCCAGGACCAGCTCAAAGACGAACACCGGACGATCCAGGCCGAGGGTCTTCGACAGCTCTGGGTGGATGGCACCCAGGTAGCCGACTTCGCGACCGTTACGCTCGATGCGCGCGGTTTGGCCCGGGTGCAGTGCCGGGTGTTTGCCCGGTACGAAGCTGAACTCGGCGAGCGAGCCGGAGAAGCCCAACACCGCTTCTACGTCGGCTTTCACGTCGAAGAAGTCGATGGTGTCACGGCCGTTGGCCCAACCTTCCGGCAGGCGGCTGCCGCAGACGACACCGGCGAGCATTGGCTCTTGCTTGAGGTCGCCCAGCTGGCCGACGAAGCGCAGGCCGCTTTCGAACATGCGTACGCGGTCTTGCTGACGGTTGAGGTTGTGCTGCAGCGACTTGACCAGGCCCGGCCACAGGGAGGCACGCATGGCCGCCATGTCGCTGGAGATCGGGTTGGCCAGCAGCAGCGGCTCGACGCCAGGGGTGAACAGTTCGAACAGTTTCGGGTCGATGAAGCTGTAGGTGATCGCTTCCTGATAGCCACGGGCAACCAGCAGACGGCGCAGGGCCGGCAGTTCGCCACGGGCTTCGGCCTTGGCCTGCGGGGCCAGGCGCGCTTGCGGGTAGCGTACTGGCAGGCGGTTGTAGCCGTACAGGCGGGCCAGTTCTTCGATCAGATCGACTTCCAGGCTGATGTCGAAGCGATGGCTTGGTACTTCGACCTGCCACTGGCCTTCGCCAGCGGTGGTTTTCAGGCCCAGGCCGTTGAGCAGTTGCTCGACTTCGGCGCTAGCCATTTCCATGCCCAGCATCTGGGTCAGGCGCTCGGCACGCAGGGTGACCGGGGCAACCTTCGGCAGGTGCGCTTCGCTGGTGACGTCAATCACAGGGCCGGCTTCGCCGCCGACGATGTCCAGCAGCAGGCCAGTGGCGCGCTCGATGGCTTCGCGGGCCAGCTGCGAGTCGACACCGCGCTCGTAGCGGTGCGAGGCATCGGTGTGCAGGCCGTAGGAACGGGCCTTGCCAGCGACCGAAATCGGCTCGAAGAAGGCGCTTTCGAGGAAGATGTCGCGAGTGGTGGCGGAAACACCGCTGTGCTCGCCACCCATGACGCCGGCGATGGCCAGGGCGCGGGAGTGGTCGGCGATGACCAGGGTGTCGCTACGCAGCGCCACTTCCTGACCGTCGAGCAGAACGAGCTTCTCGCCCTCCTCGGCCATGCGCACGCGGATGCCGCCGTTGATTTCGGCGAGATCGAAGGCGTGCATCGGCTGGCCCAGTTCGAGCATCACGTAGTTGGTGATGTCGACGGCAGCGTCGATGCTGCGCACGTCGGAACGGCGCAGGCGCTCGACCATCCACAGCGGGGTCGGACGCGACAGGTCGACATTACGGATAACGCGGCCCAGGTAACGTGGGCAGGCTGCTGGAGCCAGCACTTCAACCGGACGCACTTCGTCGTGGGCGGCAGCAACGGCCGGCACCGCTTGGCGGGTCACCGGTACGTCGTACAAGGCACCGACGTCACGCGCCAGGCCTGCAACCGACAGGCAGTCGCCACGGTTCGGGGTCAGGCCGATTTCGATGCTGGCGTCGTCCAGGTCCAGGTACACGCGAATGTCTTCGCCAACCGGGGCGTCGGCTGCCAGTTCCAGCAGGCCGTCGTTCTCTTCGCTGATCTGCAGCTCTGCAGCCGAGCACAGCATGCCGTTGGACTCAACGCCACGCAGCTTGGCTTTCTTGATCTTGAAGTCGCCTGGCAGTTCGGCACCGATCATGGCGAACGGGATCTTCAGGCCAGGGCGTACGTTAGGCGCGCCGCACACTACCTGGAAGGTCTCGCTGCCGTTGCTGACCTGGCACACGCGCAGTTTGTCGGCGTCGGGGTGTTGCTCGGTGCTCAGCACCTCACCGACGACGATGCCGCTGAACTGACCGGCAGCCGGGGTTACGCTGTCGACTTCAAGGCCGGCCATCGAAAGACGGGCAACCAGCTCGTCTCGGGATACCTGCGGG
>JAVXRI010000176.1:0-4080 GCA_036643775.1 Pseudomonas sp. | reverse complement strand
CTTGTCGGTGCCCTTGGGGATTTTTGCAGCGGTGCGCAGCGACCGGTAGCCGTGATCGTCCGGTCGGCACCAATGCAAGTCCAGATCCTTGCTGGTGCTGATCTTCACGCCGCCGACGTACTTGTCGTTGCCGCTGTACATCGGTGACCCAGGCCCGCCGAAGATATCGGCCAGCTTCTCGCGCTGGGCGTGGAAGGCTTTGAGCTTTTCGTCCCAGGCCCGCACCGCTTCGAGCACGGCTGACGAGGTGGTCTTGTAGTGGTAGCTGGTGCTCATGGCTTTCTCCATGCATGCGCCGCCCTCCGTGGCCGGATGCGGCATGGTGTCTAAATGGGGGAATAGGGTAGGATCGATGCGTTTTTTTCAAGGATTGATGCAATGAACAAGCTGAAGGCCCTCAACGCAGCAGCAGGCCGCTATCTGAGCCGCTTCTCTCGCAAGCAATTTTTCTTGGCTTTCGCCGTGACTGCCGCCGTCAACTACTGGTTGGCCTATAACGTCCCTGGGTACACCTCTATCTACCTATCCATGCTCAGTGGCTGGTTCTTCGGCATGATGTTCGTGAAGTTCGAGTCCAAGGCATGAACTGAAACCTGGCTGCTGCATGGTGGCAATTTGGTTTTGGATCGGGTATTACGGGTGGCCGGCATGGGGCCGGTTCAAAAGGAATTTGAAATGAATCACACAGCCAACGGGCCGTTTGAAATCACACTCAATCCGGAGCTCTTAAGCAGCACCGCTAAAGGAACTGGCCTTGGCCGAATGTCTCTAGACAAGCAATTTCATGGTGAACTTGAAGCCGCCAGTCAAGGCGAGATGCTGTCCTTCCGCAGTAGTGTCCAAGGTTCTGCCGGCTACGTAGCCATGGAAACTGTGCATGGAGCCTTGCACGGTCGCAGCGGTAGCTTCGTACTTCAACACAGTTCGACTATGAATCGTGGGGCACCCGTTCAGTCCATCACCGTCGTACCAGATTCCGGTACTGACGAGCTTTCCGGGCTAACAGGTAGCATGGTCATCAAGATCACCGATGGGCAGCACTCATACAAATTTGACTACGCGCTACCAGATCAACAAATTTGATTTTCGTTGGCTGGGGGGCAACTCGGGGGTGATCAGCAGCGCTGCGCTGGCAGCAGAACGCCTGTATCGTCCGGGTCGTCGCCGAGCATCAGGCTTGGCGTTCGCAGTTCACGGCTGATGCGGAACCTGTCGAGGCTGCGCGCCACGGAAACTGGAATCACGTATTTGTGGCGCGGAGGCGGGCTCAGCAGTATGAGGCCCTGAATCGGCCCCAAGGCATGGGTGCGCTCTATCAGCAAGCGGACCGCGAAGCTGCGGTCCGTAGTACCTATCCAGGCGCTGATTTCGTCCAGCGCAGTGATTGTCCCGCGCCGCGCCATCATGCGGATCTCGGCGCGATTGATTGGCTGCACCTTCTCGCTGCCGATTTGCAGCTGGTCGCCAGAGGCGAACAGTAGGAAGCGATCACGGCCAATGGCCTGAACCTGGTGTATCAGCAGGGTCAGGGCCTCACCGCTCTCCTCAATCTCGGCCCAATCCATCAGGTCAGCAAGCTGGCTGGCGTGCGAGGTGGTGACCTTCAATCTCAGGTCTTGCTCCCCCAGCAGAGCTGCTTTCTCTCGGCGGCGCTCGTCGCGCTTCTGCTGATCCATCGCCATACACCACCTCCTTCAATCCGCTAGGCGGCAGGTGAACGTGCAACTGCCGGCGGCGTTGCTGCACTCGGTTGTTGATGCGCCTCATGGGTGGCACACCTCGATAGGCTGGCGCTTGGAGTCCTCGGTTGGCATGACGATCAGCAGGCGCTTGTTGCCGCGGTACACGCCCCAGGGCTTACCTGTTGAGAGCGCCATGGCCGCCGCATACTTCACAGCGGGCACTGGCTGAGAGATTGTGGCGATCATGGCTACGCCCCGGCCAGGTGGTGCAGTGGCGCGAAGGGAATGTCGTCGTCGAAGCTTTCGAAGTCCGGACCGTTTGTGCCCTGCTGGTTCTGCTGCGGGGCCGGCCGTTGCTGCTGGGTGCGCTGTTGATGTCGTGGCTGCTGAGCTTGCTGGCTGCCTTGCGACTGCTGAGGCGGGCCGCCAGCAAACTTGATGATGATCACCCGGCCCGTAAGCTTCACTCCCTGCGTTTGGTCCGATTTGGTGAACACCTCAACGTGGGCGTCATCGATGGTGAAGTGCACCTGCTGGCCTTTGACCAGGTACTGGGCCATGGCCTCGGCCTGCTTGCCCCAAAGCGTGGCATCCACCCACTGAGTGGGGCGCTTGCCGTCCTGTCCCTTTCGCCCGTATTCGCAGGCGATAGCAAGATTGCACACGGCGTCGCCGCCTGGCGTGTAGCGCAGTTCCGCGTCGCGGCCAATGCGGCCGATATCGGTAAGAGTAGGCATCGTGATTCCTTGGTTATGCGGCCAGGCCGAGCACCTTGTTCATGCGCTCGTCGAGGATTTCGTAGAAGGTCTTCACCCGTTCGGTGAGCTTTCGGATCATGACTTCGTCGCGGTACACGCGCTTGACGAAGAGGGGCATGCCCGGCCAGTAGCTGATGAAGTCCAGCCACTCGCGCTCCGACACCCACAGGCCGCCCTGGCACTGGGCGACATGTTCCTTAGGGACCTCGCCAGCGAGGATCACGCCAACCTGAAACTTTGGCAGCTTGGTCTTGATCTCGGTGAGGCCGTCGTCACCGACCAGCGCGTCTGGTGAGTAACCGATGCCGTGGTTCAGGATGATCCCCACAGAACGAGTCTTGAGGCTTTCGCGGTCCTCATAGAGCCCGCGCGCGACACCCTCCAGTTCATGGCCGCGAATGGTTGCCTTGGTCTGGAAAGGAATTTCGGCGGCCTCTTCGGTGATGCGTTCGCCGATCAGCTGGTCCATGTAGGTGAAGGCCGCCACGCCGAAGCCCGCTTCACCTTTGCCACTGACCAGCAGGCAATCCAGTTCCGAGCAGGTGATGATGCCCAGGCGCAGAGCCAGCCACTCAGGTGTGCCTTGTTCGATGTCAGTGATGATCTGCATTGGTGCTCTCCTGATTGTTGGCTTCGTGCTGCTTGACTGACTTACTCAGCATGCCGAGCACCTGGTCGAAGGCGGCTTTCTCAACCGCTGATGGGGTGCCGTGGATGCTAGCGAATGCGGTCTTGGCTTTATCGCTGCAGCGCTCCAGCAGCATGGCCAGCTGGGTGGCTTGAACCGAGGTGACGCGCGGGGTTACGACAGCGCCGTTGCCGTCGTCGTCCTCACCGGTGGTGGTGAAGTTGAGCAGGGCGCCGGCGGTGTACCGCTTGCCGTAGCTCACGCTGGAGGCCACGGCCTGGACGCCATTCTTGCTGCCGGTGGTGTCCGCCGGTAGGACGAGAGAGGTTGTCTCGCGGTGGCCGGCGCGGTGGCTCAGGACTCCTTCAACCTCGATTCCGCGCTCGTTGCGTGGTGTGCGAAAGGAGAGGGCGAATCCATGGCGCGCCAGCACAGGCTTGATCATCTCGTTGATGTCTTCCCAGAGCGCGTACGTGCTCTGGATGCGGCCGTTCTTATCCTTGATGCCTCCGCGTTCACCGATCACCGGCAGCTCTTCCTGCATGGAGGCCAGGGCTTCGTCGAACTGCTGCTTGGCCTGCAGGGCCTGGATGTTTTGGTGCATGACCATCAAGCGTTCCATTTTGTCGATGTCTGCGTTGGGAGTCAGGGCGACCTGCTGGATGATCTGCAGAATGGTCACGGACTCGGCGGCGATCACTGGGGCATTGGCCTGTTCGACCCGGGCGACGTTGTTCATGGCGACCTCAGTAGGAAATGGATACGTTAGGGATCTTGCGCTGTGCGATCAGGGTGACCGCTTGCTTGGCGCAGGCCTCAGGCATGCCCCCGGCGATGAAGGCTTCGAGTGCTGCGCGGTTGATGCTCCGGCGATGGGCTTCGTCTCGCTCGCGCTCTTGCTGCTGGCGGAGAATCTCGGTCGCAGCGGCGTCCGCCCGGCGGCGTTCATCAATGCGAGCCTGTTCAGCTACCAGCTCGGCGCGCTGCTCTGCAGCAACGCGGTCGGCCTCGG
>JAVXRI010000175.1:0-4177 GCA_036643775.1 Pseudomonas sp. | reverse complement strand
AGTTATCGATCACGTTGGCCGTGGTGCGGATGGCCTTGGTGGTGGGCAGACCCGAAGCGATAAGGGTTGCCATGGTGTTGGCAAACTGCGCCGAGCACGAATAGACGGCGACCTTGCCCAAAACGGGCAGCTTCAGCTTGAGCGTCGCAAAAAACACCCTGCCGCGTTCGGTGCGTCCGAAAAACTTGGCGGCAATAACCAGCGCAATCAGGGCTACAAACACCCACATGAAGTTTCGCGCCATCCAGTTGGACGCATCTATCAAAAATTGCGTGATGGCGGGGGTTTCGGTTCCCATGGAAGACAGCATACCTGTCATGGCGGGAATGACCATCACCATCATAACAGCCACCACCACCACAGCAATGACCAGCACGAACGCAGGATACGTAAGGGCCTGGGCAACCTTGCCCGCAACCTTGGCCCGCTTGTTGAAATAGGATTGCAACCGCTCGAACGATTCGGGCAGATACCCGCTTTCTTCGCCGGCGCGGATGGTTTCGATAAACACGTGCGGCAGATAGGGACCCTTGTTTTCAAGGCTATCGGCCACACCGTGACCGGCAGATATATCTTCGGTGGCAGCAAGCAGCACCTTTTTTAAGTACTTGTCGGTTGTTTGATCGGCAACCAACTCCATCGCGCGACCGATGGGCAGGCCCGCCTTCAAAATGGTGGCAAACTGCGAACACACGATGGCCAACCGCTTCGGCTTCACCTTGGGCTTGGTGATGTCGCGCGTTAAAAGGAAGCCCTTGGTTTCCTTGACCGCTTCGACGCTTTGCACGATGCGGCAATAGGCGCGCGCGGATTCCATCGCCTCGATTTCGTCGTAGGCTTCGATGACGCCGCTGATTGTGGTGCCATCGGGCGTGATGCCTTTGTAGGTAAACGTGGCCATCAGTGGGTGTTCTTTCTCACGTAGTCGGTATCAACCGCGGCGGCCTGCGCCACTTCCTTGCTGACGGTGCGCGCACGGCACAGCGCGATCAGCGCGTTGTCCATGGTGATCGACCCCACGCTTGCCGATGTTGCCAGCGCGCTGGCAATCTGTGGCGTTTTGCCTTCGCGGATCAGGTTGCGGATGGCGGAGGTAACCATCATCAATTCGCACACCAGCGCACGACCTTTGCCGTCGGCCGTCGGTAGCAGCTGCTGGGCGACCACGGCCTGTAAACAGGTGGAAAGCTGCATACGAATCTGGCGCTGCAAGCCTTCGGGGAACACATCGACCATACGGTCAATGGAATCGGCAGCCGATTTGGTGTGCAGCGTGGCCAGCACCAAATGACCGGTTTCGGCGGCGGTCAGAGCCGTTTGAATAGTGTCCAAATCGCGCATTTCGCCGATTAAGATGATGTCGGGATCTTCTCGCAGCACGGCACGTAGCGCGTTATGGTAGCTTTCGGTGTCACTGCCGATTTCGCGCTGGCTGATGATGGATTGATCGGGCGTGTACACGTATTCGATGGGATCTTCCATCGTGATGATGTTTTCGGCTCGCGTGTGGTTGATGGCGTCGATCAAGGCCGCCAGCGTGGTTGATTTGCCGGATCCGGTTTCGCCCGTAACCAGCACGATACCGCGCTGCAACTGGGGAAACTTCAGCACTTCGGGCGGCAAACCCAACGATTCAAGCGCGGGAATGCGATCGGAAAGCAGGCGCAGCGCCGCGTTGACGTGCCCGCTTGCACGAAACAGGTTGATACGCACGCGCACCTCGCCGAAGCTGCGCGCCAAATCGAGTTCGCCGATCTTCTTGATGCGGTCGTACTCTTCGCCCGCAAGCTCGGCGGCAAAACACTCGCAATCGGCGTGGGTCAACGGTGCATCTCCCACCGTGACCAGATGCCCGTTCACGCGGAACTTCGGCGGAAGACCGCACACCAGATGAACATCGGATGCGTGGCTTTCGTGCGCTTGGTCTATGAGCGTTGCGACGTTCATACCCCTCCTCTATTCCATCGAAATCATGATTTTTTTAGCTTCTTCAGCCGTGGTGATGCCTTCCAATACCAGCTGGCGGCAGCTTGCCTCGATGCTGACAAACGTTCCTGCCTGGGCTATAGCCTGCTGCAACGCTTCGCGCGTGGCACCTTCGGCGATCAGCGTGCGCAGCGTGCGATCAAGCACCAGCACTTCAAACACCCCGGTACGCCCGCGATAACCCGCATTAAAGCACATCGGGCAGCCCTTGCCGCGGAAGAACGTGACCGGCATACCCTGCGCGTCGGTGGCGGGTATGCCCAGCACGCGCAACTCTTCTTCGGGGGGCGTGTACTCTTCGCGGCAGTGGGGACACACGCACCTTACCAGACGCTGCGACACGATGCCGCGCACGCCGCTGGCGATCAGATAGGGTTCCACACCCACGTCGATCAGGCGGTCGATGGTGGAAGTGGCATCGAACGTGTGCACCGTGGAAAGCACCAAGTGGCCGGTGATGGCGGCGCGGACGGCGATTTCGGCGGTTTCGCCATCGCGGATTTCGCCGACGGCAACGATATCGGGATCCTGGCGCAGCACGGCGCGCAGGCCGCTGGCAAACGTCATGCCCACCTTTTCGTTGATCTGCACCTGGTTGACGCCGGGGATGTTGTATTCCACCGGATCCTCCAGCGTAATCAGGTTGACGGTGTCGTCGTTGAGCGCGCGGATCATGGTGGACATGGTAGAGCTTTTGCCGCTGCCCGTGGGGCCCACGATTAACACCATGCCACTGTTGGCCGCAAGCAGGCGGTTGTAGTTGTCAAGCGCCTGACCGCGCAGACCGATATGCTCGACGTCGAACAGGTGAGAATCTTTTTCAAGCAGGCGGATAACCACGCTTTCGCCATAGATGGTGGGCAGGGTGGACACGCGCAGGTCGATATCCTGCTTTTTGATGCGCACGTTGGCGCGGCCATCTTGCGGCACGCGACGTTCGCTGACATCCATGCTGGCCATGATTTTAAGGCGCGCGATAACGCTGCTTTGCAGGTTGGCAGGGACGGTCAAAATCGTGCGGAGCACACCGTCGATGCGCATACGCACATGCAGTTCGTCTTCGCGCGGTTCTAGGTGGATGTCGCTCGCCCGTTCGATTGCCGCGCGTTCGATGATGCTGTTGACCAGGCGAATCGTCGGAGCCGACTGCGCTTCGCTTTCTTCGCCGAGCGTGGAAGTGGTAAAGGTGGTGTTATCTTCGGTGGAACGAACATCGCGCTTCATGTCTTCGATGGCGCGGGCGGCACCTTCGTTGCCATACAGCGTCATGATGGCGCGCGTGATGGCGTTTTCGGTGGCAAGCACCGGGATCACGTGCTTGCGGGTGGCGTTTTTCACCGCTTCGACCGCCATGAAGTTCAGCGGATCGACCATGGCCAGATAAATTTCGTCGCCCGTTTCCTTGATGGGAACCACGTTGTAGGTGCGCGCGATGTTCTTGCTGACCACGCGGCTCATTTCAGGTGGAATATTATAGGTGGAAAGATCGACGAATTCGATGCCCAGCTGCATTTGCAGCGCTTCGATTAAGCCCGCTTCGGTGATGAACCCTTCGTGGATAAGAAGATCGCCCAAGCGGCGGTTGCTGCCTTTTTGCATGGCGAGCGCCTGTTTCAGCTGCTCATCGGAAATGAGCCCCGCATCCAGCAAAAGGTCGCCTAATCGTTTATACGCCATATCAGTTTCCTATCTGCTGGCAGGTTATCGTGGTGGATTTAATCGAAACGCCCGGTCCCGTTGTTGTCGCGTCGCGCTTCATGATATCGATGGTGTAGGTCCAGGTTTTGTAATCAGGTCCGTCATAGTGAAGCCCCTTCAGGACCGGTACCAGCACACCCGACGAAGATGCTACCACGACGGGCGGCGTCTTCGTCTCGTTCACATAGCTCAGTACAATGGCGTTATCGCCGTTTTTCAACATCACTCGATGATTGAGCCAGGAACTGATGAAGGTTGTTTTTGTTGTCGTGCCCTCTTTGGTGGCGACGACCTCGCGCGCAAACTGCAGTTCGTCGTTGATGCGCGCAACAGCATCGCTGGTAAGCGATTGAGCGGTGGCTACCTGCGTGACGGCAGCATAGCTGTTCATCGCAGCCCCCGTGCCCGCAGCGACCACCATACAAAAGCCCCAAAAAGATGATGCTTATCAGCTGTTCGCCCAGCATGAAGCCGCGGGTATCGCGCAAACGAT
>JAVXRI010000174.1:0-4186 GCA_036643775.1 Pseudomonas sp. | reverse complement strand
CTGGTGGATGTCGACACCGGTTTCGGTTCCTCGGCGTTCAACGTCGCCCGTACCGTCAAGTCGATGATCAAGTTCGGCGCGGCGGCGATCCACATCGAGGACCAGGTCGGCGCCAAGCGCTGCGGCCATCGTCCGAACAAGGAAATCGTCTCCCAGCAAGAGATGGTCGACCGCATCAAGGCTGCTGTAGATGCCCGTACCGACGACAGCTTCGTGATCATGGCGCGTACCGACGCCCTGGCCGTCGAAGGCCTGGAATCGGCCTTGGACCGCGCCGCCGCATGTATCGAGGCGGGTGCCGACATGGTCTTCCCGGAAGCCATTACCGAACTGGCGATGTACAAGACCTTCGCCGACCGGATCAAAGCGCCGATCCTGGCCAACATCACCGAATTCGGTGCGACCCCGCTGTACACCACCGAAGAACTGGCCTCGGTCGACGTATCGCTGGTGCTCTACCCGCTGTCGGCATTCCGCGCCATGAACAAGGCCGCCGAGAACGTCTACACCGCGCTGCGCCGCGATGGCACGCAAAAGAACGTCATCGACACCATGCAAACCCGCATGGAGCTGTACGACGCCATCAATTACCACGCGTTCGAGCAAAGCCTCGACGCCCTGTTCGCCCAGAAAAAGGGCTGAACACCTGCTTAAACCCGTGATGTGTTGCCGTTTTCCATAACAAATTCAAGATTGGAGATAGACATGGCCGAAGCAAAAGTACTCAGTGGAGCCGGCCTGCGTGGTCAAGTGGCCGGGCAAACTGCACTGTCGACCGTAGGCCAGGCTGGTGCCGGCCTGACGTATCGTGGTTATGACGTCCGTGACCTGGCCGCGGGTGCCGAGTTCGAAGAAGTCGCCTATCTGCTGCTCTACGGCGATCTGCCGAGTGCGGCCCAGCTGGCCGCGTACAAGGGCAAGCTCAAGACCCTGCGCGACTTGCCACAAGCGCTGAAGGAAGTGCTTGAGCGCATTCCCGCGGATGCTCATCCGATGGATGTGATGCGTACCGGATGCTCGGTGCTTGGCACCCTGGAGCCGGAGCTGACCTTCGAGCAACAACGCGACAAGACCGATCGCCTGCTGGCACTGTTCCCGGCGGTGATGTGCTACTGGTACCGCTTCACCCACGATGGCGTGCGCATCGACTGCACCAGCGATGAAGACACCCTCGGCGGCCACTTCCTGCACCTGCTGCACGGCAAGAAGCCGAGCGAGCTGCATGTGAAAGTGATGAACGTCTCGCTGATCCTCTACGCCGAGCACGAATTCAACGCCTCGACCTTCACCGCGCGGGTGTGTGCTTCGACCCTGTCCGACCTGTACTCCTGCATCACTGCGGCCATTGGCTCGCTGCGCGGCCCGCTGCATGGCGGCGCCAACGAAGCGGCGATGGAGATGATCGAGCGCTTCCAGACCCCACAGGAAGCGGTCAGTGGCACCCTGGCGATGCTGGAGCGCAAAGACAAGATCATGGGCTTCGGCCACGCGATCTATAAAGAGTCCGACCCGCGTAACGAGGTGATCAAGGGCTGGTCGAAGAAGCTTGCTGACGAAGTCGGTGACACCGTCCTGTACCCGGTGTCCGAAGCCATCGACAAGACCATGTGGGAGCAGAAGAAACTGTTCCCCAACGCCGACTTCTACCATGCCTCGGCGTATCACTTCATGGGCATTCCGACCAAGCTGTTCACCCCGATCTTCGTCTGCTCGCGCCTGACCGGCTGGGCGGCCCACGTGTTCGAACAGCGTGCCAACAACCGCATCATCCGTCCGAGCGCCGAGTACACCGGCGTCGAGCAGCGCAAGTTCGTGCCAATCGAACAACGCTGAGCCTGGCTTTGACGGGCTAGCACTGGAGTGTGTGCTGTTGTAGGAGCCGGCATTGCCGGCGATGGAATCAACGCGGTGTCAGTTGTTCCGCGGTGTCTGCATCGCTGGCAAGGCCAGCTCCTACAGGGTTCTCCGGTCTGGCCCTGTGCCACCGACCTTACCGTGATTGAGTCCCTGTGCCATGAATACTGAATTTCGCAAGAACCTGCCGGGCACTGGCCTGGATTATTTCGATGCTCGAGCGGCTGTCGACGCGATCAAGCCCGGCGCCTATGACCGTCTTCCCTATACCTCGCGCGTACTGGCAGAAAACCTGGTACGCCGTTGCGATCCGGCGACCCTCAATGCGTCGCTGAGCCAGCTGATCGAGCGCAAGCGCGATCTCGACTTCCCTTGGTTCCCGGCACGTGTAGTGTGCCACGACATCCTTGGCCAGACCGCGCTGGTCGATCTCGCCGGCCTGCGTGACGCCATTGCTGAAGGTGGTGGTGACCCGGCCCAGGTCAACCCGGTGGTACCGGTGCAACTGATCGTCGACCACTCCCTGGCCGTGGAATGCGGTGGTTTCGACCCGCAGGCGTTCGAAAAGAACCGCGCCATCGAAGACCGCCGCAACGAAGACCGTTTCCACTTCATCAACTGGACCAAGAAGGCGTTCAAGAACGTCGACGTGATCCAGCCAGGCAACGGCATCATGCACCAGATCAACCTGGAGAAGATGTCGCCGGTGATCCATGCCGAACGTGGCGTGGCTTATCCGGATACCTGTGTCGGTACTGACAGCCACACCCCGCACGTCGATGCCCTGGGCGTGATCGCCATCGGGGTCGGCGGCCTCGAAGCCGAGAACGTCATGCTCGGCCGCGCCTCGTGGATGCGCCTGCCGGAAATCGTCGGTGTCGAGCTGTCCGGCAAGCCGCAACCTGGCATTACCGCCACCGACGTGGTGCTGGCCCTGACCGAGTTCCTGCGCAAGGAAAAAGTCGTTGGCGCCTACCTCGAATTCTACGGCGAAGGCGCTCGTGCCCTGACCCTGGGTGACCGTGCGACGATCTCCAACATGGCCCCGGAATACGGTGCTACTGCGGCGATGTTCTCCATCGACCAGCAGACCATCGACTACCTCAAGCTCACCGGTCGTGAAGACGAGCAGGTCAGGCTGGTGGAAACCTACGCCAAGGTTGCCGGCCTGTGGTCCGATAGCCTGGCCAACGCCGAGTACGAGCGGGTGCTGCGCTTCGACCTGTCCAGCGTCGTGCGTAACATGGCCGGCCCGTCCAACCCGCACGCCCGTGTAGCCACCAGCGACCTGGCCAGCAAAGGTATCGCCGGTCAGTGGGAAGATGTGCCGGGGCAGATGCCGGATGGCGCGGTGATCATTGCTGCCATTACCAGCTGCACCAACACCAGTAACCCGCGCAACGTGATCGCTGCCGGCCTGCTGGCACGCAACGCCAACAAGCTTGGGCTGATTCGCAAGCCATGGGTCAAGTCGTCCCTGGCGCCTGGTTCCAAGACCGTTGCTCTGTACCTGAAGGAAGCGGGTCTTGACGAAGAACTGGAGCAGCTTGGCTTCGGTATCGTGGCCTTTGCCTGCACCACCTGCAACGGTATGTCCGGCGCACTGGATCCGGTAATCCAGGAGGAAATCATCGACCGCGACCTGTACGCCACCGCCGTGCTCTCGGGTAACCGCAACTTCGACGGGCGTATTCACCCTTACGCCAAACAGGCGTTCCTGGCCTCGCCGCCGTTGGTGGTGGCCTATGCCATTGCCGGTACCATCCGCTTCGACATCGAGAAAGATGTGCTGGCAGTGGTCGACGGCAAGGAGATCCGCCTCAAGGACATCTGGCCGAGCGATGAAGAGATCGACGCCGTGGTCAAGGCTGCGGTCAAGCCGGAACAGTTCCGTCAGGTCTACATCCCGATGTTCACCATCGAGGAAGACACCGGTCCCAAGGTCCCGCCGCTGTACGACTGGCGCGAGATGAGCACCTACATCCGCCGTCCGCCGTACTGGGAAGGCGCCCTGGCCGGGGAGCGCACGCTCAAGGGCATGCGCCCACTGGCGGTGCTGCCGGACAACATCACCACCGACCACCTGTCGCCGTCGAACGCGATCATGCTCGACAGCGCCGCCGGTGAGTACCTGGCCAAAATGGGCCTGCCGGAAGAAGACTTCAACTCCTACGCGACGCACCGCGGCGATCACCTGACCGCACAGCGCGCGACCTTCGCCAACCCGAAACTGTTCAACGAGATGGTCCAGGAAGGCGGCAAGGTCAAGCAGGGCTCGCTGGCGCGGGTCGAGCCGGAAGGCAAGGTCACTCGCATGTGGGAAGCCATCGAG
>JAVXRI010000173.1:0-4202 GCA_036643775.1 Pseudomonas sp. | reverse complement strand
GGTTGTCGGAAATCGTGGACCTGATTGGCGTGGGTCACCATGTGCTGCAGAAGCCAATCCCGGTCAACGTTGTCCGAAATTGGCTCTGGCAGTTCAAGCATTTTAGATTCCTGTTCCATGTGAAATCCTCAGTTATGGATTTTCCAGTCTAAACATCTGGAATGGCTATATGCCACTGGGAATTGGTCAGTATGGATTCCTCTTCCACCCATATGCTGCCTCGCCCGCATCCACGACGGGGCCGTACCCGGCGGCAAACTCGTCAGCGATCTGCTCCTTGACCGCCTGAACGAGCACCCTCAGCCGCCCGTCTGGATCTGTTCGGGTCTCGACCTTGCTCTGGCTGTAGTTCTCGATGGTGACCTGATGAATTATCTGGTTCGCCTGAGGGCCTCCCTGTGATCCAGGCTGTGCTACTACCACTGACCCACCCTGACCTGTCACAGACACACGCTCATTCGAGTTGATCGCCTCCAGCAGTGCCCGGTTACGCTTGGTAGCCCCTGCATTCACTACGAACTCACCGTCGCTCAGGCGGGCCATGATGCTGTCCGATGTGCCGGTACCGGCGCCAGAAACGTAGCCGCCGGTGGCGAACCCCGGGAGCACCGCCAAGCTGGTGGCCAGGGCCGTGGTCGAGGTCAGCGCGGCGGCTGCCGGTACAGAGTTGGCGCCCAGCGTTGCCAAAGATGCCATTGCCGCAGCAGGAGCCCAGGCGGTAGCAGTGGTGCCAGCCAGTATCATGCTCTGCCCGGCCGCCGTCGCACCCAGGGTTGCATTCAAGGCGGCGTTCATAGCCATCTGGACGCCCATCCGGACGAATCCCGTGACGATTTCCCGAAGGACGTTCGATGCAATGTCCCCCAGTGTATTGAACGACAAACTGCCGTTCATGATTGCATCGGTGATGTCGTAGGAGATGTTGTTGAACGCACTGGAGAAAATTGACTGGGTCTGCCCGGTGATGTCGCGCGCCTGGTTGCCGAAGTTCTGGACCGCGGCTGTCCACCCGTTGATGGGGTTGAGCATGGCCTGGTCCATCATCGCCCAACCCTTTTGCAAGGCTTGAAGCCTGGCCGGGTTGGTCTCTTCGAGGATCTTTATCTGCTCTTGGATGGCGGCACGCTGTGAGGCGCTCTCGGCTAACCTGAGGTTGTCCTGCAGGGAGATGATCTCATCGTTCATCTGCCTCTCTAGCTGAACGCGTTGCCGGTATCGATCAGCCTGAAGGTCGCCCATACCAACGGAGTTGGCCTCAACCCTGTATCCCTCTTCCTCAATTGCAAGGCGGCGATTCACCTGTGCTCGATACTGCTCAGCAGCGGTAAGCCCTTGGGCGCCCTTGATGGCGGCGGCGTAGTTCAGTGACGCCTGAGCCAGCGCCTTGCCGTATTCCTCCTGGCTTATCTTGCCCTTGTCGAGCACCAGTTGAATCTGGCCCTGCTCCTTGCTCAGAGCCCGGGCAGCTTGGGCCGCCGGGTCGTACTGGTTGTAGAGCTTGGCGAAAGTGTTTTCAGCCTCAGAGACGCCTCGATTTTGGCCGGTTACAGCCTTTGGCGTGTTCTTCTTGGTCTCACGCGCCTTGATATCGGCGATCTGCTGCTCGATGTTCCTCCGCGCGCCGGCGTATTTAACCTCCTGCTCAGCGCTGTAGCTGCCGGCAGCGAGAGAGGCAGCTCTTGCCTTGTCCAGTTCCTTCAGCTGCGATTGCAGCTTCTCGGTCTGGGTCTGCCCTGCCTTGTAACTGGCGTTGATCGTATCGGATGCCTTCTTTCCGGCATCCTGAATCAACTTGCTGTTGGCATCAGTGGCGGCTTTGGCGGTGTTGGACGCTAGGGCGTTCTGCAACTGCTTCAGCTTGTTTTCGAGGAATTTAGTGGACGAGTCATCTTCGCTGAACAGCAGCGACATAAAGCCTTGCTTGCGCCCCGCAAGGATCTTCTCAGTGTTGGCGATCTGATCCTCAATGGTCTGGTCGCGGCCGACATCCAGCATCGCGTCCCAGGCCTGTTTTGCGAAGCCTGCAACCGATTGCCAAGCAGACTCCAAGTTGCCAAGGTTGCGCTCGATCTCCCCTGCCCGGCTATTAATAGCCTCCGCATACAGGCCTGCGGCCATTGCCGCCGCCCCCATGGTGTCGCCCTGCTCCTGCAAGGAAACAATGTTGGCGTACTGAGAGGCGGTCAGGATGTTCAGCTCGGCGTCGAGCTTCTTGATAGCCTCGACCGGGCTCTTCGCGATGTCGTTGAACGACTTCACGACCCCGGTGACGTCACGCCCTGTCTGCTTCGACCAGGACAGAGACGCCTGGGTGATCTCGCCATACATCGACGTCAGCGGGTTACCAGCGGCAGCCAACTGAGTGAGAACAGCAGTTGCAGCGCCAACCGTGCCATTGGTGCTGGCAACCTGATTGGCAAAGTCGGCCAACTGGTTTGCATTGGTGCCCGCGGCATTTCCATTCTCAATCAGGGCATTGGCAAAGCGCTCCGATTCCTCAGAGCCCTGGTAGTAGCCCAGCGCCAGC
This sequence comes from Pseudomonas sp., assembly GCA_036643775.1. Lineage (GTDB taxonomy): Bacteria > Pseudomonadota > Gammaproteobacteria > Pseudomonadales > Pseudomonadaceae > Aquipseudomonas. The sequence goes on along the minus strand of JAVXRI010000173.1, from coordinate 1,675 downwards.
GTGCTGGCAGCGGCAGCCGCGACAGTGAACGGGTTCACCAGGCCGGCAATGTAACCACCCATCGCACGGGCAGCCGGACCAATGCCGCCGAACATATCTTTGATCTGCCCCCCCTGCTGCAGCAAAACAGTCAAAGGTGCTTGCCCACCCTGGAGGCTTACTGCGATGTCAGTGAACTGCGCAGGCAACATGCGCAGGTTGTTCTGCATCTGCTTTGCCGACATTCCGGCACGGTTCATGCCGTCGGTGGTTTCGCCCAAAGCGCCACGCATCACGTTGATGCGATCGGTGTACTCGACAAAGGTGTCGCTTTCTACGATGCCGGCCTTCTTGAGCTTGGCCAACTTTTCCTGCATATCGTCCAGGCGACCAAGTGCGGAGACCGTTGGATTGATCTGTCCAAGAAGCTGAGAAAGCTCTTTGCGCTGATCATCCAGGCTGCTGGTTACCTGATCAGCAGATGCTGCCGCCGAGTCACCAGCTTTCGTCATCTGCCCGAGCGAATCGGTCAGATCGTCGGCATTGCGCTGTGCCCCGCGAGAATCAATCGTTACCGCAAGGCGGGATTCCTGCGCCATATCGTTCTCCTGGCGTAAAAAAACCCGCCAGGCGGGTTATCGTTTCTTCGGTGGCGTCTTTGGCTTGTCCTTCTCCTGCTGCTCATCCCAATGCCTGCGGAATTCGTCATCCAGGGCGAAGATGGCTGCGTCGAATTCTTCGCGGCATATCGCTGAGGGGTATCGGGACAGGTGTTCGGTAATGGCCACCGGGGAGATCGGAGCCGGAGCACCCACCATGCCGACGTACTGCCGGGTGCGGCTGATCGATCCATAGGCTTCAAGAACCTCGGCGGTTACACCGTCGATTTCTGGTGCTGGTGGAACGGGTGTTACGCCCCTCAGCTTTTCTCGCTTCCAGCGAGCTTTCTCGTTGCCCTTCCCTGCCCATTCCCGCCCCCACAGGTATGCCGCTAGGACTTTTCCGCAGTGGCTTGGGTCTTCTCCTCGATCCGGCGCGCGATGTCCAGCCCAGTCCTGACGGCCAGGAAATAGACGCTGGGCATCTGCTCAATCAGCTGCTTGCACAGCTCTGGACTGTACGAAGCAGGGACGCCTGGCTGATCCGCAACGTCGACACCTTCCCAATCCTTGATCAGATGGCGGGCGGCCAGGTCCGTATACAGATCGTCATCAATCTCGATCTGTTCCTGTGGGATATCGGCAACATTAAATGCTGCAGTACCGACCTTGGACTGCTGATCGATAGCAGCAAGGTGGCGCTTGATCAGCGATTGATGCGACTTGTAGATCGGGCTGGCGATGGAGCCGACCAGAATCTTGGCGCCTGGGGCGAATTCCACCCAGCGCGTGCCGTTGATGTCCAGCTCGGGCTTTTTGGCAATGGTGAAGGCCATGGTATTCCTCTGCGGTAGATGGCCCGACGTGCACCGCAGGGCGCGCCGGGCAAAGGGTTAAGCGGTTACGGTTACAGCGCAGGTGTCGGTCTTGGTGCCGTCTGCGACGCTGGTGGCCGTGATGGTGGCGATACCGACAGTCAGAGCGGTGACTAGGCCGGTTTCACTCACGCTGGCGACTGCTGGCGCGGAGCTGGTCCAAGCAACTTGCTGGCTGGCACCTGTCGGGGTGACTACGACCTCGAGGTCGCCGGTTTCGCC
>JAVXRI010000172.1:0-4250 GCA_036643775.1 Pseudomonas sp. | reverse complement strand
ATCGGCCTGATCAACGCGCACTTCTGGCTCGCCACCATCGGCACCGTGCTGTACATCGCCTCGATGTGGGTCAACGGTATCGCCCAGGGCCTGATGTGGCGCGCCACCAACGAAGACGGCACCCTGACCTACTCCTTTGTCGAGGCACTGGTGGCCAGCCATCCGGGCTTCCTGGTGCGCTTCGTCGGTGGTGTGCTGTTCCTCAGCGGCATGTTGCTGATGGCTTACAACACCTGGCGCACCGTGCGTGTGGCGGATGAAAAGCTGGCGTTGTCCAACGCCCAGATGGCCTGAGGGAACTAACCATGAACGAGTGGCTGTATGCGCTGTATTGCCTGAACGGGATCGTGTTCTTCTACCTGGTCACCACCGTCTGCCTTCAGGGCCATAGCCGTGAGGTGGACGACCAGGTCAGCCTGATGCCGTTTGCCGATGACCCGGCAGCTGCGCAGCGGGTCGAGCAGGCCATTGGCAAACCGGTGCCGGCGGTCAAGCCGGATGCGGCGCTGAAGGCCTGATCCGCCTGGAACACCGTACCTGTAGGAGCGGATTCATCCGCGATGGGGCGCGTAGCGGCCCCAAAAATGGGCCTGCTGCGCAGTCCATCGCGGATAAATCCGCTCCTACACGCGTCCATCTTCGAAAAACGCCTTGCGGCCATCTACCTGACTGGACGCTCGTGGCAGATTGACTGCCTCGGCATTCGGTTTCTCCACATACCAATAGCAATGCTTGGCCGCACGCGTAATGGCCACATAAGCCAGACGCAACACTTCATCCTTCTGGGCGTTATCGAACGCCAGCGGATCCCCGGCACGCCCCAACCCAGCCTGACGGTACACCTGGTTTTTGTAAGGTGAACTAGTCAGATGCTGACAATCACCGAGCATGAATACCGCGTCGGCCTGCAGCCCCTTGGCGCTGTGGTAGGTCAGCTGACGGAACCGCCGCTGATTCGCCGGCAACCCTGCCTCGTGATTAACAAGAGATTGAATATGCTCAGATATCAATAACTTATCGCTACTTTTTCGAAACAGCATCATCACCGATTCACCACGCCGGTAGTGTTCCATCAGCGTCTGTGCCAACGCCGCTTCATCCCGTTCCAGCACTTTGACCGGTATCGGCTCCTCGGCTGCAGGCCCGCAGGCCCTGGCCTTCTTGCCACTGATCGCCGGCGCCGACTTCACGATATGCTCGGCCGCATCGATGATGTGCTGATGGCTGCGGTAGTTGTCGGCGAGCATCACCCTAGTGGTGCTTGGCGCCACGAACTCCTTGTTGAACTCCATGAAGAACTTAGGCGAACTACCACGCCAGCCATAGATCGACTGCCAGTCATCGCCCACGCACAGCAGCGACGAATGCTGGGCTACCCGTCCGACGTTCAGGGCCGGGCCGCGTCGACGGATCTCGCGCAGGCAAGCCCGCAGCCAGGAGACGATCTGCGGGGAGACATCCTGGAACTCGTCAATCATCAGGTGCGCCAGCGGGCGCAGCAACGGATCAGGCAACAGCCGCAGGTTTTCCGGGTTGTTCTCGCCGAACAAGGCAAACATGCGGTTGTAGCTCATGATCGGCGGCGACTGGCCGAGCAGGTGCGCTTCCAAGGCTTTCCAGTACAGGCTCAGGGCTTCGAAGAACTGTGCATCGCTGTCACCTGCCGGGAAGCTCATGGCGCCCACGGCCTTGTTGACCTCAAGCCCGAGGTTCTCGATAAAGCCTGCGGCGCCGACAAAGGCATCGAGCAGCGGCACCGCCGACAGCTCGCCCTTGACCTTGTAATCAAACCCCGGTCCGGCCACCGCATCCCCCGCCAGGGAGGATGTCAGGCGCTTGGCGGCAGCATAGTTTTCCAACCAAATCACAGGCTTATCGCAGAAAGCTTGAAACAGGGTGCGCTTTATCACCCATTCCGCCCAGACCGGCAGCTTGGCTCCGGGGCGCTTGTACTGCTGGTTTTCACCGGGATCGAAACCGAGCACGACCCAGGCATCCAGCTCGGCGATGTGGCCATGAAAATGGAAGCGGCTGCCGTTGATCTCGACCGTCTCACGACTCGGCTCAATGCCCTTGATTGGCCAGGCACCCGCGGCGAACCAGAGGTCTTCGAGGGTGTCGCACAGTTCTTCGTCGCGGCTGGCCGATAGCTGGGTCACAGCTACGCGCTTTTGCACATCAGGGTGATCGCGATCCAGTGCCTTGAGCTGCAGGGCTTCGCGCCGCAGACCGGCGATCAGCTCGGCGAATCGCGGGCTGTTTTTCAGCAGGTCGCGGTAGCACAGGTTGAGTTGCTGGCGCTGGGCGTCATTGATGCGCAGGTCAAAAGGATTGCTCTCAGCGTTGGCTTCGCTGCCCCCTGGCATCTCGCTGCCCAGGGTCTCGAACGCGCGCACCTGGCTGAAGCCCGGCAAGCTGCGCACCAGAGGCAGGATGCGTGAGTGGAAGGTGCGTACCAGTTCGCGCGCCTGCGCGGGATTCAGGGCAAGTTGCCAGAGGCTGAACACTTGCACCAGACGAGCAATGAAGTCCTTGCGCGACTCACGGGTGAAAGTCACCACGGTCATGGCGTCCAGTTCAAAGCCCAGGTAATGACGCAGCAGCAGAATGCGCAGCACCAACGAGGTCGACTTGCCGGCGCCGGCGCCGGCAATGACGCAGGTGGACGGCGTATCGCTGAAGATCATCTTCCACTGCGCTGCGCTTGGCTGCGCATGCGCTGGCAGGCGCTGGGCGACGTCAGCCTTGAAGCGCTTCTTCAACTCGGCGGTCAGCGGCAGGCGCCAGTCGTCGAACAAGTGATCGTCCTGGCCCGGTACACCATGACCGTCAGGACGGGTGTCGCGGATCACCAGGACCTGACGGCCGGCTTCATAGCCGTCTACCCGCCCTTCTTCGTAGCCTTCACGCAAACCGTCGGCATGCCCGGTGCGCTGGCCGCTGGCGTGCCCCTGAAACCAGGAGTCACGATGTTGGGCCTGCAAGCGGCTCAATCCACGGCCGAGCATGCGCGCCACCAGGCGCCGGACCCAGGGCATTTGCGCAGGCGGAGTCAACTCCGGGGGTAGCTTGGGACGCTCTTCAGACACACCGACTCCAACTAGAAAAAACCTGCGCTCATGTTCGCTCCATCAGACAAAAATCACCAGCTGAATGCTTGAAGATCAGTGAATTAGGCGATGAAACGGATAATTCACCCTAGCTGAATACATCAATCAGTTCGATTGAAATCAGCCGAAATTTACGCTTATTTTCGATTATAGATTCAGCGATGATCACTCCATCAACCGACTCACCAGGAGAGCCCACCATGCTGCAACTGCGCCCTTTCAAGAGCCTTGGCCACGCCAACCATGGCTGGCTCGACGCCCACCATCATTTCTCGTTTGCCGAGTATTACGACCCGCAACGGATGCACTGGGGCAACCTGCGGGTCTGGAATGACGACCTGATTGCTGCCGGCAGTGGCTTCCCGCCGCATCCGCACCGCGACATGGAAATCATCACTTATGTCCGCGAAGGCGCCATCAGCCACCAGGACAACCTCGGCAACAAAGGTCGCACCGAGGCCGGCGATGTGCAGGTGATGAGTGCCGGCACCGGTATCACCCATAGCGAGTACAACCTGGAAAAGGTCGATACGCGGATCTTCCAGATCTGGATCGTGCCCGAGCGCGTCGGACAAGCGCCGTCCTGGGGCACCCGGCCGTTCCCGAAAGGCGAGCGCGGTGAAGGCTTCGTGACCCTGGCCAGTGGTCGTGAGGGTGATGATGACAGTCTGCGCATTCGCGCCGATGCGCGTCTGGTGGCAGCCACCCTGCAAGCAGGAGAAACCGCTGAGTACCGCTTTGAAGATGGCCGACGTGGTTATCTGGTTCCGGCCAAGGGACTGGTCGAAGTCAACGGCTTGCGCGCCGAAGCGCGCGACGGTATCGCCATCGAGGATGAGCAGGTACTACGGGTGACAGCGCTGCAAGACAGCGAAATCGTCCTGGTCGACGTGGCGTAACATCAACCTGGCAGCAAGCAGCGCTGGGGAGTTTACAATGGGCTCTTCACGGAGTTCTGGTTGTTGAGGCTGCGAGCTTATCCATTTCATGTGGCGATGCTAGTGGCCCCTTCCGCCCTTACGGCGGCCTACGACTTGCTGCGCCAAGTCTACGACTCGCGTTCTTCGGCTACGCCGAAGGTGCTGCGCACCAGCCCCCTCCAGACACCTCCACTCAGCCTCCTGAAGTCGCAAAGTTACG
>JAVXRI010000171.1:3476-4326 GCA_036643775.1 Pseudomonas sp. | reverse complement strand
CCTCTGGCAACGATCACTACCAAGGATCGCTTGGCACTTGTTACCGTCCTCGTGAAGGGCACCCCGTATGTGATCGTCGACATCTGCCTGCGCATGCTGCAGCCGCATGAGCTGTACCGTGCTCAAGGCTTCCCTGCCGACTACATCATCGACAAGGGCGCCGACGGCAAGCCGTTCACCAAAACCGAGCAGGTACACATGTGCGGGAACAGCGTCAGCCCGCCGCCGATGGCGGCATTGGCTCGTGCGAATGATCCATGGAAAGTGTCAATCGACCAAGCGGCCGCGGCATAAACCCAAACCCCAGAACCGCAAAAACCCCTGCTGTAGGGGTTTTTGAGGAGAGGACGGGATTCGAACCCGTGGGCCGGTTTCCCGGCCGCCGACTTATCAGGTCGGTGCAATAGGCCGCTCTGCCACCTCTGGAAAGCAGATGCTTTCCGCAGGAGGCTGAACGCGAGCAAATTTACCCCACCTCAAAGTAAATATCAATATGCCACTATAGCAGAGATATCCCCATGCCCACAGAAAACCGATCCAGCAACACCGAACAGATGGTCAGCGTGCCGCGCGATGAAGTTGAGCGCCTGGTGAAGCTGCTGCAGTACCAAGCCCATCCATGCCCGTCCCCTCACGCTGAGTTCTGGCAGGGTCTGCTTGATGCAGCCGCCCAGCACCAAGGCGAGCCAGTAGCGTGGCTCATTCGTCGCTGGGTTCCGGGCGAGAATCCTAGTCCTTGGTCGTCTGCTATTACAAAGCCAGAGCACCCAAGCCTTGAAGCAAAGCCGCTCTACCTCCATCCACCAACCCCCGACGGCGCCAGCCCCGAGCAGATGACCACCCAAGGCGC
>JAVXRI010000171.1:0-3448 GCA_036643775.1 Pseudomonas sp. | reverse complement strand
GGCCATCCGCGATTTGCCGCTGCCGCAGTAGCTTTTGACCGAAGGAGTACATTTGTACTCCACGCCGAAATACCCCTCTCCCTCTATTGAATAGCCGCTATATGGCGGCTTTGGAGAAGTCATGCCTGAAGAAAAGAACCTCGATCACGAACTGCTGAAATTGGCCGCCAAGGGCGGGCGCCTGGAGATCGAGCCTTGCACCTGCGGCGACCCCAAATGGCCATTCCGCTTTAAAGGTCAGTCCGGCGTGCGGGCGCACTGGAACCCGCTCATCAACGACGGTGACGCACTGCGCCTGGCAGTACTGATGGGGCGCGCAGACCGCCTCGGGGTGCAGATCCACATCGTGGAGCCGTTCGATGGCGACACACAGGCTTATACCTGCGTAGATGCAGAGCGGTTCGGTGAGTTCGACATCTATCACGGCGACGATGCTTTCAGCGCCACTCGCCGGGCGATCGTGGAAGCGGCAGCAGCAATTGGGAGTCGCTCATGACCCGCCTCCCCCTCTGCCTGCTGCTGCTGGCCACCGGCGTCAGCGCGGGCGACCTACCGTCCGGTGTTTGGTCCTTCGAAGATAAGCCGCGCGGCGTCGTCTGCTACGTCATGAACTCGCTAGGCAACAACGCAATCAGCTGCGTGAAAGTCTGGTCGCCGCAAGTGGCCGGCAACGAGCGCCAGCTCTCCCCGCACGAACAAGACAACACCCCTACCCCAGTAAAGGCACCAGTGCGCTGGAATGAAGAGAGGTATCAGCTGTGAGCAAAAAGAAAACCCACTTCACCATCGTCTCCAGTGCCGAACTGGGCGAGCTGCGAAAGGATCGGGAGCGGCTTAGTGCGCTTGAATCGTGCTGCTGGGATGTGCGCTTCGAAAGCCATTCCAACGGCATGGATGGCGATTGCAGCATCGGCATCGAGATCATCGGGCACTACATGGGTAAGCCTTGTGAGCGAGTGCTTGGCGAGAACTACAACGAGAACCTGCGTGCCGCCATCGACCAGGCGCTGACTGCCGAAGCCTATCCGCCAGCGCGCCCTGAGTACGACTTGTACGGAAATCCTGAGCAGAGGTCAGCATGACCGACCTGATCGAAGTGAAGACAGCCGACCTGGTCGGCGAGCAGTTGGCCTGGGCGGTCGCCAAGGCCGAAGGGCTGGATGTGCACGTGGCGAGTCCTCTCTACGGCGCGCCGACCAGGGTGTTCGTCCATTACCGTGGCGAAGTAACTGAGCGCTGCGAGCGGTACAGCCCTCACGAGAACTGGGCGCTCGGCGGGCCCCTGAAGACAAAGCACCAAATCGGCGACGGCCCGGCACTGGGCGGTTGGACCGCCTACCCCAGCAGGCCGAATGAGCCAACCGACTGGCTGATAGGTCCGAGCCCGCTCGTAGCGATCTGCAGGGCCGTCATAAGCAAGGTCATAGGCAACACCGTCCAGGTACCGAAGGAGCTACAGCCATGATCCTTCTACCCATCGCCGCCCCACTCTACATGGTCTGGATGATCTGGAAGGGGCCGAGGCCGTGAGCTGTTACACGCTCTACGACAAAGACCGGAAGCCGCGAGGGCACATCTGCGGCGAACTGGGACCGAACTGCTCCGGCTGCGGCGATGTGGCCGCCAATCTGTGCGATTACCCTGTCGGCAACGGCAAGACCTGTGACCGCAACCTGTGCGGCTACCGCTCGACCGAGGTGTCGCCTGACGTTCACTACTGCGCCGCACATCACGCGGAGTGGAAGGCCTTCCGCGACTCCGGTGGCGTAAAGCGCGAACTCGAAAACGTCGTCCCGTTCAAGGGCGCGTAACCCCTCCCCCTACAACAACTCAAGCCTGCCGGTAGGCGGGCGAGGAATTCGTATGTCCGAAAAAACCGTAGCTGCAATCATGGAACAAGCCCAGGTGTTCGCCAGCAGTTGGTCAATGGTTGGCGGGCCGTTCGCCGCCGACAACCAACTTGAGCTGGCCAAAGGCGAAAAATCGGACCTGGAAAAGCTGGTTACTACCGCGCTAGAGGGGTCGGTCAGCGCTCCACAGGAGGTCGGCGAGATGATCGAAGCATTGCTTGGATGGCACAGGCGCCAGGCCGACCAGTTGCAATTGGTCAGCGATAACGCCAAGGAAGGCGTGACCCTGCAGCTCGGCATTGATGACCCTGTCGAGATTGTTCTCACAAAAGACATGGCAAAGGGATTGCGCATCGGTCTCGTCCTGGCCCTAGAGCGCCTTGGCAAGCTCCCGATCAGCGTCAGCCACGACGGCGATGACGACCTAGATCCAGATGACGACGAATAACCCCTCCCCACCTCTGCCGCCATGAGCGGCGTGGAGACCACCCATGAACCTGATCGACTGCTACGTCAGCAAGATCCTGGACGCGCCTTATCGCAAGTTCGGCGCCTGGTGGGTTGACGTTGAGTACGAGGCCTATGGCCACACCAGCAAGACCCGGCTCATGTTCCGCAGCGAGCAGGCCGCCCTGGCCGCCGCTGTAGGCCACCACTTCCTCGCCTGACCTATTCCCTACTGTGCCGCCACCAGCGGCGTGGAGACATACATGACACCAGCAAAGAACATTGACCGCTTCCTACGCATTGAGGAGGTGGTTCACATTATCGGTATCAGCCGCAACACTGTGTACCGCAGAATCAAAGAGGGCACTTTCCCAAAACAGGTTAGAATAGGACCCAACTCGGTCGCTTGGCGTCAGTCGGATATCTCGGTTTGGATGTCCTCTTTGACCCCCAGCAACGACCAATCAGTACATTGAGCAGTACACCAAACAAGCGTGGCCTGCTCCAGCCCTTACACCATCAGCTATACAGGCCACACCGTGGAAATTTTCAAAGAGTTCACCTTCGAGTCGGCACACCGTCTGCCGCACGTTCCTGAAGGGCACAAGTGCGGCCGTCTGCACGGTCACTCGTTCAAGGTTGCCCTGCACCTGACCGGCCCACTGGACCCGCATACTGGCTGGATTCGTGACTTTTCCGAGATCAAGGCGATTTTCAAGCCGCTGTATGAACAGCTGGACCACAACTATCTGAATGATATTCCTGGTCTGGAAAACCCTACCAGTGAAGTGATCGCCAAGTGGATCTGGGAGCAGGTCAAACCGCTGCTGCCAGAACTGTCCAAGGTGCGTATTCATGAGACCTGCACCAGTGGTTGTGAGTATTACGGCGACTGACTTGGTATTCGATGTAATGAAACCACCCTGCGGGGTGGTTTTTTTTGCGCGATGGTTTGTTGTGCCAGGGTTGTAGGAGCCGGCCTTGCCGGCGATGGCAGCGCTGGGGTGTCAGTGCTTGCGCGGTGCCGGTATCGCTGGCAAGGCCAGCTCCCACAGGATCAGCGCTGGCCCAATGACCCGGAAAAGACAAAACCCCTACCTGCGTACGCAGATAGGGGTTTCGGAATTTAATCTTGACGATGACCTACTCTC
>JAVXRI010000170.1:0-4466 GCA_036643775.1 Pseudomonas sp. | reverse complement strand
GATAGATCCCGACATGCCCCAGATCCATGTGCACATCCGGCACGTCGGCCAGTTGCAGCATGGCCAGCATCAGGCTGATCACTTCAACGTCGCTGACCGGACTGGCGTCGCCGTACAGCTCGGCACCGAGCTGGATCGGGCTGCGCGAAGTCGACAGTGCACGCGGCAAGGCATGCAGCACGCTACCGGCATAGCACAGGCGGCTCGGCCCTTCACGACGCAGGGTGTGCGCATCGATACGCGCTACCTGCGGGGTGATGTCGGCACGAAAGCCCATCTGCCGGCCCGATTGCGGGTCGATAACCTTGAAGGTCCGCAGATCCAGGTCCTGGCCGGCACCGGTGAGCAGCGATTCCAGGTACTCGATATGCGGGGTGACGACGAACTCGTAACCCCAGCTCTGGAACAGATCCAACACCTGACGACGCGCGATTTCGATGCGCGCCGCCTCAGGTGGCAGTACTTCTTCGATGCCATCTGGCAGCAGCCAGCGGTCTACCGTTGCCATTACGCCATTTCCCCTTTGGTCCGGGCGGCCTGCCCGCGGGCTAGCCTTGAGTGAAGCAGGTATCGCCAAACTATGACGCGCAGCACTGATTCCAGCGCAACCGCCGTGCCGATACCCTCAAATACCTTGGGCTGCGCTGTAGACCGGAGACGGCTTGCGGCCGTTCAGTCTTGCAGACGCAAAAAAGCCGGGAATTTCCCGGCTGCCGCATCATACACCCGTTTTCTCGCAGGATCACCCCGCCAGGCGTTTTAACCGCCCGGCGGGGTGTAACCTGACTACTTGGCTTTGTCCATGAAGCGGAAGAACTCGCTGCTCGGATCGAGCACCAGTACATCGCTCTTGTTGGCAAAGCTTTCGCGGTAGGCCTTGAGACTGCGGTAGAACGCGTAGAAGTCCTGGTCCTGACCATAGGCCTTGGCGTAGATCGACGCCGCCTGGGCATCGCCATCACCACGGGTTTCTTCCGATTCCCGATAGGCTTCTGCCAGCAGAACCCGGCGCTGACGGTCGGCGTCGGCACGAATACCTTCGGCCAACTCGTTACCCTTGGCGCGGTGCTCGCGGGCTTCACGCTCACGCTCGGTGCTCATACGCTCGAACACGCTGCGGTTTACTTCCTTGGGCAGGTCGATGGCCTTGACGCGAACGTCGACCACTTCGATACCCAGCTCCTTGCTGGCCATGCGGTTCAGCGATGCAGTGATGTCAGCCATCAGCGCGTCACGTTCACCGGAAACCACTTCGTGCAGGGTGCGCTTACCAAACTGGTCACGCAGGCCGCTTTCCAGACGACGCGACAGACGCTCGTCGGCAATCTGCTTGAGGCCCGAAGTTGCCGTGTAGAAACGCTCGGCATCCTTGACCCGCCATTTGGCGTAGGCATCAACCATCACCGCTTTCTTTTCCAGGGTCAGGAAGCGCTGGGTCGGGGCGTCCAGCGTCATCAGGCGGGCGTCGAACTTGCGCACCTGGTTGACGTAAGGAACCTTCACATGCAGGCCTGGCTGGACATCGGCCTGAACCACACGACCAAATTGCAGCAGGACCGCACGCTCGGTCTGGGACACGATGTAGAAGCTGTTCCAGGCCACGATCGCCAGCACCACCCTACGATCAGGGCGATCAGCGATTTATTGCTCATCAGCGGCTCTCCCTAGTACGCAACTGTGTTTGCTGCTGTTGCAGCTCCGCTGCCGCGCGATTGGCCGCGTCGTTGGCCGAAGGCGCGACGTTCACTGGAGCACTGCTGCCACGACTGCCTTCAACCATCTTGTCCAGCGGCAGGTACAGCAGGTTGTTCTGGCCATCCTTACCGGAAACCAGGACCTTGCTGGTGTTGCTGTAGACTTCCTGCATGGTGTCCAGGTACAGACGCTGACGGGTCACTTCAGGTGCCTTGCGGTATTCGGCGACCAGCTTGGTAAAGCGATCAGCCTCACCCTTGGCACGCGAGACGACTTCGTCACGATAACCGTTGGCATCTTCGATGATCCGCTGGGCCTGACCACGGGCCTCTGGCACCACGCCGTTGGCGTAGGACTCGGCCTGGTTGCGGGCGCGCTGCTCGTCTTCACGGGCACGGATCACGTCGTCGAAGGCTTCCTGCACTTCACGCGGGGCTGCCGCGCTCTGTACGTTGACCTGGGTGACGGTGATACCGGTACGGTAGGTATCGAGGAACCGCTGCAGGCGCTCCTTGATTTCCACGGCCATCTGCTCACGACCTTCGGTCAGTACCTTGTCCATGGCGGTGGAACCCACCACATGACGCAGGGCACTGTCGGTCGCATGCTGCAGGCTGACTTCAGGCTGATCGACGTTCAGCACGAAATCCTGCAGGTTGGTGATCTTGTACTGCACGGTCAGCGGCACTTCGACGATGTTCTCGTCTTCGGTGAGCATCTGCCCCTGCTTGGTATAGGCACGCTCGCGCGTGACGTTTTCCATGTACTTGCGATCGATCGGCGGGAAGTAGATGTTCAGGCCCGGCCCTACGGTTTCGTAGTATTTGCCGAAGCGCAGCACTACCGCCTGCTCCTGTTCGTCGACCACATACACGGCGCTGTACAGCCAGATAGCCGCCAGCACAGCCAGCCCGATGCCGAGCAGGCCGAAGCCACCGCCCTTGCCGATGCCGTCACCACCGCGTTTCTTGCCACTGCCGAACATGCCGTTCAGGCTGTCCTGCAGCTTGCGGAAGGCCTCGTCGAGATCCGGCGGTCCTTTCTTGTCACCGCCACCGCGGCGGCCGCCCCAAGGATCCTGATTATTCGAGTTGCCACCCGGCTCATTCCAAGCCATAGCGCTCTCCATCTGATAAAGCAAAGACGCACCCACGGCGCGCCGACCAATGCTACAGAATGCCTGCCACTGCGGCACAACCGCTTTCTCAGGCTTTTATTGCAAAGTGTGTTGCTCGATGAACTCCGCCGGCTTCAGGCCCGCGCGACTGACCAGGCGATTGAGTTCGACCCGGGACAGGCGCACGGCCAAAAGGCTGCTGCCTTCATCGTCATGCTCTTCGCTCTGCACCGCACCCAGTTCAAAGAACTGCGCGCGCAAACGCGCAAAACGCTGTTCAAGGCGCAAGGTTCCGATAAACAGGTCATCCCCCAGCAACTCGGCGACTGCCTGCCCCACCAGTTCCAGGCCGCGCCCATCACGCGCCGAGACCCAGACTCGCTGCGGTTTGCCGTCGGCATCGCGCTGAATCTGTGGCTCGACACCCTCAAGCAGGTCGAGTTTGTTATAGACCTCGAGGATCGGCAAGCCTTCTGCACCAATCTCCCCCAGCACCGCCATGACCTGCTCGATCTGTTCCATGCGATCAGGCTCGTGAGCGTCAATCACATGCAGCAGCAGATCAGAGTTGCTCGACTCCTCGAGCGTAGCCCGAAAAGCTTCGACCAGCTTGTGTGGCAGGTGCCGAATGAAGCCCACGGTATCGGCCAGCACAATCGGCCCGACATCGTCGAGCTCAAGCCGCCGCAGGGTCGGGTCAAGGGTCGCAAACAGCTGGTCGGCCGCGTAAACCTCGGATTCGGTCAGGGCATTGAACAGGGTCGATTTGCCGGCGTTGGTATAGCCGACCAGGGACACTGACGGGATATCTGCCCGCTTGCGCCCGCGGCGAGCCTGCTCGCGCTGGCTGCGGACCTTTTCCAGCCGCGCCTTGATCTGGCGCAGACGCACCCGCAACAGGCGGCGGTCGGTTTCCAGCTGGGTTTCACCCGGACCACGCAGACCGATACCGCCCTTCTGCCGCTCAAGGTGCGTCCAGCCGCGTACCAGCCGCGTGCTCATGTACTCAAGCTGGGCCAGTTCGACCTGCAGCTTGCCTTCATGAGTGCGCGCCCGCTGGGCGAAGATATCGAGAATCAGACCGGTACGGTCAAGCACGCGACACTCGAAGACTCGCTCGAGGTTACGTTCCTGACTGGGGGTGAGGGTATGATTGAAAATCACCAAATCTACCTGTTCGGCTTTGACCAGGTCGCGCAACTCCTCGACCTTGCCGCTGCCAATCAGGTATTTGGCGGTGGGCTGATGTCGCGCCACATTGGCGAACACGACTATATCGGCCCCAGCCGACAGTGCCAGCTCCCGAAACTCCTGCGGATCTTCGCGCGCCTCAGGGTTCTGACCTTCCAAGTGAACGAGGACTGCCCGTTCACCACCACCGTGGCGCTCAAAGAACAAAGCAGACTCCTATCAGGCGTTACCTGGCTCAGCGTCGCCTTGCTCGGATTCGGTTGCGCTTGGCAGACGAATCGGACGCACAGGCACTACTGTCGAGATAGCGTGCTTGTAAACCATCTGGCTGACGGTGTTTTTCAGCAGGATCACGAACTGGTCGAAGGATTCGATCGTGCCTTGCAGCTTGATGCCGTTAACCAGATAGATCGAAACCCCAACTTTTTCTTTTCTCAAAGTATTCAAGTAAGGGTCTTGTAGC
>JAVXRI010000169.1:0-4706 GCA_036643775.1 Pseudomonas sp. | reverse complement strand
TGAAGACCGTAACGACAAAGGCATGGAGCCATGACCAATCAAGCCGCCGATGTTCGGCCCCTCTGGCGTGTTCGATCCCGCGACCTATGAGCCGCGCTCGGGCAAGACCTTCTGGATGGCCGCAACGGACGTGAGTTCGCTGGTGGGCAAGGAGGCAGCAGCCGACACGCTCATCGGCAACTGCACGACCGCACGACCAGCCTCCCGTTCAAATTCGAGTTAGAACTCATATCCAGCCTGTCTGGGGGCACTGTGAAAGAGGGATCTCCGATGACTGTTGAATCGAGAATATTTTCTGTAGCCGAGTATGTTCAGCCGTCCGAAGGCGAGCCTATTCGTTCCGTTGTGCTTGAAACCCGAGACTCAATTATCGTGGTTTGGCATGTCCATCCCGGGCAGGAAATTGCGGCTCACATTCATCCTCACGGCCAAGACACGTGGACTGTTTTGTCGGGAATGGCTGATTACTTTCAGGGCAATGGGATTGTTCGTGCCCTCAGGGAAGGTGAGATAGCCGTGGCAAGACCGGGCCAAGTGCACGGGGCGCGAAATACAGGTACCGAGCCATTTGTGTTAGTCTCGGTTGTGGCATCAGCCAATGCCGGTTTCGTATTGGCTGAGCGATAGAGCCCAATCTCTGGAGTTGGTCCAATGAGCGGTCGGGGAGATAGGTAACAGACATGCAGCGGACACGGCTGCTAAACCAGGTCGCAAACCTCCTTGCGTCGCAGCGTGCCGCAAGCGACGCGATCAATCGAATGGGGTCGGCATGAGACTGAACACCATCCAGTTCCCGACCGCGTAGCCGCCTGTCCTGCCGATCAGGTCTTGACCATCGACGCCTGGGATCAGTCCTGAATGTTCTTGGAGACCACTACGTTATGAGCCGCAGCCGCCGCAAAACACCCATCGTCGGGCACACGACCTGCGGCAGCGAGCGCGAGGACAAGAAGCTCTGGCATCAGCGCTGGCGCACCCGTGAGCGCACGGCGCTGACCAGCGCGTCGCCCGAAGCCCTGAGCGCCCATCTGCCCCTGCTGGAAAACCAGGCCAGCAGCGTCTGGTCGATGGGCAAGGATGGCCGCTCCTACTGGCCCGTCAAGCGCCAGGCCGCCACGGCGGATCGCATCGCCAATCACAAGGGACGCAACCCGCAAGAACGCGCCTCCCTGAAAAAGCGCCTGCTGCGCAAGTGGATGAGCAAATGAAGCTCTCCTTCCATCAGCACATTGCGCTGTTCTGGATGATCGGTGCTCCGGGCGTCTTCGCGCCCGTGATCGAGAACGCCAAGCGGCCCGATGCCGGCGCCGTCATGGCGTGGGGTGTCGCGATCGTGGCGGTGATGATCCTCTTCACCCCTTTGCTGCTGCGCTGTCCACCATTCCGGCGCTGGTATGGCCGGACGGATGCGCTGTCGGAGCGGCAGCGCCAGGCGCTTGCCGAGCGCGGCCTGCGCCGCTACTACCAGACCGCTTTCGATGACGGCTACGTGCCCCGCGTGATGCCCTACGTGTGGCGCATCATCTGGACGGTCGGCGGGTTGATGGCTGTGACCGCCGTACTGCCTACCAACACCGGACGGCCAGCCTTCGATGCCTTGGTGGTCTTCTCGACCTGGTATCCGATAGGCGTGATGCTGCTGGTTTTCGCGTCGAGGCCCCTTGGCCGGTTGATTCGCCAAAGAGCACAGGAGCGGCGGAAATGAGCACGTCAACCATCGAGGCGCTGGCCAGCGCCTGGGCAAGGATTGCCGAGGAAGCGGAATTCCCCGCTGACTACGAGGGGACTGCCACACCACAAGCGCATCGGGCTAGCGAAGCTATTCAGGAGCAGATTCGGGAGCGCATCGTCGCCACCAACGACATGCGGCTGTTCAGCCTGCTGCACCTGCTGAGTCAGGCGTCGCTGCGCATGGAGCAAGCGCTGTGGCCGGAGGATTACGAGCGGATGACGCGCGAGGTTGAGGAAGCCCTGCGGCAAGCCACCGACGCCAACGCCAGATCGTACACCCACGAAGAAGTGATGCAGGCGATGCAGGAACGCATCGACCGGGCGCGAGACAAGCCATGTTGATTGGCTATGCGCGCGTCTCGACGCAGGATCAGAACCTGGAGCTGCAACGCGAAGCCTTGAGCAAGGCCGGATGTAAAAAGGTCTTCGAGGACAAGGTGAGTGGCACGCGGGCAGACCGGCCTGGCTTGGCCAAGACGCTCGAAATGCTGCGCGAAGGCGATACTTTGGTCGTCTGGAAGCTCGACCGGCTGGGCCGGTCGGTCAAGCAACTGGTCGATCTGGTCGGCGATCTGCACAAGCACGGTGTCCAGTTCAGGAGCCTCACCGACTCCATCGACACCGGCACACCATCCGGGCGGTTCTTCTTCCACGTCATGGCGAGCCTTGCCGAAATGGAGCGCGAGCTGACCGTCGAGCGCACCCGCGCCGGGCTGGAAGTCGCCAAGCAGCTCGGCCGCAAAGGCGGCCGCAAGCCGAAGATGACCGACAGCAAGATCGAGTCGGCCAAGAAGCTGCTGGCCAGCGGGGTGCCGCCCAAGGACGTGGCCAAGAACCTCGGCGTGTCCATTCCGACGCTGTACCGCTGGGTGCCAGCCTCCACGCACGCTTAGCGTGCTTTATTTTCCGTTTTCTGAGACGACCCCACATAGGGCGAAAAGTCGCCGGCCGTGACGGCCAGTGGCAGGACGAGGGCGCTGGCGAGCAGAGCGCCGGTGAGTGCGATTTTCATCGTGTTCTCCTTATATGCCTATGGAGATCAGACGGCGACCACGGGGAAATCCACCGTGGTGTCGGCGATGTGGTTGGTGTAGTTGGTGAGCGTGTTCAGCGCGACGTTGGCGATCACTTCCAGTATCAGGCCGTCGTCGAGCCCCGCGCGGCGGTAGTTGGCCATGGCGTCGGCCGACACCACGCCGCGTTGCTCGACCAGCGCGCGGGCAAAGCCGGCGATTGCATCGTCAAGTGCGTTGGCCGCCTGGCCGGTGCGGGCCGCGGCGATGGCCTCTGCCGACAGTCCGGCACCTTTGCCGATCAGGGTGTGTGCGCTCAGGCAATACTGGCAGCGATTGGCTTGACCGGCAGCGAGCGCAACGATCTCGCGCTGGGAGGCATTCAGGCGGCCGGTGCCCAGCGTTTCGGACAAGCCGAGGTAGCCATTGAGCGCCGCCGGCGCGTGGGCCAGCGTGGCGAACAGGTTCGGCACCATGCCAAGCTTGGCTTTGACGGCCTTGAGTGTGGCAGCGGTAGCGGCGTCAGCGGTGTCGATGGTCAGGGGGGCGATTTGGGTCATGTCTATCTCCGTAGTGGGTGAGGTGCAAGAGCACGTGGGCATGATCGCCCTTTGTTTGGTACGATATGGCACGTAAAGTATCAAATACGTAACCTATCGTCTTATATGGAGAGTGGAATGGCGGATCGACTGGCCGGCTTGCTCCGGCACTACTCGCTTTCGGCGCGCGTTTTTCACAGCGGCGCCTTCTGTGGGCAGCATCATTACGCGGCGCCGCATGGCTATATCCATCTGGTGCGGCGCGGCCCGATTACGGCGCGTTCGCCCGTGCATGAAGATCTGCTGGTTACCGAGCCGAGCCTGCTGTTTTATCCGCGCGTGGCGTCGCATCGTTTTGTCGCCGCCCCCGGCGATACCGCTGAGCGGTTGTGTGCGGAGGTCGACCTGGGCGCTTCGACGGGCAATCCGTTGGCCATGGCCTTGCCGTCGATGCTGCTGATTCCGTTGGCGGACTTGCCCGGCCTCGGGCCGACGCTAGAGTTGCTGTTTGCCGAAGCCGAGCGCGACCAGTGCGGTCGGCAGGCCGCCATCGACCGCTTGTGCGAGTTGCTACTGATCCAGTTGCTGCGTTATCTGATGGATGGGCGGCTTGGCGCCACCGGACTGCTGGCGGGCCTGGCCGACCCGAAACTCGCGCGCGCCATAACCGCCATGCACGATGCGCCGCAGACCGCGTGGTCGCTCGAGGCGCTGGCGGCGAAGGCGGGCATGTCACGCGCGCGCTTCGCCGCCGCGTTCAAGGACGCGGTGGGCGTCACGCCGGGCGACTATCTGGCCGACTGGCGGATGAACGTCAGTTGCACCCTGCTCAAGCAGGGGCGGCCGGTGGCGGTGGTGGCCGACCGCGTCGGCTACGGCAGCCCGAACGCTCTGGCGCGCGCCTTCCGCGTGCGCATGGGCTGCGCCCCGCGCGACTGGCTGGCGCAGCAGCGCGGTGACGCGGCGCTCAGCGGTTCGTGAGTTTGAGTTCGATTCGCCGGTTCTTGGCGTAGGCGGCGCCGGTGTTGCGCTCGTCGAGCGGGTGAAATTCGCATCACGCCGGAACAACTGGCGGAACTCCAGGTGGCGATCCGTCAACGGCTGGTCAGTCTGTTCGTGCGGCGCGGCCGGCTGGACAAGGCTGAGTCAGTGGCGCAGGTAGCTGGATGACGCTGTCCCGCCCTGAGCCGACGCTCACAGGCGGGGATTTCCAGTGTCGTCATTGTCGGCTATTGGCCGGCAGCAGCCCGTCGTTGCCTGATGGATCCAACCCCTCCGCTGCTATAGTGCAGTCGGCTTCTGACGTTCAGTGCAGCCGTCTTCTGAAAACGACAGCGGCAGCTTGCTCAAGCACAGCGACAATCCACAATCCCTTTCCAATATTCAAAGTCCAGCTATACTGAATTTTCGTGATTTATTGGAC
>JAVXRI010000168.1:0-4806 GCA_036643775.1 Pseudomonas sp. | reverse complement strand
GCTGGACCGTCAGCATCAAGGACGTCAACAGCGGCAGCAGCCGTGAAGTCGACGCCCGCTTCGTTTTCCTCGGCGCCGGTGGCGCGGCCTTGCCGCTGCTGCAGCAGTCGGGCATCGAAGAGAGCAAAGGCTTTGGCGGCTTCCCGGTCAGCGGCCAGTGGCTGCGTTGCGACAATCCGGAAGTGGTCAAGAAGCACCAGGCCAAGGTTTACAGCCAGGCCGCGGTCGGTTCGCCGCCGATGTCGGTGCCGCATCTGGACACCCGCGTCGTTGATGGCAAGACCTCGCTGCTGTTTGGCCCGTATGCCGGCTTCACCACCAAGTTCCTCAAGCATGGCTCGCTCCTCGACCTGCCACTGTCGGTACGCATGGGCAACATTGGCCCGATGCTCGCCGTGGCCCGCGACAACATGGACCTGACCAAGTACCTGGTCAGCGAAGTGATGCAGTCGATGGAGCAGCGCCTGGAATCGCTGCGTCGCTTCAAGGACGATGCGTCCGAAGTGCGTGCCGGCATGGAATGCGGTATCGGCGTGAAGAGCTACAACGACGTCAAAGTCGGCGACAAGATCGAAGTCTTCGAGAAAGTCCAAGTGGCTCGTACGCTCTAAGCATCGAGCATGGGAGGCGCGAAACGCCCGTCGCAAGGCGGTCGTCAGTGTCTCTGAACGCAACGCCCGGTCAGGCTCAAGCCTGATCGGGCGTTTGCCGCTTTAGTTACAGGTAGCAAAAATGGCAAAAGAATATAGCCGTACCCAACGCATTGGCGATCAGATGCAGCGTGAGCTGGCCCAGCTGATTCGTCGCGAAGTCAAAGATCCACGCGTCGGCCTGGTGACCATCACCGCCGTAGACGTCAGCCGCGATGTTGGTCACGCCAAGGTGTACATCACCGTGATGGGCCAGGACAGCGCTGAAGATATCAAGCAAACCCTTAAGGTGCTCAATAGCGCCGCAGGTTTCCTGCGTATGCAATTGGGTAAGGAAATGAAGCTGCGCAGCGTGCCGCAACTGCATTTCCATTACGACGAGAGCGTAACGCGCGGCGCCCATCTGTCGGCGCTGATCGAGCGTGCTGTTGCCGAAGACAGTCAGCACCAGAGCGCCGAAACCCCGGACACCAAGGAGTAAGCGGTGGCCCAGGTCAAACGTATTCGTCGTAACGTCAGTGGCATCATCCTGCTCGACAAGCCATTGGGGTTTACCTCCAACGCGGCTTTGCAAAAGGTTCGCTGGCTGCTCAATGCCGAGAAGGCCGGGCACACCGGCAGCCTCGATCCGCTGGCCAGCGGTGTGCTGCCGCTGTGTTTCGGTGAAGCCACCAAGTTCTCCCAGTACCTGCTCGACTCCGACAAGGGGTACGAGACGGTGATGCAGTTGGGCCAGACCACCACCACCGGCGATGCTGAAGGCGAAGTGCTGAAGTCTCGCGACGTAACCGTTGGTCGCGCCGATGTTGAAGCGGTTCTGCCACAATTTCGTGGCCTAATCAGTCAGATACCGCCGATGTACTCGGCCCTCAAGCGCGACGGGCAGCCACTCTACAAGCTTGCCCGTGCAGGTGAAGTAGTGGAGCGCGAGGCGCGTTCTGTTACTATTAACCGCTTGGAGTTGCTCGAGTGCGAAGGCACCCGTGTTCGACTGTCGGTTGGCTGCAGCAAAGGTACCTACATCCGCACCCTGGTCGAAGATATCGGCGAGCAGCTCGGTTGTGGCGCCTATGTCGCTGAACTGCGTCGCACGCATGCAGGGCCTTTCGAACTGGCCCAGACGGTGACTCTCGAAGAACTTGAAGCAGTTCACGCCGAAGGTGGCAACGAAGCGGTCGATCGCTTCCTGATGCCATCCGACAGCGGTCTGCAAGACTGGCCTCTGCTGCAGTTCTCCGAGCACAGTGCGTTCTACTGGCTGCACGGTCAGCCGGTCAGAGCCCCTGATGCGCCGAAGTTCGGCATGGTCCGGGTACAAGATCACAACGGTCGCTTCATCGGTATCGGTGAAGTGAGCGAAGACGGGCGCATCGCGCCACGTCGACTGATTCGGTCGGAATGATCGAAACCTTCAGTACCAGGCTCAGGCCTGGCACTGGTGGTAAAGAGGATGGCTGTTAATAGGCATGGTCATGCCTCACTTTATAAATACAGGGATTTGTCCCTGGCCTATTGGAAACCGTTTGTTCGGTTTCCCTTGATTTGGAGAAGCCAGATGGCACTCAGCGTTGAAGAAAAAGCTCAGATCGTTGCCGACTACCAGCAAGCCGCCGGTGACACCGGTAGCCCAGAAGTGCAGGTTGCACTGCTGACCGCTAACATCAACAAGCTGCAAGGCCACTTCAAGGCCAACGGCAAAGACCACCACTCCCGTCGTGGTCTGATCCGTATGGTTAACCAGCGTCGTAAGCTGCTGGACTACCTGAAGGGCAAAGACACCACTCGTTACAGCGCCCTGATCGGTCGTCTGGGTCTGCGTCGCTAATAGCGGCCTGGCCAGTGGTGGGCACGGCGTGCTGCATTCATCGCTTCCGGTGCCTGGCATCGGGAGCGATGAGCACGCCGCGCGTATCTATGAGGTTGGCTGTCTGTCTCGCCTGAGCGGTTTACCGCAAGGGCAGGGCAGGCTCCCAACCTCTAGTTTTATCTGGACGGTCAACAGGGCCGATTCCCTGTTCTGCCCAAGAATTCGCAAGAACCAGTTCCCCCAGAGCCACTGAAGAAGGTAGGAAACCGTGAACCCGGTAATCAAGAAATTCCAGTTCGGTCAATCGACCGTTACCCTCGAGACGGGCCGTATTGCTCGTCAAGCGTCCGGCGCCGTATTGGTCACCGTCGACAACGATGTCACCGTACTGGTGACCGTGGTCGGTGCCAAACAGGCCGATCCAGGCAAAGGCTTCTTCCCCCTGTCCGTTCACTATCAGGAAAAGACCTACGCCGCCGGCAAGATCCCTGGTGGTTTCTTCAAGCGTGAAGGCCGTCCTTCCGAGAAAGAAACCCTGACCTCGCGTCTGATCGACCGTCCGATCCGTCCGCTGTTCCCAGAAGGCTTCATGAACGAAGTGCAGGTTGTCTGCACCGTCGTTTCCACCAGCAAGAAAACCGATCCGGACGTCGCTGCGATGATCGGTACCTCGGCTGCGCTGGCTATTTCCGGCATTCCGTTCGAAGGCCCGATCGGTGCCGCGCGCGTTGCTTTCCATGAAAGCACCGGCTACCTGCTGAACCCGACTTACGAGCAACTGGCCGCTTCCAGCCTGGACATGGTCGTTGCCGGTACTTCCGACGCCGTACTGATGGTTGAATCGGAAGCCAAAGAGCTGACCGAAGACCAGATGCTGGGCGCCGTGCTGTTCGCACACGACGAATTCCAGGTTGTCATCCAGGCTGTCAAGGAACTGGCTGCCGAAGCTGCCAAGCCTACCTGGGACTGGACTGCCAAGGCCGAGAACACTTCCCTGCTGAGCGCTATCCGCGCTGAACTGGGCGAAGCCGTTTCCCAGGCTTACACCATCACCGTCAAGGCCGACCGCTACGCTCGCCTGGGTGAACTGCGCGATCAGGCGATTGCCAAGTTCTCCGGTGAAGAAGGTCAGCCTTCGGCTGGCGAAGTCAAAGAGATCTTCGGTGAAATCGAATACCGCACCGTTCGCGAAAACATCGTTAACGGCAAGCCACGTATCGACGGCCGCGACACCAAGACCGTTCGTCCGCTGAACATCGAAGTCGGCGTGCTGCCGAAGACTCACGGTTCGGCCCTGTTCACCCGTGGCGAAACCCAGGCCCTGGTCGTTGCGACCCTGGGTACTGCCCGTGACGCCCAGCTGCTGGACACCCTCGAAGGCGAGAAGAAAGACCCCTTCATGCTGCACTACAACTTCCCTCCGTTCTCGGTGGGCGAGTGTGGTCGCATGGGCGGTGCTGGCCGTCGCGAAATCGGTCACGGCCGTCTGGCCCGTCGTTCGGTTCAGGCCATGCTGCCTGCCGCTGACGTGTTCCCGTACACCATCCGCGTGGTATCGGAAATCACCGAGTCCAACGGCTCCAGCTCCATGGCTTCGGTCTGCGGTGCTTCCCTGGCCCTGATGGACGCCGGTGTACCGATGAAGGCGCCGGTTGCCGGTATCGCCATGGGTCTGGTTAAAGAAGGCGAGAAGTTCGCTGTTCTGACCGACATCCTCGGTGACGAAGATCACCTGGGCGACATGGACTTCAAAGTAGCCGGTACCGCCAAAGGTGTTACCGCGCTGCAGATGGACATCAAGATCAACGGCATCACCGAAGAGATCATGGAAATCGCCCTGGGCCAAGCCCTGGAAGCGCGCCTGAACATCCTCGGTCAGATGAACCAGATCATCGGTCAGTCGCGTAGCGAGCTGTCGGAAAATGCTCCGACCATGATCGCCATGAAGATCGACACCGACAAGATCCGTGATGTTATCGGCAAAGGCGGCGCGACCATTCGTGCCATCTGCGAAGAAACCAAGGCTTCGATCGATATCGAAGACGATGGCTCGATCAAGATCTTCGGTGAAACCAAAGACGCCGCTGAAGCTGCTCGTCAGCGCGTTCTGAGCATCACCGCTGAAGCTGAAATCGGCAAGATCTACGTCGGTAAGGTCGAGCGCATCGTTGACTTCGGTGCCTTCGTCAACATCCTGCCTGGCAAGGACGGTCTGGTTCACATCTCCATGCTGAGCGATGCTCGCGTTGAGAAAGTGACCGACATCCTCAAAGAAGGCGAGGAAGTTGAAGTACTGGTACTGGACGTGGACAACCGCGGCCGTATCAAGCTGTCGATCAAGGACGTTGC
>JAVXRI010000167.1:0-4970 GCA_036643775.1 Pseudomonas sp. | reverse complement strand
ATATGCCAGACAAACCAGACACCTGGCTTATCGTGTTTGCGTGGCTCAGTCAGCATGCTCCCGCTTTCTATGCGGCCGGTCTGGCCGTGACGATCTCTGCACTACGGATCATCTACGGCGGCGGAACCAAGAAGGCGGCCTTCCTCGAAAGCCTGCTGTGCGGCTGTATCACCTTGGCGATGCTTTCCGGGCTTGAGCTGTTAGGGATTCCCCAGTCGGCTGCCGGGATTGTTGGCGGGATGATCGGATTGCTAGGGGTGGACAAGATCCGCGCCTACGCCGACCGCTTCACCGGGTTCAAGTTGCCCGGGCGCAATCCCGAATAGTAGCGCGCGCCACAAATTCAAGGTGTCCCTTTTCGTGGCTAAGGGCCGCGAAAGAGTTAGTTGAGCAAGCCTGCATGATGGAGATATAGAATCGCGCAAACGTCAGGAGTGCTCACTGTGCAACTCGTCACCAATGCTGGGAAGAACCAGAATCATCTATCGGTACTAAAAGCTATTATTGATGGTGCCGAGGAGGTCGTTATCTGCTCAGGGTGGATGAAAATCTGCGGGCTGAAACAGATCCTTCCTTCAGTCGATCAAGCCATCGCCCGGGGCTCTCGGGTATTGATCTACACAAACGCTGAGCATACCGACGTGGATTGCGTTAAGGAGCTAACCGCCAGGCCGGGTCTAACCCATGTGAACGTGACGAAGCCCTATCTCCACTCGAAGCTGTACTACGGTCGGAGCGGTGACTCGTTCAGAGTAATGGTCGGTTCCGCGAACGTAACGGCAGGCGGTCTCTTGAGGAATGAAGAGCTATCACATGCGGTGTCTGGTAACACCAGCGACCTATTTCACGAGCACTATGTGGCCTACATCAAAAAGCTATCTGGGCTACTGGCGGCATAGTCGGCTTCTCGCTTCTGCTGGCGGCTAACGGCAGAAAAACTAAGAGTACTTAGGGCACAGATAGCAAAACAGCAGTGCTTCGTCGACAAGTGCCTGAGGAGTTGATTGGTAGGCAGGCTGCAATCCGTGCAGGTAGGTGTGCCGCGCTTAACTGCGGCACGAATGGATTAAGGGCGAGGGTAGTTCAGTCTTAAGCAGGCTGCCTCTGCTTCTGCCTGTCCCGTAAATGGCCCTTCAATTGTCTTCCCTGTGGATTTCTCCTGAACCTCCCAGTGAAAACTGGAGTTGGGGCCAGTGTTTTGACCGCCGCTGTTTCCTTGCACATTTGCGGTACGAACCTTTTCTGTAGCGTAACGCTCGCTCATCGAGAGCTCCTTGCTCATGAGTGGATCGCCATAAATACCGCTTACTCGTAACCGTATCAAGCTTCAGGAATGACGATGACCACAAAGCAACCCGACTGGGAGGCGATCGAACGAGCCTACCGGG
Source organism: Pseudomonas sp. (assembly GCA_036643775.1). GTDB lineage: Bacteria > Pseudomonadota > Gammaproteobacteria > Pseudomonadales > Pseudomonadaceae > Aquipseudomonas. The sequence continues at coordinate 3,582 of JAVXRI010000167.1, read as the reverse complement.
CCGGTGCGCTTTCCATCCGCACAATCGCCGACCGTAACGGGGTGAGCGACACCGCGATCCGGAAGAAGGCAAAGGCCTTAGGCTGGGAGCGGGACCTTTCCGAGCAGGTCCGTAAAGAGGTTCGCAATAAGCTGGTTCGCGGCGAGGTTCGCGAAGACCAATGTGCGAACCCCGAGCGTGACGCCGAGATCATCGAAGAGGCCGCAGAAGAGGGCGCCACGGTAGTTCGCAGCCACCGCCGTGACATTCGCAAGGCCACGAACCTTGCGAACCTGCTCATGGATGATCTGCTCACCACGATCAAGCGCCGGGAGGAGATTGAAGGCGCCATTGCCGACGAGACTGCCGACGATGAAAGCGGCTTCCGTCGCAGCTCGATGCTCGCAGCGGTTGCCCTGCCCAGCAACGCCAAGACCCTTTTCCAGTTGTCTTCGGCCATGAAGAACCTGCAGGTGCTCGAGCGCACGGCATTCGGCCTGGACGACAAGGAGCAGTCGAAAGGCGCCGACGAACTCTCGCAGCTGATGGACGAACTATCGAAGGAAGCCTGACCCATGAAGCCCGAGCACCTGAAACTGCTCCGGGACCGGTTCTGGCGGCTGAATAACCTGTACTTCATCACGGACAAGCAGGGTAAGAAGGTCCGCTTCCGCATGACGCAGGAGCAGCTGGACTACTTCCAGAGGATGCACACTCGCAACATCATCCTCAAGGCCCGGCAGCTGGGTTTCACCACGCTGGTCTGCATCGTCCAGTTGGATGCAGCACTGTTCGAGGCTGCCAAGTGCGCCCTGATCGCCCATACGCTGAACGACGCCAAGCGGCTGTTTCGAGAGAAGGTCAAATATGCGTACGACCACCTTCCCAAGGAGATACGGGCTGCTAACCCTGCTCGCAATGATGCTGCTGGTGAGCTTGTGTTTAGCAAAGGCGGATCGCTCTACGTGTCCACATCCTTTCGGGGCGGGACTTTACGGTATCTGCACGTATCCGAGTTCGGGAAGATCTGTGCCAAGTTTCCCCACAAGGCACGAGAGATCGTCACCGGCGCCTTTGAGGCTGTCGCCGCAGAGTGCTTCGTCACGATCGAGTCGACGGCGGAGGGACGGGCTGGCTACTTCTTCGATTACTCGCAGAGCGCAGAGAAGCAGCAGCTTGCTGGCGTTCCGCTGGGTCTGCTGGACTGGAAGTTCTTCTTCTTCAGCTGGTGGCGGAACCCGCGGTACTGGCTGGATCCGACCGATGTCGTCATTCCGGACCGGCTGACCAAGTATTTCGACGAACTGAGTGCCAAGCACGGCATCATCACGAACCCAGGCCAGCGCGCCTGGTACAGCGCCAAGGAGAAGACCCTCGGCGACGACATGAAGCGGGAGTACCCGTCGATCCCTGCCGAGGCATTCCAGCAGACGATTGAAGGCGCCTACTACGCCAAGCAGTTCACGAAGCTCTACGCCGCCCAGCGCATCGGCAAGCTGCCTGACAACAGCCACCTGCCGGTGCACACGTTCTGGGACATCGGCGTGGGCGACTCGACCGCGATCTGGTTCGTCCGGATCGTCGGCGAGGAATACCACGTCATCGACTTCTACCAGAACAGCGGGGAAGGCCTGCGGCACTACATGAAGGTGCTGAAGGACCGCGGATACAACTACGGCGAGCACTGGGGCCCCCACGATATAGACAACCGGGAATTTGGTAGCGACGGCAAGACTCGGCGAGAACTCGCCCGAGAGGGCTACGAGATCGACGGCCAGGTGTATCGCATGACGTTCCAGGTGGTGCCGAAGCTGGGCATCGACGAAGGCATCGAGCAGGCACGGGAGATTCTGCCCAACTGCGCCTTCGACGAAGCCAAGTGCGAGGAGGGCATCACCGCCTTGGAGAGCTACCGCAAGGAGTGGGACGACAAGCGCGGGTGCTGGAAAGACAAGCCTCTGCACGACTGGTCATCCCACCCGGCCGACGCCTTCCGCTACTTCGCCGTGGCCAAGACCAAGCGCTCCGTGGTCAAGCACGTTCCAATCTCGTTCACTTTCTGAGGCCACCCATGCCGAATTTCAGTCCCCGGGTAGAGTACTCGGAAGCCTTGCCCGGCTGGCAGTTGGTCAAGCGTTGCGTGGCCGGCGCCCGTGAGGTGCGCAAGCACGATATCTACCTGCCTATGCCAGACCCTGAGAACAAGTCCGCGGAGAACCTGGCGCGGTACAAGCAGTACAAGAAGCGGGCGATGTTCCTGAATATCACCGGGCGCACGCGCACCGGCTTGCTGGGCGCAGTGTTCCGCAAGACTGCCGAGCTTCAGCTACCCACCGGTGTCGAGTACCTGAAGGAGAACGCCAGCGGCGATGGCACGAGCCTGGAGCAGATTTCGAAGGACTCTGTAGGGGAATGCCTGGATAGCGGCCGTGGCGGCTTCCTGGTGGACTTCCCGGCGGTTGATGGCGTGTCGTCGATGGCTGACATGCAGGATCGGCGCGCGCTGATCCACCACTACGGCGCTGAGTCGATCATCGACTGGGATGAGCAGGTGGTCGACGGGGTAAAGCGCCTGGTCTATGTCTGCCTGCTGGAGTGCGTGTCGGAGTTCAGTCCGGAAAGCCTGGAACGGACCACCAGCACTCAATACCGCGTTCTGTTGCTGGATGAAGGGCGCTACGTCCAGCGTGTTTATGCCGAAGATGGTAAGACCTTCACCGGGATGGAGCCGACCGACAAGCATGGCCAGGCATTCGACCACATCCCGTTCAGTTTCTACGGCGCGCAGAACAACGACGCCAGCGTCGACAAGTCGCCCCTGGAAGACCTGGCCGACGTGAACATCCTGCACTATGGCAACAGTGCCACGGTGGAGGAGAGCGGGTTTATCAGCAGCCAGCCGACGCTGTTCATCACCACAGACATCAGTACTGAAGACTTTGTCACGCTAAACCCGAATGGCATGCACATCGGGTCGACCCGAGGCTACAACCTTGGCAGGTCCGGTACCGCGACCCTGGTCCAAGCGACGGAAAGCCAACTGGCCCGCACGCTGCTGAAGGACAAGGAAGAGCAGATGCTGATGATCGGTGCTCGCATCGTCCAGAAGGCAGGCGGCGCGGAGACGGCCGAGGCGGTGCGCATCCGGTACAGCTCCGACAACAGCGTGCTGGGCACGATCGCTGGCAACGTGTCCGAGGCCCTGAAGCGGGCAGTGCTGGACGCCCAGCGTTTCATGATGGGCGAGCCGGACGAGAAGGCGACGGTCTTCTGGCTCAATCAGTCGTTCTTCGACGAGACCATGACGGCTCAAGACATCATTGCTCAGGTCCAGCTCTGGCAGCAGGGCATCATCGCCAAGTCCGACCTGCGCACGAACCTGCGGCAGGGCGGCGTGCTTGAGGCCGATCGTACTGACGAGCTGATCGACGCAGAAATCGAGACCGAACCACCAGTAGGCGGAAGCGATGAGTAATGAAGGCTACCTGGAGGACGCCGCCACGCGGCATCAGATCTACGTCCAGCGGTATGCCGGAGGAAACCTGAAGCGTGTGGCGTCGTTTATCAGTAAAGCCATCAAGACCGCCAAGCAGCGCGTATCGG
>JAVXRI010000166.1:0-5003 GCA_036643775.1 Pseudomonas sp. | reverse complement strand
CCGGCCCCTTCCGCCCTTACGGCGGCCTACTTTTTCCAAGAAAAAAGTAGGCCGCCGTAAGGGCGGAAGGGGCCGGCAGCGGCGCCACACCAAATGGATAAGCTCGCAGTCAGAACACCCCAACCCAAGGACCCTAGACCTGTGTCGGTTATTTTTTCACTTTGGGTAACTGGACCAACTGAGTGTCGGAGTAGATGTCATGCCAAGTGCGGCGACGCTTGTCGAACAACGACCAGATGAACCCCAGCCCCAGGCACAGCCAGGAGGCAATGGCGACGACAAAGCGCAGCAGGGCCTGCCACAGGCTGATGGCACTGCCGTCGGCGTTCTGGACGCGAATGCGCCATACCTGCATGCCCAGCGTCTGCCCGCCATGGGTCCAGAACTTGGCGAAGAAGCCGAACAGCGCGAATAGCAGGACGGTCGACAGCAACGGATCACCGTCCAGGGCGCCAGCATCGGTCAGGGAGCGCATCTGGGTTTCACCGATGATCGCCATCTGGATCATCTTGTACACCCCGGCGGTGACGATCAGCAGCGCGGTACACAAGAGGAAATCGTAGAACATGGCAGCCAGGCGACGACCGAGGCCGACGACGGGAAAATCACCCTGGGGCTGCAACAACTGCTTGGGCATACACGGGCCCTCCTTGGGCAAAACAGCCATTCTACGGAATTGCGCGCACAAAAAAGCCCCTGCTGTTGCCAGCAGGGGCTTCTTTGTTGATGAAGATCAGCCTTCGGCTTGAACTTCGTCAGCCTGCATGCCTTTCTGGCCTTGCACGGCGATAAAGGTAACTTTCTGGCCTTCTTTCAGGCTCTTGAAGCCGTTACCCTGGATAGCGCGGAAGTGTACGAACAGATCCGGACCGCTTTCTGGAGTGATGAAACCAAAACCTTTCTCGTCGTTAAACCACTTGACGGTACCGCTCTGACGTTGGGACATTGTCTTATTTCCTTTGAAACTTAGAATTAGTAACAGCTTCTTCCAAATGAAAGAGTACTGGGCTGGGTTGCAGGAAAGTAAGAGACGTCGAACGGGTTGTAGCAAATCTCAGCGCTACTGCCCAGGTCACGAACCATAGCGACCCATGCAAACACAGTGAAGTGACTCTACGCTAACTCTGTCGGCAAAAACAAGCCCTCAAAGCCGCTCCCGCTCTACCTTTTAGCAGCCGTTCGGTCGATTTTTTTCTGCTCATTCCAGGCTGTGCCGCGATGCTTTTCGAAAGTAATAAAGCACGTTCGAATTCGAAAATCCGAACGCGTCATGACACAAAGTTTCAACTAACGATTCAGCCGCGATAGTAGCGCTGTGCAACGAACGGCATCTTGCTGACTTTCATTGCAACACGCTTGCCACGAACAATCGCCCAGACTGCTGTTTCCAGTGCAGTATGTGCTGTGTCCAGGTAACCCATTGCCACGGGTGCATTCAGGCTCGGGCCGAAACCACCGCTACAAACAGTACCGATGACAGTACCTGCTTCATCGACGATCTCAGCACCTTCACGTACCGGGGTGCGCTCCTGTGGCAACAGACCTACGCGTTTACGTGCTACACCACTTTGCTGTTGGGCAAAGATTGCTTCGGCTCCCGGGAAGCCACCGGCGCGTTCGCCATCAGCCCGACGTACCTTGGAGATGGCCCAGAGCAGGCTGGCTTCGATCGGTGTGGTCTGAGTGTTCATGTCGTGGCCGTACAGGCACAGGCCGGCCTCCAGGCGCAGCGAGTCGCGGGCGCCGAGGCCGATGGCGGCGACTTCCGGTTCCGCCAGCAGGCGGCGAGCGAGTTCTTCGGCTTTATCGGCTGGAACCGAGATCTCGAAACCGTCTTCGCCGGTGTAGCCCGAGCGGCTCACATAGCAATCGGCACCCAGCAGTTGTACCGGCTGGAACTGCATGAAGGTCATCTGCGCAACGGCCGGCGCCAGGCGCTCCAGCACTTTGACCGCCGCCGGGCCTTGCAGGGCCAGCAGGGCGCGTTCTGCGAACAGCGGCTGGATTTCGCACTGGCTGCCGATGTGCTGGCGCAAGTGGGCCAGGTCCTGGTCCTTGCAGGCGGCGTTGACCACCAGGAACAGTTCGTCGTTACCCAGGTTGGCAACCATCAGGTCATCAAGGATGCCGCCTTGTTCGTTGGTGAACATTGCATAGCGCTGCATGCCCACCGGCAGGTCGATGATGTCCACCGGTACCAGGGTTTCCAGGGCCTTGGCGGCGTTGGCGCCGGTCAGGCGGATCTGGCCCATGTGCGAGACATCGAACAGGCCGGCCTGCTCGCGGGTGTGCAAGTGCTCCTTCATCACTCCCAATGGGTACTGGACCGGCATGTCATAGCCGGCAAATGGCACCATGCGCGCGCCCAGTTCCAGATGCAGGGCGTGCAGCGGGGTCTTTTGCAGTGTTTCGGTGGACATTGATGACTCCTTGGGCTTGAGAGGGTGTCAGCATTCGATGATGTTGACGGCCAGACCGCCGCGGGCGGTCTCCTTGTATTTGCTTTTCATGTCGGCGCCGGTCTGGCGCATGGTACGAATGACCTTGTCGAGGGAGACGAAGTGCTGACCGTCGCCCCGCAGGGCCATGCGCACCGCATTGATGGCCTTGACCGAGCCCATGGCATTGCGCTCGATGCAAGGCACCTGGACCAGCCCGCCGATCGGATCGCAGGTCAGGCCCAGGTTGTGTTCCATGCCGATCTCGGCGGCGTTCTCGACCTGCTGTACGCTGCCGCCCATGACTTCGCACAGGGCACCGGCAGCCATCGAGCAGGCCACACCGACCTCGCCCTGGCAGCCGACCTCGGCACCGGAGATCGACGCGTTTTCCTTGTAGAGGATGCCAATGGCCGCTGCGGTGAGCAGAAAGCGCACCACACCCTCTTCATTGGCACCGGTGATAAAGCGCATGTAGTAGTGCAGTACGGCCGGGACGATGCCCGCGGCGCCGTTGGTCGGTGCGGTGACGACCCGTCCGCCAAAGGCGTTTTCCTCGTTGACGGCGAGGGCGTAGAGGTTGACCCAGTCCAGCACCGAAAGCGCATCGCGCAGGCTCGCCTCCGGATTGCTGCACAACTGACGATAGAGCGCAGCGGCCCGGCGCTTGACCTTGAGTCCACCCGGCAGGATGCCCTCATTGCGGCAACCGGCAGCGACACAGTCCTGCATCACTTGCCAGATATGCAGCAGGCCGCTGCGGGTTTCGCTCTCCGGGCGCCAGGCCGCTTCATTGGCCATCATCACCTGACTGATCGACAGGTTCTGTGCGGCGCAATGGCCGAGCAGTTCTTTGGCCGTCTTGAACGGATAGGGCAGCACGGTGCTGTCTTCGACGATGCGGTCGGCACCCGCTGCATCCTCATCGACAACAAAACCACCACCCACCGAGTAGTACTCGCGGCTGCGAATCTGCAGGCCGGCGCTGTCGAAGGCGCGAAAGATCATGCCGTTGGGGTGATAGGCCAGGGGTTTGCGAATCATCGCCAGGTGCTGCTTCTCGACGAATTCGATCTCGTGTTCGCCCAGCAGTTGCAGGCGTCCAGTGCTGCGGATCGTCTGCAAACGGGCGGGGATGCTCTCGGTATCGACGCTGTCGGGATGTTCGCCCTCAAGGCCCAGGAGCACGGCCTTGTCGCTGCCGTGGCCTTTGCCGGTGGCTCCCAGCGAACCATAGAGCTCGGCCTTGACGCAGACCGTGGCGGCCAGCAGACCGTCGCGTCGCAGCCCCTCGGCAAAACGCGCAGCGGCGCGCATGGGGCCTACGGTGTGGGAACTGGAGGGGCCGATGCCGATCTTGAACAGGTCGAAGACACTTAATGACATGGTCGTACCCTCGTTATTGGGGAGGAGCATCGCCGGCAAGGCCGGCTCCCACAGGGTTCTTTGCTGTTATCAGAACCTGTGGGAGCTGGCGTTGCCAGCGATGAGGCCATCAGGTCGGACTCAGACGTCCTGATAGCTCTCGATCGACGGGCAAGCGCAGATCAGGTTGCGGTCGCCAAACACGTTGTCGACGCGACCGACCGGCGGCCAGTATTTGCCTTCCACCAGTGTTGCCAGCGGATACACCGCTTGCTCACGGCTGTACGGATGGCTCCACTCACCGGCAATTTCAGCGGCGGTATGCGGCGCGTTCTTCAGCGGGTTATCGTCCTTGTCCAGGTTGCCGTTCTCCACCGCACGAATTTCTTCGCGGATGCGGATCATCGCCTCGCAGAAGCGATCCAGTTCTTCTTTGGACTCGCTTTCGGTCGGTTCGATCATCAGCGTACCGGCTACCGGGAACGACATGGTCGGGGCGTGGAAACCGAAGTCGATCAGGCGCTTGGCCACGTCGTCGACGCTGATGCCGCTGCTGTCCTTGAGCGGGCGCAGGTCGAGGATGCACTCGTGTGCGACCAGACCGTTGCTGCCGGTGTACAACACAGGATAGTGCTCTTCCAGGCGGCGGGCGATGTAGTTGGCATTGAGGATCGCCATCTGAGAGGCACGCTTGAGACCCGCACCGCCCATCATGCGGATGTACATCCAGGTGATCGGCAGGATGCTGGCGCTGCCGAACGGTGCCGCGCAGACCGCGCCTTGCTTGTTGTCCATGTGTCCGTGGCCCGGCAGGAACGGTGCCAGGTGCGACTTGACGCCGATCGGGCCGACACCCGGGCCGCCACCGCCGTGCGGAATGCAGAAGGTTTTGTGCAGGTTCAGGTGCGAGACATCGCCGCCGAACTTGCCCGGGGCGCAGAGGCCGACCATGGCGTTCATGTTGGCGCCGTCGATGTACACCTGGCCGCCGTTGTCATGGATGATCGCGCAGATTTCGCCGATGGCTTCCTCGAACACGCCGTGGGTCGATGGGTAGGTAATCATCAGCGCAGCGAGGTGTTCGCGGTGCTCGATGGCCTTGGCGCGCAGGTCGTCGATATCGACGTTGCCACGGGCGTCACAGGCGGTTACCACCACGCGCATGCCAGCCATGTGGGCAGTGGCCGGGTTGGTGCCGTG
>JAVXRI010000165.1:0-5077 GCA_036643775.1 Pseudomonas sp. | reverse complement strand
CATCCAGGCCGCCCTGGCCCACAACGAACGCGGCGGCAGCATTCGCGGCGCCAGCACCCTGAGCCAGCAAGTGGCCAAGAATCAGTTTCTCTGGGCCGGTCGCAGCTGGCTGCGCAAAGGCCTGGAAGCCTGGTTCACCGCCCTGATCGAACTGCTCTGGTCCAAGGAGCGGATACTTGAGGTGTACCTCAACAGTGCTGAATGGGGCGAAGGCGTATTCGGTGCCCAAGCCGCCGCGCAGCATCATTTCGGTGTCGATGCCAACCGCTTGAGCCGCCAGCAGGCCAGTCTGCTGGCCGCCGTTCTGCCCAGCCCGCTGAACTGGAGCGCCAGCCGCCCCAGCAGCTACGTGGCACGGCGCGCCGGCTGGATTCGTCAGCAGATGCGTCAGCTGGGCGGCAGTGGCTACCTGGCCCAGCTGGAAAGCCCGCGCAAGGCACCCTGGAACCAATAAAAAACCCGGCAAAGCGCATACCTTGCCGGGTTTTCAGTGTTTGCCGATTACCGGCTAAACGCCTTAGAACGCGCCCATGTAGTCACGTTTGCCCACTTCCACACCATTGTGACGCAGGATTGCGTAAGTGGTGGTGACGTGGAAGAAGAACTGCGGCAGGCCGTAAGTCAGCAAATAGGCCTGGCCACTGAAACGCTTCTCTTTCGGCGTACCCGGACGGGTCACGATTTCGATGCCTTCCTTGCCATCGATCTGCGCCGGCGTAACGCTGTCCAGGAAAGCCAGAACCTTGCTGATCAGGGCTTGCAGTTCAGCAAAAGTGGTTTCGTTGTCATCGTATTTCGGCAGCTCGACCTCAGCCAGACGCGCCGATACACCTTTAGCGAAATCAACAGCGATCTGCACCTGGCGAACCAGTGGGAACATATCCGGATACAGGCGAGCCTGCAGGAAGACACTCGGATCAATGTTTTTCGCCGTGGCGTGCGCTTCGGCCTTGTTCAGAACCTCACTCAAGGCGTTGAGCATTTGCTTGAAAACAGGAACAGAAGCGGCATACAAGGAAATGGTCATAACAGTCTCGACAGGGGTGACGGAAAAAGTGGCGGGGCCTACGGGGCGCGATTATAGACCTGCGCTGCCGCGTGAACGGCCTGACACCATAAAAAAGGTTCTTCATGGAATCCTGGGGAGTATGATTTTGGGGCTGGGCTGGGCTGGATTTCGGATGGGAACTTATCCATTTGGTGTGGCGCCGCTGCCGCCACACCAAATGGATAAGCTCGCAGCCAACCCAACCCAAGGACCACAGTCCCCGAAACTCCGTGAAGAGCCATAAAAAAGCCCCAACGTGTCGGGGCTTTTTGTTTATTGCGTATCGCGACTCAGATTGCGATCAAGGCTTTCACCTTGTTCATCGCGTTCTTTTCCAGCTGACGGATCCGCTCGGCAGACACGCTGTATTTCTCAGCGAGGTCATGCAGCGTGGCCTTTTCCTCGGCCAGCCAGCGCTGGTAGAGGATGTCACGGCTACGGTCGTCCAGGCCCTGCAACGCTTCGTGCAGGTTACTGGTGGAGTTGTCGCTCCAGTCGGCATCTTCCAGCTGACGCGCCGGATCGTAGCGATGGTCTTCCAGGTAGTTGGCCGGCGACTGGAATGCACTGTCGTCGTCAGCTTCGGACGCTGGATCAAAGGCCATGTCCTGACCGGTCAGGCGGCTTTCCATCTCGCGTACTTCGCGAGGCTCTACACCCAGGCTTTCAGCAACACGATGCACTTCATCGTTGTTCAGCCAGGCCAGACGTTTCTTCTGGCTGCGCAAGTTGAAGAACAGCTTGCGCTGGGCCTTGGTGGTGGCGACTTTGACAATGCGCCAGTTACGCAGGATGAACTCGTGAATCTCGGCCTTGATCCAGTGCACGGCAAAGGACACCAGGCGCACACCCATTTCCGGGTTGAACCGTTTGACCGCTTTCATCAGGCCAACATTGCCTTCCTGAATCAGGTCGGCCTGGGCCAGCCCGTAGCCGGAATAGCTGCGAGCGATATGTACGACAAACCGCAGGTGGGCGAGCACCATCTGCCGAGCCGCCTCCAGATTCTGCTCATAGTAGAGACTCTCGGCCAGTTCACGCTCCTGCTCCGGCGTCAGCAAGGGGATGCTGTTAACCGTGTGCACATAGGCTTCCAGGTTTGCGCCGGGAACCAGGGCATAGGCAGGTTGCAACGAAGTGGTCATACGAAAAAACCTCCGACTCACTAAACTCGTGCCCGTAGGCACTGCCAACATTGACCGGGAACCGCGAAACAAGTTCCCTGAAACATGAAAATAGTCAATAGCAGCAAAAAGACACTATCGCGGTGCGAGCTCGCTCAAGTGGCGGGCGACCGCAATCCAAGCACCGATATACCCTAACAGTACCGCACCAAGCAAGAGCGACAGACCATCGGCAGGCGGAACCCCGGCCAAGGCGAAATCACTGCCATACAGCCCGGAGAGCCCGATTACCGCGTCGTTCAGCCAATTCAGGCCAAATGCCAGCACCCCCCAGGCCAGTACCCCAGCACCCAGGCCGTACAAGGCGCCCATGTACAGGAAAGGCCGGCGCACATAGCTGTCGGTGCCGCCGACCAATTTGATCACTTCGATCTCGGTACGGCGGTTCTCGATGTGCAGGCGAATTGTGTTACCAATTACCAAAAGCAGCGCCGAAACCAGCAGAACTGTCAGACCGAAGACAAAACGGTCACCGAGCTTGAGGATCGCCGCCAAACGCTCGACCCACACCAGGTCCAGTTGTGCCGCTTCGACCTTGGGCAGTTCCGCAAGGCGCTGGCGCAAGGCTTCGAGGGCCGGTTTGTCGACTTCTGCCGGGGTTACCACGACTACACCGGGCAGCGGGTTTTCCGGCAATTCGCGCAGCGCATCGCCCAGACCGGATTGCTGCTGGAATTCTTCCAGCGCCTTCTCGCGACTGACGTACTCCGCCTCGGCCACACCCGGCAAGCCCTTGATCTGCTCACGCAGGGCCTCGCCGTCGCGGCTGCTGGCGTCGAGCTTGAGGTACAGGGAAATCTGCGCCGCACGCTGCCACGAACCACCCAGACGCTCGACGTTGCTCAGCAACAGCGACAGGCCCATGGGCAGGCTCAGGGCCACAGCCATCACCAGGCAGGTGAAAAAGCTGCCGATCGGCTGCTTGGCCAGGCGGCGCAAGCTGTCGAGCAGGCTGGAGCGATGGCTTTCCAGCCAGGCATGCAACAGGGTGCGGAAGTCCGGGCCATCGTCGTCATGACTGCTGCGTTTGTTCTTTTCCGGTGCCGGATCAGCGGCCTTGGGCGCAACGCGCTCGGAAACCTTGGGACTGCGTGTTGCACTCATTGCCCGGCCTCCCCGTCGCCGATCAAGCGGCCGCGCTGCAGGGTCAGCATGCGATGGCGCATACGCGCAATCAGTGCCAAGTCGTGACTGGCGATCAGCACGCTGGTACCCAGGCGGTTGATATCTTCAAAAACACCCATGATCTCCGCAGCCAGGCGCGGGTCGAGGTTACCGGTGGGCTCGTCCGCCAGCAGCAAGGCTGGGCGGTGAACGATGGCACGGGCAATACCGACGCGTTGCTGCTGGCCGGTGGAGAGGTCGCCAGGAAACAGATCAGCCTTGTCCGACAGGGCTACGCGCTCTAGCGCCGAGTCGACGCGTTTGGCCACCTCGACCTTGGACAACCCGAGGATCTGCAACGGCAAGGCAACGTTGTTGAATACGGTACGGTCGCCCAGCAGCTGGTGGTTCTGGAAGACCACACCGATCTGCCGACGCAGGAACGGAATCTGCGCATTGCTGATCTGCCCCAGGTCCTGCCCGGCCAGCAGCAGCTTGCCGCTGGTGGGTCGTTCCATCGCCAGCAGCAGACGCAGCAAGGTACTTTTGCCCGCGCCGGAGTGACCGGTGACGAACAGGAATTCGCCCCGACGCACCCGAAAACTCAACTCATGCAGGCCTACGTGACCATTGGGGTAGCGCTTGGCGACCTGTTCGAATCGAATCATGGATGCTCCCGCTCGGCAAACAGTGCTTTCACGAAGGGTTCGGCTTCGAAGTCGCGCAGATCGTCGATGCCTTCACCCACGCCAATATAGCGGATCGGCAGGCCGAACTGCTTGGCCAGGGCGAAGATCACGCCACCTTTGGCGGTGCCATCGAGCTTGGTCAGGGCAAGGCCAGTGAGTTCAACGCTCTGATTGAAGTGCTTGGCCTGGTTGATCGCGTTCTGCCCAGTACCGGCATCCAGCACCAGCAGGACCTCATGCGGCGCGTCGGCATCGAGCTTGCCGATAACCCGACGGACCTTCTTCAACTCTTCCATCAGGTTGTCTTTGGTGTGCAGGCGACCAGCGGTGTCGGCAATCAGCACGTCGATGCCACGCGCCTTCGCAGCCTGGACGGCGTCGAAGATAACCGAAGCGGAGTCGGCGCCGGTGTGCTGGGCGATGACCGGAATCTTGTTGCGTTCACCCCAGACCTGCAGTTGCTCGACTGCCGCGGCACGGAAGGTGTCACCGGCGGCCAGCATGACTTTCTTGCCTTCAAGCTGGAGTTTCTTCGCCAGTTTGCCGATGGTTGTGGTTTTGCCGGCGCCGTTGACGCCCACGACCAGGATCACGAACGGCTTGTTCTGCGCGTGAATGCGCAGTGGCTGCTCGACCGGCTTGAGCAGGTCAGCCAGCTCGCCTTGCAGGGACTTGTACAGGGCGTCGCTGTCGGCCAACTGCTTGCGCGCGACCTTCTGGGTCAGACTCTGGACGATCACCGAGGTGGCTTCAACGCCCACATCGGCGGTCAGCAGGCGGGTCTCGATCTCATCGAGCAGATCATTGTCGATGGCTTTCTTGCCCAGGAACAGGCTGGCCATGCCTTCGCCGATGCTGGCGCTGGTCTTGGACAGCCCCTGTTTGAGGCGGGCAAAGAAGCCGCCCTTGTTCTCTTCGGTACGAATTGGAGCTTCTTCGACTGGCGCAGGAACGACAACCGGCTCGACAGGAGCTACAGGAGCTACAGGAGCTACAGGAGCTACAGGAGCTACAGGAGCTACAGGAGCTACAGGAGCTACAGGAGCTACAGG
>JAVXRI010000164.1:4872-5149 GCA_036643775.1 Pseudomonas sp. | reverse complement strand
GGCTCATCGGTCGCGCATTGGGCTTAAAACAGGTATCCGCAGGGCGGCCACAGATGTTACGGGGAATTCTGGGTCTTGGCATGAAGGCTCCTTATTGGCATATGCTATATATACACTCATAAACTGGCATATGCAATATACTCTGCTCACCGGTGGAGAATTTTTTGCTTTACCCTGGAGTCTGTAAGTGGGCAGCAGGTCATGAGAGATGAAGAGAAAGAAAACAGATACTGTATGAGACTCAATTTAAAGTGCTGCCATAAGGGGGTCGTCTCAG
>JAVXRI010000164.1:0-4862 GCA_036643775.1 Pseudomonas sp. | reverse complement strand
GCAGCGGTCGCAATGGCCTGAACTTCCCCGCACCGACCTTGGCACTGCTGCGCCATAGGTAATCGCCGGTCAGGTTGATATGCTCCCACCCCAGCGGGGACAGATAGGGCGAATGATTGGATCACCGCCTTGCCGTCGCTGCTCGCAGCAGCCAGCTTCATGGCCAGCGCCGCCTCGTGAGTCTGCGCGTCAAAGTTTCTGAACTTGGTCGCATCAGCGCCGAGGTAAGCAAGGATGCGCATTTTTTCAGTAAGCGGTGGCTCGGGGTGTGCAGCAACTTTTGGGGCGAGCTGAACGACCTGAACCCATTCCTCCTGCGAAATCGCACCGGTAATAGCCTGCATGTTGCGCCCGAGTTCCTGCATGATCTTGCGTAGCGCCAGTGGCTCAACCTGGGTAGCGTCACCAGCCCAAGCTGGCAACTGAAAACCCCATAAAAGCAGGCAGGCCGTAACGGTCAGGGTGATAGTTCCAAATGCGTGGCTGTGTTTGCGGTGGGTCATGAAATTCTCCTGTAATTCAATCGTTCTCTCATTCGAACTCCCGCCCTTCGCCAGCTTCCTCATGGGTCACGCCGTCGCGGATGTGGTAGATGCGCTTGAATGTGGGGATGATCTTTTCGTCATGGGTGACGACGATGATGGCGGTCTCGAACTTCCGGGCCATGTCGTTGAGGATGCGGATTACAGCCATGGCGCGCTCGGAATCCAGCGGCGCAGTGGGTTCATCAGCCAGGATCACCGGCGGACGATTGACCAGTCCGCGCGCGATGGCGACCCGTTGCTGCTCGCCACCGGAGAGTTGCGAGGGCATTGCGCGAGCTCGGTGTTGCACATCAAGCGCTGTGAGCAATTCCAGTGCCTTCGCGCGCGACTCTCCATTCGCGACGCCTGCAAGCATCGGCAGCAGCGCCACGTTGTCGGTGACATCGAGAAACGGAATCAGGTACGGCGCCTGGAAAACGAAACCGATCTTGTCACGCCGTAAGGCGCGCAGGTCGCGGACTTTCCAGCCATCGGCGTAGATCACTTCATCGCCCAGCGTCATGCGACCGGCGGTCGGTTCGATCACCGCACCCAGACACTTGAGCAGCGTGCTCTTGCCGGACCCGGAAGGGCCGATCAGTCCCACCACTTCACCAGGCGCAACATGCATATTCACGTCTCTCAAGGCAAAGACAGCGGTGTCACCATCGCCATACCGCTTGCTTAAACTTTCGATGTGTATCCCTTTGCCACTCATCTCAACCTCCAATGGCTTCGGCCGGATCGACCTTGAGTGCTATGCGAATGGCGACGAGGCTAGCTAGAACGCAGATCACGAGCACGGCAAAAAAACCGGCGACAGAATCCATTGGCGTGAGCAGGACATATTTTGGAAAAGCCGGTGCTGAAAAGGTGGCTGTGATCTTGCCGACCACGAAGCCAATCACGCCCAGGGCGAGCGCCTGCTGCATGATCATCGCGGCGATGGTTCGGTTGCGTGTGCCGATGAGCTTCAACACCGCGATCTCACGGATTTTGTCCATCGTCAGCGAATAGATGATGAAGGCAACGATGGCCGCGCTAACGATGGCCAGAATCACAAGGAACATGCCGATCTGCTTGGCCGAGGTGGCGATCAGCTTGCCGACGAGGATGTCTTCCATCTGTGCCCGGGTGTAGACCGTCAAACGCTTCCAGCGCTGGATGGATTCGGCAACCTCGTCCGGCGCATGACCAGGTTTCAGAGTGACCAGCACGGCATTGACGAACGCGTTGCTGCTCTGTGAAGCAATCACGGCATCCAGCAAACCTGGATCACCGGGTCGATTGAAGACCGGGTTGGCTTCGGTGCGACGCCGGCTTTGCCAGATGGCATCGTTGTCCTTGAGGAACTGGGCCTCCTGGGCATCTTTGAGCGGAATGAATACCATCGGGTCGCCGCTGGACGACACCATGCGCCGTGTCAGCCCCACGACGGTGTAATGATTGCGGCGAATGGCAAGACGATCTCCCAGTTTGAAGCCGGTGGCGATGTCGGCCACAGCCTCGTAGTGACCGCGCGTGATCTGGCGTCCAGCGACGAGATAAGGAGGCCATCCGGGTGTAGCCCCCAACGCACCGGGCGCGATGCCGACCACCATGGTGCGTACATCACTCTCGCCCTTGCGTACCTGCATGGTCAGGTAGGTCGCGTTCGCTGCCTGTGAGACTCCCGGCATGGCGAGAATGGCGCGATACACGTCATCGTTGAGGCTGGACGACTCCGCATAAGGACCCAGAGTATCCTTTTGCACCACCCAAAGGTCAGCGCCACTGTTGTCGAGCAACGCCTTGCCGTCGTCCACCATGCCTCGGTACACCCCAGCCATGACTAGGGTGACGCCGATCAGCAGACCCAGACCGATGCCGGTGAAGACGAATTTCCCCCAGGCATGGAGAATGTCGCGGCCGGCCAGGCTGATCATCGTGAAACTCCCGGGATATGCTCGACCACATGGATGCGGCTGCGCGCCGTCAGTGCCTTTTCGCTATAGGTCACAACCTGGTCCCCATTCTTGAGCCCTTCGCGCACCTGCACGTAACCATTGAGGTCGGAAGTGCCGAGCTTGACCGGGGAGAAATGCAGATCACCATCCACGATTTGCCAGACACCAACTTTATCGCCTTCACGCTGGACGGCAGCGTTGGGGATCAGTGGAGCGGCCGGGAGCGCCGGCAAGTCAACCGTGACTTCGGCCAGTTCACCCACTGGTGGCAAAGGTTCTGGTTTGTTATCGAATGTCACCTTGGCAAGCGTTTCCTCGGTTACCGCGTCGGCCTTGGGTTCCACCCGCAGCACGCGACCTTTCAAGGTCTGGCCACCACGCGAACGCAGGACGATATGAGCCGGCAGCCCCCCAGCCAGCCCCGATGCGCTGATCTGGTCGAAGCGCACATTGATCCACAAACTCTTGGGGTCGATCACTTCCACCACGGCCTGGCCCGCGACGATGGTCGTGCCGGGATCGGCATCGCGCACGGCGACTACACCGTCGACCGGCGCGATCAGGCGCAGATTGCTCCGCTGCGCGACGAGTGCTTCGCGGTCGGAGCGTGCCCGGGCAATATCTTCCCGAGCGGCGGATAGGGCGGCATCGGCGATCTGCAGTTCCTGCCGCTTGGTGGTGACGATTTCCTCGCTGGTCGAGCGCACCGCAAACAATTGCTCATAGCGGCGCGCCTGGGTTTGCGCGTAGGCTTGCCGGGCTTCTGCCTCGCGCAAAGCCGCTTCCGCCCGCTTGAATACAGACTCCTGTGAGCGCACCCGATCATCAAGGTCGACCGGCTCCATCTCGCCGAGCACCTGTCCGGCCTTGACCTGGCCGCCTACATGCACCTCCAGGCGTTTGACGCGCCCGGCAAACGTCGGCCCGATCTTGTAGGTGTAGCGCGCCTCCACCGTGCCGATGCCGAACAGCGCCGGTGTGATAGCCCGTGATTCCACGCTTGCCACCGTCACAGCGACCGGGGCGAGCGGCCCTGATCGCAGACCGACATAAATAAAAAGCACCAGCAAAGGAATGATGACGGCAAGCAGTGCCAGGGTGCGGCCTTGCAAGGGTAACTTTTTCATTGCGCACTCCTTATGCCACGCCGATAAATTGCAAAGACGCGCGGCGCATCGCGGTGCATACGTCCCACATCACCCGCTAACAGCGATTGCATGACCAAGCCCTGGATCGTGCCAATGAACAGCGTTGCCGCCGCCTCGTTGTCAAGCGAGGGAGACAACTCGCCGCTGGCCTTGCCTTTCTCGATGAGACGATGCAAACGTTCGCCGTAGCGCTGAATCAAGGTTTGCACCATGCGCTTGGCCGGTGTCGATTCGGCACGCTGAAGCTCACCAAACATCATTCTTGGCACGCCTGGGTGCTCAGCTACGAATTCGATATGACTCATGAACATCGCCTCCATGGCTGCCAAGGGCGACTCGATTCCTTGTGCGGATCGATCGATTCTGGCTAATAGGCGCTCTGCTACCCACTCCATGACCGCCTGCCAAATGGCTTCCTTGTTCGGGAAGTGCCGAAACAGCGCACCCTGGGTCAAGTTCATGTGTTTAGCGATAGCCGCAGTGGTTATCTCGCTTGGGTTTTGCGAACCGGCAAGCGCCACGACGGACTCGACAGTTACGGCACGACGTTCATCGGCCGGCAGATGCTTTGGATGGGTGTCCACGAGCACTCCTGGTAAGATAGTAATTGATTACTATCTTACCACAAGAGGCAACTCAAACAAGAGAAAACCCGACGTACTCGTCAATATCTAGAGTCTGCAATGGGCTTAACGTGCTTTATTTTCCGTTTTCTGAGACGTCCCCTTGTTGTGACCACTCCGACCGCGCACAAAAGCCTCTGAGCCGCTTTTAGCGGAATATGGCTTTGCAGGGTGAAGGGATGGATAGGCGATCCCTTTCGATCCCTCACTGGTATCGGCGGCTAACCCTCGGTGCTACCTGTCATTTCATCCTGCCGCCTTACATGCGCTAACGCGCATAAATCCCCGTTCCTCAGTGGAACGAAAACTCACGCTAACAGGGTAGTGACCGGGTAGCCACGATAACTGCCAACAAAATTAGCTTATAGGTTAATTCTACCTTGTCTGAAATTAGCCTATAGGTTAATATTAATAGAAATGGGAGGTCACATGTTTAGCGTTGTTTATCACCCGGAAGCCAGGGAAGAAGCCACAGCATTACCCGTAAAAATCAGGGTGAAGTTTGACCGTCTCATCGGCAAACTGGAGTATGACGCCCGATTACTGCGGGAGCCGGACACGAAGCCCCTGGGCGATGGACTTTTTGAGATCCGCACGATGGGGACGGACATAGCCAGGGGA
>JAVXRI010000163.1:0-5267 GCA_036643775.1 Pseudomonas sp. | reverse complement strand
AGATGCAGGCTTGAGACGAGGTCGTCGTTGCAGCGATGACCGAAGAAACCTCTAATAGGTTTCCTGGCTTTACGGAGAATCCTCCAGGAGGTTTATCGGTCAAGTTGGGAAACCTCTAGCAGATTTCCTCATTCACTCTCTAGCAAATACGGATCAGCCTCCACGATAGGGTCGTCCGGCGCTATGCGCGGGGTGCCTGGCTCAGCCCTTACCCAATCGGGCACCTGGGCAGACCAAGGCATGAAGCTATCGAGTACTTCGGGGTTTCGTACGTCTTCGGTATTGGGCATGACGGTAAGCAACCACTCGATGTAGCGACCAGGGATAAGGCCGTTGGCACGTGCAGTGGCGACGATGGAGTAGATGGCTGCCGAAGCGTGCGCGCCGTTTTGGGTGTCGGAGAACATCCAGTTGACACGGCCTATCACAAACGGGCGGATAAACCTTTCGGCTAAGTTGTTGTCAAGCGGAAAGCGCCCGTCGTCAAGAACTCGCATCACATGCGGCCAGTGCTCGATGGCGTTTCCGAAAGCGCGGCCGAGCTTGCTTTTGGGTACAACCTCGCCGACATGCTCGGCGAGCCATGCACCGAAGCGTTCCATAGCAGGACGCAGCTGCGTCTCTCGGGCAGCCTTGCGCTTCTCAGGCGTCATGTCCGCGAACTTCCGGTCGATGGAGAACATGTGGTTGATCGCATTCGCCCCGTCTGCAGCCAAAGAATTGATTCCTGCGACTTTCCGAGGATCAAGACCCTTGACAACTTCCAGGAATTCACGGCGGATATGGACCAAGCAGGCGAGGTTTTTAATTCCACTCAAAGAGAAGTAGGCTGCGTAGCAGTCGGTCATGAGCGTGCCTGACCAGCCACTAAGCAAGCGCTCGCATACCTTGGCAGATCTCGATGGGTCGTATTCGAAAGAGCATGCGGGCATTGCGCCTTTTGGCGAGGCCATGACCCACATATACGATTTCGAGGAGGCAAGCCTGCCTGGCTCCTTCAAGACGAGCGTCGTCGTCTCGTCCATATGCACGAGATCCCCTGATAGTATTTGCACCCGGATTCTCTCATGGATGAGTGTAAGCCAGCGCTCGTGGACGGCTATCACCCAACCCGCCATGCACTGCCTCGATACCTCCATGTTCGGATCGATCGACTTAAGGTCGGCCTGGATGCGGTAGAGAGGCATGGCGTTGACGTACTTGGAGTTGATGACGCCTGCTATGAGCGATGGATGCGCCCAGCTCTTTTCAAGGGGCAGCCTCGGCATTTCCGAACGCGCAATCGATACGGGCACTTCTTGCCCTTCGGTATTTTTCCTGGAACATGCCGAGCAGATGTAGACGTGCATGCGGTGCTCTTCCACCTCGAAGTGCGCCGGCACGAGCTTGACGACCTCACGCACGTCAACGCGCATCTCGGTCATCTCGGAGCCGCATTCTTGGCAAACGAGCCCTTCGCCTTCAAGCACGTGCTCGATCACAGTGCGGGGCATATTGTCGGTATTGATGCGCCGGGCAGCTCGGCGAGCCTTCTTCTCGGAGGCACCGCGCTCGAGTTCGGGCTCGCGCAGACCACCGTCCCAGGCGGCCTCCATATCGTTGAACAGCGCAAGCTGCTCTGGCAAGATGCGCTCTGAGCTTGCCCCGAAGCGGCGTGCGTTGGCGATGCGTATCTGCTCGATAAGTAGTTCGAGGCGTTCGGTCAGCTGAGCCTTCTCGAAGGCGAACTTCGCATGCTCTGCGGCCATCTGGGCCGCGAAGGCAGCTTTCATGGACTCGATTTCGGCTGCGAATCCCCGTTCTGCAGATGCGAGCATGGATTGCAAAAGCTCGATCTGCTCGTCTTTCGAAAGGCTATCCACTGCTATGTCCACCTTGTTTCCCATAAGTATATTATCTCATATTATCGCAGGTCAAACATTGATTATTGGTCAAAGGAACACGCGGGCGGTAACCGGTTTAGCGGCTTTTGGCTGAGAGATGCCAAGCCCGTCGAGCAGCCAGAAGAGCTGCCTTCTTTCTATCGACAGCATAGAAGTTCCGTCCGCGCAGCGCCATTTGAAGGTTCCTTCGGCCAGATAGCAGTAGTACAAACACCAGCCGCTCACGTCAAAACGCAGCAGCTTGGCCTTGCATGTATCCCTTGATACGAAGACATAGAGTGAACCATCCATGGGATCGCGTCCGAAATCGGTTGCAACGATGGCGCTTAGGCGGTGAACCCCGGCCCTCATATCTTGCGGGTTCGGGGATACGAAGATGCGATCTGGTGTCGAGAATGGGTTCATAGCATGCTCGCCGCCTTGAGTACGGCGGCAATGTCTGAGACTGCACACCCCGTCGGCACGCTTATGACAACGCCGTTGATTGCAGCGGCTATGAGGGGAGGTTGTACTACGCCTGTATGGCGCTGGACGGGTGCATCGCGGTGCGCAACCGGTAAGCTATCTTCACCTCTGCGCCCAGGCAAGACACCCGGCTCGTTAGCGATAGCGAGTGCAACCTCGCTGGCAAGTTCGCTGCGGGAAAGCTCGATCCAGCTTGCGGTCCCTTTGCGCTTTTGAACAGCAGACAGGTCGTCCTCGAGTTCGCTGCCCCGGTACCTCGACATCCAGGCATACAGGGTAGACTCCCCAACACCGTTAAGGCTGCACCATTGCGAAACCGTCATGTTCGATGCGAGAAATCGCTTCACCTGTTCGAAGCGCATGCTCCGCCTTGCAATGGGATCCATCGGCTCCTCTTCTCGCCGCAATCAATTCATGCAGGCATTATCGCAAGCAGCAAAGAACGAAGGAATACGCAGATGCGTGATCGCTTACAATTCAAATCCAGCAATCTTGTACCTACCGAAAAAGGAGCCCTACCATGACGAATCCGCGAACGAAGTACACCGAAGAATACCGGCGGGAAACCGCCGACTACATCATTTCCACCGACCGGCCTGTCTCCGCTGTTGCCTCAGGGCTTGGTATTCACCAAAAGACAGCCGCACGTTGGGTTACCGCACGAAAAAAAGTACTAAAGGGAGACCTACCAAGCCCGAAGGAAACGATGAGCTGCGTGCTGCCGAAAAGCGCATCCGCGAGCTTGAGATGGAGAACTCCTTCCTAAAAAAGCCGCAGCTTTCTTCGCGAAAGAGCAGGGGTAGCGCCTCGCTATCGACTGATGTTTGCGGAGTGAGACAATTACCCCATCACATGGATGGCAATACGCCTGGATGTGAGCCGATCGGGCTATTACTCGTGTGTATATAGTAGCCTTCTAGTCGACAGAATCTGCAGCAGGTTTTCGACACGATATGCATGAACATGCTGACCCTGTCCCAAACGCCTATTCTGAGGGTGCTTATGTTCCCATCAGAAAGGCAGGAAGGAATGACGATCAGCATGTCCAAGATCAATTGTATAAGGCAGATGAGGCGAGAAGGTGAATCGATATCGTCGATCGCCGAATCCCTCGATGTGTCACGCGACACGGTGTACAAGTACACGAAGAAGGACGACTTCTCACCGGTCATGCCGGTGGACGGACCCACGAAGCCGTCGAAGCTGGACCCCTACAAGCCCATCATCGGTCAATGGCTCGATGATGACGAGCGCAGCTGGCATAAGCAGAGGCATACGGCGCGGCGCATATGGCAGCGTTTGCGGGACGAGTTCTCCGCCGATGTCAGCGAGACGACGGTCAGCCGCTATGTCAAGGAAGAAAGGCATCGGCGCCGCGGGTCGCGCGAGCAGTTCCTCGATCTGGTTTGGGCTCCGGGAGAGGCCCAGGCGGACTTCGGCGAAGCGGATTTCTACCTGCGCGGCGTGCGTACCCGCCTGAGCTTCTTCGTTCTCACCTTCCCCTACTCGAACGTAGGCCTGGCCCAGGTGCTTCCCGGGCAGAACGCCGAATGCGTTTGCGAGGGGCTCAGGCGCATATTCGGCCATGTCGGCGGCGTGCCGAGACGCATCGTATTCGACAACGCCACCGGTGTCGGCCGCCGCGTGGGCGATGTGGTGCGCACGACCAAGCTGTTCGGCGCCTTCTCCGCGCATTACGGCTTCGGTTTCACATTCTGCAACCCGGATGCCGGCCACGAGAAGGGCAATGTCGAGAACAAGGTGGGCGCCATAAGGCGCGCCCTGATGGTGCCGGTCGCCCAGGTGTTCGACATGGCCGCATACAACACCCGCCTGCTGGAGCGCTGCCTCGAGCTGGCCGGCAAACCCCACTACAGGAAAGGCGAACCGGAGACCCAGCTGTTCGTCGAGGACCGCTTCGCCATGGTCGGTCTCCCGGACAAGCCCTTCGAAGCGGTGCGCTACGAACGTCCGGAGGCGGACAAGCAGGGCAAAGTCCACCTAGACGGTCCCCACCTGTACTCGACCAGCCCGTCTCTGGCCGGATCCGAGCTCGTCGCGGCCCTGGGAGCGACGACCGTGCGCATCTACGACACCCGCGGCACCTTCGTCTGCGAGCACTCCCGATCCTACGGCAAGACGCCCACCGACACCGCAGACCCCGCCTCCCAGCTCGCATTGCTATGCCTGCGTAGCGGTGCCTGGAAAAACTCCCAGGTCAGGGCCTCTCTGTCAGATGGCCTGCGCGAGCATATGGACTCCCTAGGCGCCGATGGCCTGCGTGCCGAGCTGCGTATGATGCGCGACGAGGCCGCCCAGTCGGGCTGGAGCGCCACCTTGCAGGCGGCCGAGATGGCATATTCCGCTACGTCGAGGCTCGATGCCGCCAGCGTCGCGGTGGGCGCCGCCCGCCTCGCCTCGGGGAGAATCGACTATGACGAACCGGTCGATCTGGGCGTATACGATGCGGCGCTCGGAATGGGCAGGTGATCGCCATGGCCTACATGAAGACCGATGAAGCAGCCAGGTTCAAGGCGCTTGCCCGTACGATGTACTTCTCCAACGAGGTGGTGGATTTGTTCGCCCGAAGCGCCACTGCCGGTCAGGTGCGGGGCATCATGCAGATGATAGAGGACGAAGGCCGCGTGCGCGAGAGGCGCAAGCGCGAGCGCTTGCTGCGCAAGGCGAGGTTCCCGGCAGTGAAATCCTTCGCCGGCTACGACTTCTCCCAAGTAGGCTTCCCGGAAGGCTATGGCGCTGACGACATCATGGCGCTTGCCTTCATCGAAAGCGCCCAGGACTTCGTGTTCCACGGCCAGACGGGACGGGGCAAGACCCATCTGGCCATCGCCATCGGCATGGCATGCGTCGAGCGTGGCATGGCCGTAAGGTTCTTCACCGCCGCCGAGCTGGTGATGG
>JAVXRI010000162.1:0-5331 GCA_036643775.1 Pseudomonas sp. | reverse complement strand
CCACAGACCTGCTGTCAAACAGAAAGGTGGCAGCTATACGCGGGTTGACAGACCGAGAGCAAGGGAACCCGGCGCACACGAATGTGCCCCACGTACAACCGCCATAAAGCATGCCGAAAGGGTACTTGCTAATCGGTCTGTCAAAACCGGTCGTTGAATTGGCAACGACTGGTCGAGACTAGAGCGCTAGTGGAAGCACCGCAATGGCTTGAGGCAGGCGGGAGTATGATTCGGAAATGGACTACAGGGAATCGGGGAATTCTGAGAACTTGCATGCATTTTGGTGGTTGCCGCAACGCAAGATGTTAGGCATCAAGAGCACCCGCCCAAGCGTTTGATTTGGACGGGGCACTCACACTATGCATTCGTTTGCGTGGTTTCATTCGGCAGACAGAGGAGATACACCGCAAACAGAACCAAAAACACCAGCAGGGCTACCAGCACCATCAGTACATCACTGTACTTGGCCACAGCCGCGTCAAAGCCTGAGTACTGCTCGTTTACTTCAACCTTCGCAACGCCATCAGCAAAGCCAATATTCACCTGCCCCTGCTTGATCTTTTTCAACTCATCCTCAAAGAAAACCCATACCGTGGAGGTCCCGTTCTGCACAATTGCAGGAATCTTCACTGTACTGACGGGTGAGTCCAGAAGTGTATCGTTTTTGGCTTCATCCCTGATTTGCACCAGCCCTTTAGAGGGCAATGTGATATGCACGTCCTTAACCACTTTGTCACCACTGTTACTCAGGTGGATGACCAGCTCAGATTGGTATTTCTCCAAGCCTGCTTGGAACGGCTTTTCATAAATCTCTCGAAAAGGCGCTTGGCTTAGATCAACCAGCTTATTGATCTGCTGATGGCTCATGGACTCATTGGAGATACCCTTCACCTGGTCGTAGAGGTAGTCGTATTTGAGCTTCTCGGTGACCTTATTCATACGCTCGATGTACTGACTCGGAAAATCCATGTAGCTATAGGTCAGTACCGCCTCGAGCTTGTTGTCATCCTTGAGGAACACGTCATAGATGGCAGCAATTGAAGCTAGAGCAGCAATCAGTCCACCTAGAACGCTCCCGGTTTTCTTCCAACTCAATGCATCGCTTCCTTTGGGTCATGGCAATTTAAAATTGCTGACAAGCGTGCCAAGGTCCTCATTCTGAAGCAAGCGCACTGGCTGCACTTCCCTTCTTAAGTGAGCGCTCACAGGAGAATCAGACGGTTTGCGAGACTCAACCGAGCTTGAGCGTCGGATGCAATAGGTATCTGCGCACTCCCCCTCGGAAGACTCTCGTGGTGAGACACACCAGCAAAGCACTAATCCGTAATGCCATGCGCCAAATCTTCGACCAATGCCTTGGCCATCCCCACCAAATAATGTGCCGCCCATGCCGACGTACCGTCGTGCTCAAGGCCGGCTTGCAGCGTCAGGTGGTGCGCACAGCCCATCATCACCGAAACCTGCTCCAACACGAACGCCGCACCGTGCCCAGGCTCGACCCGAAACAACCGCTCAGCGCCTACCCCACCCTCGCCTTCAGCGAATGTGCCGACGCCTACCGTCTTGTGCTCCAACCGCGCCCCCTCACCCATCCCGACCTCCCCAGCCCAAACAAATTCTGTAGGAGCGGATTCATCCGCGATCGAGCGCAAAGCGCTCGCCTATCCCAGCCCAGCCCCCCACGCCCGACCACGGAAAACCCGTCGTTACTACCGCCAAATCAATGCCGCAACTGAACCTTACTCAACGCCACTTCAACCAAAACATGGGCGTTATCGATTTCATGCATGGTCGCCAAGGTCAGCATCTGCCCTGGAGAGCTGGAATGAAGCAGGACAGTCTGCTGTGCCACGGTCATGGCGCAGACCAGGTATTCGGAGATCTGAACGAGGATGTCTTCGAGGGATTGGTTTGAGTGAAGCGGTGGATCGGGGACGATTTTTAACATTGAGTATTGCTCCGTTTGGTGGAGCTACCACACACATGCTGTCAAACAAAGGGTGGCAGCTGTACGCGGGTTGACAGACCGGTAAACGAAGAAACCCGGCGCACACGAAGGTGCCCCACGCACAGCCGCCATTACGCGGTTGCACTGATGGTTTCATTTGTTGCGGCCTGTCAAAGCCGGTCGTTGAATTGGCAACGACTGGGCGAGACTAGAGCGCTAATGGAACCATCGCAATGGCTTAAAGGCGGGGGGAGTATGATTCGGAAATGGACTACAGGGAATCGGGAAAATCTGAAGATTTGTACGCCCAACGACCAAAATCTCCAAGATTACGAGATGATTTCACGAAAGCTCGCGCGATAGCCCATCGGCTTGAAATGAAGCGCCTGTGTGCAGTGCGAGGTCTAAGGCTTACCAAAAATCTGCTGAATGGTGTTATTTATACTATCAATACCCTCAAGCACTTTCTGCTGAGAGTCCGACTTGTTCGCAGGAAGACTTGTAGGATTTGTTGAGGCTTGTTTCGCGCAGCTACTCGAGCATACTTCATGTCCAGACTGGCATATCTCAAGGCACTTTTGCAGCGTGTTTTTCTGCTGAACCTGACAATTATACTGGCAATTTTGTACCATACCGGAGCACCCATTCTGACAAGTTTCAAAAGCGGATGATGCGGATGCCTGCGCACTCACAAAAAACAATAATAAACATAATAACAATTTCATAATCGGCCCCTTGTTATCGCTCAGCACTCATTGCTCATCACGCGATCCATTGGCCCATGAAGCTTAACTATAATTTCTCACCGCTCGCCGACCTTAATTTATAAAAACAAACTTAGAAAAAAGCAAATCTCAATTGGAAATCACCACAATTACAAAACGATATATTAATCCCTGAGTG
The DNA here is from genome assembly GCA_036643775.1 of Pseudomonas sp. GTDB lineage: Bacteria > Pseudomonadota > Gammaproteobacteria > Pseudomonadales > Pseudomonadaceae > Aquipseudomonas. The sequence goes on along the minus strand of JAVXRI010000162.1, from coordinate 2,480 downwards.
CACTGCTTTAATTAATCTAGTTAAATTGGCCATTTTTTTGGTGCGCGGATGCACATGGATGATTGGAGGTTTCTATGCTGGCTTTCAGGGTATGCCTGCTACTGTTAGCATTTTCTGCAACCTCCGCACTTGCGGCACCATGTACTTATTGTTTTGATCTTAGAAAAAAGTGCCACGAGCAGCAGTGCGCAAAACTGGAAAGTTCGGCGAAAACAGATTGCTTTCATGAGTGTGCCAACTCATTTCGTGCTTGTAGGAGCAGTTGCGAAAATAAAAATCAAGGTGCAGCATCGCCTGCCCAACCGGTGGACAATTTCGAAAAAGTTAACAGTGCGATTCAAAAAATCTTTGGTGACCCTTGAGACATAACCAAAGCGCGGGCATTGTCAATCTCATGCATCGTGGACAAAGTCAGGATTTGGCCTGAAGAGCTGGAATGAAGCAGGACGGTCTGCTGTGCCACAGTCATGGCGCAGACCAGGTATTCGGAGATTTGGACGAGGATGTCTTCGAGGGATTGGTTGGGGTTTAGGGGTGGGTCTGGGACGATTTTTAACATGGCGAATCTCCTTTGCTTTAGGGAGCCGCCACACGCCTGCTGTCAAACAAAAGGTGGCAGCTATACGCGGGTTGACAGACCGGCAAAGCAAAGGGAAACCCGGCGCACACGAAGGTGCCCCACGTACAGCCGCCATAACGCGAGCACATGCGGATTCACTTTTAATTCGGCCTGTCAACACCGGTCGTTGAATTGGCAACGGCTGGGGGAGACTAGAGCGCTAATGGAACCATCGCAATGGCTTAAAGGCGGCGGGAAGTATGATTCGGAAATGGACTACAGGGAATCGGGGAATTCTGAAAATTTGCATGTCACTGATTGAAAGTCCATCGGCAACTGGGACCAAAGGCGTATTGCAGTGCACGGGAGTCGGCATGAGTTCCTGCGCCGCAGGAACACAAACAACTCGACGTAGGACTAGCCCTTCAGTTTTGTAGGATCTCGCGCTATCTTCGCTGGCGATATGCCACGATTTTAAGGACGCGAGATGCAATTTTTCTGGGTAAACCTGGGTACGACTCACAAGGAAGCGAGAGAAGGCAAATTTCTCTGGGCCCCGCTGAGCTCGCGTTCACAAACAGGCAAGGCACAAACCCGCCGTCACTGGGACAATGTCGGTAAGGTCAAAGCTGGAGACTTGATCTTCTGCTACCACGATAACTACCTGCGCGCCATCGCTAAAGCCGAACGAGATGCCTATCCCGCAGAACGCCCCCCTACCCGCTCGTTCAACGAGTGGAGTAACCAAGGGCACCGAGTCGATATTGCGCTCACCGACCTCAAGCGGCCCTTACGCAGTGACGACATTGCAGCTACCTACCAGGCGCAATTCGATGTCAACACTGAGCCAACGCTGTTCAATAGCAAAGGTAATGTGAATCAGATTTACATGGCTCAGTTGCCGGCAGATGCTGCGCTGTATCTGCTGGAGCAAGCTGAAGTTATCGCTGACTACGAAGACCAACTCATTGACGAAGGATCGGAAGGCAAAGCCCCTTCTGCGACCACTCGAGAAGCCCTTGTAAAGGCTCGCATCGGTCAAGGCGCATTCCGCACACGCTTGTTCGATCGTTGGGACCAAAAGTGTGCTTTGACAGGCCTGAAAAACCCCAGCCTTTTAGTCGCGTCACACATCGAGGCTTGGGCCTTCGCTGACAATAAGGCCCGCCTAGATACAGACAACGGTTTGCTACTTGCTACCCACATCGACCGGCTCTTTGACTGTGGGTTGATCTCTTTTGATGAGGACGGGCGACTGCTCGTAAGCGACAGCTTGGCGGCGGAAGAACGCAAAATCCTAGGGCTAGAGCAGTTCACATCTATCGCTGCTTTGACCGAGGGTAATCAACGTTACCTTGAAAAGCACCGGAAGCGTTTTAGCTTTTCATAGGGGTCATTTTCCAGTTCGGGTAAACTCCAGCTCATAGCTTTCACCTTTCTGACTTGCGCGGCCCCATTAGCCCGAGATCTAAATCAACTAACAAGGCAAACGATATGGCACGGATGTGGATGGTTCGCGGCGAAGGGGGAAGCTTGTACGACGCTTTTCGCGAGAGAGAAATTGCGGCCATCGGATGGGTCCAGTTAGCACCCCATGCCAAACTCGGCATCGGACGCAAACAACTAATGTCCTTGTATCAGTCGATTGAACCTCAAATGAAACAAGGCACCATTGTTTCAGGCGCATCTCAGGTTTGGCGTTTCGTGAACGAAATCCAGAATGGTGATTGGGTCATAACCTACTCTCCTGCTAACCGCCTCTACCTGGTCGGCACAATCACCGGGCTGGCAGAGCACCACCCGGAGTGGGCAGAACAAGGCATGGCGCTGGCTCGAAAAGTACAATGGCAACCGCTAGAGCTGTCACGCGAAAAACTGGGTGTAACCACTAAGAACAGCTTGGGGTCGACCCTTACCATTT
>JAVXRI010000161.1:0-5723 GCA_036643775.1 Pseudomonas sp. | reverse complement strand
ACAGATCGCATAGCCGAGAATCATCGACGGGCCCGCCGACTTCATCACGCCAGCCGATCCCAGAAACAGCCCGGTACCAATTGCACCGCCCAGGGCAATCAACTGGATATGGCGATTTTTCAGGCCGCGTTTCAGCTCACCTGAATGCGTGTTTGGTCCACTCATGAACGAAGTCACCTGCTTGTTTTTATCTGTGACGGAATCGGACCCACCGCGCTCGTGGCGCAGCGGAATTAACAAGGTGATTACCTTGAGGATCTTGGACAACTGCTGCCCATCCAGGGCAAAAGCCGTGGGCAAATCAGCCGGGTGTCAGCAAGAGTGCGCGGTACGCATTGGGGTCACAGGTAAAACGCGGCGCATTGTATACCCCTGCAGACGCGCAGGGGTCAACACGTTGCGTGATTGTCTGATGACAAAACGCACCGTTCCTGAGGAAAGAATGAAGCCTGGGGAGGTAATCGGCGTACATGGCGCCTCCATTTGTTCTTATTGAATGCCCGGCTCTCCGGCCTGGCTTTGCACACGGCAATGCGCACATCTCACCGCCCCCAGGGCCTGCGAGCAAGCACTTGACGTGCACGTAAATCGCGAAGGACCGGGCTTTTCGGCAAGTTCTGTTTACACCGCTACCCGCACGCATGAATTCCCGCAGATGCGGGGCAGTTTTGTAACGATTTATTTACAAGATGGTGTATAAACTTTCCAAGGCTTACGGAAGTATCTGTAAGACAAGGTTTTTTCAGGCAAAAAAAAGCCAACCCGAAGGTTGGCTTTTTTGACTTACCCGCAGAAGTGCTTACGGGCGAGGCTTGTTGCGGGTGCTGCCTGGACGCTTCGGCGCCGGCTTGCCGCGCTTGTTCATATCGCTCGGACGCTCAGCCACGGTGCTGCGGCCACGACCTGCATCCTTGCGCGGCGCTTCGCCACGGGGCTGACGCGCAGGACGCTCGGCGTCCCCAACACGCGGTTGACGGGCCGGACGCTCAGCATCAGCAGCGCGCGGCTGACGGGCTGGACGCTCAGCATCACCCGCACGTGGCTGACGAGCTGGACGTTCGCCTGCTGCAGCACCGTCCTGTGCCGGACGCAGGGTACGCACGCGCTCACCACGGCCCAGCGGACGAGTGGATTTGCGCTGCAGGCGCTCCATTTTGTCCTTGGACTTGTGGTTCAGGGTTGGCATCGATACCGGCGTCAGGCCCACCTCGGCAGCCAGGATGTCGACTTCCTGCTGACTCATTTCACGCCAGCGGCCCATCGGCAGGTCGGAGTTGAGGAACACCGGACCGAATCGCACGCGCTTCAGGCGGCTGACCACCAGGCCCTGGGATTCCCACAGGCGACGCACTTCACGGTTACGGCCTTCCATCACCACACAGTGATACCAGTGGTTGAAGCCTTCACCGCCAGGCGCTTCCTGGATATCGGTGAAACGCGCCGGACCGTCTTCGAGAACGACACCGGCCTTGAGGCGGGCAATCATGTCTTCGTCGACTTCACCACGTACCCGTACCGCGTATTCACGGTCCATTTCGTAGGAAGGGTGCATCAGGCGGTTGGCCAGCTCACCGTCAGTGGTGAACATCAGCAGGCCGGTGGTGTTGATGTCCAGGCGACCGATGTTGATCCAGCGGCCTTCTTTCGGCCGTGGCAGGCGGTCGAACACGGTCGGACGGCCTTCCGGGTCGTCACGGGTGCAGATCTCGCCATCGGGCTTGTTGTACATGATCACCCGGCGCACGGTCTCGGCAGACTCTTCACGCTTGATCAGGCGACCATCGACGGAAATCGCATCATGCAGATCGACGCGCTGACCCAAGGTGGCATTAACGCCGTTGACCTTGATCCGGCCCTGGCCGATCCAGGCTTCGACGTCGCGGCGCGAGCCCACGCCGATACGCGCGAGAACTTTTTGCAGTTTCTCGCCCGATGGCGGCAATGGCTGGGTTTCTTGCAGGTCTTTGTCACTCATGCTGGGCACCTCCCGGTGTAAGTATTGAAAACTGATTGGGCGAACAAGCGCCAAAAAGGTCGCAAATCATACGCTGATCACGCGTCGAGCGCACCTGAGACTAGCTGATATTCTTCGTGCCGGCGCTTAATTCTGCCCGAAGGCCGCTGCTTACTGCCTTGGCGTTTCGGGCTCCGGATCCAGGGCTTGAGCGTCTTCAGCCGCAGGCTCCTCCTCCAGCAGGTCGTCAAAGTCGGTCTTGAGCCCCTCCTCCATGGAGTCGAGCTCGACCAACAGGCTGCGGAAGCTGGTTTCTTCCTTGGGCTCTGCCGGCTCGGCGCTTTCGTCGGCCAAGGCCTGTAGATGGGCAGGTACCGGCGCATCATCAAGCTCCAGAACGGGTTCTGGCTCCATCTCGCGCAGATCGGCCAGGGCCGGCAGATCATCGAGGTTCTTCAGGTTGAAGTGGTCGAGGAAGGCCTTGGTGGTGGCGAACATAGCCGGTTTACCGGGTACTTCACGATAACCAACGATTCGAATCCACTCACGCTCGAGCAGGGTCTTGACGATATTGGTGTTGACCGCCACGCCACGCACGTCTTCGATTTCGCCGCGGGTAATGGGTTGGCGATAGGCAATCAGGGCCATGGTTTCCAGCAGCGCCCGAGAATATCGCTGCGGTCGCTCTTCCCACAAACGGCCGACCCAGGGGGCGTAATCTTCACGGATTTGCAGGCGATAGCCCGACGCCACTTCCTTGAGTTCGAAAGCGCGGCCGTTGCAGGACTTGCGCAACACTTCCAGGGCTTTCTTGAACACCGCAGGCTCGGGACGTTCGGCTTCTTCAAAAAGCTCGAACAGCCGCTCCAGCGATTGCGGTTTTCCCGAGGCCAGCAAAAAGGCTTCAAGCAGGGGCGCCAGGTCGCGCGGTTCATTCAGGTTCATGGCGTTGCTCGTTGTCACTCGGCCCGGGCGCGGACGTGGATCGGCGCAAAGGGCTCATTTTGCACCAGTTCGATCAAGGATTCCTTCACCAGTTCAAGAATTGCCATGAAGGTCACCACCACACCCAACTTGCCTTCCTCGGCAGTAAACAGCTCGACGAAAGGCACGAAGCCACCCCCTTTGAGGCGCTCCAGCACTTCGCTCATGCGCTCGCGGGTCGATAACGCCTCACGACTGATCTGGTGACTTTCGAACAGATCCCCGCGGCGCAGCACCTCGGCCATCGACATCAGCAGCTCTTCCAGGCTGACTTCCGGCAACAGTTTGCGGACCTTGGCCTGGGGCGCATCCAGACGTGGCACGATGATCTCGCGCCCGACCCGGCTGAGCCCGTCGATGCCCTCCGCCGCAGCCTTGAAGCGCTCGTACTCCTGCAGGCGGCGAATCAGTTCGGCGCGCGGATCACCCTCCTCTTCCTCGATCTCGGCCGATCGCGGCAGGAGCATGCGCGACTTGATCTCCGCCAGCATCGCCGCCATCACCAGGTATTCGGCAGCCAATTCCAGGCGCACAGTCTTCATCAACTCGACATAGCCCATGTACTGGCGGGTGATCTCCGCAACCGGGATGTCGAGGATGTCGATGTTCTGCTTGCGAATCAGGTAGAGCAGCAGGTCCAGCGGGCCTTCGAAGGCTTCGAGAAACACTTCCAGGGCGTCCGGCGGGATGTACAGGTCCACCGGCATTTCGGTCATGGCCTCGCCATACACCAACACCAGCGGCAGTTCCTGCTGGGCATCTGCTTGCGGGTCGATGCCTGGCTCGGTGGTGGGTACCTGGCTCACGCTTCGACCATGAACGGTGCCGGGTCACCACAACCGACGCGGATCACCTCAGGTTCGTCGCCACTCAAGTCAACCACGGTGGACGCCTTGAGGTCGCCATAGCCGCCGTCGATGATGAGGTCTACCTGCTTCTCCAGGCGCTCGCGAATCTCATAAGGGTCAGTCATGGGTTCTTCATCGCCCGGCAAGATCAGACTGACGCTCATCAGCGGCTCGCCAAGCTCTTCGAGCAATGCGAGCAAAATAGGGTTCTGCGGCACACGCAAGCCAATTGTGCGGCGCTTTTCGTGCAGCAGCAGCCGCGGCACTTCGCGAGTGCCGTTGAGAATGAACGTGTAGGGCCCGGGAATGTGTGCCTTGAGCAGCCGAAAGATACCGGTGTCGATCTTGGCGAACAGGCCCATTTGCGACAGGTCGCAGCAAATCAGCGTGAAGTTGTGGTTCTTGTCCAGTTGTCGCAGGCGACGGACCCGCTCCACGGCGTTCTTGTCGCCGATCTGACAACCCAATGCGTAGGAGGAATCGGTGGGATAAACCACTACCCCGCCCTTGCGAATGATGTCGACGGCCTGTTTGATCAGGCGCGGTTGCGGGTTTTCCGCATGAATCTGGAAAAATTGACTCACATTCTCTTCCTGGTCAGACGGCCGCGATTGGCTGCTCATGTTTGAATCGACGCCACAGCGGTGGCAGATCCTCTGGCAATGGCCGGTAGACACCGATCTCGCCCCAGGTGCCTGGGCCATGGAAGTCACTGCCGGCACTGGCCAGCAGACCGAACTCACGGGCCAGGATGGACATGGTGCCCACCTGTTCGGCCGGCATCATGCCGTTGACCACTTCCAGAGCCTGGCCGCCTGCTTGAATATAGTCGGCAATCAGCCGGCGGCGCTTGCTGCGTGTTAATTCATAGTGCATCGGGTGCGCCAGGCTGACCCAGGCATCGGACTTGCGCAGGGTTTCCACGGTCTCTTCGAGGGTTGGCCAGTGCAGCTTGACGTCGCCCAGCTTGCCGGCGCCCAACCACTTGCGAAACGCCTCGGCGCGGTCTTTGACGTGCCCTGCACGTACCAGGAACTCGGCAAAATGCGGGCGTGCCGGGGCGTTCCCACTGTCGCCCAGCTCCTGCTGGATGGCCCGTGCGCCGTCCAGCGCCCCGGGCATGTGTTTGAGCGCTAACCGCCGGTCGATTTCTTCGGCGCGCAACCAGCGCCCGCGGTGCAATGACTCGACCGCCTCAAGCAGCGGCGCGGCGTCCAGGGCAAAGTTGTAGCCCAGCACGTGGATCGTCGCGCCTCCCCAGGTGCACGACAGCTCAATGCCGCTGACCCACTGCATGCCCAGGGCCTCGGTGGCGGCGCGGGCCTCGAGCTGGCCTTCCAGCGTGTCATGGTCGGTCAGCGAGAGCATCCGCACGCCGTGCTCATGGGCCCGGGCGACCAATACTGTCGGCGACAAGGCGCCGTCAGAGGCCGTACTGTGGCAGTGCAGATCAACATTCATAGGTGGCGCTTTCGCTGTCATTGATGTTTGTTATTATGCCGACACATCCTGCTTCTGGCTGCCACTGTGAAACAATTCATCGATTTCATCCCGCTGCTCCTGTTCTTCATCGTCTTCAAGCTCGAACCTCGTGCCGTCGAATTTGCCGGTCACAGCGTCGAAGTCGGAGGCATCTTCAGCGCCACGGCCATGCTGATCCTCAGCTCTGTGGTGGTCTACGGCGCGTTGTTCATTCACCAGCGCAAGCTGGAAAAAGGCCAATGGCTGACCTTGCTCGCCTGCCTGGTGTTCGGCGGCCTGACCCTGGCCTTCCACAGCGAGACCTTCCTCAAATGGAAGGCGCCGGTGGTCAACTGGCTGTTTGCCCTGGCGTTTACCGGTAGCCACTTCATCGGTGACCGGGTGCTGATCAAGCGCATCATGGGCCATGCCATCAGCCTGCCGGAGGGTGTCTGGACGCGCCTGAACGTGGCCTG
>JAVXRI010000160.1:0-6040 GCA_036643775.1 Pseudomonas sp. | reverse complement strand
CCTTCGAACGGTTCGACCCGGAAGAAGTACGTGTGCTCCGGGAACAGGAAGCCTTTTTCATCCATGCCGATGGTGACGGCTGCGATTTCCAGCAGGGCATCGGTAGCGCTGTTGAAACCACCGGTCTCGACATCCACTACAACCGGCAGGTAGCCACGAAAACGTTCAGCCATCGGGTGGCGTGGGCCACCGCTTGGACCGTCCTGGTCGTCGTACAGATCTTCACTCACGCAGTTTCCTCCAGCAGGCGCCAGCGCAGTTGCTCACCGGCGCGCAGCGGGATAACGGTCTGCTCGCCGAACGGCAAGCTGCTTGGGGCGGTCCAGCTTTCGCGAACCAGGGTAATGGTGTCGGTGTTGCGCGGCAGGCCATAGAAGTCAGGACCGTGCTTGCTGGCAAAACCTTCGAGTTTGTCCAGGGCGTTGCGTTGCTCGAACGCTTCGGCATACATCTCGATGGCGGCATAGGCGGTGTAGCAGCCCGCGCAACCACAGGCCGCTTCCTTGGCGTGACGGGCGTGCGGGGCCGAGTCGGTGCCGAGGAAGAATTTGCTGCTGCCGCTGGTGGCGGCGTCCAGCAAGGCCACCTGGTGGGTGTTGCGCTTGAGGATCGGCAAGCAATAGAAGTGCGGGCGAATACCGCCAACCAGCATATGGTTGCGGTTGTACAGCAGGTGCTGGGCGGTGATGGTTGCGCCGACGTTGGCCGGAGCCTCGTTGACGAACTGCACGGCATCGCTGGTGGTGATGTGTTCGAATACCACTTTCAGCGTCGGGAAGCGCTCGACGACACGGCGCAGGTGTTCGTCGATGAACAGCTTCTCGCGATCGAACACGTCGATCTCGCTGCGGGTCACTTCACCGTGTACCAGCAGCGGCATGCCGACTTCGGCCATGGCTTCGAGCACCGGAAAAATAGTGTCGACGCTGGTCACGCCAGAATCGGAGTTGGTCGTGGCGCCGGCCGGGTACAGCTTGGCGGCATGCACGAAGCCAGTGGCCTTGGCTGCGCGGATGTCCTCAGGCTGAGTACGATCAGTGAGGTACAGCACCATCAGCGGCTCGAAGCGGCTACCGGCCGGACGTGCGGCCAGGATGCGCTCACGATAGGCGCCGGCTTCGGCGGCGTTGCGCACTGGAGGTACCAGGTTGGGCATGATGATTGCGCGAGCAAAGGTGCGCGCCACATCGCCAACGGTGTGGGGCAGGACAGCGCCATCGCGAAGATGGATGTGCCAGTCATCGGGACGCAGGAGGGTCAGGCGGTCGGACATTGGGGATTCCAGGCGGGTCGAACTCAAGGTGAATGCTACCGGAAAAGCCGGGGCCGAGCACTCGCTATCAAGTTTTGCCGCGCCTGACCGATAGCCTGCGGGTATACCGTGAAAATCTGTGGAGCCGCCCGTGCGCCAGCGTTATCTAGCCCTGCTCAGTGTGTTTGTCTGCCTGCCTGCGACGGCACTCACCTTCCAGACCCGTCTGGAGAATATCGAGTGGAAGGTCGAAGGCGATCAGTTCGAATGCCGCCTGGTCCAGCCCGTTGCCGATTTCGGCAGCGGTGAATTCGTGCGCCGTGCTGGAGAACAGGCCACCTTTCAATTGCGTTCGAGCAGCAATGTGCTGGGTAGCGGTTCCGCGACCCTGCTTGCTGGCGCAGCGCCCTGGCAGCCCGGGCGCGGTGATATCAACCTGGGCTCGGTGCGCATGGCGCGTAACGGCGTGCTGTTTACCAGCTCCCAGGGCCAGGCCAGTCGTCTGATCAACGGTCTGCTGGACGGTCGCAGCACCGTGGTGCGCAACTATGCCGGCGAAGCCGGGCGGACGATGGAAGTGCGCCTGTTGCCGGTGAAGTTCAGCAAGGCTTATGGGGACTATCAGCTCTGCGCCGCTAAACTGCTGCCAATGAATTACGATCAGGTGCGCCAGGCACGGGTTGCTTTCCCGGGGGGCGGTATCGATCTGGACGCCAGCGCCAAGGCGCGCCTGGACGTGATCCTGGAGTTTCTCAAGGCCGACCCCACGGTCAACCACATCGAACTCGATGGTCACTCCGACAACAGCGGCAATCGCCTGACCAACCGTGACCTGTCCCGGCGTCGAGCGCTGGCGGTGATGGAGTACTTCAAGGCCCATGGCATTCCTGAAGACCAGATCAGCGTACGCTTTCACGGTGAGCGTTACCCGTTGGCCGCCAACAACTCGGCCGCCAACCGCGCCCGCAATCGCCGGGTGAATATTCAGCTGGATCGCGTTGCACCGGTTGCAACTGCGGTAGAGAAAGCACCGGAAACACCAAGCGCCCCCGCAGCGCAAACGGATAGCAGCAAACCGTCGGTCAAGTCCTGAAGTGCGACCGTCCGTCGCGCCGTCGACAGTTCCTGTCGCTTTGTCGTCACAAGCTGTCGCCCCACTGTAATTTTTGCGGCAAGGCCGGTAGAATCGACGGCTTTCCGTACAACCCCGTGGAGTGATGGCATGGCGGACGTAAAAAAGGTCGTACTGGCGTATTCCGGCGGCCTTGATACTTCGGTGATTCTCAAGTGGCTGCAGGATACCTACAACTGTGAAGTGGTGACTTTCACCGCCGATCTGGGGCAGGGCGAGGAGGTCGAACCGGCCCGCGCCAAGGCTCAGGCAATGGGCGTGAAAGAAATCTACATCGACGACCTGCGCGAAGAGTTCGTGCGCGACTTCGTATTCCCGATGTTCCGCGCCAACACCGTTTACGAAGGTGAGTACCTGCTGGGTACTTCCATCGCTCGTCCGCTGATCGCCAAGCGACTGATCGAAATCGCCAATGAAACCGGTGCCGACGCCATTTCCCACGGTGCTACCGGCAAGGGCAATGACCAGGTGCGTTTCGAACTGGGTGCCTACGCACTCAAGCCGGGTGTCAAAGTCATCGCGCCATGGCGTGAGTGGGACCTGCTGTCCCGCGAAAAACTCATGGACTATGCCGAGAAGCACGCTATCCCGATCGAGCGTCACGGCAAGAAGAAGTCGCCTTATTCGATGGACGCCAACCTGCTGCACATCTCCTATGAAGGTGGCGTGCTGGAGGATACCTGGACCGAACACGAAGAAGACATGTGGAAGTGGACCAAGTCGCCAGAAGCCGCGCCGGACGTTCCTACCTACCTGGAACTGACCTACCGCAACGGTGACATCGTCGCCCTGGACGGCGTTGAAATGTCGCCGGCCACCGTGCTGGCCACCCTCAACCGCATTGGCGGCGAGAACGGTATCGGTCGTCTGGACATTGTCGAGAACCGCTATGTCGGCATGAAGTCCCGTGGCTGCTACGAGACCCCAGGCGGCACCATCATGCTGCGCGCCCACCGGGCAATCGAATCGATTACCCTGGATCGCGAAGTCGCTCACCTCAAAGACGAGCTGATGGTCAAGTACGCAAGCCTGATCTACACCGGCTACTGGTGGAGCCCGGAGCGTCTGATGCTGCAGCAGATGATCGACGCTTCTCAGGTCAATGTGAACGGTGTGGTTCGCCTGAAACTGTACAAGGGCAACGTCATCGTTACCGGTCGCAAGTCCGATGATTCGCTGTTCGACGCCAACATCGCAACCTTCGAGGAAGATGGCGGTGCTTACAACCAGGCCGACGCGGCGGGCTTCATCAAGCTCAATGCGCTGCGTATGCGGATTGCCGCAAACAAGGGTCGTTCGCTGATCTGAGCGGCGCCTTGAACAAAAACCCCGGCCTGGTCCGGGGTTTTTTTTACGTATCGATAAGCTGGGTTGCCACTGTCGTGCGGGTGCCTGTGTTCAGGTTGTAGAGAATCCAGGTATTGCATAGAGGCTGTGCATGATTGACTGCTTGCACGGTGAAGTGTTCGAGCAACTGGTTGGCGCTGGCGCCACTCAGGATAATGGTTGCAGTTGCTTGTGCATTCTGTACTGGTTTTTCAAACGTCTGAGCAGGGGGAATGCCAGTGTCCGTCGGGATGTTGGCAATTCCGTTGGAAGTTTTAACTTCCACAGGTGTCTGTAATATATCGTTTATTGATGTATCTGTTACCGGGGGTGGTCCTTGTGCCACAGGGGGCGGGGAGGGTTTCGTCGATCCCGCCAAAGGCGGCGAATACAAGGACTTGTAGTTGAAGTTCAATGTGAGAAAGAACAGAACGGTAAGGAAGAACGGAAATCCGACTAGAAACCATGTGTAGGTGGTTTGACTTTCCTTGCTCAGAAAAGGTAGCGAAGCCAGTGCGGAGGCTTCGATAATACCGGCGAATATCGCAATGATGGTCAATGGACTTTTCGGCTCTGCATTGCTCATAGCCCTTTCCTCGCCTTTGATATCGCCAGTCGAGTGGCAATTAATCGGGAATGTAAAGCGGGTTGGCACCCGGCGGGATTTCTGGCTTGGGAACTTGTTCCCTCTGCAAGGGGTATCGAATCTTGTTGGTGCTGGTATATATCAAACAAGGTTATAGGAATTTTCCCGCAAATATTAAGGCGCTGTTGGCTGGGCTGTCTCTGCGTAGTGATGTTATTTTCACTCGTGTAGATTGGATCTGTACCGCTCAGAGGCGCTGATAAAAGTTTGCGAGTAACTGAACAAAATTTTTTTGTAGGACTAATCCTCTGTGCGCGTAAGTTTTATCTTTGTGTGCGTTTGCTCGCGGGTACTGCAATACAATATGTCCAGTGACTAGGCTATTGTGCGGGCTCAAAAAAAATCGAACAGCGAACAATTGGATCTGCCCATGAATAAAGTGCTGATCGTGGATGATCATCCGGTCATTCGCCTGGCGGTACGTATGCTGATGGAGCGGCATGGTTATGAAGTCATCGCGGAGACGGACAATGGTGTGGACGCTTTACAGCTGGCACGAGAGCATGATCCGGATATCGTCATTCTCGACATCGGTATCCCCAGGCTTGACGGTCTTGAAGTCATTGCCCGGCTTACACTCAGCTGTCCGGGTGCCAAGGTTCTGGTGCTGACCTCGCAAGCACCCGGTCACTTTTCGATGCGTTGCATGCAGGCAGGCGCAGCAGGGTATGTCTGCAAGCAGCAGGATCTGACCGAGCTACTCAGTGCAATCAAGGCGGTGCTGTCAGGTTACAGCTACTTCCCGAATCAAGCCTTGCACTCGGTACGCACCAATCTCGGTGGCACCAGCGAGGCGGATATGGTCGAGCGCCTGTCGGGGCGGGAGATGATGGTCCTGCAGCAACTGGCACGAGGCAAAACCAACAAGGAAATCGCCGATGGGATGTTTCTCAGCAACAAGACGGTCAGCACTTACAAGACCCGGCTGCTGCTCAAGCTAAATGCCCGATCTTTGGTTGACCTGATCGAACTGGCTCAGCGTAACGGCCTGCTTTGATAATGCCAGAAGCGACAAAGCCTCCATCGTGGAGGCTTTGTTGGTGGGGCCAGTGCTGAGCAGTCAGGTGCTGCCTGACGAGGCGTGGTCAAGGCGTCAGAGGTCGAAATCGTAATCAGCCAACTGTTTCTGCAAGCGACGTTCTTCCAGCATGTTATCAATGGTGCGGCGCTTGCTCAGGTTGGTTTTTGCTGTTTCAACAACCGGCTCCACATCGTCGGACTCAACAGGAGAGAATTCTTCATCTACTTCCAGGTCTTCTTTAACGGTGCTCATATGTCACTCCCAGCCAAGAGGCCATTGGCGCACCTTATAGCGAGAATCCGTGAGCGGGTAAAAAAGATTTTTTCAATCGTCAACCGCAGGTTTTCACTATCGCGTCAATCGTCTGAAGTCTTGTGCTTGTACTCGCACAAGTCTTCGATCCTGCAACTGCCGCACCTTGGCTTGCGCGCCTGGCATACGTAGCGGCCATGGAGGATGAGCCAGTGGTGGGCATCCAGCAGGTAGTCCCTGGGGACGAACTTGAGCAGTTTCTTTTCCACTTCAAGCACGGTCTTCCCCGGTGCGATACCGGTTCGGTTGCTGACCCTGAAGATGTGCGTATCAACCGCCATGGCGGGTTGGCGGAAAGCCGTGTTGAGCACCACGTTGGCGGTCTTGCGGCCAACGCCAGGCAGTGCCTCC
>JAVXRI010000159.1:0-6103 GCA_036643775.1 Pseudomonas sp. | reverse complement strand
ACGCCGCCCACGCGCATCCGATAGAACGACCTCTGGCCCGTGTCAGCAAGATCAAGCGACGCGCCGGCGATTACAATCCGGACGAGGGCAAGGCCTACACCGCCCGCCCGGTGATTGAACTGAACATCTGCATGGGCACGGCCCAACGCGTGATCGAAGTGAACCTGACCGACCGCAGCGCGTTCCAGTACCCGCTGCTGATTGGCTCCGAGGCGCTCAAGCACTTCGATGCACTGGTCGACCCAAGCCTTAAATACGCGGCCGGCAAACCTGCCTGTGCCCCTGTCGCTCACACCGCAGAGTAATCCCGATGCGCTCTCTTACCCTTCATCTGAAAGTCCTGATCACCGTACTGGTGCTACTGGGCATCATCGTCACGGCCTATCAGATCTTCTTTCTCGGGATTCCGGTGACCGAAGACGAGACCGACGACCTGTGGAACATCGACGCCAAGGTCGAGTTCGTCGCCAACCCCAAGGATCCGGTCAAGATCCAGATGTTCGTGCCGCCGTTGAGCCGTGACTATGTCAGCCTCAATGAGAGCTTCATCTCCAATAACTACGGGGTCAGCGTCAACCGCGTCGACGGCAACCGCAAGGTCACCTGGTCGGCCCGTCGCGCCAGCGGCAACCAGACCCTGTACTACCGCCTGGTCCTGACCAAGCGCTACAGCACCGAAAAAGCCAAGATCAAAGGCCCGACCTTCCGCGACAGCCTGGCCGTAGAGGGCCCGGAGAAGATCGCCGCCGAAGCCCTGATGGCTCCGATCCGCCAGCACTCGGCCGACGTCGAAACCTTTGTCAGCGAGACCATCAAGCGGGTCAACAACCTCAATGACGACAACGTCAAGCTGCTGCTGGCCGGTGATACCTCGTCGCTGAACAAGGCCAAGGTCATCGACCTGCTGCTGTCCATCGCCCACGTGCCGGTGGAAAAGGTCCACACCATCCGCCTGGTCGCCGACCAGCCGCAAACCCCTGAACTGTGGCTGCGCAGCTTCAACGGCACCGACTGGCTGTACTTCAACCCGGACACCGGCGAACAAGGCCTGCCGACCGACCGCCTGCTGTGGTGGACCGGCGATGACAACCTGATCACCGTCGATGGCGGCAAGAAAGCCAACGTCAGCTTCAGCCTGAACAACAGCGAGATGAACGCCATCCGCCTGGCCAAGCTGACCGACGAGAACACCGACGCCGACTTCCTCGAATACTCGCTCTACGGCCTGCCCCTGCAGACCCAGCAGACCTTCATGATCATGGTGATGATCCCGATCGGCGTGCTGGTGATCCTCGTGCTGCGCAACCTGATCGGCCTGCAGACCCTGGGTACCTTCACCCCGGTACTGATCGCCCTGGCCTTCCGTGAAACCCAGCTGGGCTTCGGTATCATCCTGTTCACGGTGATTACCGCGCTCGGCCTGTCGCTACGCTCCTACCTCGAACACCTCAAGCTGCAGATGCTTCCGCGCCTGTCGGTGGTCCTGACCTTCGTGGTGGTGTTGATCGCCGCCATCAGCCTGTTCAGCCACAAGCTGGGCCTGGAGCGCGGCCTGTCGGTAGCGCTGTTCCCGATGGTGATCCTGACCATGACCATCGAACGCCTGTCGATCACCTGGGAAGAACGCGGTGGTGGCCATGCGATGAAAGTCGCCATCGGCACCCTGTTCGCCGCCTCCCTGGCACACCTGCTGATGAGCGTGCCGGAGCTGGTGTACTTCGTCTTCACCTTCCCGGCGGTACTGCTGATCCTGGTGGGCTTCATGCTGGCGATGGGTCGCTACCGCGGCTACCGCTTGACGGAGCTGGTTCGTTTCAAGGCTTTCGTGAAGGCTGACGCCTGATGTTCGGTCTCTGGAAAACCTGGAAAGCCCTGGAGGCCCGGGGCATCATGGGTATCAACCGGCGCAATGCGGACTATGTCCTCAAGTACAACAAGCGCCACCTGTACCCGATCGTCGATGACAAGATCATCACCAAGGAGCGTGCAATCAAGGCCGGCATTCACGTGCCGGAAATGTACGGGATCATCTCCACCGAAAAAGAGATCGACAAACTCGGCGAGATCATCGGCGGGCGCAGCGACTTCGTCGTCAAGCCCGCTCAGGGTGCCGGCGGTGACGGCATCCTGGTGGTCGCTGATCGCTTCGAAGACCGTTATCGCACGGTCTCGGGCAAGATCATCAGCCACGAGGAAATCGAGCACCAGATCTCCAGCATCCTCACCGGCCTGTACTCCCTGGGCGGTCACCGCGACCGCGCCCTGATCGAGTACCGGGTTACTCCCGACCAGATCTTCAAGAGCATCAGCTATGAAGGCGTGCCGGACATCCGCATCATCGTGCTGATGGGCTACCCGGTGATGGCCATGCTGCGCCTGCCGACTCGTCAGTCGGGCGGCAAGGCCAACCTGCACCAGGGCGCCATCGGCGTGGGTGTCGACCTGGCCA
This sequence comes from Pseudomonas sp., assembly GCA_036643775.1. Taxonomy (GTDB): domain Bacteria; phylum Pseudomonadota; class Gammaproteobacteria; order Pseudomonadales; family Pseudomonadaceae; genus Aquipseudomonas. The sequence goes on along the minus strand of JAVXRI010000159.1, from coordinate 3,654 downwards.
CCGGCGTGACTCTGCGCGGCACCTGGCTGAACAACATCATCAGCAAGCACCCGGACACCACCAACGCGGTGGACGGTGTGCAACTGCCGAACTGGGACGGCTTCATGAAGCTGGCCGCCGGCTGCTATGAACTGTGCGGGCTGGGTTACATCGGTGTCGACATGGTCCTGGACCAGGACAAGGGTCCGTTGATCCTCGAACTCAACGCCCGTCCCGGCCTGAACATCCAGATCGCCAACGACTGTGGCCTGACCAAACGTACTCACGCGGTAGAAGCGCACCTTGAGCAACTGGCCAAAGACGGTCGCAAGGAAAGCGTTGAAGAGCGCGTGCGCTTTGCTCAGGAGCTGTTCGGTCACGTACCGTCGAACTGAGTGCATCCCCCTTGCTTGTGTCAGCCAGCCCTGACTGACGCAAGCAAGGCACTCAAGTTCGCAGTCGGCGCTAGGCGCATTTCCTACACGGGACTACAATCGCCTCCCCGCATTCATAGCTGTTACTTGCATGCCGACCTGTACGCTCCACCCCCTGCCCTACCTGGCCGACCCTGCGGCCTACTTCGCACGCATCCGCCAGGCACCTGGCGCCGTGTTGCTCGACAGCGCCCGCCCACACGCTGAACGCGGCCGTTTCGACCTGCTTAGCGCCTGGCCGCAGCAAACCCTGGCACCACTGGCCGCTGAAAGCGGTGAAGCCTATCTGCAGCGCCTGCGCAGCAGCCTTGCGCAACTGGGACGGGCAGAACTGCCGGACGGCATCGAGCTGCCCTTTGCCGGCGGTCTGATCGGCTACCTGAGCTACGATTTCGGGCGGCGCCTGGAGCAACTGCCAACCGTGGCTGTCGACGACCTCGGCCTGGCCGACGCCAGCCTCGGCCTGTATGCCTGGGCACTGATCAGCGACCATCAGCTCGGGCGCAGCCAGCTGCTGTTTCACCCGAGCCTGGCCGAAGCCGAACGCCTGCGCCTGATTGCACTGTTCGAGGCCCCGGCGGCGGACTCCGAAGGTCATTTCTCCCTGCTGGCACCCATGCGCGGCGATATCAGCGCCGAGGACTACCACCAGGCCTTTGACCGGGTGCAGGCCTACATCCATGCCGGCGACTGCTACCAGATCAACCTCACCCAGCGTTTTCGCGCCCCGTGCCAGGGCGACCCCTGGCATGCCTACCTGACTGTGCGCCAAGTCTGCCCTACGCCTTATTCCGGCTTTCAGACGCTGGCCGATGGCAGTACCCTGCTGAGCTTTTCGCCGGAGCGTTTCATCCAGGTCAGTGGTGGCCGGGTTGAGACCCGGCCGATCAAGGGCACCCGACCACGCAGCGCAGATCCCGCGCAGGACGCACGCAACGGCGCCGAACTGCTGGCCAGCAGCAAGGACCGTGCGGAAAACCTGATGATCGTCGACCTGCTGCGCAACGACCTCGGTCGCACTTGCGAGATCGGTTCGGTGAAGGTACCGGAACTGTTCAGCCTGGAAAGCTACCCCAATGTGCATCACCTGGTCAGTAGCGTCACCGGCCAGTTGGCCGCCGGTAAGGACGCCCTGGATCTGATCGCTGACAGCTTCCCCGGCGGCTCGATCACCGGTGCGCCGAAGATCCGCGCCATGCAGATCATCGACGAGCTGGAGCCCAGCCGTCGGGCGCTGTATTGCGGCTCATTGCTGTATGTGGATGTGCGCGGCGAGATGGACAGTTCCATTGCCATTCGCAGCTTGCTGGTCAAGGAGGGGCAGGTGTGTTGCTGGGGTGGCGGCGCGGTGGTGGCGGACTCGGATTGGCAGGCGGAGTATGAAGAGTCGATCACCAAGGTGAAGGTGCTGCTCGATACCTTGCAGAACCTGTAGGAGCGGATTTATCCGCGATGTGGCGCATCGCGGCCCCAAAGACTGGGCCTGCTACGCAGTCCATCGCGGCGGTCCGGCGTCCCGGTGAATCCGCTCCTACAGGAGCCTTACAGGCTCAACGAGCGATTCGAAGCTTTGATGAATTCCTTTTTCAACGCCTCGAAATCATGCACCGCCGGAAACTGCGGGAACTCGCGAATCACATTCTCCGGCGCATGGAACAGAATCCCGGCATCGGCCTCACCCAGCATGGTGGTGTCGTTGTACGAGTCACCGGCAGCAATCACCCGGTAGTACAGGCTCTTGAAGGCCAACACCGACTGGCGCTTGGGGTCTTTCTGGCGCAGTTGATAGCCCGTCACACGGTCCGTCTCATCAGTAATCAGGCGATGACAGAGCAAGGTCGGAAAGCCCAGCTGGCGCATCAGCGGCTGGGAGAATTCGTAGAAGGTGTCGGAGAGAATCACCACCTGGAAGCGCTCACGCAGCCAGTCAACGAACTCGATAGCGCCGTCCAGCGGCTTGAGGGTGGCGATCACCGCCTGGATATCGGAAAGCTTCAGGCCATGCTCATCAAGAATGCGCAGGCGCTGCTTCATCAGCACATCGTAATCGGGAATATCACGGGTGGTAGCCCGCAACGATTCGATTCCGGTTTTTTCCGCGAAGGCGATCCAGATTTCCGGGACCAATACGCCTTCCAGGTCGAGACAGGCAATTTCCACAGCACACTCCTCGAACAACGCCAAAAATGGGAAGCCGCACTCTACATGCGCGGCGTCTGCCCCGGCAATTTTTGTTAAGATCGTGGTATTACGAGCGCCAAGCGCCATTCAATGACCGGAAGCCGCCTGATGAGCCAACCCTTCGACGTCGCCGCCCTGGCCGCGACTTACGCCAACAAGTCCCCACAAGACATTCTCAAGCTTGCCTTCGAGCACTTTGGGGACGACCTGTGGATCTCCTTCAGCGGCGCCGAAGACGTGGTGCTGGTGGACATGGCCTGGAAGCTGAACAAGAACGTCAAGGTGTTCAGCCTCGACACCGGGCGCCTGCACCCGGAAACCTACCGCTTCATCGACCAGGTGCGCGAGCACTACAACCTGCCGATCGAGATCCTCTCGCCCGATCGCAGCAAGCTCGACCCCTTCGTCAAAGAGAAAGGCCTGTTCAGCTTCTACAAGGATGGCCACGGCGAATGCTGCGGCATCCGCAAGATCGAACCGCTGCGCCGCAAGCTCAGCACCGTCAGCGCCTGGGCCACCGGCCAGCGCCGCGACCAGAGCCCGGGTACCCGCAGCCAGGTGGCGGCACTGGAAATCGACAGCGCGTTCTCCACACCGGAGCACACCCTGTACAAATTCAACCCGCTGGCACAGATGAGCAGCGAGGAAGTCTGGGGCTATATCCGTATGCTCGAGCTGCCTTACAACAGCCTGCACGAGCGCGGTTTCATCAGCATCGGCTGCGAGCCCTGCACCCGCCCTGTGCTGCCTAACCAGCACGAACGCGAAGGTCGCTGGTGGTGGGAAGAGTCGACCCAGAAGGAATGCGGTCTGCATGCCGGCAACCTGATCAAGAAAGGCTGATTGCCCAGACAGACAAAACCGGCTTCGGCCGGTTTTTTCATGCCCGCAAGAAAGTACTTGCCAAGCACCAACAGTGTATTGCTACACTAATACACATGGACGCTATGACCCTGCACATCGAACCCAGCTCTGCCGACCCGATCTATCGCCAGATCGTCGGCCAGATCACCCGCCTGATCAGCGCTGGAACCTGCCCACCCGGCACCCGCCTGCCCTC
>JAVXRI010000158.1:0-6204 GCA_036643775.1 Pseudomonas sp. | reverse complement strand
GGGCTTCGGTGGCAATGGCAAAATCGACGGTGCCGTCCGCAGCCATTTCGGCAATCTGCATCGGCGAACCCTGATGCATGTGCAGGGCTACTTCCGGGTACTGCTTGATGAAGCTGCTGATCACCGGCGGCAGTGCATAACGCGCCTGGGTGTGCGTGGTGGCGATCGACAGGGTGCCCTTCTTCTCGTTGGAGAACTCCTGGGCAATCTGCTTGATGCTTTCGACCTTGCGCAGGATTTCGCCGGCGGTGGTGATGATACGCTCACCGGCCGGGGTCACGCGGGTCAGGTGCTTGCCGCTGCGCGCGAACACTTCAACGCCCAGTTCGTCTTCGAGCAGGCGGATCTGCTTGCTGATGCCCGGCTGGGACGTATACAGGCTCTGCGCTGTCGCGGAGACGTTGAGGTCGTGGTGCGCCACTTCCCAGATGTAGCGCAATTGTTGAAGCTTCATAGGTATCCCTCAAATCAGCTGGGGCGTCACCGGCAGCAGCGACGATTTATAACTATATTAGTGGTTTGAAGAATAAATCTAGAACTATTTTAGCAGTCTAGTAGGAATCCACTGACAAGGCAGGCTTAAGTCTTCCGACGTCCCAGGTGCTGGGCCAACGGCACCATGTACACCGGCACCGGTGATAACTGCAGCAGACGCACCGCTGTGCGACCGATGGGAATATCAACCCCCGCCCCTTGGCTGTGACTGCCGAAAATCAGCAGATCGACGCTCAGGCGCTGAGCCTGCTCCAGGATCACCTGGGCCGGATCGCCCTGGCGCACCCGCACTGCCTTGATCAAGGCCAGGTCCGCTTCTTCGCCCAATTCGTCACGAAAGTTTTCCAGCACCTTCTGTTCGATGTTGGCCATGACGGTATTGACCCCCTGACTGTGCAGTTGGTCCAGGGTCTGCTCGTCCAGGTAACTTTGCAGCAGCGACTCGGCGAATTGCCCCATGGGCTCGACAGCATGGATGACATACAGCTCTGCATTGAAGGTTCGCGCCAACGCCAGCGCGTGTTGCATGACAAAAGGCGCGTACACACCGAGGTCAGTGGCATACAGCATGGAACGGATCATTCGACCTCCTCGACTGCCGCCTGGGCAGAGCAAGCTTCAGCTTAGCAGCGCGCCGATGACGCGCCGTTCCGTCTGGCGCCCCACACCAGCGGCCTAGCCCAGGGTCGGCTCGTTGCTGATGCCATGCGGTACATGGCCGGTTGCCACAACACTGCGCGCCCGCTCGCAATGGCCAGCCTGGTCGTCGAAGAACACATCGGCGGCGAAGGCCTCGAGGAACGCCGACTTGTCCAGCCCACCAAGAAACAGCGACTCGTCCAGACGGATATCCCATTCGCGCAAGGTGCGGATCACCCGCTCATGCGCCGGCGCTGAACGTGCGGTTACCAAGGCAGTGCGAATCGGACAGGCGCCTTCGGGAAATTCCTTCTGCAGCAGGTTCAGGGCGGCGAGGAATGGCTTGAACGGCCCACCCCGCAAGGGTTCGCGGGCCGACTGGCGCTCGCTGGCCTGGAACGCCTCCAGCCCGCCCAATTGATAGACCCGCTCAGACTCGTCGGAGAACAGCACGGCGTCGCCGTCAAAGGCGATACGCAGTTCATCACTGGCGGCGCGCTGTGCCCCGCCGGAGAGAATGGTCGCCGCAGCGAAGCCGGCTTCAAGCGCACTGCGAACATCGTCGGCATCGGTCGACAGGAACAGGTGACAGCCGAACGCCGCCAGATAGGGATACGGGCTGCGCCCGCCAACAAAGGCTGCGCGGTAGATACCCAGGCCGTGATGCTCGATGGAGTTGAACACGCGCAAGCCGGTGTCAGCACTGTTGCGCGACACCAGCACCACCTCGACCCGGGCCTGACCAAGATGGGCATTGAGACCCAACAACTTTTGCACCAGCGGAAAGGCATCACCGGGCGCCAGCACTTCGTCCTCGTGATCGATCTGGTACTGGCGGTAGGCCTCGACCCCCTCTGCCAGGTAAAGGCGATGACTTTCGCTGAGGTCGAACAGCGCCCTCGAGGAGATGGCGACTACCAGTTTGTCGCCGAGATTCTTGCTCATGCATTGCTCCTCTTGTGTTCTTTACTCGGGCTTCAGCGCGACAGATTATGCCGATCAATAAAGCCCAGTGCCTGATACAACGCCTCAATCCGCGGCAAGCTGCAACCTGCCGCACGCGCCTGTGCCAAGGGTTCGGCATAGATCGCCGCCAGCTCCAGCGGCCGCTGCTGGGCAAAGTCGTGGTACATGCTCGGCCAATAGTCCGGCATCTTTTCGGTCACGGCGAACAGATGTTCAGCATAGCCCTGGGGTAACTCATGACCACAACTGCGCGCCCCCTCCACCACTTCGGCCATCAGCGCCTGGATCAACTCCCGGCTCTGCGCATCCGCCATCAACGGCGTGGTGCTGGCCCTGAGCAGTACGGACAGACCGTTGTAAGGCACGTTCCACACCAGCTTCTGCCAGCGCGCCTGGGCCAGGTTGCTCATGGCCTGCGAGTCGATGCCCGCTGCACGGAACAGCTCGGCACCGGCTTCGACCAGCTGCTGACGCGCGGTAGCATCGGCAGCCGGGCCGCTGTGATAACCCAGGTTCACCGCTCCGAGGGACTGATGGCGGACTACCCCAGGCGCCTCGCGATTGACGCAGATAAAACACAAACCGCCCAGCAGGTGCAGATTGGCTGGCAACAAAGGACGCAGGCCCTCCTCGACACCCAGGCCATTCTGTAGCAGCACCACTTTGCAGTCGCTGCCCGCAGCCTTGGCGATCACGGGCGCAAGTTCAGCATTGCTGGTGGTCTTGGCGCCTACCAGCAGCCAGTCGCAGGGCGGCATGTCGGCGACATCGGCATAGGCCTGCACCGGCATCTGCAGCGTGCCGTGAACTGAACTTTCGACCCGTATCCCGTTAGTACTGACCGCGTCGAACTCGCTACGCAGGAGAAAATGCACATCGAACCCGGCACGGGTCAGCATCAAGCCGTAGTAACCGCCAATGGCGCCGGTGCCGATGATGCCAATACGCGGACTGCTGGTGTTCATCCTGCTCTCCTCAACCGTCTATTTTTTGTTCAAATTTTTTACACGCAAATCAACCGCTTTACGATCCTTCACTATACTCAGGCGAACAAGGTCAAAAAATCGACACGGAGTCGATCATGCGTGGATACCTGTCTCACCCGGACGATGTTCCGGTCGAACTGGCCTTACGCCAGTCGCCCAGCCTGTTCCGCCAGCGCCTGCACACTATCAGCCTGGGCGGTATCGCCTGCAATCACCCCCGCGCCTACCGCCGTGGCATGGCCATCGAAATGATCATCCCCTCGCTTGGCGAAACGGCACGTTACCCCGGCTATGTGGCCTGGTGCCAGAAGCAGCAGGAGGGTTATCGGGTCGGCATCGCCTTCATCGATGAACAAGCCCTGTTCGGGGCGAGAATGAGTGAACAGGTCTGCCAGATCCAGCACCTTTACCAGCAGCAGGCCTTCGACGAAAACACCCCTCCCGACCTCAATGCCCTTGCCGCAGAATGGGTCAGTCTGCATGCCGGCGAATTCTCCGAAGCCAGCCTTGAGGCCACCCATACCCGGCAGATTCTCGTTTAAGCGCAAAAAACCCTGCATCTGCGGGCTTTCACACGCAGGAAAGCGGGCGCTACCCATTGTCGAGCCACGGTGTAACGCGCTAAGGTTCGGCTCCCCGCTGCGTACAATTTTCGCTGCTCCGCCGCACGGGGATCGCTGGCGGCCGGCACCCGTGACCTGACGAGTAACACGATGGCTGATTTACCGATCGATGACCTAAACGTTGCCTCCAACGAGACCTTGATCACCCCCGATCAGCTCAAGAAGGAAATTCCCCTGAGCGCCGCTGCGCTCAAGACCGTGACTGCGGGCCGTGAAGTGGTGCGCAATATCCTCGACGGCAAGGACCACCGCCTGTTCGTGGTGATCGGCCCCTGCTCGATCCACGATATCAAAGCAGCCCACGAATACGCCGAGCGCCTCAAGGCCCTCGCTGCCGAAGTGTCCGATACCCTGTACCTGGTCATGCGCGTGTACTTCGAGAAGCCACGCACCACGGTCGGCTGGAAAGGCCTGATCAACGACCCGTACCTGGACGACTCGTTCAAGATTCAGGACGGCCTGCACATTGGCCGCCAGCTGCTGCTGGACCTGGCGGAAATGGGCCTGCCCACCGCGACCGAAGCCCTTGATCCGATTTCCCCGCAGTACCTGCAGGATCTGATCAGCTGGTCGGCCATCGGCGCACGTACCACCGAATCCCAGACCCACCGCGAAATGGCCTCGGGCCTGTCCTCGGCCGTTGGTTTCAAGAACGGCACCGATGGCGGCCTGACCGTGGCCATCAATGCCCTGCAGTCGGTCTCCAGCCCTCACCGTTTCCTGGGTATCAACCAGGAAGGCGGCGTGTCCATCGTCACCACCAAGGGCAACGCCTACGGTCATGTGGTGTTGCGCGGCGGCAACGGCAAGCCGAACTACGACTCTGTCAGTGTTGCCCTGTGCGAGCAGGCGCTGGCCAAGGCCAAGATCAAGCCGAACATCATGGTCGACTGCAGCCACGCCAACTCCAACAAGGACCCGGCCCTGCAGCCACTGGTGATGGAGAACGTTGCCAACCAGATCCTCGAAGGCAACCAGTCAATCATCGGCCTGATGGTCGAGAGCCACCTGAACTGGGGTTGCCAGGCGATTCCGAAGGACCTCAACGACCTGCAGTACGGTGTATCGATCACCGACGCCTGCATCGATTGGGACGCCACCGAGAAGACCCTGCGCAGCATGCACGCCAAGCTCAAGGACGTCCTGCCCAAGCGCGACCGCGCCTGACAGGCAGATACAAGAACGCCGGGCATTGCCCGGCGTTTTTGTGTGTACGTTGAATGGCAGCTGCGCAGCTGCCCTTCGCGATTCTCAGGCCTTGGTAGAGTGCCGCTGCTGGCGCTCCATGTAACGTTCCACGTACGAGCATGACGGAATCACGGTGTAGCCCATGTCTTCTGCGTACTGCAGCGCCTTCTCGGTCAGCGCCGCGGCAATACCCCGACCCCGCAACGCATTGGGAACAAAGGTGCGGTAGATATCCAGGGTTTGCTTACCCAGGTCCATGTAGGTCAGGTAAGCACGATGACCGTCCACACTGGTCTCGAATTGATGACCAGCCTGGTCATGGTGGATGGACAACGCCTCGCTCATCATTACTCCTCGCGGGTCTTTTGATCTGACCCCTACCTTACCGATGTTTGTCCGGCGAAGGAACCTCTACGCCACCCCGTGCCCGTTTGGACAGCAAGAACAGCTTGGTCGTTCTCTGGCAAAAGAGCACGTACAAATAGTAGGCGCCCAGGGCCCGGATGCTCAAGGTGTCTGGTCGCAAAATTTGTGCACTTGTAGCCAGCGAATCAGGCGGCGGGTAGCGGCCTGAACAGTTGCCGGATGTTGTAGTGCTAAGACGTAGGATGACACTTTAAGTCACCGTTAGTTCAACAAAAAAACACACTTGCTACACTTGATTACAGCCGCTGCGGCGGCACCTTCACAGTTTTTTTACAAAGGCTGTGGCGGTCCCGGGACAGGCGTATTTTTTTGCAGTTCTTGCGCTCTGTCAGTTTACTTACTACAAGTAATGGGTACTATGTACACCGGCTAGTTTCTCTTTGCTGAGAGATGGCTATTTAATAGAAAGTCCTTGAAGGGGAACACGATGAACAACGTTCTGAAATTTTCTGCTCTGGCTCTGGCCGCAGTTCTGGCTACCGGTTGCAGCAGCGTCTCCAAAGAAACCGAAGCTCGTCTGACCGCTACCGAAGACGCAGCTGCTCGTGCACAAGCTCGCGCTGACGAAGCCTACCGCAAAGCTGACGACGCTCTGGCTGCTGCTCAAAAAGCACAACAGACCGCTGACGAAGCTAACGAGCGCGCTCTGCGTATGCTGGACAAAGCCAGCCGTAAGTAATTATCCCTCGGGATTTTTATTTGGAGCCGACCCACTTGTGGGTCGGCTTTTTTTATGTCTCTTTTGGGGATGTTGAGGCTGTGAGCTTATCCATTTTGTGTAGCGATGCTGCCGGCCCCTTCCGTCCTTACGGCGGCCTACTTTTTTCTTGGAAAAAGTAGGCAAAACCGCTCGCTCCTGCATACGGCCCTACGCTGCGCTC
>JAVXRI010000157.1:0-6442 GCA_036643775.1 Pseudomonas sp. | reverse complement strand
TCCACGACAGAAATGTCATGAACGCCGGCAGGCCATCGCCCGCAGCCTCGCGCATCAGGTACATGCCCATGGCATAGCTGATGCGGGTCAGCACGTTCCAATCGCCTGCCGGCGTCACGCCGGGGGTTACTTCTTTGATCCAGGCCAGCTGGACCTTAGCGCCCGAACTCATCGGTGCCTCCTTAGATCGTAGTGATCCGGGGAGGCGTGGCGATCAGAGGGGCCTTGCGGCGTGTCTGGTCAGCGTGCCCGGTGAATTGGGGTCAGTACTGGGAATCGCGGATGCGGAGGATTGTAGGGATCGGGTCGCCAAGCGCCAAAATCACCTGCTCGCCATCCTCGAGCCATGGCTCTTCACGCGGCATGCTTAAGCCATAGCCATCGCGGCGGTAAGTTTCGTCGCGCACAACATAGCTTTCGCGCTCGACGAGCTCTCCATCAATGCGAACCTTCATCGCCACTCTCCCTCGCCGAAAGCCAGCGCTCCCAGGCGGCAAGCGCTGCCTTAGCTGCGCGGATCAAGCTGCGATGCAGCTCCGCGGTTGTTTTGGACATGGTTTCCCTCGTCTTACCCTAAGAAACGACGAAGCCCGCACTTGGCGGGCTTTCGTTCGTCTGGTGATATCAGTGAAGTGGTAGCGATGGCTGTAACTGCGAGGCTAGATCGCTCAACTTGGCCTCCAGCGGCGGCTTCTGGCGCTGCCATTGGCGCAGACCTCTGCCGCAGAGGCTGGCCACTGCCTGTTTTCCGCTGTACTCGAGCAAGGTCCGCTGGAACTCGGCACCAAGAGACTGTCCTTGGCGCGCCTGCTCGTCCAGGACATCGAGCACTTTGCGTCTGAAGGCCTTAGCGCGTTCTGTGCGAGCGAACATCCCAAGCAGGTGGGCCCCACGAAGACTGAAAACCCGGACCTCTTGCTCACCGCCCCTGGTCTTCATCTTGACCAGAGCTGTCATAGTCGGCGTGAACTCGTCCGCATGGCGCCGGTAGAGGTCGCGCACACGGGTTTCAAAGGGGGTCGCGCTTCCGTCACCCCCTTTCCCGTAAAGTGCAGTCGCCACCTCGGCCAGTGTCAAGCAAGGCTGCCCGCCGTGATCGATCACGCTCAGCTCGGTGTCGCCAATAATCAGTTTGTCCATGGTGTATCCCCTGCAATAGCCCTGGAAAATGGTCGGCCACAGCAACGCCCCAGGGAAGGCGCTTTCGGGTGCCCCCTAGCTGTGGCCTGAAAAGAAACGCAGCCGGGGCGGACGGATGAACGAACATCCACCGTTCGGCTGTACGGGCCTAGGCTGCGTGTTTGGTTGCCTTGCGGCAGAAATTGGGGGCTCAGTAGGCCCGGTATGGCACCCGAACGTTTACCTGGTACCAGTTGTTGCCATCGTCACCGACGACCTGCGGGGAGGCCTCGAAGAAGTCGAAAGGCCCCTCTGGCGCGCTGTAGTACTGGAACTGGGTGACCAGCGTGTCTACGGCCCTGGTGATTGCCAGAGTGCCGCTGTAGCTGGGCACGAATAGCTGGATGATGACGATCCCGGTCTGGCGCACGCAGGGGCCTATTCCGACCTCTGGCGTGCTGCTCAGGCCTGGCACATCAGCCAAGCGCGCCCAGATGCTGCGCCCCGCAGGCTCAAATGGCTTCGGCGGGTTCGGGTAGTCCACTGCATCCGGAGGTATGCCGGTCCATTGCGCCATGCGTCCGGTGACGATGGCGCGGATCTGTTCGAAGGTCATGAGCTGTAGGCCTGAGAAACGCCATGGAAGGAGACGGCATAGACGCCTCCTGGCGCCTGGGTGGAATGACCATCCTCCAGGCGTTCCGCGTATGGCAGGTTGTTCTGGATGTACACGACGGAGTAGGCAGTCACCCCATTCAGCACCGCCGCGCCTTTCGTAATCGTTGCCGACCCGTTGGCGTCCGTAACGTCCAGCTGGGAAAAGCTCGGGTCGCCAATCGTCACGATGTTGTTCGCCCGGAACCGCCCGCCGACATAGCCTTTGCCCGCGGCCAGATCGTTCACAAAGAAGTTCTGGTCCCGCTCCTTCTTCGTCAGTTTCTTGTTGCCGAGGGACAAGGCGAGCGTGTCATAGGCGTCTGCCTGTGCAACGTTGCGCGCCTTCCGCTCAGTGTTCACCTTCCAGAGGTCTGGGTTGCCGACAGGAGACTTGAAAACAATCTCCTCGAGCATGGCCATAGCGATGACCCGGGTTCTGGTGGCCACCGCTTCGTCCACTTCCTCCCGGAATGCTGACGGCGGAACGCTCCACCCTCTTCCCTTGGCCATGGTCACTTCCTCAGCTGGATCTCGTAGTGGGCCTTGGCCGGGTCAATGCCAGGGCTGACGATGGTGTAGGTTGCCTGCTCACCGGTGAGCAGGTCTTCGGCAGTGATCTTGTGCCCTACGGCAGGCTTGTCGGTGACCTCGTTGGCCAGGCAGATTAGCAGCACATCACCAACCAGGATGTTCACCCCGTCGATGCGTCGGCTGTCGTAGGCGTCGAGGATGCCCCGCCCGGTGTAGGTCACTGGCTGGGCCGTGGTCGTCTCGTTGACTGGGTCCCACACGCCCGGCCCCATGTAGGTACCGGAGAACGGTACGACCGCATCGGCCAAGTCTTCGTCGAAGGCTTCGGCCAGGTCCGCCTGGATTTCATCGCGAATGCCCATGCCTACCCCCGTTTTACTGCGAAGGCGAACGGGTTGCTGCGCCAAGGTGTTAGCAGGGCCAGGGCCAACTGCACGCACGCTGGCTGGGCAGCCGTGCTGTTCTTGTCGATCGAGCCGAAGGTCTTGCTGGTCGATACCGACCCAGCCTTGACCGTCTTGGCTTCGAGCGATCCCTCGGTCTGCTGCTGGTACAGCTTGCCCTGGGATGCGCACTTGGCCAGACGGGCGCCGGCCTGCTTCACGTCGTCAGGGGTGTCGTCCATGTCGATGCCGACCAGGTTGAGCGACGTCATGTAAGCGTTCGCCTCGAACACCGCCTCGTCCTTGGCCTCGGCAGGCGCCCATCCAGCCCCGAGGATGGTATCCACGTCGGCCACAGTGATGTAGGTAGCCATCAGGCCTCCGCTTGAATGAGTGGGGCCGCAGCCCCGGTGTTACGCCTTCGGCAGTTCGTCGATCAGCTTCAGCAGCGCCTCTTTCGAGGCGTTGGCGCGGTAACTGACCCCGGCGGCGTCGAGCCTGGCTTTCATGGCCTCGATTTCGGGATCACCGCCCGCGCCCTTCAGATCTTCCAGTTGCTTGAGCAGATCGGCTTTCTCCTGCTCCAACTTGGCGACCTTCTCGGCCTCGCCGTCACGCTCGCGCTGCAGGCTCGATACGCCGGCATTTACCGCTTCGAGCACTTGGAAGAGGCGTGCTGCGGTTTCGCCGAGTTCGCCGACTGGATGCTCGAGGCGCTGTTCCGCGAACAACTCGACGATCACGCCGATAGATGCCAGTTCGACCGTCAGGCGATCCAGCACGTCGTCACTCAGGCCGCTTACCTCGACCAGCACTGCGGCTTGGCGCAGCTCAGGGCGGATGGTGACCTCGGGGACATCCTTGGCTTCACCCTTGCGGCTCTCGCATGCATTGGCGTCAACGATGACCAGGCCGTGCTCCTTGGCCATCGCCTTTACATTCTCCTGGTACTGGTGAAACGGGCCCGCCAGGTACCAGATGTTGTTCTTGCTCATGCGTCAATCCTCGCTGAACCGGGCCCGAAGCCCGACCCAGCATCAGGGTTACTTGGAAGCGTCACCGATCAGAGCAACACCGGCGGTGTGCTTGATGCTGGTGGCGGTCTTGTCCCAGTTGGTACCGGTGGCCAGTTCGGCATCGGTCGGGGACTTGCCGCCGGCGGTTACATCCCAGGTGTAGCCCTTGAGACCCAGGCCGAAGGTGTAGTCGGTCTGCAGCGTGGTTTCGATCCGCTCCTTGCCGTTGGTGGTCTGAACGTTGCTGATGATGTCGCGACCGTCGTGCACCAGCGCTGCGCCTTGCACCAGGGACAGGATGATTTCCTTGTCCGGGGTGCCGTCCTGCATCAGCGCAGGGGCATCGGTCACAACCGATACCTTGCCCAGGATGTCGATCACGCGAACGTTGCCGGCCTGGAACAGTTGCTGCTGGTTGGCCAGGTTCTGACCAACCAGCTTGTGGTAGGTGGTGCCCTGCATCACCTGGGTGACCAGGTTCTGGCTCGCATCACCGAACTTCGCGTGAGCGTTGTTCAGGCCAGCGTAGGTGATGCCGGCGGTGGCCGACACATCGTTCACGGCGGCAGCCTGGGCGGTGATCGCAGCGACCAGAGCAGCGATGGCGGTGTTCAGCTGGTCCTTCAGCAGGATTTCAGCGAACGCTCGGGATGCCACCTCCACGCCTTGGGTGGTCGGCCGCTCCAGCCAGGTCATCTGCGACGGCTCATAGCGGATCGGGCCGAATCCGCCCGCAACCTTGACCGAGGTATTTTTCAGCTCGGTCAGGTCGGTGATCGGCGCGGCGCCGTTGGCGGCGTAGCGATCCACGCGGCGCTGAGCAGCGGCCAGGGTCTGGAAGAACGACTCTTGGAGGAAGTCGCCGGTGAAGCCGTCCGGGGACAGCACGATGGCGCCGCGGCTGGCGGCGTTGAACGCAACGAGCATCTGATCCAGTGTCTCGATGGTCGCCGGCATGATGTATTCGTTGAAAACCTGCATTTGCGTCAGGGACATGATTGTCGATCCTTATTTCTGAGGGAGGTCTGGGAACCGGCTGGCGATCGCCGCCGTGCGTTCCTCTTTGGTGCCGCCAATGTTTCCTTTTGCGGCCCCGCCGCCCTTTCCAGCACCACCGGCCCCGCCGCCTGATGCTTTGCTACCAGCGATCAACGGGCCAAAGGCCGGGTCACTGGTGAATTCTGCTTTCAGCTCATCGAGCGTTGCCGCCGAGAGCTTGCCAGCCGCGTCCAGCACGACAACGGTGGGTTTACCGTCGCGCTGCTCGACGCTCAGCCGGCGTTCGATATGGGGAAGCAATGCCTTGGCGCTGCCAGGGATGGCCAGCGTGGTCGCAATCTCGGTAGCGGTACGACCCACGGTCAGGTCCCGGATCTGGCCCTGCAGGGTGGCGCGCTCGTTTTCGAGGGTGCCGGTCAGCTCAGCTTCGCGGCGGCTGTACTTCTCGGACCAGGACTTTTCGAGCTCTTCGACGTTGCCAGACTTGCGCAGCGCTTCTTCGCGCTCCAGGCGGGCCTGCTCTTCGGCGTCCTTGCGGGCCTTGTCGGCTGCCTTCTTCTCGTCCAGCAGCTCCTGAACCTTCGACTTCAGGCCGGTGACGTCTTCCTGCTGCGGAAGCCCCTCGATGCCGAGAACGAACTTGCCGTCCTTCTCCGTGTACAGGGCTTGGGTGGCTTCATCGAGGCCGTCGAGGTTGTCCAATTGAAATTTCAGCATTGCTGTCTCCCAGAGACTTTGAGCAGGCCCGGCCTGCGGATACAAAAAAGCCCCGGCTCAGCCAGGGCTTGGAAATCGTGTTGCTGTTACTTGGATTCGTGCAGACGCTGCTTCAGCTCATAACCCATCAACGGCCAGATCTTCTGCTCGGCATTCTGGCGCGCGATCTTTCGGCCGATCTCGGCATCGAAGTTCTCCGGACTGGCACAGGCACTTTCACCGGTTACGGTGAAGCCGTTGCGCAACTGCAGCACGCAGATGGTGAGGAGCTGAGTGGAGCCGAGAAGCCAGCCTTCCTGATTGCTCTCATGAACCGCGTTATCGTGCTGGATGGCATCGCTCGCGATGAAGTAATGCGCGCTGGCGATGTTCGCCTGCAGATCCGCCGGAGTTACGCGGGCCGCAGTCAATCCCTTGGCCTGAATCTCTTGCTCGATTGCTTTATCGCTCATGCTCTTCTCCAAATAAAAAACCCCGGCAGACGCCAGGGTTCAGAATGTTCGCGCCACGTTTTTGTGTGACTGCGTTTTGTGGCGCGGATCAGTTCATGCCAGCCCGCTCGAAAGCCATCGGCTCACGCTCGCGCAGTTGCTGAAGGGTCAGTGTCTTGCCGTTGTCGTCGACAAAGCGGTCGATGGGCAGCTCGCCTTTGCTGAAAAGTTCATAGCGCGCCGGGCCGAGCACGTCCTTCTGGAACGACACGGGTTGCCGCGCCAGCCACTCGGGGTAGCTGGTCTTGCTGCTGACCTGCTCCACTCCATCCGGGCCGACTGATGGCCGCGTGGAACCTGGTACCTCCCGGGCATACTCTGGCTTGAGCACCGGAATCAGCGTGGTGCGGCACCGCCAGTGATACGGCGGCTTTGGGCCATCCAGCGGGATAATCGTCTGGTCGATGCTCATGCAGAACAGCGTGGTACGGCTGTCCAACGTGGCGACCCGTCGCATACCCAGGAGAATGTCGTCGTTCTGCTTCATCACCTCGGCACGCGCTGTGCTGGCGATGTGATTGGTCATGGT
>JAVXRI010000156.1:0-6576 GCA_036643775.1 Pseudomonas sp. | reverse complement strand
ACTGCTGTGATTTCGGGGAAGCCACAGAAGTTGTATCAAGAAGGGAGCGTAGTCTACCGGAATGTGCCTTTCATCTCAAACCTTGCGCGCTCGTCGGTACACACCATTGTATTTGCCACGGCCCCTGACTTAGCTCTGGCAGGTTGGCCACCGCCAATAACTGCTCGTCACGGTAGAGCAATGGCAGGCGCGAGCGAACAAACGCCGGCACCTGCAGCTCATTGAGCAGGCGCTTGAGGTCACGGCGGCCGCGGCCGGCAATCTGCAGGCTTTCACCACCCTGGCGATAAGCGATGCGCAAAGGTCCCTGCGGCATCATGCCGCTCAAGCGCAGGCTGCCGTTACCCGGCAACGCCAGACTTTGCCGCGGATCGTCCCAGCCCTGCCCCGCAGGAACCTTGAGCCAGTCGTCGGCCAGCCACCAGATACGCTCATTGGCGCGGTGCAGCTCACCGTCGCTCAGACGCCAGCATGGCCGTCCGTCGCCTGAGGCATCACGCAGGTCTTCCCACCCGGCCCAGTGTCGGGTGTCCGGCAGGCGCGTACGCTTGGCCAGCCAGTGCTGCAACGCATTGCGCTGGCGCGCCGGAGAGAGTTTTCGCAACACAGCCAGATCCAGTGAGGCCAGCGTCAGCCAATCGAGCCCCGCCGGAGTCGACGCCTGCAACAGGTCCTCAGCCGCCAGCTCGTCCAGCAACCCTTGCGCCTCACTCAGGTGCTCGGCAGTGCGCGCCAGATTTTGCGCGACGTGCGGCCAACGCTGGTGTAGCACCGGGAATACGGCGTGGCGCAAATAGTTACGGGAATACTGTGTATCGCCATTGGAGGGGTCTTCGACCCACAGCAGCTGTTGCGTATGGGCATAGGCTTCCAGCGCCGCTCGCGACACGTCGAGCAAGGGCCGCAACAGCACCCCTTGCCCCAACCCACGCTGGCTCGGCATAGCGGCCAGACCGCGCACACCAGCACCGCGCAACAACCGGAACAGCAGGGTCTCGGCCTGGTCTTCGCGATGCTGTCCGGTCAGCAGTACTTCGCCAGCGCGCAAAGCATCGGCGAAGGCCGCGTAGCGCGCCTCACGAGCGCCCTGTTCGAGGCTCGCGCCAGGGGCGACTGTGACGTAAAAGATCTGCAGATCGATGCCCAGATCGTCGCACAGGCGCTGACAATGGGCTGGCCAGGCATCGGCCGCGGCCTGCAGGCCGTGGTGGACATGAATCGCGCGAAGGGGAGGTAGCGGATACTGGCGGGAAAGGTTTGCCAGCAGGTGCAGGAGGACGGTGGAGTCGAGGCCGCCGGAGAGGGCGACGCACCAGGAAGGGGCGTGGAGCCAGGGAGTGAGTCTTGGGTAAAGGTCAATCATTGGAGGCGCGCCTTTTGCGAGCGCTTTGCGCTCGATCGCTGGCAAGACCAGCTCCCACAGGTCCGCTAGTGAACCCAATTGCTGTGGGAGCCGGCCTTGCCGGCGATTAACCTCAGGTCAGAGCCCGTAGCTCATCAGACGATCATAACGGCGCTTGAGCAGCGCGTCGTTGTCGAACTTCTTGAGCATGTCCAGCTGTTCGATCAGCTCGCCACGGATGCTCGCCGACATTTTCGCCGGGTCACGGTGGGCGCCGCCCAGAGGCTCGGCGATGACCTTGTCGACAATACCCAGACCCTTGAGGCGCTCAGCGGTAATGCCCATGGCTTCGGCAGCGTCAGAGGCCTTCTCGGCAGTCTTCCACAGAATCGAGGCGCAGCCTTCTGGCGAGATCACCGAGTAGGTGGAGTACTGCAGCATGTTCAGTTGATCGCAGACACCAATGGCCAGCGCACCACCGGAACCACCTTCACCAATTACAGTGGCGATGATCGGGGTCTTCAGGCGCGCCATGACACGCAGGTTCCAGGCGATCGCTTCGCTCTGGTTGCGCTCTTCGGCGTCGATACCCGGGTAGGCGCCCGGGGTGTCGATGAAGGTCAGGATCGGCATCTTGAAGCGTTCGGCCATTTCCATCAGGCGGCACGCCTTGCGATAACCTTCCGGACGCGGCATGCCGAAGTTGCGACGTACCTTCTCACGTACGTCACGGCCTTTCTGGTGGCCGATGACCATAACTGGCTTATCGTCCAGGCGAGCGATACCGCCGACGATTGCGGCGTCGTCGGCAAAGTGACGGTCGCCGTGCAGTTCATCGAACTCGGTGAACAGGTGATCGATGTAGTCCAGGGTGTACGGACGACGCGGATGACGAGCCAGGCGGGCAATCTGCCAGCTGGTCAGGTTGCCGAAGATGCTTTCGGTCAGGGTGCTGCTTTTGTCTTGCAGACGGGCGATTTCATCGCCGATGTTCAGCGAGTTGTCATTGCCGACCAGGCGCAGCTCTTCGATCTTGGCTTGCAGGTCAGCAATCGGCTGTTCGAAATCCAGAAAATTCGGGTTCATAGGCATCCGTCTTGGGTCTACGGCCAGGCGGCCGGCCGGTTGATCCGTTTGGCGCCCTACCTTAAGGGATCAGGCGCATTCAGGTCGAGATTAAAAATTCATCGATATTGCAAAAAGACGTTCTCACGCCCGAACTGGTCACGCAGCGCCTGAATCAGGCCATCCGCCGGGTCGATTCGCCAGCTTTCGCCGAACTGCAGCATCGCCTTGGCGTCGCTGCCGGTGTACTCCATGGTGATCGGGCAGGCACCCCGATGGCGCTTGAACAGCTCACCCAACCAGGTAAGACGATCGCCCTTGAGCGCATCGCTGTGTACTTTCAGGCGCAGGCTCTCAGCCAGATTGGTCCGCGCATCTTCCATGCTCATGACCCGTTTGACCCGCAAACGCAGGCCGCCGGAGAAATCATCGTTACTGACTTCGCCTTCGACCACGACCATCGCGTCGGTCTGCAACAAGGCCTGGGCGGCCATGAAGGCATCGGCAAACAACGAGGCCTCGATGCGTCCGGAACGGTCGTCGAGGGTGACAAAGCCCATCTTGTCGCCCTTTTTGTTCTTCATCACGCGCAAGGCGATGATCATGCCCGCTACCGTCTGCGTGTCGCGGGCCGGCTTCAGGTCAATGATGCGTTGACGGGCGAAGCGGCGAATCTCGCCTTCGTACTCGTCAATCGGGTGACCTGTGAGGTACAGGCCCAGGGTGTCTTTTTCGCCACGCAGACGCTCTTTGAGGGTTAGCTCGCGGGCCTTGCGGTGATTGGCATAGACATCCGCGTCCGCTTCCTCGAACAGTCCGCCAAACAGGTCTACGTGGCCACTGTCCGCTGTACGGGCAATTTGTTCGGCAGACTTGATCGCTTCTTCCATGGTCGACAGCAGCACTGCGCGGTTACGGTCGATATTGGCCTGGTAGGCCTTGAGCTCGTCATGGAAATAAGGGCCCAAACGGTCCAGGGCGCCGCTGCGCACCAGGGCATCGAGCGTACGTTTGTTGATGCGCTTGAGGTCGACACGTTCGCAGAAGTCGAACAGGTCCTTGAACGGGCCAGCCTTGCGCGCTTCGACGATGGCCTCCACCGGCCCCTCGCCCACGCCTTTGATCGCCCCCAGACCATAAACAATACGGCCGTCATCGTTGACCGTGAACTTGAAATCGGAGGTATTCACATCCGGCGCATCGAGGCGCAGCTTCATGTTGCGCACTTCCTCGATCAAGGTCACGACCTTGTCGGTGTTGTGCATATCCGCCGACAGCACCGCCGCCATGAATGGCGCCGGGTAGTGGGTTTTCAGCCAGGCCGTCTGGTACGACACCAGGCCATAGGCTGCCGAGTGAGACTTGTTGAAGCCGTAACCGGCGAACTTCTCCACCAGGTCGAAAATGTTGCCTGCCAGGTCCGGGTCGATGTTGTTGGCCACACAACCTTCGATGAAACCACCGCGTTGCTTGGCCATTTCCTCGGGTTTTTTCTTACCCATGGCCCGACGCAGCATGTCCGCACCACCCAGGGTGTAACCAGCCATCACCTGGGCAATCTGCATCACCTGTTCCTGATACAGGATGATGCCGTAAGTCGGAGCCAACACCGGCTTGAGGCCTTCGTACTGATAGTCCGAGTGCGGATAGGCCAGCTCGGCGCGGCCGTGCTTGCGGTTGATGAAGTCGTCAACCATGCCCGATTGCAGCGGGCCGGGACGGAACAGTGCCACCAGTGCGATGAGGTCTTCCAGGCAGTCGGGCTTGAGCTTCTTGATCAGCTCCTTCATGCCCCGCGATTCCAGCTGGAATACGGCGGTGGTCTCGGCCTTTTGCAGCAGGTCGTAGGTCTTTTTGTCATCCAGCGGGATGAAGTCGATGTTCAGGTCAGGCAGGCTCTGCTTGGCCTGCTCGCGGTTGATGGTTTCCATCGCCCACTTGATGATGGTCAGGGTACGCAGACCGAGGAAGTCGAACTTCACCAGGCCCGCAGCCTCGACGTCATCCTTGTCGAACTGGGTAACCAGACCGCCGCCCTCTTCATCACAGGCGATCGGCGAAAAGTCGGTCAGCTTGGTCGGCGCGATAACCACGCCACCCGCGTGCTTGCCCGTACCCCGGCAGACACCCTCGAGCTTGAGGGCCATGTCCCAGATTTCCTTGGCGTCCTCATCGGTCTTGAGGAAATCGCGGAGCATCTCTTCCTGCTCGTAGGCCTTCTCGAGGGTCATGCCCACTTCGAACGGGATCATCTTCGACAGACGATCGGCCAGGCCGTAGGACTTGCCCTGGACCCGTGCCACGTCGCGCACCACCGCCTTGGCGGCCATGGTACCGAAGGTGATGATCTGGCTTACTGCGTTGCGGCCATAAGCATCGGCCACATACTCGATCACCCGGTCACGACCATCCATGCAGAAGTCGACGTCGAAGTCGGGCATGGAAACCCGTTCCGGGTTGAGGAAACGTTCGAACAGCAAGTCATAGGCCAGTGGATCGAGGTCGGTGATCTTCAGCACGTAGGCCACCAGCGAGCCGGCACCCGAACCCCGGCCCGGGCCAACCGGCACGCCGTTGTTCTTGGCCCACTTGATGAAGTCCATAACGATCAGGAAGTAACCGGGGAAGCCCATCTGGATGATGATATCCAGCTCGAACTTCAAGCGATCGAGGTAGACCTGACGCTTTTCTTCGTAGTTGGGCGTGGTCTCTTTCGGCCACAGCACCGCCAGACGCTCTTCCAGGCCCTCATGGGAGACATGCCGCAGGTAGTCGTCGATGCCCATACCGTTAGGCGTCGGGAAGTCCGGAAGGAAGTGCTTGCCCAACTGCACCTGGATATTGCAGCGCTTGGCAATCTCCACGGTGTTGGCCACGGCGTCGGGCAGGTCGCTGAACAGCTCGGCCATCTCTTCCGGGCTTTTCAGGTACTGCTGGTCACTGTAGTTACGCGAACGCCGCGGGTCGTCCAGGGCGCGGCCTTCGCCGATGCACACGCGAGTTTCATGGGCGTCGTAGTCCGACTGCTTGATGAAGCGCACATCGTTGGTCGCCACCAGTGGCGCATTAAGCTTGTCGGCCAGGGCTACCGCAGCGTGCAGGTACTCTTCATCGCCGGCGCGGTTGGTGCGTTGCACTTCGACGTAGAAGCGCTCGGGAAACATCGCCATCCAGTCGTGCAGCAAGGCTTCGGCTTCATCAGGGTTGCCATTGAGCAAGGCCATGCCGATGTCGCCTTCCTTGGCTGCCGACAGGGCAATCAGGCCCTCGCTGGCGGCAGGAATCCAGTCGCGCTCGATAATCACCAGGCCATTACGCTGGCCTTCGACCCAGCCGCGCGAGATCAACTCGGTGAGATTGCGATAACCCTTGGCATCCATGGCCAGAAAGCAGATACGCGAGAGCGGTGCATCCGGGTCGCGATTGGCCAGCCACAGATCGGCGCCACAGATCGGCTTGATGCCCGAACCCATGGCGTTCTTGTAGAACTTGACCAGCGAGCACATGTTGCTCTGGTCGGTAACCGCTACGGCCGGCATGTTCATCGAGGCCAATGCCTTGGCCAGCGGCTTGATCCGCACCAGGCCATCGACCAGCGAGAATTCGGTGTGCAGGCGAAGGTGAACGAAAGAAGCCGACATGATGATCCTATAGCAGCACAAAACAACAAGGCCCGGATTGTACCGGGCCTTGATCAAAACAGCAGCCAGTGAAGGTGGATCCTGACTACTGACACTTCACGATCGGTCAGATCTCGGCAAACCCGCTGGTCAGCGCATCACGAGCTTCGAAGGCCGCACGCACCGGTGCGAAAGAACGGCGGTGAATCGGCGTCGGCCCCAGGCGCGCAAGCGCTTCAAGGTGCACCGGGGTTGGATAGCCCTTGTGTCCGCCAATACCATAACCGGGATAGATCAGCTCGAATGCAGCCATCTCGCGGTCACGGGTGACCTTGGCCAGGATCGACGCGGCAGCAATCGCCGGCACCTGGCTATCGCCTTTGACCACCGGCGCCGCTGGCACCGAGAGCTTAGGGCAGCGATTACCGTCGATCAGCACATATTCTGGTAGGATTTTCAGCCCGGCGACAGCCCGCTGCATCGCCAACATGGTGGCGTGAAGAATGTTCAGCTCGTCAATCTCTTCGGGCTCTGCGCGGCCTAAACTCC
>JAVXRI010000155.1:0-6759 GCA_036643775.1 Pseudomonas sp. | reverse complement strand
ATTCCTCGCGGCCGTTCTGGTAGGCCGAACGGGCCTGGATGGCAATCAGGCGTTGTTGTTCAACGCGGGCGCTCTGGAGTTTTTTTTTCTCGTGATCAAGGCGCTCCAGTTCGCCTTCAGTCTTTTTTAGTTCCTGTTGCAGGGCCTCCACCTGCTTCTCCAGCTTGCCGATGTCGGTTTCTGTACTGCGCAGGTCTTTCTGCACACCGGACTTTTCCTGCTGCAACTGGCCGAGCATTTTCTTCAGCTCGGCAATGTCCTGACGCGTAGCGTCGAGTTGCTGCTGGGTTTGCGCGCGCTCATCGGCAAACGCCGGGCTGAGCAGGCAAGACAGGGCTAGAACAATCAGGGCGCGAAACATGGAGTGGGCGACACCAGGGATAGAGACTGGCCTAGTATGCCCGCCGCGGCTTGCAAAAAAAACGCCTCAAGGCAACTGCATTGAGGCGTTTGTCCGGAAAACCGACCGTTGCGGCCGGTTTAGCCGCTTCAGGCGTCGATAAGAATCGACGTACCGGTCATTTCTGCAGGCTTTTCCAGGCCCAGCAGCTTGAGCATGGTCGGTGCGACATCGGCCAGCACGCCGCCTTCGCGTACTTGCACAGTGCGTTTGCCGACATAGATGAACGGCACCGGCTCAGTGGTGTGAGCGGTGTGCGCTTGACCTGTGCAGGCATCTTCCATCTGCTCGACGTTGCCGTGGTCGGCGGTGATCAGGGCTTCGCCACCGACCTTGTCCAGCGCCTCGACAATGCGCCCGACGCACAGGTCCAGGGCTTCGACCGCTTTCACCGCGGCTTCGAACACGCCACTGTGGCCCACCATGTCGCCGTTGGCGTAGTTGACCACGATCACGTCGTAGCGCTGCTGCTCGATGGCTTCAACGATGCGATCGGTAACTTCCGGGGCACTCATTTCCGGCTGCAGGTCATAGGTAGCGACCTTTGGCGACGGGATCAGGATGCGCTCTTCGCCTTCGAACGGCTCTTCGCGACCGCCGGAGAAGAAGAAAGTGACG
The DNA here is from genome assembly GCA_036643775.1 of Pseudomonas sp. Classification (GTDB taxonomy): domain Bacteria; phylum Pseudomonadota; class Gammaproteobacteria; order Pseudomonadales; family Pseudomonadaceae; genus Aquipseudomonas. The sequence continues at coordinate 5,741 of JAVXRI010000155.1, read as the reverse complement.
TGGGCGTACTTCTCGGTTTCGGCAATACGCAGTTGGGTCTTGCCATTCTTCGCCAGGTATTCGCCGAGCACGTTGTCCAGGCTGCCAGGTGCGAAAGCGGCCGGAGCCGGGATTTTCGCCGAGTACTGGGTCAGGCCGATGTAAGCGGCCAGTTTTGGCAGGCGGGCGCGTGGGAACTCATTGAAGTCGGCTTCTACGAACACCCGCGACAGCTCGCGGGCACGGTCGGCGCGGAAGTTCATGAAGATCACCGCGTCGCCATCTTCGACCTTTACCGCTTCGCCGATGCGCGTGGCTTTGACGAACTCATCGCTTTCGCCACGGGCGTAGGCGGCTTCGAGGCCGGCCAGGGCGCTGTCGGCGGTGTATTCGGCAGTACTGTCGACAATCAGGTTGTAGGCCGCCGAGACGCGGTCCCAACGGTTGTCGCGGTCCATGGCAAAGTAACGGCCGATCAGGCTGGCGATACGGCCCTTGCCCAGCTTGGCAAAGGTGGCGTCGAGCAGCTCGATCGACGATTGCGCGCTTTTCGGCGGGGTGTCGCGACCGTCGAGGAAGGCGTGCAGGTAGATTTTTTCGGCGCCACGCTGTGCGGCCAGTTCGGCCATGGCGATCAGGTGGTCCTGGTGACTGTGCACGCCGCCATCGGAGAGCAGGCCGAGGATATGCACGGCCTTGCCGGCACCGGCAGCCTTGTCGACGGCGCCGCAGAGCACGGCGTTGTCGAAGAACTCGCCGTCCTTGATAGCCTTGGTTACCCGGGTGAAATCCTGATACACCACACGGCCTGCTCCGAGGTTCATGTGGCCGACCTCGGAGTTGCCCATCTGGCCGTCAGGCAAGCCGACGTCCATGCCCGAGCCGGAGATCAAGCCGTGCGGCTGGGTAGCGCGCAGGCGATCGTAGACCGGCGTGTTGGCCGAGTAGATGGCGTTGTATTCGTGGCTTTCGCTGTGACCGAAACCATCCAGGATGATCAGGACCAAAGGTTTTGGCGTGCTCGTCATCAATCCCACTCACGGTTGTTCAGATGATAAAGACACGCATTTTAGGGCAAATTGGTCATGAATGACGAATTAACCTTGTTTGCCACCGGGCGCTGGCCGACGGACTGCAGGGGCTGGATGAGAATTACTGCCGACAAGCCGGTCGGGCGGGCTTTGGCCGACCTTGGGGGCTGTGTATACTGGCCAACATTTTTAATGACCTGGAACACCCTCCGATGGTTGCTCACCTGATTGAATTCGCAACAAATCACTATCTGCTGGTTGGTATCTTCGTCGTTCTGCTGGTGCTGCTGATCATCACCGAAGCGCGCAAAGGTGGACGCAGCCTGAGCACCGGCGAACTGACCGCACTGGTCAACAGCGATAAAGGCCTGGTTATCGACATCCGCTCGACCAAGGATTACGCGGCGGGTCACATCGTCGGCGCCCTGAACATTCCCCAGGACAAATTCGCCGCGCGTATCGGCGAGCTGGAAAAGCACAAGGCCAACAAGACCCTGATCGTGGTCGATGCCATGGGCCAGCACGCCGGCACCACCGCCCGCGAACTGCTCAAGGCCGGTTTCACCGCTGCCAAGCTGTCCGGTGGCGTGTCGAGCTGGAAAGCTGACAACCTGCCATTGGTGAAGTGAAATGAACGACGTCATCGTCTATTCCAGCGATTACTGCCCTTATTGCTCGCAGGCCAAGCGTCTGCTGCAGAGCAAAGGCGTGGCCTTCGAAGAGATCAAGGTCGATGGCAAGCCGCAGGTGCGTGCTGAAATGAGCCAGAAGGCCGGCCGGACCTCGGTGCCGCAGATCTGGATCGGCAGCACCCACGTCGGCGGTTGCGACGACCTGTATGCCCTTGAACGTGCCGGTAAGCTCGACGGTCTGCTCAAGGCTTGAACCAGAACCCCTATTAAAGACCCTGGAAAGAAGGATCTGTCATGACTGATCAACAGAACAACGAAGCAGCTGCCGCCGACGAAAGCACTCCACAATTCTCCCTGCAGCGCATCTATGTGCGTGACCTGTCGTTCGAAGCGCCGAAAAGCCCGGCGATCTTCCGTCAGCAGTGGGAGCCGAGTGTTGCTCTGGACCTGAACACCAAGCAAAAAGGTCTGGAAGGCGATTTCCACGAAGTGGTGCTGACCCTGTCGGTAACCGTCAAGAACGGTGAAGAAGTCGCCTTCATTGCTGAAGTCCAGCAGGCCGGTATCTTCCTGATCAAGAACCTCGACGCGGCTTCGATGAGCCACACCCTGGGCGCGTTCTGCCCGAACATCCTGTTCCCGTACGCTCGTGAAGCACTGGACAGCCTGGTGACCCGTGGTTCGTTCCCGGCACTGATGCTGTCGCCGGTCAACTTCGACGCCCTGTACGCGCAGGAAATGCAACGCATGCAAGAAGCTGGCGAAGCCCCTTCGCTGCAGTAAGCGTGTTGCGATGTATTGAAAAAGCGCCCTGAGGGGCGCTTTTTTCTTGGCTCAGGCAAAACCTTGCTGGCGCCAGGCTTCGTAGACCGTCACTGCCACGGTATTGGACAGGTTCAGGCTGCGGCATCCCGCTCGCATGGGCAGGCGCAAGCGTTGCTCGGCAGGCAGGCTGTCCAGCACCTCGGCCGGCAGGCCACGGCTTTCCGGCCCGAACAGGAACGCGTCTCCAGGCTGGAAAGCTGTCTCGTGGTAGGGGTGCGAGGCCTTGGTGGTGAAGGCGAACAGGCGTGGCTGGCCGAGGCTTTCCAGGCAGCTTTGCAGGTCGGCGTGACGCTTGAGGGTGGCATACTCGTGGTAGTCCAGCCCGGCACGGCGCAGGCGCTTGTCGTCCAGCTCGAAGCCGATGGGCTCGATCAGGTGCAAGTGACAGCCGCTGTTGGCGCACAGCCTTATAATATTGCCAGTATTCGGCGGAATTTCTGGTTGGAAGAGGATGACGTGAAACATGCACGGCTCCGAGCATAAAGATGGCGAGCATTCTACTCCTGAACCGGACCCGCGTTCGCAGCAATGGCCGCGGGTGCTGTTTTCTCTGGCGATCTTCGGCATGTTGGTGGGCTTGATGATCGGTCGCCTGACCACGCCTGAGCCCCGCGTGCTTGAACAGGTGCAGGTGGTCGAAGGTGGGCTGGACCTGTGGTTCAACGAAGAGCCCAAGCTGCACGGTGAAGAGGTCGACGGTACTTTGGCCTTGCTGTTCGATGCCGAAGGCAAGGCGGCCCGTGGGCAGTTGCGTCAGCAGGGCAAGCCGGTCAGCTGGCGGGTGCAGAAAAGTGATGGCGGCTTGTTGGTGACGCTGGTCGCGGCGCGCCCCCTGCACGGCGATTGGGCCGGTGCAGAGGACGATGGGCGCTGGCGAGTGCAGGTGCGCCTGCACGAATAAAAGAGGGGAATCCCCGGCCTGCCTGTACCAAGGCCCCCAAAACTGGAAGTACTGATACTAATGCAGGGTGTGTGCCAGTTTTATTGCAGCCCGCAGATAAGCGTGTTTGAGGGCTTGGAGCGGGTTTCAGCGGGAGTTTGTGCCTTGCTGCGGTGCATCGGGCACAGGTTCGGTGCATGTGTGTAGGAGCGGATTTATCCGCGATGGACTGCAGAGCAGTCCCGATTTTTGGGGTCGCGCTGCGACCCATCGCGGATGAATCCGCTCCTACAGGGTTTAGACCTCGTCGTCGCCGTCCTCTTCGCCACCGGCGACCTTCATCCCCAACTCCTTGATCTTGCGCGTCAGGGTATTGCGGCCCCAGCCGAGCAATACCGCGGCATCGCGACGGCGGCCGGCGGTGTGCTTGAGGGCGATCTCAATCATGATCCGTTCGAAGCTTGGCACGGCGCTGTCGAGCAGGCTGGTCTGGCCGCGGGCCAGAGCCTGGTCGGCCCATTGGCGCAAGGCCTGTTCCCAGTTGGTCACCGGGGCGCTGTCCTGCGGCAGGTTGAGCAGCTCCGGTGGCAGATCGCCAATGTGCACTTCGCGGCCCGAGGCCATCACGGTGATCCAGCGGCAGGTGTTCTCCAGCTGGCGCACGTTACCCGGCCACGGCAGGTTGCGGATGAACTCTTCGGTCTCGGGTTTGAGCAGCTTGGGTTCAACCGCAAGCTCTTGTGCAGCGCGACCAAGGAAATGACGGGCCAGAGTCGGGATGTCTTCACGACGGTCGGCCAGGCGCGGGATATGGATGCGGATCACGTTCAGGCGGTGGAACAGGTCTTCACGGAACTTGCCGGCCTGCACCAGGGTTTCCAGGTTCTGGTGAGTCGCGGCGATGATGCGTACGTCGACTTTTACCGGCACATGGCCGCCGACCCGGTAGAACTCGCCATCGGCCAGGACGCGCAGCAGACGGGTCTGAGTGTCGGCCGGCATGTCGCCGATCTCGTCGAGGAACAGGGTGCCGCCATCGGCCTGTTCGAAGCGGCCGCGACGCAGGTTGGCCGCGCCGGTGAACGCACCTTTTTCGTGGCCAAACAGTTCGGATTCCATCAGATCCTTGGGAATTGCCGCCATGTTCAGCGCGATGAACGGTGAGGCCGCCCGTGGGCTGTGGCGGTGCAGGGCGTGGGCCACCAGCTCTTTACCGGTACCCGACTCGCCATTGATCAATACGGTAATGTTGGAGTGGCTCAGGCGACCGATGGCGCGAAACACCTCCTGCATCGCCGGTGCCTCGCCGATGATCTCCGGGGTGCGGGTCAGGCTTGGGGCGATATCCAGGCCCTGTTGCTCCTGAGCGTGCTGGTTGGCGCGCTTGACCAGCGACACCGCCTCATCGACGTCGAACGGCTTGGGCAGGTATTCGAACGCGCCGCCCTGATAGGACGCCACTGCGCTGTCGAGGTCCGAATGAGCGGTCATGATGATCACCGGCAGGCGCGGATGTTGTTCGCGAATTTGCGCCAGCAGGTCCAGGCCGCTGGCCCCGGGCATGCGGATATCGGAGATGATCACGTCCGGCTGCTGGCGTGCCAGGCGGCTCATGACGCCGTCGGCGCTGTCGAAGCTCTGGGTGGTCATGCCTTCCTGTTGCAGGGCTTTTTCCAGGACCCAGCGGATGGAGCGATCATCGTCGACGATCCAGACGGTTTCACTTCGGCTCATGAGGCGGTGGCTCCTTGTTCCAGCGGCAGAAAGATCGAGAAGGTGGTGTGGCCTGGATGGCTGTCACATTCGATCAGGCCCTGGTGCTGGCTGATGATGTTCTGGGTAATGGCCAGGCCCAGCCCGGTACCGTCCGGGCGGCCGCTGACCATGGGGTAGAAGATGGTTTCCTGCAGCTCGGCGGGGATGCCCGGGCCGTTGTCGATGATTTCGACCTTGGCCACCAGACGATGCCGGGTGTGGCCGATGGTGAACTGGCGCATGGCCCGGGTGCGCAGGCTGATGCGCCCCAGGCGCAGTTCGTTCTGGCCACTGATGGCCTGCATGGCGTTGCGCACGATGTTGAGGACGGCCTGGATCATCTGCTCGCGGTCGATCAACACGTCCGGCAGGCTCGGATCATAGTCCCGCACCAGGGTGATACCGCCCTGGCTTTCGGCCTCGACCAGACTGCAGACGCGCTCCAGTACTTCATGAATATTGGTCATCGCCAGTGACGGCAGCTTGTTCGAACCGAGCATGCGGTCGACCAGGTTGCGCAGGCGGTCGGCTTCTTCAATGATCACATTGGTGTAATCCTTGAGGCCCTCCTCGGGCAGTTCCCGCGCCAGCAGTTGCGCGGCGCCACGGATCCCGCCCAGCGGGTTCTTGATTTCATGG
>JAVXRI010000154.1:0-6876 GCA_036643775.1 Pseudomonas sp. | reverse complement strand
GACGAAGCCGTCACCCAGCGGTTTGAGAGCTACCCCGGTTTCAGGGTAGAAATGGCCCAGCAGGATACCGATGGTGATCGCTACTAACACCTGGATATACAGCGATTTGTACAGTGGCTGACGCGTCGTCATGGCTATTTCCTCAAGTGTACCGGCCCGATCCTTCCCAGGACGCGAGGGGTACCTAAAGCGCGAACCCTCCTGCACTGGAGGGATTTGTTGTGTCGAGCTGCCTGGCAGAACTCTGTCTGGTCAATAGCAAGCCCGATGCCAACGTGCGCTTTATCGGTGCAAACCCCGTGTTTACGGGAGTTCACTGCACAAAGAGGTTGCAAAGATGCCGAGCGGATTGGCGGATTTCCGCCCGACATCTTTTGCAAAGGGTTAAGGATGGCGGTAATCCGCCCAGGGAATGGTGACTCAGTCCAGGCTGAAACGAATGCGAAATGCCGCACCGCCCAGCGGTGAATCGTCGAGGGTGAGGCTGGCGTCGTAGCTTTCGATGATGTCCTTGACCACCGCCAGCCCGATGCCCTGCCCCGGATTCTGCCGATCAAGACGCTCGCCACGCTGGAGGATGCGTTCGCGTTGATCCGGAGGAACGCCAGGGCCGTCGTCTTCGACACACAGCTCCACCTCCGCCGGCCCGCTACGCAGGCTGATGCGTACCTCGCTCAGGCACAGGCGGTACGCGTTTTCCAGGAGGTTACCGAGCAGCTCGAGCAAGGCACCCTGTTCCATCGGCACGACAGCAGGCTCGGGCAGGTCCAGGCTGATCTTGACCTGCTTGTCGCGGTACACCTTGGCCAGGGTGCTGCACAGGCTTTCCAGCAAGGGCGGCAGGGCCACCTGGTGACGCACCAGACCACTCTTGCGCAGGCTGGCGCGTTGCAGCTGGTAGTCGATCTGCTGGCTCATGCGCTCGATCTGGCTTTGCAGTATCCGCGCCTGCTCACGATCTTCACGGCGTTGCCCCATGCTTTCACTGACGCCTTGCAATACGGTCAACGGGGTTTTCAGGCTATGGGCAAGATCCCCCAGCGAGTCGCGATAGCGTTGACGCTGTTCGCGCTCGCTGCGCAGCAGGCGGTTCAATGAGCCGGTCAGGCGCAGCAACTCACGCGGATGCTCGGCGCTGAGCCCGTCGCGGGCACCGGATTCGACATCATCGAGCTCGCGACTCAGCTGCCGCAGCGAACGCAGGCCCCAGGTCAAACCGGCCCAGAGCAGCACCATCAACGCTAGCAAAGCCGCGCCGAAGCCCAGATACAGTCGCTCGCGTAGACCATCGAGGGTGTGCTGGTATTCGCGCACCGGCTGCAGCGCGACAATACTGTAGGCCGCTGTCTTGCCGCCAAGCAGCTTGACCTCGACGTCATAGACGAAAAACTCTTCGCCATCGGCCTGGCGAATTCGCGCGAACTCGTTGCCACGCCCGTCATAACGCGGGGTGTAGTTGATGTTTTCATCGGCAGTCGCCCGCGAACGCCAGACCAGGTTGCCCTGGCGATCGTAGATATAGCCGAGCAAACGGCTATCGGGCAGGTTGTATTTTTCGTCGGGCAGCAACGCCGGCATCTGCAACTGGTTGTGTTCGATGCGTGCCGCCGAAATCAGCGTGGTGACATCCGACGCCAGGCGTTTTTCGATCGACTCCTGCAAGGCCAGGCTGAAGGCCTTCTGCAGGGCCGGCAGCAGGCCGAGCATGAACAGCAAGGCCAGCAGCGCCGCTGCCAGCATCAGACGCAGGCGTAGCGAGCGAATCATCGGCAGCGCTCGGTAAACAGGTAGCCCAGGCCGCGCACCGTATCGATGGGCTTGAAGCCGTTGTTGCCTTCAAGCTTGCGCCGCAGGCGACCGACCAGCACCTCGATTACATTCGGATCACGCTCGTCGTCATCGGGGTAGAGCTGCTCCATCAGGCGATCCTTGGCCACTACCTGCTGGTGATGGCGCATCAGGTATTCGAGGATGCGGTACTCATAGGCGGTCAGCGCCAACGGCTGCTCATCGAGGGTCGCCTGCTTGCGATTGAGGTCCAGCAGCAAGGGGCCCGCAGCGATGGTCGACTGGACGAAACCACTGGAGCGGCGCAACAAGGCATTCAGGCGTGCCTCCAGCTCTTCAAACTGGAAGGGCTTGACCACGTAGTCGTCAGCACCTGCCGCCAGGCCTTCGACCTTGTCCTGCCAGTTACCCCGCGCGGTAAGGATCAGAATGGGAAAGCTCTTGCCCTGCGAGCGCAATTGCCGGATCAGGTCCAGTCCGCTCATGCCGGGCAGGCCCAGGTCGATCACCGCCAGGTCATGGTTGAACTGCTCGGCCTGATACAAGGCCTCCTCGGCATTGGGCACGGCTTCAACCACGTGCCCGCTCTCGCTCAAGCGACTGTGCAAGTGATGACGCAACAGGGCCTCATCCTCAACCACCAGCAGTTTCATAGGTTCCTCTCTACCCATGCCGGAAATCGTGGCTCCGGCGAAATACCAACCCCATGCAGAATAACAGCGAACCGGCCATGCACCTGCAGGCCGGTTCGAACAACCCCATCAGGGGGTCAGAAGGCGTAGTTGGCCGACAGGTAGGTTTGCGCGCTGCTGTCCAGGCGCAGGGTGCCGACTTTCGGACCGCCATGCTCGGCAAGCTCGGTGCTGGCATTGCTGCGCAGGTAACGGTAGCCCAGTTCGACCGAGGCATTGTCGGTGACCTGTTGCAGCAGGCCGGCTTGCAGGCCGATCGCGTAGCCGGTGTCGGTGTCGCGGCTGTAGCCGGACGACTCCTGGCTGAGCTTGGTCAGGCCGGCGCTGGCACCGCCGAACAGCTTGGTGCTGTTGCCCAGCGGGTAGAATACGTCATAGCTGCCCAGCAGGTTTTCCTGACGCATCTTCAAGCCGCTATGGTCGTTGGAGACGTTGTCATAGGTGAGGTAGTAGCGGCCCTGGTCGTTCATCTGGCCGACGCGCACGCCCCAGGTTCCGTCCTTGCTGATGATGCCATCGGTGTTCAGGTGGTCGGTGTTGCTGCTCAGCAAGCCGGACTTTTTGATCTTGTCGCTGGTCTGGCCATAGGTGACACCGGCGAACGTGGTGTCGGCGGCCTGGACGGCAGCACTGGCGCCGAAAAAGGCTACGGCGAGGAACAGGGTGTTGAGCGCTTTCATAATGTTTACTCCTGGCGAATGTGCCGTTTGGGTGTTGAAGCCAGAGTAAGCAAGTCGTCCTGAACAGCCGCTGAACCCTGCCTGAACCTGGGCTGAACAGCTGCACTGGCAAGCCCGGGGCACCCACGGCACAATAGCGCCCATGAACCGACTCCCCGCCTGCTGCGCCCCACTGCTGCACCACTGGCCCCTGCCGCGTCCGGTCACCGGTGCCGAGCTGGTCAGTTGCGCGTTTGACCCGGCCCTGCTGGCCAGCGACGACTTCGCCCGCGCCGGCATCGAGCAGACACCCAGCCTGCAACGCTCGGTAGCCAAGCGTCAGGCCGAATACCTGGCCGGACGCGTGTGTGCCCGGGCGGCCTTGCAGCGCCTGGATGGTCGCGAGTACCTGCCTGGCACCCATGAGGACCGCTCACCGATCTGGCCCGCCGGTATCAGCGGCTCGATCACCCACGGCAAAGGCTGGGCTGCAGCCGTTGTCGCACGCAACAGCGATTGCCAGGGGCTGGGCCTGGATCAGGAAAGCCTGCTCAGTGATGAACGGGCCACACGCCTGGCCCGGGAGATCCTCACCGAAGCCGAGTTGCACAGAATGGATGCCGGGCAAACGGGCCTGACCGTCACCCTGACCTTTTCCCTCAAGGAAAGCCTGTTCAAGGCCCTCTACCCGATCGTGCAACAGCGCTTCTATTTTGAGCACGCCGAAGTGCTGGAGTGGTCCGCTGACGGCCAGGCACGTCTACGCCTGCTGACCGATCTGTCGGCGCAGTGGCATAAAGGACGGGAACTGGAGGGGCAGTTCTGCCTGCAGGATGATCAGTTGCTGAGCCTGGTCAGTGTCTGAGCTTCAGCCAAGTAACGGACAGTGCTCACAGTGTCCGACCCAGTCCACCTTATAGCTGAGGCAGCAGACTCGCCGACGGCGACTACCTGAAGCATCCAGGCTGACCGCGGCATACAGGGGACTATCGGGCCAGGTGAGCAAGCGCCCGCATTCACTTCCATCAGCCTCGCTGCGCTGCAGCGCTTGATCCAGGCAATCCCCGGCATTGCCCCAGAGGATCCCCGGCGCCACCGCGCCCAGCGCAGCAAGCCGCGACACCACTGGCTGCAGGTGATGCTCAAGAATCGCCTCCAGCCCTGCACAGCCTCCACCCTGCCCCGCCAGCGCCAATGGCAGGCCGCGCTCATCCAGCGTAACCTGGGTTGCAGCGAACACCGGCAGCACGGATCCCCCCAGTAGTGTTTGCCAGACCACGGCAAAGTAATACTTGGACCACTGCGACACCAATACCGGGCGCTGGGCGGGCATCAGTTCAGGGCCATACAGCCCAAGCAGCAAAGAATCGAAGCGTGCCGGTTCCAGTACCTGCACAAGGGCTAGCCTGGCAATCATTCCTGCTCCTGATTGCGCGGCCAGCTCAGGCTGAAGCAAGCGCCGCCCAGACGCTCGCTGTGGCCGACCGAAGCCCGCCCTTTATGCCAATAGATGATCCGCCGCACGATCGACAAACCCAGGCCATGGCCACCCGACGCGCGCGTGCGGCTGTCATCCAGTCGGGTGAACGGAGTGAAGATCCGGTCCCAGACATCTTCCGGTACACCCGGGCCGTCATCTTCAACATCGACCCGGCAGCGCTGCAGGCCCAGCTGATAGCTGATGCTGACCTGCGATTCGGCATGGCGCATGGCATTGCTGACCAGGTTCTGCACGGCCCGGTGCAAGTAGCGCGGTTCGGCCTCAACCCATGCCCCCCCTTGCCCATCCGGGCCCGGCTCGCCGCCCTGACACGGTCCGCGCACGACCCTGACATTGCTGCGCAGCGGCGCCAGCTCAGTGATGACCTGATCCAGCAAGGCATCCAGGTCGAGCCGCTGAAAATGCAGGGCCGGTGCGCCCTGCTCCAGGCGGGCGTAGGTGAGCATCTCGTCGACCAGCTTGTCCAGGTCCTGAATATCGCCATCCATGCCACTCAGGTACTTTTCCCGAGCCTGGTCGTCACGCGCACTGGCGAGCATTTCCAGGCCGAAGCGCAGCCGCGCCACCGGCGTGCGCAGCTCATGGGAAACGGCACGCACCAGCTCACGCTGGATGGTCAGCGAGCGCTGCAGGTGCTCCGCCATGCCATTGAAGGCGGCGGCCAGACGCCCGACCGAGTCAGCATCATCGGCGGCCACGCGGGTCGACAGGCTGCCCTGGGCAATGCGTGTGGCGGCGGTTTCAAGATCGGACAGACGCCGCTCCAGCTGCCGCACCAGTAAATAGACGATCAGGCCGATCAGGCACAATCCGAGCACAGCGATCAGCGCCAGCAGCTGTGGCGGATAGGGATTCATCTGGTAAAGCGGGCCGATCTCCAGCACCCACGGCGTGCCGACCATACCGGCAACCACGCGGATCGAGTCACCATCCTTGCCCAGGGCCATCACCGTGTCGCCTTCATCGACACGCCGGCGCTGGTCCTCGTCCATGTCGGTCTGCTCCAGGCGCCGCAGGCTCAGGTCGAAACCGAAACCCTTGCTTTGCTTGATCTCGGCCAGACGCCGGGGTTGTTCGCCAATGGGGTAGCGCACCAACTCATCGGCCAGCAGGTAAATCGTTGCCCGCGCCAGTTGCTCGCTGATCTGTTCGACCTCGCCGATCAGCAACAGATCCTCGGTACCGATCTGACGCATGACCCTGGCCGCATGCGGGCCGGTCTTTTCCACCAGCACCTGTCCACGCAGCAATTGGCTGCGCTGCCCGCCATCCAGGCCGGCTGCGGCCGTGGATTGCAAATCCAGCGGAATACCCAGCAGGCGCTCCCAGATCAGCAGGTTACGTTTGCGCTCAATCTGGCCGAGAGGTACCAGATTGTCGGCCATCAGCGTGAAAGTACCGTGGGCCAGACGTTCGCGGTACTGAGCGGCACGCACCTCGTTGAGCAGGTGCACACTCAGCACCCCGAGCACAGCGACCAGCACCAGGGCGGCGAGCATGCCGCCATAAATACGCAGGAAAATCGAATTCATCGCGCCTGGCCCAAGGCCTCGGCCGCCTCGCGCACAAACAGATAGCCTTTGCTGCGGATGGTCTTGATCATCCGTGGGTGTTCAGGGTCGTCACCGATTTTCGGGCGGATTCTGGAAATGCGTACATCAATGGAGCGGTCCAGGCCGTCGTAGCCGACGCCGCGCAGCGAGGTGAAGATCTCTTCGCGGGACAGGATACGCCCGGCGTTGCTGACCAACAGCCAGAGCAAGTCGAACTCCGCACTGGTCAACTCGATGCCGTTTTCCTGCAGCCAGGCTTCGCGCAGGATATTGTCCACCCGCAATGGCCCGAACTGCAGACACTGCACAGGCTCGCTCTCGGCAGCCGGTTCACTGCGTCGCAGCAACGCTGTGATGCGCGCCAGCAACAGGCGTGGACGCACCGGTTTGCACACATAATCATCGGCGCCCATGTCCAAGCCCTGGACCTGATCGAGGTCATCGCTGCGCGCGGTCAACATGAGAATCGGACCGGAAAAGTGCTGGCGAACCTTGCGGCAGATGCTCAGGCCGTCTTCACCGGGCAGCATCAGGTCAAGAATGACCAGGTCCGGCTGCTCGGCAATAATCCGCGCCGCCGCCTTGGCCCCGTCACCTTCGACCTCGACATCGAAGCCGTTGGCCTGCAGGTACTCACGGGTCAGATCGGCCAAACGCTGGTCATCCTCGACGATCAACACCTG
>JAVXRI010000153.1:0-7022 GCA_036643775.1 Pseudomonas sp. | reverse complement strand
CAGACGCATATCCCGGGCCAACGCCGTTCTACCGGATCAACTGTGCTCGTGACGCTTTGAAAACAGCTTCTAACGGACATTGCTGCCTTAAAAAGGCCGGATGATTCTACGGTAAAAACTCGATAAAGGTAAGGCGGGCTCAACGACTTTAGCGGGTGACCCCCGTTAGACAAAGGGCTAACATGGCAGCCTGTTCCACCGCCCAGCTATCGATTTTTTCATGTCCAATCAGTCAATTAAAACGCCTTGTGTCGGCCTCTGTTCCACGGTTTACGGGGATCTGGTGTGCCGTGGCTGCAAGCGTTTTCACCATGAAGTGATCAACTGGAACGGCTACAACGAAGATGAGAAGCGTGCGGTCTGGCTGCGCCTGGAGCAATTGCTGGTGCAGGTCATGGTGGCCAAACTTGAAGTCTTTGATGCCACGCGCCTGCGTCTGCAACTGGAGCAGCGCAAGATCCGCTTCGTGCCGCACCAGTCCGAGTATTGCTGGGCCTACCAGCTGATCGCCCGCGGGGCGCGGGTGATCCGTGAGCTTGAGGCGTACGGGATGGTGCTGCTGCCGGAGTTTCGCGACTGGGAATTGCCCGAGTTGCGCGACGCCATTGATCGGGAATTCTTCTTGCTGTCCGAAGCCCACTATCAGCGCTACATCGCGCCGGGGTTTCTCAAGGATGCATTGGGTTGAAGGCCGGGGCTGCTTTGCAGTCCATCGCCGGCAAGGCCGGCCCCCACAAGTTGTGGTGTATACCGGTCCTTGTGGGAGCTGGCCTTGCCAGCGATGAGGCCCTGAGGGCCCGCTGAGAAAATCAGCCTTGCGCCAACTCGGTCAGGTGCACTTTCACTTCTTCAGTCTTGAGTACCAGCACATCGCATTCCAGCGAATCGAGCACCACCTCGGCCGTGTTACCGATCAGCGCCCCGGAAATCCCGGTGCGGGCTACAGTACCAATCACCGTCACCACCGCATCGTACTTGTTGGCGGTGTAGGGGATCAGCACATCGGCCGGGCCTTCGGCGACGTGCAGGCGTTCATCCTTGATATCGAACTCGGCCTGGAACGCTGCGCACTCCTCGCGATAACGCTGCTCAATGGTTTCCTTCAACTGATATACCGGATCGGCCGCCGACAGCATCGGTGACGGATGGGCGCTGATCACATGCAGGTTGCCTTTGGCCAGATTGGCGATCTCGTAGCCGTGGTCGATGATGTTCTTGTGCAACAGGCGATGATCTTCGTCATGGTTGCCAACATCCACCGCTGCGAGGATCACCCCACCGGTCCACGGGCGCTCGGTCTTGACCATCAGTACCGCGCACGGGCACTGGCGCAGCAGTTTCCAGTCGGACGGGGTGAGCAGGGCCTTCTTCAGCGGGTTGTCCGGCCGGTGCTCCTTGATCACCAGGTCGCAGCCTTCGGCTTGCTGCACGGCAATGATCGATTCGTGCAGGCTGCCGTGCCAGGCCTCTTCATGGGTCACATTGTCGAATCCGTCATCATGCAGCTGGCTGCTGAGCAGGCTGAGCAGGGCGCTATGGTCGTGGTTCTTGTCGCACATCAACAGGTGCAGGCGCGCGCCGGTGGCGCCGGCAATCAGTTTGGCCCGGGTCAGGGCGCTGCTGTGAGCGTGATTGGGATCAAGTACCACCAGGATGCTGCGTACTTCTTGCATGAGCGTGAACTCCCTTCAGAAATGGCGACCGATGACTGACTATAGTCGGCGCCAAGTGCAATGGGCGTTGATATGTATCAAGCATAGTTCACTGGTGATCGCCGCCACTGCCGGTATAATCGCCGGTCTTGCCGTTTGCCCTGCCTGTTTGTGAGCCTATGCACCTTATTCCCGAAATCGAAGCCTTCCTTGGTTGCCGTACTCCTGATGCCTGGGTTCAGGCGGCGCTTGCCGACCAGGAAACCCTGTTGATCGACCACAAGAACTGCGAGTTCAAGGCTGCCAGTACTGCACTGAGCCTGATGGCCAAGTACAACACGCACCTGGACCTGATCAACATGATGTCGCGCCTGGCCCGTGAAGAGCTGGTGCATCACGAGCAGGTGCTGCGCTTGATGAAGCGTCGCAAGATCGGCTTGCGCCCTTTGTCGGCCGGGCGCTATGCCTCGGGCCTGCGCCGGGTGGTGCGTACTCATGAGCCGGTGAAGCTGGTCGACACCCTGGTGGTCGGCGCCTTTATCGAGGCCCGTAGCTGTGAGCGGTTTGCCGCGCTGGTACCGCATCTGGACGAAGAGCTGGGCAAGTTCTATCACGGCCTGCTCAACAGCGAGGCCCGGCATTATCAGGGTTACCTGAAGCTGGCGCATCAATACGGTGAAGCGCCTGATATCGCGCGGGTGGTGGAGAAGGTCAGGGCGGTCGAGGCCGAATTGATCAGCACCCCGGATGAAGAGTTCCGCTTTCATAGTGGCATTCCTGCCGGATAGGTACCTGCGCCTTAGCGGCCCTGTAGGAGCGGATTCACCGGGACGCCGGACCGCCGCGATGGACCGCAGCGCGGTCCCAAATTGGGACTGCTGCGCAGTCCATCGCGGATAAATCCGCTCCTACAGATCGATCGTACAAATAGTAAGCAGGCTAATTAATGGCTTGACGTTAACTGTCTAGGCAGTAACATTATGTTACTAACTGCCTAAGCAGGTATTGCCTTCATGCAGCACTTCACCCCTGAAAATTTCCAGACCTGCACCATCGGCATGCTCCTGGGCCGTGCCGCGCTGGTCAAAGACCGCATTCTCGACAGCCATCTGCAGGACTTCGGCGTGACTGCCGCGCAGTTCAAGGTGCTGATCATCGTCGCTCAGTACGGGGTCGATACGCCTGCCGAACTCTGCCGTTACCTGTCGCTGGACAGCGGTTCGATGACGCGCATGCTCGATCGCCTCGAGCAGAAAGACCTGATCCTGCGCCGCCGCTGCCCGGATGATCGCCGTCAGGTGCGCCTGGCGCTGAGCGAGGAGGGGCAGAAACTCGCCGACCAGTTGCCGCAGATCGGCGCCGCGGCGATGAACGAATTGGTCGGTGTGCTCGCCGCGGATGAACTGGCGACCCTGGAAAGCCTGCTGAGCAAGGTCCTGCTCGCTGCGGGCGACACCCTGACAGCCCTGCGCGTAGGTGCAAAATGAACGCGGTGACCGACAGCGCCGACACGGCGCAAGACCTCAACAACAGCCGTAAACGCAAAACCTGGCTACTCGGCCTGGCCCTGCTGATCGTCCTCGGCGGCGGCGCGGTGTGGGCCTGGCATGAGTTGTACGGGCGCTGGAACGAAGAGACCGACGACGCCTACGTCAACGGCAACGTGGTGGAAATCACGCCGTTGGTCACCGGTACCGTGGTCAGTATCGGGGCCGATGACGGCGATCTGGTGCATGCCGGGCAAGTATTGATCGAATTCGACCCCAGCGATGCCGAAGTAGGACTACAGGCCGCCCAGGCACAATTGGCCCGTGCGGTGCGTCAGGTGCGCGGGTTGTACAGTAATGTTGATGGCATGAAAGCCCAGGTGGCGGCACGTCAGGCCGAGCAGACCAAGGCCCAGGAAAACTACACCCGGCGCAAGACCCTGGCCGCTGGCGGCGCCATTTCGCTTGAGGAGCTGTCGCATGCCCGTGACGACCTGGCCTCGGCGCAAAGTGCCCTGATCAACGCCAAACAGCAGCTCAATACCACCTCCGCACTGGTCGATGACACCGTGGTCTCTTCCCATCCGCAAGTCATGGCCGCTGCTGCCGACCTGCGCCAGGCTTACCTGGCTGCGGCCCGCACCACCCTGATCGCGCCCGTCACCGGGTATGTGGCCAAGCGCACCGTGCAATTGGGCCAGCGCCTTGAGCCGGGAACCGCGACCATGGCGGTGATCCCCCTCGATCAGTTATGGATCGATGCCAACTTCAAGGAAACCCAGCTGCGCAACATGCGCATCGGTCAACCGGTGGACATCGTTGCCGATCTGTACGGCAACGAGGTCAAGTACAGTGGCAGCATCGACAGCCTCGGCGCGGGTACCGGCAGTGCGTTCGCCTTGTTGCCGGCGCAGAACGCCACCGGTAACTGGATCAAGATCGTCCAGCGGGTGCCGGTGCGTATTCATATCAATGCCGAGCAACTGGCCGCCCATCCACTGCGTATCGGTCTGTCGACTCAGGTGACGGTCGACCTGCATGACCAAAGTGGCCCGGTGTTGGCCCAATTACCCGCGAAGAAAGCATCGTTCACCACCCAGGTGTATGACCGCCAACTGGTCGAGGCCGATGCCATGATCGCCCGGCTGATCCATGCCAACAGTGAAGGTTCTAGCAAGACGGCGCTGCGATGAGCAACAACGCTTCATTCAGCCCGCCGAGCCTGCTGCTCACCACCATCGGGCTGTCGTTGGCGACCTTCATGCAGGTGCTCGACACCACCATTGCCAACGTCGCCTTGCCGACCATTTCCGGCAATCTGGGTGTCAGTTCGGAGCAGGGCACCTGGGTCATCACCTCGTTCGCGGTGAGCAATGCCATTGCCTTGCCGCTGACCGGCTGGCTGAGTCGGCGCTTTGGCGAGGTGAAGCTGTTTATCTGGGCCACGCTGCTGTTCGTACTGGCCTCGTTCCTCTGCGGTATCGCCCGATCAATGCCGGAGCTGGTGGGGTTCAGGGTCCTCCAGGGCATCGTTGCCGGTCCTCTGTACCCGATGACCCAGACCCTGCTGATTGCCGTGTATCCGCCGGCCAAGCGCGGTATGGCGCTGGCCTTGCTGGCCATGGTCACGGTGGTGGCACCGATTGCCGGGCCGATCCTCGGCGGCTGGATCACCGACAGCTACAGCTGGCCGTGGATTTTCTTCATCAACGTGCCCATCGGCCTGTTTGCCGCAGCGGTGGTGCGCCAGCAGATGCGTGCACGTCCGGTCACCACCCAGCGCCAACCCATGGACTACATCGGCCTGCTGACCCTGATCATCGGGGTTGGAGCCCTGCAGATCGTGCTCGACAAGGGCAATGACCTGGACTGGTTCGAGTCGGGTTTCATCGTGACGGGCAGCCTGATCTCGGTGGTGTTCCTGGCGATCTTCATCATCTGGGAACTGACCGACAAGCATCCGGTGGTCAACCTGCGGTTGTTCGTGCACCGTAACTTTCGCATCGGCACCCTCGTCCTGGTGGGCGGCTACGCGGGCTTTTTCGGCATCAACCTGATCCTGCCACAGTGGTTGCAGACCCAGATGGGCTATACCGCCACATGGGCCGGGCTGGCGGTGGCGCCGATTGGTTTGCTGCCGGTACTGATGTCGCCGTTTGTCGGCAAGTATGCGCACAAGTTCGACCTGCGTTTATTGGCAGGGCTCGCGTTCCTGGCGATCGGCACCAGTTGTTTCATGCGTGCCGGGTTCACCAATGAAGTGGACTTCCAGCATATTGCCCTGGTGCAGCTGTTCATGGGCATCGGTGTGGCACTGTTCTTCATGCCGACTTTGAGCATCCTGCTCTCGGACCTGCCACCGCATCAGATCGCCGACGGTTCGGGCCTGGCTACCTTCCTGCGGACCCTGGGCGGCAGCTTTGCCGCCTCGTTGACCACCTGGATCTGGATTCGCCGGGCGGACCAGCATCATGCCTACCTCAGCGAAAGCATCAGCACCTATGCGCCTGCTACCCGTGAGGCGCTGAATCATCTGGGCGGTGCCAACGGGCAGTCTTACGCGCAGCTGGAGCGCATGCTCAGCAGTCAGGCGTACATGATGTCGACGGTGGATTACTTCACCCTGATGGGCTGGGTGTTTGCCGGATTGATTCTATTGGTGTGGCTGGCCAAGCCGCCTTTTGCAGCTAAAGCGGGGCCTGCGTCGGCGGGGCATTGAAGACTGTAGGAGCGGATTCATCCGCGATGGGGCGCATCGCGGCCCCAAAAGATGGGCCTGCTACGCAGTCCATCGCGGATAAATCCGCTCCTACCGACAATCAGGGGAAGGCAAAAGGCTGCAGCTGAAACCCTTGCTCATCCACCTGCAACGCCCAGCCCTGACGGTCCCAGTCACCCAGCACGATACGCCGCGCTGGTTGCTCATCGACCACCAGTTTGTGAATCGCCGGCCGATGGGTATGGCCATGCACCAGGGTGCGTACGCCATACTGGGCCATGACCCGCGGCACCTCTTCCGGCGTCACGTCGACAATGTCGTTGGCCTTCATCCGTGTCTGCGCCTTGCTTTCGCTGCGTAGCTTGCGCGCCAGCTTCTGGCGGGTGCTCAGCGGTAGATGGCGGAGGATCCACAAGCTCACAGGATTGCGCAGGTAGCGACGCATTTTCATGTAGGCCAGGTCCAAGGTGCACAAGCTGTCGCCGTGCATCAGCAATACCGGCTCACCGCCCAGCTCAACGACACAGGGATCGTTCAGCAGGGTACAACCGGCAGCCTGGCAGAAGGCTTCGCCGATCAGGAAGTCGCGGTTGCCATGCATCAGGTAGACCTGCGTGCCGCTGTCGCTCAAGGCGCGCAGGGCCTGGCAGATCGTGGTCTGGAACGGCGTCATGGCATCGTCGCCGATCCACGCCTCGAAAAAATCACCGAGGATATACAGCGCCTCGGCGTGGCGCGCCCGCCCGTCGAGCAGATCAAGAAACGCCCGGGTAATGTCCGGGCGTTCTTCTTGCAGGTGCAGATCAGAGATCAGCAGTATCACCCAATGATCTCGGCTTTCTCGATGATCACGTCGTCAACCGGTACGTCCTGGTGGCCAGACTTGGAACCGGTGGAAACGGTTTTGATCTTGTCGACAACGTCGGTGCCTTCGGTAACTTTACCGAATACCGCGTAGCCCCAACCCTGAACGTTCTTGCCGCTGTGGTTGAGGAAGCTGTTGTCGGCGACGTTGATGAAGAACTGCGCCGAGGCCGAATGCGGCTCCATGGTACGGGCCATGGCGATGGTGTACTTGTCGTTGCTCAGGCCGTTGTCCGCTTCGTTCTGGATGCTTGGACGCTTGTCTTTCTTTTCTTTCATGCCTGGCTCGAAACCGCCGCC
>JAVXRI010000152.1:0-7328 GCA_036643775.1 Pseudomonas sp. | reverse complement strand
GGCGACCTCTCCGACCCTGAATCCAAGGCATCGGTTCAACCTACCTACGTCAACCCGGAAAACCGCGCGATCAAGCCGGAGATCCTGGTGTTGGTCGGTCTGTGCACCCACCTGGGCTGCTCGCCAACCTTCCGTCCTGAAGTCGCCCCGGTCGACCTGGGTCCCAAGTGGGTCGGCGGTTACTTCTGTCCGTGCCACGGTTCCCACTACGACCTGGCTGGCCGCGTCTACAAGTCCCAGCCGGCGCCGCTCAATCTGCCAGTGCCGCCGCACTCTTATGAGTCGGACGACATCATTGTCGTCGGCGTCGATCAGGAGAACGCGTGATGAGTAAGTTCATGGATTGGGTTGACGCCCGCTTCCCCGCGACCAAGATGTGGGAAGACCATCTCAGCAAGTACTACGCACCGAAGAACTTCAACTTCTTCTACTTTTTCGGCTCCCTGGCACTGCTGGTGCTGGTCAACCAGATCGTCACCGGCGTCTGGCTGACCATGAGCTTCACGCCGTCGGCCGAAGAGGCATTCGCCTCGGTCGAATACATCATGCGTGACGTCGAGTACGGCTGGATCCTGCGCTACCTGCACTCCACCGGCGCGTCGGCGTTCTTCATCGTCGTCTACCTGCACATGTTCCGTGGCCTGCTGTACGGCTCCTACCAGAAGCCTCGCGAGCTGGTCTGGGTGTTCGGCATGCTGATCTACCTGGCGCTGATGGCTGAGGCCTTCATGGGCTACCTGCTGCCTTGGGGCCAGATGTCGTACTGGGGCGCCCAGGTGATCATCTCGCTGTTCGGCGCGATTCCGGTGATCGGCGATGACCTGACTCAGTGGATCCGTGGTGACTACCTGATCTCCGGCATCACCCTGAACCGCTTCTTCGCACTGCACGTTGTGGCCTTGCCGATCGTGATTCTCGGTCTGGTGGTGCTGCACATCCTGGCGCTGCACGAAGTGGGTTCGAACAACCCTGATGGCGTCGATATCAAGAAGCTCAAGGACGAGAACGGCGTGCCGCTGGATGGCATTCCTTTCCACCCTTACTACACCGTGAAGGATATCGTCGGCGTCGTCGTGTTCCTCTTCGTGTTCTGTGCCGTGGTGTTCTTCTTCCCGGAAATGGGCGGTTACTTCCTGGAAAAACCGAACTTCGAGCAGGCTAACGCCTTCAAGACCCCTGAGCACATTGCCCCGGTCTGGTACTTCACCCCGTTCTACGCGATCCTGCGCGCGGTTCCGGACAAGCTCCTCGGTGTTATCGCCATGGGTGCTGCGATTGCCGTGCTGTTCGTCCTGCCATGGCTCGACCGCAGTCCGGTCAAATCCATGCGCTACAAGGGCTGGATGAGCAAGGTCTGGCTGGTGGTGTTCTGCGTCTCGTTCGTGATCCTCGGCGTGCTCGGCGTACTGGCACCGACCCCGGGCCGTACGCTGTTGTCGCAGGTATGCACCTTCCTGTATTTCGCCTACTTCCTTCTGATGCCGTTCTACACCCGGCTCGAGAAGACCAAACCGGTTCCGGAAAGGGTGACTGGCTGATGAAAAAGCTATTTGCAGTATTGATTCTGGCAGTGATGCCCTCGCTGACCTTCGCGGCCGAGCACGGCCTGGAGCTGGACAAGGTCGATATCGATCTGACCGACAAGGCCGCCATGCAGGACGGCGCGCGCACCTTTGCCAACTATTGCATGGGTTGCCACAGTGCCAAGTTCCAGCGTTATGAGCGGGTTGCCGACGATCTGGGTATCCCTCACGAGCTGATGCTCGAGAAGCTGGTGTTCACCGGCGCCAAGATTGGCGACCACATGAAGATCGGCATGAAGCCTGACGACGCCAAGACCTGGTTCGGTGCTGCGCCGCCTGACCTGACCCTGGTTGCCCGGGTGCGTGGTACCGACTGGCTGTACAGCTACCTGCGCAGCTTCTACGAGGACAAGTCGCGTCCGTACGGGGTGAACAACAAGGTTTTCCCGAACGTCGGCATGCCTAACGTGCTGGTTGGCCTGCAAGGCAACCAGGTGATCGGTTGCAAACAGGTGCAGACTGTCGTCGATGGCAAGAAGCAGTTCGACCCGCTGACGGGGTCGCCATTGACCCATGAAGCGTGCGACCAGCTGACCGTGGAGCCGAAATCCGGTACCCTGACCGCAGAGCAGTTCGACGAGAAGGTCAAGAATCTGGTGACCTTCCTGGCCTACTCGGCCAACCCGGTCAAACTGGAAAGCCAGCGCATCGGTACCTATGTGTTACTGTACCTGGCCTTCTTCTTCATATTCGCTTATCTGCTCAAGCGCGAATACTGGAAGGACGTGCACTGATCACGCAGTAGTTTCTGGTAGTTGAACGCGCCCTGGGGGGCCTCTGGATAACGGAGGTTCCCGCAGGGCGCGTTTGCATTTGTAGCTTCTATAATTTCACCTGCGAGGAGGACCACTATGGGCGTGACCAACCGGTTAGCCTGCTACTCCGACCCCGCTGACCATTATTCTCATCGGGTGCGCATCGTTCTCGCCGAGAAGGGTGTCAGCGTCGAGATCATCAATGTCGATCCCGGTCGCCTGCCGCCCAAGCTGGTCGAAGTGAATCCCTATGGCGGCGTGCCGACCCTGGTCGACCGCGACCTGGCGCTGTACGAGTCGACAGTGGTGATGGAATACCTCGACGAACGTTACCCGCACCCGCCGCTGCTGCCGGTCTATCCGGTCGCCCGGGCCAACAGCCGGCTGTTGATTCATCGCATCCAGCGTGACTGGTGTGCGCTGGTTGACCTGATTCTCGATCCGCGCAGCAAGGAAGCCGCTCGCGTTCAGGCCCGCAAGGAATTGCGCGAAAGCCTGACCGGTGTGTCGCCATTGTTTGCCGACAAGCCTTGCTTCCTCAGTGAGGAGCAAAGTCTGGTCGATTGTTGTCTACTGCCCATACTCTGGCGTTTGCCGGTGTTGGGAATTGAACTGCCGCGGCCGGCCAAGCCGTTGCTCGATTACATGGAGCGCCAGTTTGCCCGCGAAGCTTTCCAGGCAAGCCTGTCCGCTGCTGAACGTGAAATGCGCTAGGTTTTAAGGAGCTGTCGATGAACTCCAGTCGCCCCTATTTGGTACGTGCACTCTATGAGTGGATCGTGGACAACGACTGCACCCCCCATATGTTGGTAAATGCCGAGTACCCGGCGGTACAGGTGCCCCAGGGCTTCGCCAGTGATGGCCAGATCGTCCTCAACATCTCACCCAGTGCCGTGCGTCATCTGCACATGGATAACGAGGCTGTGAGCTTTGAGGGGCGCTTTGGCGGCGTTGCCCACACCCTGTTCGTGCCTGCGGGTGCGATTCTCGGTATTTATGCCCGTGAAAACGGCCAGGGCATGGTCTTCGAACTCGAGCCGCCGTTGCTGGACGACGATGAAGAGGAAGAAGACGACAGCGTCGAGCCGGATGACGATGGTCCGCCTGCGGGTGGTCAGCCGCCACGGCCAAGCGGGCGTCCAAGCCTGAAAGTGGTGAAGTAAAAAAAAGGCGATCCATGGGATCGCCTTTTTTTATCCGTCCTGATTACAGGTCGGTGATGGTGCGGACCTGGTCCTTGTTGACGCGGGTCACTTTGCCGTCCAGCTGTTCGAACTCGTAGAAGCCGGAGCTGCGCTCGAAGCGAGGCGCGTCGACTGCCTGGAACTCGCGGCCGTCGTTGAGGGTGATCAGGCTCGGGCTGGAGCAGCCGGCGAGGGTGGCGAAGGCGCCGATCAGAAGGGTCGACAGCAGGCCGTTTTTCATGGGTACTTCCTAGTCCAGGTGTGGTGAGGGGGTGGGGTCGCTGTGCGACCCATCGCGGCGGTCCGCCGCGATGGCCTGCGTGAGCAGGCCCTGGGGTTCAGTCGATGTACTCGAACAGCTTGACGATCTTCTGCACGCCCGACACGCCCTGCACCAGGTTGGTGGCGCGGGTGGCTTCCTGCTGGGTCAGCAGGCCAAGCATGTAGACAATGCCGTTCTCGGTGATCACCTTGATCCGCGAGCCGGGAATGTTGTTGTCGGTGAGCATCTGGGTCTTGATCTTGGTGGTCAGCCAGGCGTCGTTGTTGCGCGCCAGGATCGAGGAGGGTGGCAGCACCTGCAGCTCGTTGTGTACCTTCTTCACCCGCTGAACCTGGCCTGCGGCTTGTTCGGCCAGGCTTTTCAGATCGGCGCGTGGGGTCTGTCCGGCGAGCAGGACGATGCCGTTGAAGCTGCTGACAACGATGTGCGAGTTCTTGTCCAGGTCAGGGCTGGCCTTGGCAACGTTGACCGAGACCTTGGTTTCGATCAGCGAGTCATCGATCTTGCTGCCGAAGGTGCGGGTGCCGCGATCATCTTCGATCGGCTTGTCGCGTGTGGCGGTGAGGACCGAGCTGCAGCCGGTCAGGCTCAGGCACAGGGTCAGGGCCATCAGGCCGATGCGGTTAGGGGTCATTCTTCACTCCCGAACAATTGGCTGTCGATCAGATCGCAGAGGCAATGGATCGCCAGCAGGTGGACTTCCTGGATACGTGCGGTGACATTGGCCGGAACGCGAATCTCGACGTCTTCGGGCAGCAGCAGCGAGGCCATGCCGCCGCCATCGCGTCCGGTCAGAGCTACGACAATCATTTCGCGATCATGTGCGGCCTGGATCGCCTGAATAATGTTTGCCGAGTTACCGCTGGTCGAAATTGCCAGCAGAACGTCACCCGGTTGGCCCAGGGCGCGAATCTGCTTGGAGAAGATTTCGTTGTAGCTGTAGTCGTTGGCGATCGAGGTGATGGTCGAACTGTCGGTGGTCAGGGCGATGGCCGGCAGGCTCGGGCGCTCGCGTTCGAAGCGGTTGAGCAGTTCGGAGGAGAAGTGCTGGGCGTCGCCGGCCGAGCCGCCGTTGCCACACGCGAGCATCTTGCCCTCGTTGAGCAGTGCGTTGACCATGACCTGACTGGCTTGCTCGATGTGCGGTGCAAGGACTTCCATCGCCTGTTGCTTGGTGTTGATGCTGGCCTGGAAAAGCTGGCGAATTCGGGATTGCATGTCCATCAGTAAGACCTTAAGTAGGGCGGCTGGTCGGGCGTGTCGGGACTGTACAGAAAAGGTCCCGGCACATGACTGTGCGGCCCGCGAAGCAAAGAGCAAAAAAGTTGTTGGGGTAAACGTGCAGGGTCAGGGCGGGCTCAGCATTCGAAGGCGTTTTTCAGCCATTGGAGCGCTTGGCCCGAGTGGCCTCTGCCTTGCACGGCGATCACATCGAAACGGCATGGGGAGTTGGCCCAATGGGTTTCCTTGTGCAGAAAAGACTCGGCGGCTAGCACCAGTTTGTCCTGCTTGCGCCCGTCGATACTGCCGAGCGCACCGCCAAAGTCCGCATGCAACCGATAGCGAACTTCGACGAATACTACTGTATCGCTGTCGAGCATGACCAGATCAAGCTCGCCACCTTTGCATCGCCAGTTCTGCGCCAGCAGGCGCAGGCCTTGCCCTTGAAGGTACTCAAGGGCGTGCCGCTCGGCGGCCTGGCCTGCGTGTTGGCGTGAACTGTCGGGCATCAGCGTGGGGTGTCGGGCAGGCGTACGATCTGCCCGCCGGAGAACTCGGCCCAAGGCAGCTGGCGCTCGATGCGCTGGTTCGGGTTCATGCTCAGGCTGCCGGAGAAGCCTTCGATGCGGTTATCCGGCAGTGCCTTGAGCTGGCCAAGGCGTGGCGCCAGGCTGTAGGCGTCGATACCCATGGCGTACAGGCGGCCGAGGCTGCCGTTGGCCTGTGGCCACTGACTGACGACCTGCTGGCGCAGGGCGTTGTTGGTGTCGAGCAGCCAGGGGGTTTCGCAGAAGCGGATGCCGTTCATGTCGTTGTACTGGTTGACGTCACCGCTGGCGCTGTACAGGTGCGAGGTGGCGTAGACCGGTACGTCGCCGGCGTACTGGAAGTTGAGGGTCGGCTTGATCTGCTGGCCTTGCTGAGGCGTAGCGGCGAGGAAGATGAAGTCGATGTCCTGGCGGCGCGAAGGTTGCGCCGAAACGCTGCCGCCAACAGTGCTCTGCAGGCTTTTGGCGCGGCCTTCGCTCTGGCGCAGCTGGAACAGATCGGCAATCTGCTGGGCCAGTGCCACCGGTTGGTCGACGTGCTCGGCGGCGAGCAGGGTGCCGCCTTTGGCTTCCCAGTCCTGGCGGAACGCCTTGAGCACCCGGTCACCCCACTCGCCACGCGGCACCAGGGCTACGGCGCGAACCATGCCGTCGGCATGGGCGCGGCGGGACACTTCGCGGGCTTCGTCTTCGGCGGCCAGGCCGAACTGGAACAGTTGCGCCGGGCCGGTCTGGCCGGCATCGCTGTAGTTCAGGGCCAGTGTGGTGATCGGCAGCTGTGGGCGGGCGGCGAGTTGCTTGACCAGTGGTTTTTCCAATGGGCCAACGACCAGTTGCACGCCGGCGGCCTGGGCCTGGCGGTAAAAATCATCCAGGGAGGTCAGGCGCGAGCTGTCGAATACTTCGACGGCAGGCGGTTTCTGGCCGGCCTGCTGAGCCTGGAAATGTGCAGCCATGAAGCCGTCGCGCAGGGCGCGGGCGACACCGGCCAGCTGGCCTTCCTGTG
Source organism: Pseudomonas sp. (assembly GCA_036643775.1). GTDB lineage: Bacteria > Pseudomonadota > Gammaproteobacteria > Pseudomonadales > Pseudomonadaceae > Aquipseudomonas. Next base: position 748 of record JAVXRI010000152.1, on the reverse strand, counting down.
GCAGCAGCAGGGCAATTTTGGTCAGCGGCTGGCTGGCCATTTCCTTGAGTTTGACCAAGGGCAGGGGCAGCTGCAGGGCGGCAGGGTGCTCCGGGTGCTGGCTGCGCCAGGTTTCAATGGCGGCCTGTTGCTGTTCCAGGGTGCCGGCGCTTTTCACTGCGAGTGCCAGGCTGGCCCAGCCGGCCAGGGTGCCGGTGCCGGTGCTGGCGCTTTGCAGTTGATCGCTGGGCAGGGCGGCGACCAGGGTCCAGATGGCGTCCTGGTTGGCGCTGGCGGCGTCGCCACTGAGCAGTGGGGCGAGGTCTACGCGGGCCTGGGCGGCGGCGAGGGGCTGACCGTTGGCTTCCAGGACGCTGGCCTGCACGCTGCGGGTGCGCCGTTGTTGCTCGTCCGGCAGTTCACCAAGGCGCGCCAGGCTTGGATGGCTCAGGGCGGTCAGCGCGGCTTTGGGCTGATTGCGGCTCATGGCCAGCTCAGCGCTCAGCGTACTGGCGAAGATCTGCTGCGCCGGTTTCAGTTGGTCCATCGGCACCTGCTCGAGGATTCGCGCTGCACGCACGTTGTCCTTCTGCCGGTAAGCCAGGTCGGCGGCGCTCAGGCGCAGCAGGGCGGCCTGGTCCGGTGTCTTGCTGGTGGCGGCCTGTTCAAGCAGTTGCTCGATGCTGGCGTCCGGGGTGCGCGGCAGTTCGCCGAGGCTCGACGAAGGCGAGCTGGCGCAGGCTGCCAGCAGGGCGGCGAGACATAGGGC
>JAVXRI010000151.1:0-7401 GCA_036643775.1 Pseudomonas sp. | reverse complement strand
AAATGACACCATATTTCCACGACGTCGCGGACCATGTCCACCGCGTGCAGTCCATGGTCGACGGCCTCCTGCTTATCCTGTCCACGGTCTTCGAGGCCAGCAGCCTTCTGGAAGCGCAAAGGATCGGTGTGGTCACTCGCCAGCTCGCGGCCTGGGCGGCGATCTTGACGGTCCCGACGGCGATCGCCGGAATATATGGCATGAACTTCAAGCACATGCCGGAACTGGACACGCCATATGGCTACTTCGTCGTGCTCGGAGTGATAGCGGTGTTCTGCCTTCTCCTGTTCATGCGCTTCAAGAAGGCCAAGTGGCTATGAGTAACGCACTTCGCGAGCTTCTCCGTCCGCCGAGTCACAGCGCGCTTTGTGCGCGAGCGTGTCCAATCCAGTTCAAGATGAAGGTGCTTCCATGACCTCCCAGGTGACCGACGTTCTAGAAGCAGTCCAGTCATTCATCGCCAACGGCTATGACCGCGAATACCGCGTCAAGGACGGCAATCTCGTCGATCTCGAACTAGGGTCAACCCTCGATGCATGCAGCATTCGCGTCGATGCGGCGTTGCGCCTCGAGAGCGGGGACGACGGCGAAGATGCCTCCAACATCTACGCGATCACCGATCCGGCGACAGAGCATAAAGGCCTGTTGATCGACGCCTTCGACGTGTTCCACGAAATCTGCCCCCGCGACTTGTCCGAGCGCCTTGTGGCGCATCGGGAAACAGCACCGGCAGGTGACCAGGACGCGCCGAGCAAGCACGGACTACGGAAAGTCTACAAGAGCGAGTTTCACAGCGATCCCGAGCGTTACGTTCTGCGCGAGGGCTTTCCAGACTTCCCGCCATGCCCTTTCGGCCAATCCTTCAGCATCCTCGGCTTCGATACCGCCGAGCAGGAATATGTCTGGCTCGTCACGAGCATCATTCGAGATCCTCGGCTGATCAGGGTTCCATACCAGGGCGAAGACGTCATCAGCGACGAATAGCGGTGTCGCTTAGCCGGAAAGGCTGGCCTTCCTGGCCCACACATCTGCAGGCTGAACTTTAAGAACATCGAAAATTAGGAGGTGATTATGGACTGGAACAAGGACCACATACGAGAAACTATGCTCTTGCTGGAGACAGCAGCGTTGCACAGCGCTCGCGAAAACTACCTGGACTATGTCTCTACCGCTCGGCTCGATCGGAGCGAACCGATCGAAAACGACGAACTAGCTCAGGCCGAGGTCGCGAGCGACTTCGCTGAAGCGCTCGATGACACGCTCCATGACTACGCCAATAAACTCGAAAAGCTCAGGACGATCGATTTCGGCCCCAAGTTGGCCGTCAACGAAGGCGCTGTCGTCAAGCTGTCCGGCCGCCACTTTGTGATCGCGGTGTCAACGAGCAAGTTTACCTGTCAGGGGCGTGAGCTCATGGGCATTTCCACGATGGCGCCGATCTTCGAAGCGATCGAGGGTGCCCGAGCCGGGGAGACCGTGCAGTTCAACGGCCGGGACCTCACCGTAGAAGACGTGGAATAAAGCCCTCCACCGCAGCCGGCGCGCTAGTGCCGAACGCCCTGCATCTCTTTCTGCATGCATACGGTCACTTGCAGCCGCGTTGACCTGGCTCATCAAAGGCAAACTCATGACAACACCTTCATTCTTCATCACCCCCGGATACGGGACGCGCCTGCATGACGCGCTTCATTATTCTCAGGCAATGCGCATTGGTGACCGCGTGGAGATCTCCGGACAGGGCGGATGGAACGACGATCTCGTCATTCCGGAGTCGATTGAGGAAGAGATCGAGCAGGCGTTCAAGAACGTGGAACGGACGCTCGCGACCGCCGGAGCACGCTGGCCGCATGTGGTCCACGTCAATTCCTATCACGTCGGTGGATTCCCTCCCGTGATCAACGAAACAATGGCCAAGCTGTATCGCCACTACATGCCCGACCGCGCTCCAATCTGGACGCAGTTGGGAATCGAAGCGCTGGGGCTTCCAACCATGCGTATCGAAATTCGCGTAACAGCTATCATCGCCTGACCCCGCGGTTCGTGCAGGCGCCGTGCCGCGCTAATCCCGCACGCCCTGCGCCCGCTTCTCCATGCATATCATCGTATCGAGAGATCCGGTTATCATCGGCGTGCTCGGAGAACGGGGGGCCGCCTTGGCCTGGTTGGTGCGCCTCGGCTGCCTGCGGGCGATGGCCAGCACTGCCAGGAGCGTGAGCAACGCCGCCGCATAAAGGAACAGGCCGCCAGGGCCGACGATATTCATTGCAGCTGCTCCTATTAGGGGGCCAGCGGCTGTCCCGATCCCGTTGAGCAACAGAAGCCCGCGCGCGGTGCCGAGTAGCCGACCGGCCGGAAGATCGTCGTTTGCGACGGCGAGACACAACGAATAAATCGGGATGCCAAAGCCGCCGAACAGCGCACCTGCCGCAAGGAGCAGCGGCAGAGGCGCTTCCACCGCCAACGCTACGCCGATGGCAGACGCTGCGGACGCCAGCGCCGCACCGGCGATGACAAGATTCCGGGGCACTCGATCCGAAAGCCAACCGAGTGGCCAATGGAAGGCGAGCGTTCCACCAAGAACCGCAGCCATGAAGGCGGAGATACCGCCCACATCGAGGCCGATGCTCTGGGCGAAGTTCGCGCCCATGCCCCAGAAACCACCGATAGCCAGGCCGGCCAGGAAAGCGCCAGCCGCAGCGAGAGGTGATACGAGGACGAGGTCCCTGAACGCGACCCATTCCTGTTCCACCTGGGCCGGCGGATGACTGGGCAGCAAGGTGATCGGAACCACCGCCGCTGATATCAGCAGCGACACGATGAGGAACAATGTCACGTCGGCGGGCGGTGCGATGTTGAGTAACGCCTGCCCGATTGCCCATGAGCCCATAGAGACAACTCCGAATATCGACAGGAGCTGCCCGCGTGTGGATGGCAATGCGTGGGCGTTGAGCCAACTCTCCGTTGCGAGGATCATGCCCGCGTAGGCGAAGCCGGTAATCAGGCGAAGCGGCATCCAGGCGATCGGCTCCACGAACGCCACATGGAGAAGGGCGGTCATCGAGGCAATGGCCGCGAAGCCGGCGAAGGTTCTGACATGTCCCACGGAGACGATGATCGGTGGCAACACGAGCGCGCCGATCGTGAAACCCGCGAAATAGAAGGACATCATCGCGCTGATCGCGCCGGTCGAGAACCCCTTATGGCCGGCTCTCACGATCAGGAGCGTGCTCAGCAGGCCATTGCCCAGCAGCAGAGCGGCGACGCTCAGCAGCAGCGCCGCCACCGGCGCGAGAACGAGGCCGCGCTTGCCCGCCGACCTCATGGTATCCATCGCCGGGCTCGTTCTCGGGCCTGACTTGAGGGTTGATACTCTGCCGCACTGATGAACTGGTCGAATGCTTCGCACCAGATGACGACCGTGTTGTAGTCACGGACATCGATGCCGGCAGGCACCTCGACGATGAAGCCGTTGAACGTCTTCACATCGCCCACGCGGACTGATCTGTCCTTGATTAGGAGAAAGGCCTCCTTCGTGTCGACGAAACGTGGTGCGAGGTAGAGCTTGTAGTCGGGACCAGGGGCGAGGCGCCCGATATGGGCGATACGGTCGCGCGAGACCCGGATCTCGCCTTCCCCCCAGTGAAGCAGGTCGCTGCCTTTGAGATCGCGGGCCAGACGCCCTGCGTAGAGCGTCTCGGCTGAGATGGTCCGCAAGGCCGCCGCGTCCGGGGCCTGGGGGGCGGTCAGGATCGGCAGCGTGTAGACACCGCCCGCGAAGCCCATGGCGAGCATCGCGAGATGGGTGGCAATCAGGATGACCCAGCGCCGCATCGGTTACACCAGCTCCAGTCCCTTCACGAGCTGATCGGCGTCGAGATGGAAGTCCGAGAATACGATGCGGCCGCCAGCGTCCATCACGGAGAACCAGGGCGTTCCCCGCGTGCGGTAGTCCTCCATGAAGGTGGGAAGCGTCGCGCCGGCAGGTGGCTCGTCCTGACCGAACGCGACAGGAAGCGCATACTTGAGCTGGTTCACGCGCAGCTTCTCGAAGGTGTTCTCATCCGCTCCTTCGAAGACGGTCTGGATCACCGCGAAGCCCACGCCCTTGGCGCTCAATGCACCATGCAACCTTTGTAGCGTCGGAAATCCATGCAAATGGCAGCCACGGCACCAGTGCTGGAAGGCGAAGAGGACTTTCGGGCCGGTGCCGAGATCCGACAGCTTGAGCGGCGCGATGCTTTCTCCATCCGCGCCAATCCATCTCTGCACCCGCAGCTCGGGGGCTTGTCGTTCGTCGACGCTCATCTGATCCTCCAATTCCGATGCAGAAGTCCGATGAGTGGTCGCGTGTGGCGATGGCACGCGAACCTCACCGCCTTGATCCCCTACAGGTTGTAGGATGCGAGTTCGCCGACCGATACCTCGTGGCCAGCCCCGCCGTTCTTCCGTCGGTGTGTCACCGCCGCCCCTCAATGACAAAGGCGCGATAGCGGGAACCGGCAAAACGGTGCGCAGCGATGGTTTGGTAGGCGGGGCTATGATACCAATCACGGGCGGCCTGCATCGTCGGGAACCGCAAAATTACGGCCCCTTCGACGGGCGGCCCCTCCAAATGCTCCATCGCGCCATAAGCGGCGAGAAAGGTTACGTCGTGGCCATCGAACGATGGGCCGACGCCTGCAGAATAGGTTGCGAGTTCTTCCGGATCGGTGGTTTCTTCGCGGGTGAAGACGACGAACGCTTCCATCTTAAAGTCTTTCATAAGGTCGCATCTGCAGGCCACCGCCGCTGGCGATGGCCTTAAAGTCGTCAGGCTGGCAGCTCGAACCCGATTTTCGTGAGTGCCTCGACGCACGCATCCTGATCCTGCTGATAGTTGCCTCCGGAGATGCCGATCCCGCCGATCAACTTCCCGTCTTCCAGGATCGGATAGCCTCCGCCGACAGCGACCATCCGGGGGCGATAGGCCAGCGGCGCCACTTTTGGATCGTTCGAAACATAGTCGTTCCAGACATGGGTGGGGTACCCAAACGAGGCGGAACTCCAAGCCTTGTCGATGGCAACATCGACGGTGAGAAACGGCGCGTCATCAGTGCGCTCGAACGCGCGCAGGTTACCGGTGGCGTCGACGACGGCGACCGCAGCCGGGATGCCGATTGTACGTGCCGCGGCGATCGCCGCGTCGATGAGGGCGACGGCGGTTTCGCGGTTGATCGAGGCGGTGGCAATGGATTTCGTCATGAAATTTCCTTCGCCGTGGCGTAATCCGTCCGGCGTTCTTGAGGTTAGAAAAGACGTTCGGCGGTGGCAGTCATCAGAAGCCTTCGAGGACAATCTTGCCTCTTGCCGCGCCACTTTCGATCAGTGCGTGCACCGTCTTCAGATTGGCGGCATTAATTGGCGACAATTTTTCGGTTAGCGTCGTGCGAATTTTGCCGTCGTCCACCAGCACCGCCAGCGAATTGAGGATCTTGCCCTGCTCATCCATGTCGGGCGTGCCGTAGAGCGACCGTGTGAACATCAGCTCGTGGTGGATCGACACTGCCTTGCGCTTGAACAGCATGACGTCGAGCGCCTTGGGATCGTCGATGAATCCGAACCGTCCTTGCGGGGCGATCAGTTCGGCGATGTCGGATGCATGCTGCTCGGTATGCGTGGTCGAGAACACGAAAGCGGGAGCGCCGATGTTGAGCTCGGCAATCTGTGGCGCGAGCGGCCGAGAGTGGTCGATGACATGATGAGCCCCAAGCCCTTTAACCCACTCCTGGGTTTCCGGCCGAGAGGCGGTGGAGATGACGATGAGATCCGTGCGCTGTCGAGCGATCTGGATGGCGATCGACCCGACCCCACCCGCACCACCGATGATGAGGATCGCCGCCGCCCCGGGAACGGGCTTCGTCACGTCCAGGCGATCGAACATGGCTTCCCAGGCCGTCAACGTCGTGAGTGGCAGCGCCGCCGCTTCCGCCCAGTCGAGCGACGCGGGTTTACGACCGACGATCCGGGCGTCGACGAGATGGAACTCCGCATTGGTGCCAGGCCTTATGAGCGATCCGGCATAATAGACCTCGTCGCCTACCGCGAACTGCGTCACGTCGGGGCCGACCTCTTGCACGATCCCGGCCGCATCCCATCCCAGCACTTTCCAATCGCCATCAGCGGGCGGCGTGCTGCTGCGGATTTTGTAGTCGACCGGGTTGACCGAGACAGCCTTCACCTCAACCAGGATATCGCCTCCTTCAGCGACAGGCCGAGGCAGATCAATGTCGACCAGAGAGGCGTCCTCGGCGATGGGTCCCGGAACCTTGTAACCAACGGCTTTCATCGGTGTCTCCAGCTTGCTGTATCCTGAAGTCTTATCGATCAGATCGAAATTTCTTCCGAAATATACTCAGGATTTAAAGATTTCGCGTGTCAGACTATGAAGGTATGCGCGCAACATATCCAATAGCGGTACGACATAGTTTCCATACCTCGGAGCCGGATTCAGAAGTTTATCGAAAATAGCGGTTTATTGCTGTTCGGCGGGTGAGCATCCGGATGGAGGCGATAAGCGCCCAAGCGGTTGAGGAGTCGACCTCTCAGCGGTCGCGTTGGCAGGGGCGATCTCGCCCGCCGGTCTCACACCAACGTTGGCAAGCGACGGCGTCCGCTCGAAATCCGCTGACGGGGATACGCCTGCAATGCCGATTCGAAGCTATCGAAACTATAGCTACAGGGTATTGGGAAATCATACTGGACTGACGCTATAGTCTTCACGCATAACCACGACTCAAAATGGTCCAACACTTTTCTCTACGCTAATAGGGGAGCCCGCAGAATTCGGAAAAAATCGTACGCTAAGGTTTTCCGGGCATCCGTAAGGGCCGAAACTTCCCGTCTTCCAGTCTGCGGCTCTGCCGCCAGACGTAATCGCCGGTTCATGTACAGGACCTTAAGCGGCGAGTCCATTTAAAACGCCTTCCAAGGTCCTGTTCTGTATCGACTTTCTCTGCTTGGTTCGGCAGGCGTTCTTGGCCAAATAATCGGCAGCCCATTCCAATCTTTCCCTTATTTCTGTCAGCGCCCTATGGGCCACTGCTTCCAATAGCGGTAGCCACCACGTCGCACTGTTCTTCGACGCTTTCAGCATCGATAGCGCCCCACTCATCACACTCTGCGCGACCCGTCTCTTCATCACCAGCGACAGCAGGCTCGTCCACACCAACCCCTCGGCAATCGCTTTCTCGCCCGTCACAAACCCCTTGAGCCGGTTGTGCGATTTCCACTCTTTAAATAACAACTCCACCTGCCAACGGCAGCGATACAGGCTCATCACCTGCTCTGCTGACCATGCTGCTCGCGGTAGGTTCGTCATCCACAGACAGAACCGCTTTTCCTCAGCAAACCAGCGCCGGATCA
>JAVXRI010000150.1:0-7420 GCA_036643775.1 Pseudomonas sp. | reverse complement strand
CAGCTGCGCCTTGAGCGACAGCGCAGCGGCTTCGAACTCGCCGTCGAGCTGGCGCAGGGCGGTGGTTGCGGTCATGTTTGCGGTGGTCAGATAGTGAGCAATGGTGCACACCACCAGCAGCGCCATGCTGCCGTAGAACACATGCAGGGGGTTGCTGGTCAGGTTGAAGAAGAACACATAGCCCAGGCCCAGGACCAAACCGGGTACCGCCATCGGCACAAAGCTGAGCAAGCGCAGCAGCAGATTGAGCGAACGCTGACCTTTGGTTTTTTCCATCAGGTAGGCGCCGGTGAAAATCACCGCGCTGCCGATCACTGCGGTTCCCAGCGCCATGGTCAGGCTGTTGGTGTAAGCCAGCCAGCCACCGCCGGCGGTTTCATCGAACTGATAGTGCTTGAGCGACAAGGTCATGTTGTAGGGCCAGAAGGTCACCAGCGACGAGTACACCGCCATGCCCACCACCAACAGCAACACCGCGCAGATCAGCAGCACCACGGCAAGGAACCAGGTATCACGACGGCGCGACGGCTGCGGGATAAACACCTGGGCACGGCCACTCATGGCATCGCCCTGACGGCGGCGCAGCCAGGCATCGACGGTGAAGCTGAGCAGCGCCGGCACCAGCAGGACCATGCCGATCAAGGCGCCGCGACCGAACTGCTGCTGGCCGACCACCGCCTTGTAGGCTTCCAGAGCCAGTACCTGATAGTCGCCACCGACCACCACCGGCACACCGAAATCGGTGATGGTCAGGGTGAACACCAGGCAGAACGCCGCGAACACCGCCTGGCGGGTAGCCGGCCAGGTGATGCTGTGGAAGGCGCGCCAAGGGCCGGCGCCCATGCTTGAAGCGGCATCGAACAAGCGTGCGTCGGCCAGCGACAGCGCCGAAAGCAGGATCATCAGGGCATGTGGAAAGGTGTAGATGGCCTCACCGAGGACAATGCCCCAGAAGCCATAGATGTTGTCGCTGAGCAGCCCGCGCAGCAGCCCCTGGTTGCCGAACAGGTAGACCAGGGCAATAGCTGGCAGCATCGACGGCGCCAGCAACGGCAGCAGCGAGATGCCGCGCCAGATGCGTTTGCCGGGAATCAGCGTGCGCTGCAAGGCGTAGGCGAACAGGTAGGCCAGCGGTACGACAATCGCGGCGACGCTGAGCGAGACTTTGAGGCTATTGCCCAGCAGCCAGTGAAAGTTGGCGCTGGCAAACAATTCCCGCGCGGCGACCAGGCCACCGCCCTGCCCGGCATCACTGCTGAAACCACGCCAGAAGATCGCCAGCAGCGGCATCAGCACCGCAACCGTCAGCAGGAGCAGCAGCAACCATTTACCGCCGACCACGAACAGTCGATCACCCAGTGAAGCGCCGGAGCGCTGTGCTGCCTTCGCGTGCGCGATCGGCATGGCCATTGGCGCGGCCATCTCAGGCAAACACCTGCAGGCTGCGCGGTGGCAGGGCGACCCAGATGTCCTGGGAGCCCAGGCGCGGCATCGACTCGGGCGCGACTTCAGCCAGCAGCGCATGGCCCGGCAACTCGTTGAACTCGAAACTCATGCGGCAGCGGTTACCGAGGAAGGTGATTTCACGCACCCGCGCCGGAAACAGGTTCTCTTCATGCACTGGGGGGTTGACGCTGATCGCTTCCGGGCGGCAGAACAAACGACCGCTGCGAGCCTGGCCGGCACCGTCGGCCAGACGCATGTTCAGGCCGCCGACCTGGGCGTGGCTGTCAGTGTGACGCTGGAACGGCAGCCAGTTGCCCTGGCCGACGAACTCGGCCACGAACGGCGTGGCCGGTTTGTCGTAGATTTCCTGGGGCGTGGCGTATTGCTCGACCTGACCGTTGTTCATCACTGCGATGCGGTCGGCCATGAGCATGGCTTCGTCCTGGTTGTGGGTGACCATCAGGGTGGTGATGCCCAACTGGCGTTGCAGCTGACGCAGTTCGGTACACAGATGCTCACGAACCCGGGCGTCGAGGGCCGACATTGGCTCGTCGAGCAGCAGCAACGAAGGTGCCGGAGCCAGGGCGCGCGCCAGAGCGACCCGTTGCTGTTGGCCGCCGGAAAGCTGGCCGGGGTACTTTTTCTCGCTGCCGGTCAAACCGACCAGTTCGAGCATCTGCGCCACCCGCTGGCGCACCTCGTCACGACCGCTGCCGGCCAGGCCGTAGGCGATGTTGGCCTCGACCGTCAGGTTCGGAAACAGTGCATAGGACTGAAACAGGATGCCATAGTCACGGGCCTGGGGCGGCAACTCGGAGATGTCGCGGTCGCCGATGTACAGCGTGCCACGGTCCTGGCGTTCGAGGCCGGCAATGCAGCGCAGCAGCGTGGTCTTGCCACAGCCGGACGGGCCGAGCAGACACACCAGTTCACCAGCGGCGATGTCGAGGGAGACATCCTGCAGGGCGGTAAAGGCGCCGAAGCGCTTGTGGATGCCGCGCACTTTCATCTGTGCGCCTGGGTTTGCGACCGGAGTGTTCATGGCAGGACCTCATCGAACGAATGAGGGCCATGCTAGGGAGGTAATGCGAAGGTTCTGTGGCTGGGAGGCAAAAGATGGCGATAGTGGTATAGGCAGATTTGGGTGTTGAGATAAATGATTCCCCGGAACACCGCAGACCTGTAGGAGCGGATTTATCCGCGATGGCCTGCGTAGCAGGCCCATTTTGGGGTCGCGATGCGACCCATCGCGGCGGTCCGGCGTCCCGGTAAATCCGCTCCTACAAAGGTTAGATCTCTAGCGCCGACACTTCCTGCGCCAACCCCAGAAAAGCCGCAGGCAACCGCGCTTGTCTGCGCTCCTTCAGGCAATACAGGTACTCATGCATCACCGGCGCATTCTCCAGGCTCAACACCCGCAATTCAGGGTTATGCGGCACTTCATGGCGGGCGATAAGGCTGATGCCGATATTGCGCAACACCGCTTCACGAATCGACTCACGGCTGCCGATCTCCAGAATCGAACCGACCTTGACCCCGGCCTCTTCAAGCATCTGCTCGGTCAGTTTGCGTGTCGTCGAGCCTTGCTCGCGTACCAGCAGGCAGTGCCCGGCTAGCGCCGACAGAGGCAGCGATTCGCGAGTGGCCAGTGGATGATTGCGATGCACCGCCACTACCAATGGATCAGTTCCCAACACCCGTCGCACCAGACGCGCGTCCTCAACCAACTGTGACGAAGCCGCTAGGTCCACGCGGTAGTCTTCGAGCAACTCGAGCACTTGCTGAGAGTTGCCGATCTCCACCGAGACCTCGACCTGAGGCAAACGCTCGCGAAAGATCTTCACCAGATCGAGGATGTAGTACGGCGCGGTGGCAGCAATGCGCAAGCTGCCCTGGCCCTGGCCACTGTTGCGCAGGAAGAACTCTATATCGGCTTCCTGCTGCAGCAGGGTCTTGACCATCGGCAGCAGCCGCGCGCCGTCATCGCTGAGGGTCAGGCGCCGACCGCCGCGGTAGAACAGCTCCACCGCGTACTGGCTTTCCAGGTTGCGGATCTGCGTGGTCACCGTCGGTTGGCTGAGCCCGAGTTTCTTCGCCGCCAGGGTAATGCTGCCCAGGCGGGCAACCATGTAGAAGGCTTTCAACTCGGAACTCAACATACATCCTCTATTTTCGGAGCAGGCGCAGGCCGTTGAAGACCACCAGCAAACTCACGCCCATATCGGCGAACACCGCCATCCACATGGTTGCCATACCGGCGAAGGTAATCGCCAGAAAGACGGCCTTGATCCCCAGCGCCAGCACGATGTTCTGGGTCAGGATCGTGGCGGTCTGACGCGAGAGCCTGACGAAGGCCGGGATTTTGCGCAAGTCATCATCCATCAGCGCCACGTCGGCGGTCTCGATCGCCGTGTCGGTACCGGCCGCGGCCATGGCAAAACCGATCTCCGAGCGCGCCAGTGCTGGAGCGTCGTTGATGCCGTCGCCGACCATGCCGACCCGGTGCCCTTGGGCGTAAAGATCTTCGATGGTCTTGAGCTTGTCGGCCGGCAACAGGTTGCCATGGGCCTGGTCAATGCCGACCTGAGCGGCGATGGCCTGAGCAGTATGAGGATTGTCGCCGGTGAGCATGACAGTCTTGATACCCAGCTCATGCAGTTCGGCAATTGCCTCGCGGCTGCTGTCCTTGACGGTGTCGGCCACGGCGAACAGGGCCAGCGGGCCGGATTTATCGAGCAGCAGCACCACGGTCTTGCCCTGACGCTCCAGGGCATCGAGCTGGGCTTCCAGCTGCGGCGAGCACAGGCCCAGTTCTTCGACCAGGCGATGGTTGCCCAGGTGGTACAGCTCACCGTCCACTTCGCCGCGCACACCACGCCCAGCCAGGGCTTCGAATGCCACGACCTCACTCAGGACCAGTTGCTGCTCGTTGGCATATACCGCAATGGCACGCGACACCGGGTGATCGGAACGATCAGCCAGGCTGGCAGCCAGCGCCTGGGCGCGGCCTTCGAACAGCGGATCAAGCACGACATGATCGGTCTGCACCGGCTTGCCGTGGGTGATGGTCCCGGTCTTGTCGAGTGCCAGGAAATCGAGCTTGCGCCCGCCTTCCAGGTACACCCCGCCCTTGACCAGAATGCCTTTGCGCGCCGCTGCGGCCAGGCCGCTGACGATGGTCACCGGGGTGGAGATCACCAGCGCACATGGGCAGGCCACCACCAGCAACACCAAGGCGCGGTAGATCCAGTCGAACCACGCACCGGCCATGAACAGCGGAGGAATCACCGCAACCGCCAGGGCAAAGGCGAACACCGCCGGGGTATAGATCCGCGAGAACTGATCGACGAAGCGCTGGGTTGGCGCACGGGCACCTTGGGCCTCTTCCACGGCCTTGATGATCCGCGCCAGCGTCGATTGCCCGGCAGCCGCCGTCACCCGGTACTCCAGGGCACCGGCTTGGTTGATGGTGCCAGCGAAAACCTTGTCGCCCGGCCCTTTTTCCACCGGCAGGCTCTCACCGGTAATCGGCGCCTGGTCGATGCTCGACTGGCCACTGACCACCTCGCCATCCAGGCCGATGCGCTCACCAGGACGCACGCGTACCAGCGCCCCCAATGCCACCTGCTTGACCTCGACTTCACGCCACTGGCCGTCGGCGTGCTGCACGGTGGCCATGTCCGGACTCAGCTGCATCAGCCCGCCAATCGCGTTGCGTGCACGATCCAGCGAACGCGCTTCGATCAACTCGGCGACGGTAAACAGGAACATGACCATGGCCGCTTCCGGCCACTGGCCGATCAGCACGGCGCCGGTGACGGCGATGCTCATCAGCGCGTTGATGTTCAGGTTGCGGTTCTTCAGGGCGATCCAGCCCTTTTTATAGGTGCCCAGACCACAGCTGAGGATCGACACCAACGCCACCAGAGCGACCACCCAGGAAGGCGCCAGCTCGGCGAAGTGAATGCCTTCGGCGGCAATGGCCGCAACCCCCGACAGTGCCAACGGCCACCAGGGCTTTTTCCCCGGAGCCGGAGGCGCGGCAGGTTCTTCGCTGCTCTCGGTCAGTGGCTCGGCCTGCATACCCAGCGACGCCACGGCCTGCTCGATTGCCAGGGTATCGCCATGGGTGTGGCGGACCCCGAGAATGCGATTGATCAGGTTGAACTCCAGCTGCTCGACCCCCGCCAGCTTGCCCAGCTTGTTCTGGATCAGGGTCTGCTCGGTCGGGCAGTCCATGGCCTCGATCCGAAAGCGGCTGAGGCGCGCATCGCCACTGGCCGCTTCACTCAGCTGCACCAGAGACGGCGCGGCATCATGGGAGCAGCAGCTGTGGGCATGCTTGGCATGTTCATGACTGGCGTGATCGTGGGTGTCTTTACCCGGGGTATGGCTGACAGGCTGGTTCATGGGTTCATCCTTAAATGTCCTGTTGCCAAGTGAACACCCTGTAGCCACTATAGGGTCAAGCAACCTGCCGAGGTATTTTCAGATGAAGATCGGAGAACTGGCCAAAGCCACCGATTGCGCCGTGGAAACCATCCGTTATTACGAGCGGGAAAACCTGCTGCCGGAACCGGCGCGCAGCGAGGGTAATTACCGGATGTACACCCAGGCCCACGTCGAGCGCCTGACCTTCATCCGCAACTGCCGCACCCTCGACATGACTCTTGAAGAAATCCGCAGCCTGCTGCGCCTGCGCGACAGCCCGGACGACCAGTGTGAAAGCGTCAATGCCCTGATTGACGAGCATATCCAGCACGTCAATGCGCGAATCGAAGGATTGCAGGCGTTGCAGGCGCAACTGCTGGAGCTGCGTCAGCATTGTCATCCCAAGGAAGTGCAGTGCTCGATCCTCCAGCATCTGGAGGTCAATGGTGCGGTGACGGCTCCCGAAGCGGAGCATTCGCATGTGGGTAGAAGCCACGGGCACTGACTAACGGTATACCCTGTAGGAGCCAGCGTTGCTGGCGATGGGCGACAGAGTCGCCCCCTTGGTCCGGCTTTGCCGGACATCGCCAGCAACGCTGGCTCCTACAGTTGGGAGGGGTTCAGACCGCCATCGGCGCCGTCATCGGCGCGTGGTGCTCGTACCCTTCCAGGCTGAAGTCGCTCGGCTCGACCTTCTCCAGCCACTCCGGCTCGTACACGCCAGTCTTGGCATACTCCGGCACGCGATCATTGATCACCAGCTTCGGCGCCGCCAGCGGCTCGCGCTTGAGCTGTTCGTTGAGCATGTCCAGATGGTTCTCGTAGACGTGCGCATCACCGATGAAATAGGTGAACCAGCGCGGCGTGTAGCCGGTCAGGCGGCCTACCAGCGACAGCAGTGCGGCGCCTTCGGTGAGGTTGAACGGTGTACCCAGGCCCAGGTCGTTGGAGCGGATGTAGAGGGTCAGGGAGATTTCCTTGGTCTCGACATTCGGGTGGAACTGGTACAGCAGGTGGCACGGCGGCAGGGCCATCTCGTCGAGTTGCGCGCAGTTCCAGCCGTGGAACAGGATGCGGCGGCTGCCCGGGTCTTTGTGGATGGTGTCGATGCACTGGCGAATCTGGTCGATGGCCTTGTACAGGACCACAAAGGCTTCGCCATCCTCTTCGGCTTCGGCAATCTTCTGGAAGCCCTGGCTCTGCGCCAGTTCGATCGCAGCCGGGTTGCTCAGCGGGATACGCTTGTAGGCCGGCCACTGGCGCCATTGCACGCCGTAGACCGAGCCGAGATCATCTTCCTGCAGGCGGTCGGGGTTAGCCAGCCACTGGGCGTTTTCGTTGGCGTTCTGGTCCCAGACCTTGCAGCCCAGCTCACGGAACTCGCCGGCATTCTTTACGCCGCGCAGGAAGCCGACCATTTCTCCGATGGCCGACTTGAACGCCAGCTTGCGGGTGGTGATGGCCGGAAAGCCTTTCTGCAGGTCGAAGCGCAGCATGGCGCCAGGCAGGCTGATGGTGCGAATACCGGTACGGTTACCTTGCA
>JAVXRI010000149.1:0-7567 GCA_036643775.1 Pseudomonas sp. | reverse complement strand
GCCACACCCACTTCGAACGACACCGTTGCGGTACGCGGGGTAGCGAACAGCGGGCCGACCGACAGGTAGCAGACCGCCGCAAGCAGGCCGCCGGCAACTTTGCCGATAGGACTGCTCAGTGCGTCCATGCCGCCGCCGACTTTGGCCAGGGCTATAACCGTGATGACCGGCAAGCCTACCGCGGTGATCAGAAAGCCGAGTGCCGCCATCCACACATGTGGACCGGACTGCAGACCGACGATAGGCGGGAAGATGATATTGCCCGCACCGACGAACAACGCGAACGTCATAAAACCAAGTGCCAGGATGTCCTGGCCTTTCAACACTTTCATTAAGGAAATACCACACTTCTGAAATCGGGATTTAGAGAGGGATTTCCCCTTGGGTGAGGGAAATATGTAGCTCGTCCGGATGAGACAAGCCCTTTAAAGCATGCCTGTACCCTTTTGGGGCACTGACACGAAAGTGCGCACAGTGTAACCAAGTTGCACCAACCGCGCACCGCTGCCTGACGAGGTGTCCGATATGCAAATTTGTTTGTCGCCTTGATGACAGCAATTCGGGTGTCACTTGGCGCCACCCGGAAAAACAAAAAGGCCACCCGAAGGTGGCCTCTTTGTTTACGGGGCAGTGATTACTTCTTCACTTCCCAGCCAGTCAGCTCGGCCAGGGCCTTGCCGATGTCTGCCAGCGAACGCACGGTTTTCACACCAGCGTCTTGCAGCGCAGCGAATTTCTCGTCTGCAGTGCCTTTGCCGCCGGAGATGATTGCGCCAGCGTGGCCCATACGCTTGCCCGCAGGAGCGGTAACACCAGCGATGTAGGAAACGACAGGCTTGGTCACGTTAGCCTTGATGTAGGCAGCCGCTTCTTCTTCAGCCGAACCGCCGATCTCACCGATCATAACGATCGCTTCGGTCTTCGGGTCTTCCTGGAACAGCTTCAGGATGTCGATGAAGTTCGAACCTGGGATCGGGTCACCACCGATACCAACGCAGGTGGACTGACCGAAACCGGCGTCAGTGGTCTGCTTGACGGCTTCATAGGTCAGGGTGCCGGAACGCGAAACGATACCGACCTTGCCTGGCAAGTGGATGTGACCTGGCATGATGCCGATCTTGCACTCGCCCGGAGTGATGACGCCTGGGCAGTTAGGGCCGATCAGGGTAACACCCAGCTCGTCGCACTTGACCTTGGCATCCAGCATGTCCAGGGTAGGAATGCCTTCGGTGATGCAGACGATCAGCTTGATGCCGCCGAAGGCTGCTTCCAGGATCGAGTCTTTGCAGAAAGGAGCCGGAACGTAGATAACCGAAGCGTCAGCACCGGTAGCCGCAACGGCTTCTTTAACGGTGTTGAACACTGGCAGGCCCAGGTGAGTGGTGCCGCCCTTGCCCGGAGTCACGCCGCCAACCATCTTGGTGCCGTAGGCGATGGCTTGTTCGGAGTGGAAAGTGCCTTGCGAGCCGGTGAAGCCCTGGCAGATGACTTTGGTGTCTTTATTGATCAGGACGCTCATTACTTGCCCTCCGCAGCTTTTACAACTTGTTGAGCAGCGTCGGTCAGGCTGGTTGCAGCAATGATGTTCAAACCGCTTTCTGCCAGTACTTTAGCACCCAGTTCAGCGTTGTTACCTTCCAGGCGAACAACAACCGGTACTTTAACGCCGACTTCTTTCACAGCGCCGATGATGCCTTCGGCAATCATGTCGCAGCGAACGATGCCGCCGAAGATGTTGACCAGAACGGCCGCAACATTGCTGTCGGACAGAATGATCTTGAAGGCTTCGGTAACGCGCTCTTTGGTAGCACCACCACCTACGTCGAGGAAGTTGGCTGGCTTGCCGCCGTGCAGGTTGACGATGTCCATGGTACCCATGGCCAGGCCAGCACCGTTGACCATGCAACCGATGTTGCCTTCCAGGGCCACGTAGTTCAGCTCGAAGCTGGCAGCGTGGGCTTCACGAGGATCGTCTTGCGACGGGTCGTGGAAGGTTTTCAGCTTAGGCTGACGGTACATGGCGTTAGCGTCGATGTTGATTTTCGCATCGAGGCAGTGCAGGTCGCCGTCGGCCTTGATGACCAGCGGGTTTACTTCCAGCAGGGCCAGGTCGTGTTCTTTGAACAGCTTGGCCAGGCCGACGAAAATCTTGGCGAACTGTGCAACTTGCTTGCCTTCCAGACCCAGCTGGAATGCCAGTTCACGACCTTGGAATGGCTGAGCGCCAACCAGAGGATCGATAGTAGCCTTGATGATCTTCTCAGGAGTGTCGTGAGCGACTTTCTCGATGTCCACGCCACCTTCGGTGGAGGCCATGAACACGATACGACGGCTCGAACGGTCCACTACAGCGCCCAGGTACAGCTCTTTGGCGATGTCAGTGCAGGATTCGACCAGGATCTTGGTCACTGGCTGACCGTTGGCGTCGGTCTGGTAAGTCACCAGACGCTTGCCCAACCACTGCGCAGCGAACGCCTTGGCGTCTTCTTTGCTGCGAACCAGCTTGACGCCGCCCGCTTTACCGCGACCACCGGCGTGAACCTGGGCTTTTACAACCCACTCGGTGCCACCGATCTTGTCGCAGGCTTCTGCGGCAGCTTCAGGGGTGTCGACTGCGAAACCCTTGGAAACTGGCAGGCCGTATTCAGCGAACAGCTGCTTACCCTGATACTCGTGAAGATTCATGCTTTTTACCGTCTTCGTTAGGTACTGCGCTTCGGCGCTGCGCTCTTGTCGAGTGCCGCGCCACCTGTGACCACATGCCCCCGGTATGCTCCGGGAGTTCGAGTCCGGCGGACTTTCCGCGGTGAGTCATGCACGCAAGACTCACGACGGGCCACCCGCCGTGGTTTCTTATTGTTTAACGCTTCTTACGGTTGGCTACGTGAATGGCACCGCCATTCACTGCCAGTGCGGCTTCATGCAGCGCTTCGGACAGGGTCGGATGGGAGAAAACCATCATGCCCAGGTCTTCAGCGCTGGTGCCGAATTCCATTGCGATTGCACCCTGCTGCACCAGTTCGGCAGCCGATGGGCCAATCACGTGTACACCCAGAACGCGGTCGGTCTTGGCATCGGCGATGACCTTGACGAAACCACCGGTGTCGTTGGCAGCCATCGCACGGCCGCTGGCCGCGAACGGGAAGGTGCCCACGTTAACCTCAACGCCTTCAGCCTTCAAGGTTTGTTCGGTTTTACCGACCCACGCGATTTCCGGGTGAGTGTAGATAACCGACGGGATCAGGTCATAGTTCATCTGGGCTTTGTGGCCCTTGATGCGCTCGACAACCATGATGCCCTCTTCCGAGGCCTTGTGCGCCAGCATCATGCCACGAACCACGTCACCGATGGCGTAAACGCCCGGTACGCTGGTCGCGCAATGATCGTCAACGAATACGAAACCACGCTCGTCGATGGTCACGCCGCTGTCGGCAGCCAGCAGATCAGTGGTCACTGGACGACGGCCGACCGCAACGATCAGCTTGTCGAAGGTGATCTTCTGCTCGCCGTTGGCATCGGTGTAGGTCACTTCGACTTCAGCGCCGTTGACCTTGGAGCCGGTCACGCGAGCGCCCAGCTTGATGTCCAGACCTTGCTTGGTCAGGGTCTTCAGGGCTTCCTTGGAGACGGCGGCGTCAGCAGCCATCAGGAAGGTGTCCAGGGCTTCCAGAACAGTGACTTCTGCGCCCAGACGAGCCCAGACCGAACCCAGTTCCAGACCGATGACGCCAGCACCGATAACGCCCAGGCGCTTAGGTACGGCCTGGAATTCCAGGGCGCCGGTGGAGTCGACGATGACGTTCTGGTCGACCGGAGCCGGCGGAATGTCGATCGGACGCGAACCGGAAGCCAGGATCACGTTTTCGGCTTCGATGATTTCGGTGGTGCCGTCAGCCTTGGTGACTTCGACTTTCTTGCCAGCCAGCAGCTTGCCGTGGCCCTGGATCGAAGTAACGCCGTTGGCCTTGAACAGGGTGGCAACACCGCCGGTCAGGTTCTTGACGATGCCAGCCTTGCGGCCAACCATCGCAGCGACGTCCATCTTCACTTCGCCAGTGGAGATACCGTGGACGTTGAAGCTCTCTTTGGCTTCCTTGTACTTCCAGGAGCTGTCCAGCAGCGCCTTGGACGGAATGCAACCCACGTTCAGGCAGGTACCGCCGAGGGCCAGTTTGCCCTCGCCGTCAGTGTACTTCTCGATACAGGCAGTGCTCAGACCGAGCTGCGCAGCCTTGATAGCAGCTACATAGCCGCCAGGACCTGCGCCAATCACTACCACGTCGAATTTCTGGGTCATAAAAGATTCCTTTTAGCTTCAAGCCACAAGCTGCAAGCTGCAAGACGACCGGCTTCTACTTGAAGCTTGACGCTTGCAGCTTGCAGCTGTTTTTTTAGATGTCCAGCAGCAGACGAGCCGGGTCTTCCAGCAGGTTCTTGATGGTCACCAGGAAGGTCACGGCTTCTTTACCGTCGATCAGGCGGTGATCGTAGGACAGCGCCAGGTACATCATCGGACGGATAACGACCTGACCATTGACGGCCATAGGACGCTGGATGATGTTGTGCATGCCCAGGATAGCGGCCTGTGGTGGGTTGACGATCGGGGTCGACATCATCGAACCGAAAGTACCACCGTTGGTGATGGTGAAAGTACCGCCGGTCATTTCGTCGATCGACAGTTTGCCGTCACGAGCCTTCTTGCCGAAGGTAGCGATGCCGTTTTCGATTTCAGCCAGGCTCATCAGCTCGGCGTTACGCAGAACCGGTACCACCAGGCCACGGTCGCTGGAAACGGCAACGCCGACATCCGCATAGCCGTGGTAGACGATGTCGGAACCGTCGATCGAGGCGTTGACCGCCGGGAAGCGTTTCAGCGCTTCGGTGGCAGCCTTGACGAAGAACGACATGAAGCCCAGGCGAACGCCGTTGTGGCTCTTCTCGAACAGGTCCTTGTACTTCGAACGCAGGGCCATGACTTCGGTCATGTCGACTTCGTTGAAGGTGGTCAGCATGGCCATGTTCGACTGTGCTTCGACCAGACGCTTGGCAACGGTGGCACGTACGCGAGTCATCGGTACACGCTTCTCGGTACGATCGCCAGTAGCAACGATCGGTGCGGCGGCAGCAGCGGCAGGCTTGGCAGCTGGAGCGGCAGCCGGAGCGGATTTCTTCGCTTCGATGGCAGCTACAACGTCTTCCTTGGTGATGCGACCGTCTTTACCGGTGCCCTTGATGCTGTTCAGCGCGATGCCGTTCTCTTCGGCCAGCTTGCGTGCAGCCGGAGCGCCGATGGCGTCTTCGTCGCCAGCAGCGGCAGGTGCAGCAGCGGCAGCAGGAGCGGCGGCAGCGGCTGGAGCAGCGGCAGCAACGCCACCCTCTTCGATCGAGCCCAGGACTTCGTCGGAGAGGACGGTTTCGCCCTCGCCCTTGACGATAGCGCCCAGTACGCCGTCGGCAGTAGCCAGTACTTCCAGGACGACTTTGTCGGTCTCGATGTCAACGATCAGCTCGTCACGCTTGACGGCTTCACCCGGTTGCTTATGCCAAGTGGCAACGGTGCCATCGGCAACCGATTCCGGGAAAGTAGGGGCTTTGATCTCGATAGCCATTATCAGTGGTTCCTTAAATTCGGTTTCTAGTGCGCGATGGCATTAAACGGTGAAGGCATCTTGCAGCAGTTTTTCCTGCTGCTCGGCGTGCATCGAAGCGTAACCACAAGCAGGTGCTGCCGAAGCATCACGACCGGCGTACTCCAGAACCAGCTCTTTATTGTGGCGGCTCAGGATACGGCGCATGTGGTGCTGGCTGCTGTACCAGGCGCCCTGGTTCATCGGCTCTTCCTGGCACCACACCACATCCTTGAGATTGGTGTACGGCGCGAGGATCTCGACCAGATCGTCCTCAGGGAATGGATACAGCTGCTCGATACGCACGATGGCGATGTCTTCGCGGCCTTCGGCACGGCGTTTTTCCAGCAGATCGTAGTAGACCTTGCCGGAGCACAGGACCAGGCGAGTGACCTTTTTCGGATCGAGGGTATCGATTTCCGGGATCACGGTCTGGAACGAGCCTTCGGCCAGTTCTTCCAGGGTCGAGATGGCCAGCTTGTGGCGCAGCAGCGACTTAGGTGTCAGTACGATCAGCGGCTTGCGCAGCGGACGGATGACCTGACGACGCAGCAGGTGGTAGATCTGAGCCGGCGTGGTCGGTACGCAAACCTGGACGTTGTGCTCGGCGCACAGCTGCAGGTAACGCTCCAGACGTGCCGAGGAGTGCTCAGGCCCCTGCCCTTCATAACCGTGAGGCAGCAGCATGGTCAGACCGCACAGACGGCCCCACTTGTGCTCGCCACTGGTGATGAACTGGTCGACAACCACCTGGGCACCGTTGGCGAAGTCGCCGAACTGGGCTTCCCAGATAACCAGCGCGTTTGGCTGGGTGGTCGAGTAACCGTATTCGAATGCCAGGACCGCTTCTTCGGACAGGAACGAATCGTACAGGTCGAAACGTGGCTGGCCTTTGTAGAGGTTCTGCAGCGGGATATAGGTGCTGGCGTCCTTCTGGTTGTGCAACACCGCATGGCGGTGAGAGAAGGTGCCGCGGCCGATATCCTGACCGGTCATGCGAATCGGGTGACCTTCGAACGCCAGGGTGGCGTAGGCCATGGTTTCGGCATAGCCCCAGTTGATCGGCAAGCCACCGGCCTGCATCTTCTGGCGGTCTTCGTAGATCTTCGAAACCTGACGCTGAACCACGAAGCCTTCTGGCAGTTCCAGCAGCTTGGCCGACAGTTCCTGCAGGGTCTTCAGATCGAAGCGAGTGTCGTGACGCGCAGTCCAGGCGTGACCCAGATACGGACGCCAGTCGACGAACAGCTCTTTGTTCGGCTCTTTGACCAGGCTCTTCACTACGTGCAGGCCGTTGTCCAGCGCATTGCGATACTCGTCGACCTTGGCCTGGACGCGTGCAGCATCAAGGCTACCCGACTTGGTCAGGGCTTCGGCGTACAGCTCGCGGGTGGTGCGCTGCTTGGCGATCTGCTGGTACATCAGCGGCTGGGTGCCGTTCGGCTCGTCGGCCTCGTTGTGGCCGCGACGACGGTAGCAGACCAGGTCGATGACCACGTCACGCTTGAACTGCATGCGGTAATCGACGGCCAGCTGGGTTACGAACAGCACCGCCTCTGGGTCATCACCGTTGACGTGCAGGATCGGCGCCTGAATCATTTTGGCGACGTCTGTAGCGTACTCGGTGGAACGCGAGTCCAGCGGGTTGCTGATGGTGAAACCAACCTGGTTGTTGATCACGATGTGCACGGTACCGCCGGTCTTGAAACCGCGGGTCTGCGACATCTGGAAGGTTTCCATGACCACGCCCTGACCGGCGAATGCCGCGTCACCGTGGATGGAAATCGGCAGTACCTTGTCGCCAACACTGTCGTTACGACGGTCTTGACGGGCACGTACCGAACCTTCAACCACTGGCGATACGATTTCCAGGTGCGAAGGGTTGAACGCCATGGCCAGGTGAACTTCACCACCGGCAGTCATCACGTTGGACGAGAAGC
>JAVXRI010000148.1:0-7586 GCA_036643775.1 Pseudomonas sp. | reverse complement strand
TCGCCGGACAACGCGGAAAACTTCGATATCAACATGAGCCTGTCGCTCGAAGGTATCGGCGCCGTGCTGCAAAGCGACAACGATCAGGTCAAGATCGTGCGCCTGGTGCCTGCCGGTCCTGCCGCCAAGACCAAGCAGGTCGCTCCCGCCGACAAGATCATCGGCGTCGCCCAGGGCAACAAGGAAATGGTCGATGTGATCGGCTGGCGCCTGGACGAAGTGGTCAAGCTGATCCGCGGTCCGAAGGGCTCGGTGGTACGCCTGGAAGTGATCCCGGCGAGCAATGCGCCGAACGACCAGACCAGCAAGATCGTGCCGATCACGCGCGAAGCGGTGAAGCTCGAAGAGCAGGCGGCGAAAAAGTCGGTACTCAAGCTCAAGCAGGATGGCCGCGACTACAAGCTCGGCATCATCGAGATTCCGGCCTTCTACCTGGACTTCAAGGCCTTCCGTGCCGGCGACCCTGAGTACAAGAGCACCACCCGTGACGTGAAGAAGCTGCTCACCGAACTGCAGAAGGAAAAAGTCGACGGCGTGGTCATCGACCTGCGCAACAACGGCGGCGGTTCCCTGCAGGAAGCCACCGAGCTGACCAGCCTGTTCATCGACAAGGGCCCGACTGTACTGGTGCGCAACGCCGACGGCCGTGTCGACGTGCTCGAAGACGAAAACCCCGGCGCCTTCTACAAAGGCCCGCTGGCCCTGGTGGTCAACCGCCTGTCGGCCTCGGCTTCGGAGATTTTCGCCGGCGCCATGCAGGACTACCACCGCGCGCTGATCCTCGGTGGCCAGACCTTCGGCAAGGGCACCGTGCAGACCATTCAGCCGCTCAACCATGGTGAGCTGAAGCTGACCCTGGCCAAGTTCTACCGGGTCTCCGGGCAGAGCACCCAGCATCAGGGCGTACTGCCGGACATCGACTACCCGTCGATCATCGACACCAAGGAAATTGGCGAAAGCGCCCTGCCCGAAGCCATGCCGTGGGACACCATCCGCCCGGCGATCCGGCCTGCAGTCGATCCGTTCAAACCGTTCCTGGCCCAGCTCAAGGCCCGCCACGACAGCCGCACCGCCACAGATCCGGAGTTCGTCTACATCCGCGACCGCCTGGCCCTGACCCAGCAGCTGATGAGCGAGAAAACCGTCAGCCTCAACGAAGCTGAACGCCGTGCCCAGCACGCCGATATCGAAAGCAAGCAACTGGCGCTGGAGAACACCCGACGCAAGGCCAAGGGCGAAGAGCCGCTCAAGGAATTGAAGAAGGAAGACGAAGACGCGCTGCCTGCCGAGCCGGACGATACCAAACCGGAAGACGACGCCTACCTGTCGGAATCCGGACGTATCCTGCTCGACTACCTGGGGCTGAACTCAGCGGTGGCGAAAAACAACCCGTGAACGGGTGATGGCAAAATAATGTGACTGTGCCTCTATCGCGTCATTAAACAGTCACGATTCTGTCGTGAAATAAGGGACTGAGCGCCACTGGCCTCAGTCCCTTTTTTTCAAGGTAGTGCCGCCATGACCGTGACCGAACAGCTCAGCGCTTTGAGCACCATTCTTGCTCAAAGCGGCTTGCACAGCCTGTTCCAGCCCATTGTCTGCCTGTCTGAGCGGCGCATCCTCGGTTACGAGGCCTTGAGCCGCGGCCCGTCCAACAGCCCGCTGCACTCGCCGATCAACCTGTTCGCCGTGGCCCGTCAGGCCGGGCGTCTGACCGAGCTGGAAGCGGCGTGCCGTGAAAGCGCGTGCCGACGCTTCAGCCAGCAGAACCTTGAGGGCAAGTTGTTTCTCAACGTCTCGCCCGAATCGTTGCTGGAGCCGCAGTACCAATCCGGCCGCACCCTGAAAATGCTCCATGAGCTCGGCGTACCGCCCAGCCGGGTGGTTATCGAGCTGACCGAGCAAACCCCCACCGACGATTTCCAGCTGCTGTTCAATGCGCTGCACCACTACCGCGACATGGGCTTCTCCATCGCTCTGGATGACCTCGGCGCCGGTTACTCGAGCCTGCGCTTGTGGTCGGAACTGCGCCCGGATTACGTCAAGATTGACCGCCATTTCATCGATGGCATCCACCTGGACGCGGTCAAGCGCGAGTTCGTCGGCTCCATCCTGCAAATCGCCCGGGCCTCGCGGGCCCAGGTAATTGCCGAGGGTATCGAGCTCGCCGAAGAGCTCAAGGTGCTGACCGAAATGGGCGTTGACCTGGTTCAAGGCTACCTGCTCGGCCGCCCTCAGGAACTGCCCTCGCGGGATATCCAGCACATGCTGGGCAGCCCCAACCGGGACGTACAGTCACTCAGCGAGGACGGCGGCAATCTGGCCGCACTCCTCAACGAACAGCCGGCAGTGCCCCAAGGCACACCGACGGCGCAGGTCCTGGAACTGTTCCGGCGCCAGGCCAACCTCAACTCCCTGGCCGTGCTCAATGAACGCCGCCAGCCCTGCGGTATTGTTCACCGTCATTCGTTGTCCGATGCCCTGCTCAAGCCCTTCGCCACCGACCTGTTTGCGCGCAAGCCGATCAGCCGGCTGATGAGTGATGACTTTCTCGCCGTTGAGCTGACCCAGTCGTTGCAGCAGGTCAGTCGCCTGCTCACCAGTCGCGCGCGCCAGCGAATCGAAGAAGATTTCATCATTATTCATAACGGCCGCTACCTGGGCCTGGGCCGGGTAATCGATGTGCTCAAGTTGATTACCGAACAGAAAATCCAGCAGGCACGGTACGCCAATCCCCTGACCCTGCTGCCCGGTAACGTGCCGATCCAGCAGTGCCTGACCCGTCTGCTACAACAGCAACGCGAGGCGGCCATCTGCTACGTGGATATCGACAGTTTCAAGCCGTTCAATGACATCTACGGCTATGCCCGCGGTGACGAGGTATTGTTGTGCCTGGCCCAGTGCCTGAACGAACGGGTAGATCCCAACCACGACTTTGTCGGCCACATCGGCGGCGACGATTTCATGCTGGTATTGGGTTCGGCTGACTGGGAGCGCAGGTTGCAGTTACTGCTGGAAGATTTTCAACGCCAGTGCCGGCGCTTCTACCGTCCCGAGCATTTGCAGGCCGGGTGTTTCATTGCCCCCAACCGCCAAGGGCAGCGGCAGGAGTTCGCCCTGTTGTCGTTATCGATTGGCGTGGTGCAGCTACGCCCACAAGCCTGCGCCAACCTCGATGCCGGGCAATTGGCAGAGCTGGCATCACAGGCCAAGCATCAGGCCAAAGACCTGTCCGGTCACAGCCTGTACCTGATCGATACCGCGTATGCGGATCAGGCTTCTTCTTTTTCCGGGTAGCGGTACTCGAACACCCGAACCACTTCCGAGGCATGCCAGGACGCTGCGGCCATACCGTCCGACGGCCCGGAAAAACGCCCCAGGCGCTCCACGCATTCGAAGAAGCCGGTACGCGGCAAGCGACTGGCGCCCTGACTGATGACCAACGAACTGCGCAGTGGCTGTTCGGCACGGGCATCCAGCGCCGCCAGATGCTCCAGGGCAGCGGTCAGGGTCTGCATGGCAGGGCTTGGCAACTGCAAGCGTTCGAGCAAGGCGCGATAAGTCAGCAAGTGACGTTGGCGACGGGCCAGATCCAGCTCGTCGAGCAGGCCATCCCAGTGCTGGCGGCTGATCCGCACACTGCTCACGACGGCTCGCTCCATCCGGCCACACCCAGTTCCCAGGCCAGACTGCGGCGAATTGCGGCATCCGGCTGACGCTCGCCACTCTCGATCAGGGCCAGATACACCGGACTGATACCCACACTGCGCGCCAGCTGCTCCGCTGCCAGTCCCTTGCCCTCACGCAGACGCGCCAACTGGCTGAAACACGGCAAGTTGGCGCCTTCTTGCGGGGTAGCCTGCGCCGGTTCGACGGCGGCCGGCTCGAGCTGCCCAGCGGCCTTCAGTAATGCCTGGTATTGCTCCCAGGGTACAACCGCATACTCGGGTTGACCGTCCCGGCTGATGACCTGAATACCCATTACAACCCCCTTGTAGGATTACGAGATGTAATTTGTAGGCATAATCCTTATGCCAATTATATTACTAGCAGATGCAAGCGTGGGGTGTGGATTTCCTCAGGTAGCTATCCGGTACTGTTAATTCTGCCAGTTTTCAGCGTTTGCTCACCCCTCTAGCATGTGTGGAAAGCCTATGGGCCATTCAAGGATCACCACCATGCTTCCAAGCTCCGTTTTAAGCAGTATTCGTAGCAATCCGCTTGACCGCCTGAGCGCCAATTGCCAATCGGCGCAAACGAGAAAACTGCGCTTCTACCTGAAAGACCGGATGACAACAGAAGTTGGTAGCGATGGGTGGTATTCAGTATTTCAACACCGTGATCATCTATTGGCAGAACAGGTGCGTCAGGGGACGACCGCTGACACCTGCCTTTTGGCTTCCGATCGACTGCGCTCAGTGCTGCACACGCTCGGTCCCCGGGTACGCCACTCTTGGGCATTTACACCCTATGGGTATTGTCTGACAGAAAGCAGCCCTGCACGCTTGCTGGCGTTCAACGGCGAGCGGCGGGAATCAGAGACTGGACATTATCTTCTGGGCAATGGGTATCGAGCTTTCAATCCGTTATTGATGCGATTTAACAGCACGGACAGCTGGAGCCCATTTGGCGAAGGTGGTGTGAATTCGTACGCCTATTGCCAAGGAGACCCCGTTAACCTCTCGGATCCTTCGGGGCATATCTTGGAAGCGCTAGTACCCCATTTCAACGCTATACCGACAGGAGCGCTCACGGTTCTTGCTACGGCGGTGCCCGCTGCCAGCACAGCAGCTAACTATTTGGGTCGGTCAATCAGTCCGCGCTGGTTGTATGCATCAGGTACGGCGGCGCTTTCCGGTGCCGCCAGCATTAGCCTGTACAATGCAGCTCGGGCAACCGTTGCCACACAGGCGCTCGCTAGACCCATCGCAATGGTTAGTCTGGCGGTGGGTGGGGCGGTGGCTGTCAGAGTGCTCTCCCGAGTGATCCTACCCTTAATACGCAACGTCACACGAACCACCAGTCGCGTGTTCGCGTACAGTGCATCCAGCATTATTAACGCCTTGGAAACGAATTTACCGGCTACCTCAGCGTTTCTGGACCGCGCCGGGGAAGAACTTGTCAGACAACCCAGGAACGCCCGCCAGGTAAGGAGCATGGTCTGATTGACCTGGATTCTGCCCTCAAGCACAGAATCGCTTTCGGCATCGCGTTCTCTCTAGCCTTTTTCCTGCTCCAGACGCAGCGCTTCGGGGGTATCGGGCAAGCGTTCGACCACCCGCAGTTTTTCCGGGGCCTGGCGGTTACGCCAGGCACTGAAGGCCGCCAGTTCATCGGACACGGCCTTGAGCACCCAGGCAAGCACGGCGATGTCATCCAGTAGGCCGACGCCCAGCAACCAGTCAGGAATAGCATCCAGCGGGCTGACGAAGTACAGCAGCCCGGCCACCACCGTCACCAGTGCCTTGGCGCTGATCGAACGGTACTCGCCACGCCACCAGGCCAGGCACAGGGCCTGCATCAGGCGTACATCTTCACGCAGCTTGCCAAGCCGTGGGCCTTTGCGCGCCACGGCAAAAATCAGCGCCGGCAGACGGCCACGGCTGAGCAAACGCTCGGCCAGGGGTAGAAAGCGGGCGAAGGTCCAGGGTGCTTTCATACTGCCTCCAGGGCGTAACCTACGGAAGGTTATCCACAATTATTGTGGATAACCTTGTGAACAGGGTCGCGTTTCTGAGCCCAGGTGCCTGCCAGGCAAGGGCCACGGTCAGATCGGGCGTTTTTTACACAACCGTTTCAAGAGATCATCCAGGCCTTCCTGCCGCGTGCCTTTATTCGCCGCTCGATGATCTTCGCCGCCATCGCCCCCAAGCAGGGCCTGATCCTGGTCAACTCGGCCAGTGCCAAACGCGCCGAAGACCTGCTCTCGACCCTGCGTGAAGTGATGGGCTCGCTGCCGGTGCGCCCGGTCACCGTAAAAATCGCCCCAAGCGCGACCATGACCGACTGGGTCAAGACCCAGCAAGCGGCGCCAGACTTCTTTGTGCTGGACGAATGCGAACTGCGTGACACCCACGAAGACGGCGGCATCGTGCGCTGCAAACGCCAGGACCTGACCAGCGACGAGATCCAGTTGCACCTGGGGACCGGCAAGGTGGTGACGCAGCTGTCCCTGGCCTGGCAAGACAAACTGTCGTTCGTACTGGACGACAAGATGGTGATCAAACGCCTGCGCTTTGAAGAACTGCTGCAGGATCAGGCAGAAGAAGACGGCGGCGACGAAGCCCTGGGCCAACTGGACGCCAGCTTCACCCTGATGATGCTGACCTTTGGCGAGTTCCTGCCAGCGCTGTTCGAAGCGCTGGGCGGCGAAGAGATTCCGCAAGGGGTTTAAACGGCGCCCGTGATGGCCAGGCTATCGGGCTATTAATGCAGCACCCGGTGGGAGCGGGCTTGCACCGCGATGCGATTTGCCTGACAGATCGCTATCGCAGGGCAAGCCCGCCCCACCCCACCGAGCACTGTGCTTTTACTTGCCGCTTGCAGCTTGAAGCGTGCAACTTTACCCTACCCTCCCAGTGAGGACGGCCTCACGACGCTTCGCGTGACCATTTCGGG
The DNA here is from genome assembly GCA_036643775.1 of Pseudomonas sp. Classification (GTDB taxonomy): domain Bacteria; phylum Pseudomonadota; class Gammaproteobacteria; order Pseudomonadales; family Pseudomonadaceae; genus Aquipseudomonas. Next base: position 968 of record JAVXRI010000148.1, on the reverse strand, counting down.
GACGGCCCCATCACCCTGATGGAGACCCTGCATGTCCTGGATCATCCTGTTTTTCGCCGGCCTGTTCGAAGTAGGCTGGGCGGTTGGCCTGAAATACACCGACGGTTTTACCCGTCCGTTGCCCACGCTACTGACGGTCGGCGCCATGGTTATCAGCCTCGGCCTGCTGGGCCTGGCCATGAAAGAGCTGCCGCTGGGCACGGCCTACGCGATCTGGACCGGTGTCGGCGCCGTTGGCACGGTGATCGCCGGCATTATCCTGTTCGGCGAATCCATGGCGCTGGTGCGTCTGGCCAGCGTGGCCTTGATTGTGACTGGCCTGGTAGGCCTCAAGGTCAGCGCCAGCTGACCTTGCCCTGCCCCTTCAGCGAGCGTCGCCACGCAACTGGCTGACCCGCTCGCGCAACATCGCCGGCGCCGCTGCCTCTACCGGGATGGCGGCCCCGGCTACCAGGGTGACCCGCGACCACAACCGACGGAAAAAGCCCTTGGCCGGATCGCGACTGAAAAAACTCCCCCACAACCCCTGCAACGCCAAGGGAATCACCGGCACCGGGGTTTGCTCGATAATCCGGCTCAACCCGCCTTTGAACTCATCAATTTCGCCGTCACTGGTCAGTTTGCCCTCTGGGAAAATGCACACCAGTTCGCCGTCTGCCAGATACGCGGCGATCTGCTTGAAGGCACGCTCATAGATCTCGGCGTCTTCATTGCGTCCAGCAATCGGGATGGTACCCGCCGTGCGGAAGATGAAGTTGAGCACCGGCAGTTGGTAAATCTTGTAGTACATGACAAAGCGAATCGGCCGCCGCACCGCACCGCCGATCAACAGCGCATCCACGAACGACACATGGTTGCACACCAACAGTGCCGCGCCCTCCTCAGGGATCTGCTGCAAGTCACGGTGTTCGACCCGGTACATGGAGTGGCTGAGCAGCCAGATCATGAAGCGCATGGTGAACTCGGGA
>JAVXRI010000147.1:7499-7756 GCA_036643775.1 Pseudomonas sp. | reverse complement strand
GAACCCCTTCTGCGAAATCGCCGTGGAAGAAGCCGTACGCCTGAAAGAAAAAGGCGTTGCGAGCGAGATCGTCGTCGTTTCCGTCGGCCCGGCCACTGCCCAGGAGCAACTGCGTACCGCCCTGGCCCTGGGTGCCGACCGTGCGGTGCTGGTCGAGTCCGCTGAAGAGCTGACCTCGCTGGCCGTCGCCAAACTGCTCAAGGCGGTTGTCGACAAAGAACAGCCTCAGCTGGTAATCCTTGGCACACAAGCCATCG
>JAVXRI010000147.1:0-7489 GCA_036643775.1 Pseudomonas sp. | reverse complement strand
CTACGCCCAGGGTACTTTCGCCTCCAAGGTCGAAGTCGCTGGCGACAAGGTCAACGTCACCCGTGAAATCGATGGCGGCCTGCAGACTGTAGCGCTGAACCTGCCTGCGATCGTCACTACCGACCTGCGCCTGAACGAGCCGCGCTATGCGTCGCTGCCGAACATCATGAAGGCCAAGAAAAAGCCGCTGGAAACTGTTACTCCAGAAGCGCTGGGCGTTTCCACTGCCTCTACCAACAAGACCCTGAAAGTTGAAGCACCGGCTGCTCGCAGCGCGGGTATCAAGGTCAAGTCGGTAGCTGAACTGGTCGAGAAACTGAAGAACGAGGCGAAGGTAATCTAAATGACTATCCTGGTTATCGCTGAACACGAAAACGGTGCCGTTGCCCCGGCCACTCTGAACACTGTTGCTGCTGCCGCCAAGATCGGTGGCGACATCGCTGTGCTGGTCGCTGGCCAGAATGTCGGTGGCGTAGCTGAAGCTGCAGCCAAGATCGCTGGTGTTGCCAAGGTGCTGGTTGCCGACAACGCCGCTTACGCGCACCAACTGCCGGAAAACGTCGCCCCGCTGGTCGCCGAGCTGGGCAAGGGTTACAGCCACGTGCTGGCCCCTGCCACCTCCAACGGCAAGAACATCCTGCCACGCGTTGCCGCGCTGCTGGACGTTGACCAGATCTCCGAAATCATTTCGGTTGAATCGGCTGACACCTTCAAGCGTCCGATCTACGCCGGTAACGCCATTGCCACCGTGCAATCGAACGCTGCCGTCAAAGTCATCACCGTACGTGCCACCGGCTTTGACGCCGTTGCCGCCGAAGGTGGTTCGGCTGCGATTGAAGCGGTTGCTGCTGCTCACGACGCTGGCAAATCGGCGTTCGTTGGCGAAGAGCTGGCCAAGTCCGATCGTCCAGAGCTGACCGCTGCCAAGATCGTCGTTTCCGGCGGCCGCGGCATGCAGAACGGTGACAACTTCAAACACCTGTACGCTCTGGCCGACAAGCTCGGCGCCGCTGTCGGCGCTTCGCGCGCTGCAGTTGACGCAGGCTTCGTCCCGAACGACATGCAGGTCGGTCAGACCGGCAAGATCGTTGCGCCACAGCTGTACATTGCCGTCGGTATCTCCGGCGCAATCCAGCACCTGGCCGGCATGAAAGACTCCAAAGTGATCGTTGCGATCAACAAGGACGAAGAAGCGCCGATCTTCCAGGTGGCCGACTACGGCCTGGTTGCTGACCTGTTCGAAGCCGTACCTGAGCTGGAGAAGCTGGTTTAATTCAGCTGCTTCACTTATAAAAGAGCCCGATCCACTCGGGCTGTGCAGGCCTGCCTTGCACAGCCCGGTTGATCGGGCTTTTTCATTCAGGGTAGAAAGGCTAGGGAGTTGTTGCATGGGATGGCTTGGCCGAACAAACACGGCGCTGGTGTTCGCTACGCTGCTGATGCCGATGCAGGCTTGGGCTGTGGGCAAATGTGAGCGGCTGGTGGCCACCGGCAGCCCCGATGCCCCGCCTTATTCGTGGCGCGACCCGCAAGATCCCAAACATCTGATCGGCGCCAACGTCGACCTGTTCAGGCAGGTTGCCGGTGAGTTGGGCCTGAAGGTCGAAGTGCTCGACAGTGGCACGCGCAGCCAGGCGCTGGAAGAGGTGCGCAGCGGGCGCGTGGATCTGTTGATCGATTCACCCTTCGCCGTGGCTGAGCTCACCACCGTGGACTATGTGCACCCGTCGTTGCTCAGCAACGAGTACGTGGTCTGGACCCGCCACGATTCGCCACTGGTCTACGACACCTTGTCCGATCTGCACGAGCACCAGGGCAGTGTTTCGGAAAAAGCGCGCCTGACCCCGGAATTTTCCGCCTATGCCAAGAGTCAGTTGCAGTTGGCCCCGGCGCAGAATCTGACGCAGGCGTTCCAGAAGCTGTTGCTCGGTCAGGTCGACTATGTGCTGGCCGGACGCTACGCCGGCATGGCCATGGCCCAGAGCCTGGGCATGAGCAATACGTTGATCGCCCGCGGTTTGCCGTTGGACCGTCCTGGGCTGTATCTGGCGCTGTCGCATAATTCGGCGTGCAATGACGCCTGGTTGCGCGGACAACTGGCAAAAAAGCTGACAGAATTGCCGGCCTCCGGCGTGTCTCAGGCGGTACTGCAACGCAATGTCGAGCGCTGGAAAGCGCAGTTGCAGGCGCCGCTGGATGCCCCTAAACAGTAGGAAGATTGCGTGAGAATCCAACCACTATTTGCAGTCCTGGCGCTGCTGGCGCTGGCCGGCTGTGCCAATGACCCGGCACCCAATGAGCAGTTGCGCCTGTCGGAACAGGCACTGGAGCAAGCCAAGGCTGTCGGTGCGACCGATGAGGTACCCGAGCTGAAGATGGCCCAGGACAAAATGGCCCGGGCCCAGGTCAACATGGCCAGTGAGTCGTATCGCGATGCGCGTATGCGTGCTGAGCAGGCTGAGCTCGATGCGCGTCTGGCCGAGGCACGGGTGTTGACCAGCAAGAGCAAAGAGCAGCTGGACTTGCTGCAATCGCGGGTCAATCGCCTGCGCAAACAGTTGGGAGAGCAGCCGTGAGTTCGATCAAACCTATGGCGGCCTTGCTGCTGCTCGGACTCGTCGGCCTGCAGGGGTGCGCCAGTCAGCGCAGCGAATCGGCGCTCGATGAAGCGACGGCCAAGTTTCAGACCGTCAAAGACGACTCCAATGTCCTGCGCAGTGCGCCGCGTGATGTCATTCGTGCCGGTGAATCGTTGGCGCGGGCGGATCGTCTGTCCAGCTACTTCGGCACCGGCGCCGATGTGCGCCACTATGCCTACCTGAGCCAGCGCTACAGTGATATTGCCCGTGAGCACAGCAATCTGGTGCTCAACCAGGAGCGTCTGGCCAAGCTCGAACTCGAGCGTCAGCGCCTGCAGTTGGCGCTGCGTGAAGCCAAGCTCGCCAGCGTGCAGCAACAGGGCAAGTGGCTGGAGGCGCAGATCGTCAGCCTGGCGACGACCCAGAGTGATCGTGGTTTGGTCATGACGCTGGGTGATGTGCTGTTCGATACCGGTCGTGCGGAGTTGAAGAACTCGGCCAATCGTACGGTGCTCAAGCTTGTACAATTCCTGCAGCTCAACCCCAAGCGCGTTGTGCGCATTGAGGGCTACACCGACAGCACAGGTGCCTCGGAAGACAATCTCAAGTTGTCCCGTGACCGCGCGCAAGCCGTAGCGGACATGCTGGTTGACCTGGGTGTTGATGAGAAGCGCATTCAGGTTGAAGGCTATGGCGACCAGTACCCGGTCGAAGCCAACGCTTCGGAGCGGGGCAGGGCACAGAACCGTCGCGTAGAGATCGTCTTTTCCGACGAAAAGGGCAAGCTCGGCGCCGCGCGCTGAAACCCTTTGAGAAAACCCGGTGAGTAGCGCTCACCGGGTTTTTTTATGGGCGTGTGAAAGGCTTGGAGGGGCTGTCACACAACTGTATTCTCGACTATTCTGCAATCTGTCCCAGTACACTTTGCAACTGTTCCGGTATTCTGACTCAATCTCCGAGTCGTACAAAAATAACTACATTGCCTGCGTGTCGAGAACCGATCATGACCAACCTGCTGCTCTACCAGCGTATCGCCCAGCAACTGGCCGAAGACATCCGTCGTGGTGTCTATCAACCAGGCGAGCGGGTGCCGTCGGTGCGCAAGATGAGCTCGCAGCTCAACGTCAGTCATGCCACGGTGTTACAGGCCTATGCCAATCTTGAAGACCAGGGGCTGATCCGCGCCCGTCCGCAGTCCGGCTACTATGTGCACCAAACCCCGGCACTGACCGCGCAGACCCCGGATATTGCCCGGGTCGAACGTCCTGGTCTGGTCACCCGCAGCAGCATCATCCAGCAAGTGCTGACTGAAGCGCGACGCGACGGCGTGTTCCCGTTCGGCGCAGCAGTGCCTCATGTCGATTACCTGCCGGTGCGGGCTTTGCACCAGCAACTGGCCAAGGTCACGCGTTTTCATAGTCCGCGGGCCTTCAGCTATATGTTCAGCCCGGGTTTCGAGCCGTTGCGTCGGCAGATCGCCATCCGCATGCGTGATGCCGGTGTGGTGGTTGATCCCAGTGAGGTTGTCGTCACTCATGGCTGCGTCGATGCGTTACAGATGTCGCTGCGGGTGCTGACCAAGCCAGGTGATCTGATTGCCGCCGAGTCGCCGACTTATTACGGTTTGTTGCAACTGGCCGACCTGCTGGGGCTCAAGGTCATCGAGATCCCCAGCGATCCGTCCACCGGTATCAGTCTGGAAGCCTTGCAGCTTGCAGCGAATCAATGGCCGATCAAGGCCTTGGTGTTGACGGCGCGGCTGAGTAATCCGCTGGGTGGCACCATTCCTGAAGATCGTCAGAAGCAACTGCTGCGTCTGGCGTCCGATTTCGACATTCAGATTGTTGAAGACGATATCTACGGCGAACTGATGTTCGAGCAAGGCAAGACCAAGGCGCTCAAGGCCTTTGACCGCCTGGGTCGGGTAATTTATTGCTCGAGCTTTTCCAAGACCTTGTCGCCAGGTGTGCGGATCGGCTGGATGGTTGCCGGCAAATACCAAGCGGAAATCCAGCGGCTGCAGACCTTCACCACGCATTCGGCCTGCAGTGTGACCCAGATGGGCGTCGCGTCTTATCTGGAGAATGGCGGCTACGACCGGCACTTGCGCTATATCCGTCAGGAGTACCGGAAAAACCTCAGCGCCTATCAGTTGGCGGTGCAGCAGCACTTCCCGGAAGGCACCCAGATGACCCGGCCAACCGGCGGTTTCATTCTCTGGGTGAGTCTGCCTGGGCGGGTCAATACCCAGGAGCTGCATGTGCGCGCGCTGCAGCAAGGGATCAGTATTGCGCCGGGGCTGATCTTCAGTAATACCGAGCAGTTCAACCACTGTATCCGTCTGAACTGCGGTATTCCCTGGAATCGCGAGGCGGAGCGTGCCTTGATGACCTTGGGTATGTTGGCCAGCCAGTTGTGCCAGGAGTCGGGAGCGGCGAACTTTTTCTAGGCTTGCCAGTCTCGTCGGGAACGGGGACCATATACATCTTTGCGGGTGATTTTTGGTGTATATGAAAGCCTTGTCTCGGGTTGGCGTGCTCCTGTGTTTGCTGGGTTTTCTGGCTGGCAGTGAGAGCGTGATGGCTCAGACGCCATCTGCTGCTGCACCGAACAAGCCCGCCAGCACTGCGACAAAAGCCAAGCCGACCGTCCAGCAAAAACAGGTCAAGAAGGCGCCGGTGAATAAAAAACCAGCGGCCAAACCTGTCCGGCATAAGGCGAAAAAATCCGCCAAGGCTGTTCCTGCACCATTACCCGCAACCAAGGTAGACCTGCGCTTGCCGGCCGACCTGGTCAAGGACCTCAAACCGGCGACTCAAGACCCGGTGCCTACACCCAAGCCTCTGTTGCCATACCTGTTTGGCGAAAAGCCTCCTTCGGATAGTCCGTTCCAGCTCAATGGTCGCTTGCTGAGCAACGAAATGCAGTTGCAGCTGCGTAATGACGCTCGCCAGCAGGACATCGAAGGCGCGGCCATCGAATTCGAGTTCAAGCAATAGTTGTCAAACTGACCCGCTGGTCATGGCTGATGGCGTGATTTTTCATGTTGCCAGCAATTTCAAACGACCGTTTTAGCGGGTACTATCCGGGTTCATTCATCATTTGCTGTACCGAGGATTCTGTTGTCATGAACTGCCGTGAAGGGTGTGGCGCTTGCTGCATCGCACCATCCATCAGCTCGCCGATTCCTGGTATGCCCAAGGGCAAGCCGGCCGGGGAGCGCTGTTTGCATCTGTCGGTCGTCAATCTCTGTGGGCTGTTCGGCAAGCCTGAACGACCTGCGGTGTGCGGTGGCTTCAAGGCTGATGTCGAGGTGTGCGGCAGTGATCGTGATGAGGCAATCAGAATTCTGGGGTGGTTGGAGCAAGTGACTGCAGCCTGAAACGCGGATCTTCGACAATAAGGAACACAAGAATGGGATCGTTTAAGCACGTAGCACTGGTCTTTGGTCTTAGCGCGGTACTAGTGCCGCTGGCCCATGCCGATGACTGGAAGCAGGCCAAGAACGAAGACGGCATCAAGGTCGATCTGAGTGAAGTCGCCGGTTCCGACTACAAGGCCTACCGTGGGGTAACGCTGATCAAGGCGCCGCTGGCAAAAGTCAGGGCCCTGCAGGAAGACGTGGCGGGGGCTTGTGCCTGGATTCATGAGTGCAAAACGCAAAAGCTGCTCAAGGCCGAGGGCGATCAGAGCTGGACCTACACTCAGTTCAATACGCCATGGCCGGTCACCCCGCGAGATTCCATTCTGCACGTCACCACTACTGTGGAGGCCGACGGCAGCCTGACTCGCAAGCTTGAAGGCGTGCCGAAGTATCTGCCTGAAGAAAAGGGCTTTGTGCGTGTGGCCAAGGTTGAGGGTTTCTGGAAGCTGCAGCCAAAAGGCAACGATACCGAGGTGACCTATCAGGTGCATACCGAGCCAGGTGGTAACGTGCCGTCGATGGTGGCGAACAAATTTGTGGTGGATGCACCGTTCAACACCTTGAAGGCGTTGAAGGCTAAAGCAGAGAAGCCTTGAGGCGATAAGTACAGATCGTCAGAGTAGCGATAGCCTGGCAACTGTAGGGTCGCTTTGCGACCCATCGCCGGCAAGGCCGGCTCCCACAAGAAGGATTACGCCAATAAAAAAGGCTGCCCGAGGGCAGCCTTTTTCGTGTTCGGCGCAGGGCTTACTTACGGTCTTCCAGCTTGGTGATGTCGCGCGACTCGTAGCCGGTGTACAGCTGGCGTGGACGGCCAATCTTGTACGGGCTGGAGAGCATTTCTTTCCAGTGCGAGATCCAGCCGACGGTCCGCGCCAGGGCGAAGATCACGGTGAACATGCTGGTTGGAATGCCGATCGCCTTGAGGATGATCCCCGAGTAGAAGTCGACGTTCGGGTACAGCGAGCGCTCGATGAAGTACGGATCGGTCAGGGCGATCTCTTCCAGGCGCATGGCCAGTTCCAGCTGCGGATCGTTCTTGATGCCCAGCTCGCGCAGGACTTCGTCGCAGGTCTGCTTCATCACGGTGGCGCGTGGGTCGCGGTTTTTATAAACACGGTGACCGAAGCCCATCAGCTTGAACGGATCGTTCTTGTCCTTGGCCTTGGCGATGAATTTGTCGATGTTCGAGACATCGCCGATTTCATCGAGCATGGTCAGCACTGCTTCGTTGGCGCCGCCGTGAGCCGGGCCCCAGAGTGCGGCGATACCGGCAGCGATACAGGCGAACGGGTTGGCGCCCGACGAACCGGCCAGACGGACGGTGGAGGTCGAAGCGTTCTGTTCGTGGTCGGCGTGGAGGATGAAGATCCGGTCCATTGCCTTGGCCAGTACCGGGCTGATCGGTTTGATCTCGCACGGGGTGTTGAACATCATGTGCAGGAAGTTTTCCGCGTACGACAGGTCGTTGCGCGGGTACATCATG
>JAVXRI010000146.1:0-7814 GCA_036643775.1 Pseudomonas sp. | reverse complement strand
GCCGCATCGAACGGCCGGTTGCGGAAAGTCCTCCCTGCGTCCGCTGATGGCCGGCAGCAGCCCGTCGTTGCCTGATGTCTTTGCACATTAAAGACTTAAACTGATGAATCATAAAATCAATAACTTACATTAGGTATGATTCAGTAAATTTACATTATAGTTCTAAACTCAATGAACTTTGAGTTTAGATAACCAATCCATTTATGACATAATAGTTGTAAATTTACTTATGTTTGAGTTTACCTATTCCAAATATCCAATAAGTAAATAAAACGGTGATTGCAAGTGATATAAAAATGACTATTGGGGATGGTACTTGCATTGGACTCAACCAAAATCCAAATAAAATACATGCAACAAATGCACTGCTACAAAGAAACAACTTAAAAAATACCACAAGTATTGAATCTGATTTTTTCGTAATATTCATTCAAACTTCCTCTTTGAGTTTACAACTATATTGTTAAAGTTTAGAACATTAATGTCATTTTTGAGACTTTAATGGTCAGTCACAGCGGCGTGAACGCTGGCCGTCCTTTCTGATCCGGCGCGATCCGCGCGACATCAGCCGTATCTGGGTCCTGGAACCGGAGGGACAGCATTACCTGGAAATTCCCTACCGTACCTTGTCGCATCCGGCTGTCACCCTCTGGGAACAACGGCAGGCGCTGGCGAAACTGCGGCAGCAAGGGCGCGAACAGGTGGATGAGTCGGCGCTGTTCCGCATGATCGGCCAGATGCGTGAGATTGTGACCAGCGCGCAGAAGGCCACACGCAAGGCGCGGCGTGACGCGGATCGCCGCCAGCACCTCAAGACATCAGCTCGGCCGGACAAGCCCGTTCCGCCGGATACGGATATTGCCGACCCGCAGGCAGACAACTTGCCACCCGCCAAACCGTTCGACCAGATTGAGGAGTGGTAGCCGTGGACGAATATCCCATCATCGACCTGTCCCACCTGCTGCCGGCGGCCCAGGGCTTGGCCCGTCTTCCGGCGGACGAGCGCATCCAGCGCCTTCGCGCCGACCGCTGGATCGGCTATCCGCGCGCAGTCGAGGCGCTGAACCGGCTGGAAGCCCTTTATGCGTGGCCAAACAAGCAACGCATGCCCAACCTGCTGCTGGTTGGCCCGACCAACAATGGCAAGTCGATGATCGTCGAGAAGTTCCGCCGCACCCACCCGGCCAGCTCCGACGCCGACCAGGAGCACATCCCGGTGTTGGTCGTGCAGATGCCGTCCGAGCCGTCCGTGATCCGCTTCTACGTCGCGCTGCTCGCCGCGATGGGCGCGCCGCTGCGCCCACGCCCACGGTTGCCGGAAATGGAGCAACTGGCTCTGGCACTGCTGCGCAAGGTCGGCGTGCGCATGCTGGTGATCGACGAGCTGCACAACGTGCTGGCCGGCAACAGCGTCAACCGCCGGGAATTCCTCAACCTGCTGCGCTTCCTCGGCAACGAACTGCGCATCCCGTTGGTTGGGGTAGGCACGCGCGACGCCTACCTAGCCATCCGCTCCGATGACCAGTTGGAAAATCGCTTCGAGCCGATGATGCTGCCGGTATGGGAGGCCAACGACGATTGCTGCTCACTGCTGGCCAGCTTCGCCGCTTCGCTCCCGCTGCGCCGGCCTTCCCCAATTGCCACGCTGGACATGGCTCGCTACCTGCTCACACGCAGCGAGGGCACCATAGGGGAACTGGCGCACTTGCTGATGGCGGCGGCCATCGTCGCCGTGGAGAGCGGCGAGGAAGCGATCAACCATCGCACACTCAGCATGGCCTGTCGACAACCTCTCGCGCAACCAAGACATCGCGGTCGGACTGCAAGTGATCTTGAAGCCACGGGCCCGTCCCACCCCGACATGGACCTCGATGCCCGAACGGACGTTAGATTTCGAGTTCTAGGCGTTCTGCGATGAAGGTTGGATCCCAGCCGGGATTGAAAGTGTCGACGTGGGTGAATCCGAGCCGCTCGTATAGGCCACGCAGGTTCGGGTGGCAGTCGAGCCGCAGCTTGGCGCACCCCTGCGTTCGCGCGGCATGGCGGCAAGCCTCGATCAGCGCGGAGCTGACACCCCGGCCCGCATGTGTCCGTCGCACCGCGAGCTTGTGCAGATATGCGGCCTCCCCCTTGAGGGCGTCGGGCCAGAACTCGGGATCCTCGGCCGACAAGGTGCAACAGCCGACGATGCCGTCGCTGCAACTCGCGACTAGGAGCTCGGATCTCAGGACGAAGGTCTCCGCGAATGTCCGGTCGATCCGCGCGACGTCCCAGGCGGGCGTTCCCTTGGCGGACATCCACGCCGCAGCGTCGTGCATCAGCCGCACAACCTCGTCGATATCACCCGAGCAGGCGACCCGAACGTTCGGAGGCTCCTCGCTGTCCATTCGCTCCCCTGGCGCGGTATGAACCGCCGCCTCATAGTGCAGTTTGATCCTGACGAGCCCAGCATGTCTGCGCCCACCTTCGCGGAACCTGACCAGGGTCCGCTAGCGGGCGGCCGGAAGGTGAATGCTAGGCATGATCTAACCCTCGGTCTCTGGCGTCGCGACTGCGAAATTTCGCGAGGGTTTCCGAGAAGGTGATTGCGCTTCGCAGATCTCCAGGCGCGTGGGTGCGGACGTAGTCAGCGCCATTGCCGATCGCGTGAAGTTCCGCCGCAAGGCTCGCTGGACCCAGATCCTTTACAGGAAGGCCAACGGTGGCGCCCAAGAAGGATTTCCGCGACACCGAGACCAATAGCGGAAGCCCCAACGCCGACTTCAGCTTTTGAAGGTTCGACAGCACGTGCAGCGATGTTTCCGGTGCGGGGCTCAAGAAAAATCCCATCCCCGGATCGAGGATGAGCCGGTCGGCAGCGACCCCGCTCCGTCGCAAGGCGGAAACCCGCGCCTCGAAGAACCGCACAATCTCGTCGAGCGCGTCTTCGGGTCGAAGGTGACCGGTGCGGGTGGCGATGCCATCCCGCTGCGCTGAGTGCATAACCACCAGCCTGCAGTCCGCCTCAGCAATATCGGGATAGAGCGCAGGGTCAGGAAATCCTTGGATATCGTTCAGGTAGCCCACGCCGCGCTTGAGCGCATAGCGCTGGGTTTCCGGTTGGAAGCTGTCGATTGAAACACGGTGCATCTGATCGGACAGGGCGTCTAAGAGCGGCGCAATACGTCTGATCTCATCGGCCGGCGATACAGGCCTCGCGTCCGGATGGCTGGCGGCCGGTCCGACATCCACGACGTCTGATCCGACTCGCAGCATTTCGATCGCCGCGGTGACAGCGCCGGCGGGGTCTAGCCGCCGGCTCTCATCGAAGAAGGAGTCCTCGGTGAGATTCAGAATGCCGAACACCGTCACCATGGCGTCGGCCTCCGCAGCGACTTCCACGATGGGGATCGGGCGAGCAAAAAGGCAGCAATTATGAGCCCCATACCTACAAAGCCCCACGCATCAAGCTTTTGCCCATGAAGCAACCAGGCAATGGCTGTAATTATGACGACGCCGAGTCCCGACCAGACTGCATAAGCAACACCGACAGGGATGGATTTCAGAACCAGAGAAAGAAAATAAAATGCGATGCCATAACCGATTATGACAACGGCGGAAGGGGCAAGCTTAGTAAAGCCCTCGCTAGATTTTAATGCGGATGTTGCGATTACTTCGCCAACTATTGCGATAACAAGAAAAAGCCAGCCTTTCATGATATATCTCCCAATTTGTGTAGGGCTTATTATGCACGCTTAAAAATAATAAAAGCAGACTTGACCTGATAGTTTGGCTGTGAGCAATTATGTGCTTAGTGCATCTAACGCCGGAGTTAAGCCGCCGCGCGTAGCGCGGTCGGCTTGAACGAATTGTTAGACATCATTTACCAACTGACTTGATGATCTCGCCTTTCACAAAGCGAATAAATTCTTCCAAGTGATCTGCGCGTGAGGCCAAGTGATCTTCTTTTTGTCCCAGATAAGCTTGCTTAGCTTCAAGTAAGACGGGCTGATACTGGGCAGGTAGGCGTTTTATTGCCCAGTCGGCAGCGACATCCTTCGGCGCGATTTTGCCGGTTATTGCGCTGTACCAAATGCGGGACAACGTAAGCACTACATTTCGCTCATCGCCGGCCCAGTCGGGCTGCGAGTTCCATAGCTTCAAGGTTTCCCTCAGCGCCTCGAATAGATCCTGTTCAGGAACCGGGTCAAAGAATTCCTCCGCTGCCGGACCTACCAAGGCAACGCTATGTTCTCTTGCTTTTGTAAGCAGGATAGCTAGATCAATGTCGATCATGGCTGGCTCGAAGATACCCGCAAGAATGTCATTGCGCTGCCATTCTCCAAATTGCAGCTCGCGCTTAGCCGGATAACGCCACGGGATGATGTCGTCATGCACGACAAGGGTGACTTCTATAGCGCGGAGCGTCTCGCTCTCGCCAGGGAAAGCCGAAGCCTCCATAAGATCATTGAGCAATGCTCGCCGCGTCGTTTCATCAAGCTTTACGGCCACAGTAACCAACAAATCAATATCGCTGTATGGCTTCAGGCCGCCATCCACTGCGGAGCCGTACAAATGCACGGCCAGCAACGTTGATTCCAGATGGCGCTCAATGACGCTTAGCACCTCTGATAGTTGGTTCGAAATTTCGATGGTCACCGCTTCCCTCATGATGTCTAACGTTCACGTTAACCGGCCGAGGGGCGCGCAGCGTCCCCGAGATCCGGTTGAACGTGTTGTTGGGCAGTCTCACAAAACTACACAAGTAAAGCCACCAAGAGCAGCGCGGCGAAGCCGAGCGCGGTTACCAAACCTGAGTAGGCCGGTCCCTCGTGCGCGGCTTCTGGTAGCAGGGTTTCGCTGACCATGGCCAGCAACGCGCCCGCGCCGAACGCTTGCAACAGCAGCGCTGTGTTCTCGGTTAGTGTGCCCGCCATGGCAAACCCGGCGCCGGTCAGCAAAGCCGTTGCCGCCGCGATCAAGCCCCACAGCCACAATATCCAGCCAACCGAGCGATTAGCCGCACGCATGCCTGCGGAGGCGGACATGGCCTCGGGTAAGTTTCCAAGGGTGATTGCGACGATCAGTGCCACTTCGGGGCCGTGCGAGTACAACACCAGCCCGAGTACCAATGCCTCTGGCACGGCATCCATCGCCGTTCCCATGGCGATAGCCAGCCCACTATTGGGCATCTCGGCCTCGCTGGGTTGCGCCACGCATTCGCCGCAACGCTTGCGATGCTGGGCGCCCCGGCTCGACAGCCAGGCATTGCCCGCGCTAAAGGCCGCCGCGCCAATTAGCAGCGCCAGAACACCCATATAGGGGGTGACCTTGAACACCTCCGCTGCCAGCTCTACCGTCGCAGCGGCGAGCAACAAGCCAGCGCCGACGGACATAGATCGAGCAATAGTGCCGTGTGTCAGGGGCGCGAATATGCCCAATAAGGTACCCAGCATAATTCCGGCGGCGGGAACGCCGCCCCAGGCGATAGCAGTGATGATGGAATCAACAGGAGTAATGGTCATGCGTGCCTCGCTGTGAGCATTATTTATCCGCCCGGTCCGGCAATACCCAGTTCGGGCGCGGGTAGTGGCAGGTGTAGCCGTTGGGGAAGCGTTCCAGATAATCCTGATGTTCAGGCTCGGCCTCCCAGAAATCGCCGACCGGCGCGAGTTCGGTTACGACCTTGCCCGGCCACAAGCCTGAGGCATTGACGTCGGCAATCGTATCGAGCGCCGTTTGTTTCTGAATGTCATTAACGTAGTAAATCGCCGAACGATAAGACGTGCCACGATCATTGCCCTGCCGGCTGGCGGTGGTTGGATCATGTATCTGAAAAAAGAACTCCAGGATACGGCGATAGGAAATCTCATCCGGATTAAAGAGTATTTCGATACCTTCGGCGTGAGAGCCATGATTACGGTAGGTGGCATTGGGAACATCGCCACCAGTGTATCCAACCCGCGTTTTGTGTACGCCCGGCAGCTTGCGAATCAGATCCTGCATGCCCCAGAAACAGCCACCTGCTAAAACAGCGCGCTCTTGTATCATTAGATATTCTCCACTTGATTGAGGTATTCGCCGTAGCCTTCCGCTTCCATGTCGTCCCGATGGATGAAGCGCAGCGAAGCCGAATTGATGCAGTAGCGCAAGCCTCCGCGATCCCGCGGACCATCCGGGAATACATGCCCCAGATGACTATCGCCATAAGTGGAGCGAACTTCCGTGCGGATCATGCCGTGGCTGGTGTCGCGCACTTCATTGATGTGCGCGGGCTCAATGGGTTTGGTGAAGCTGGGCCAACCGCAGCCCGATTCGAACTTGTCGGAAGATGCAAACAGCGGTTCACCAGACACGACATCCACATAGATGCCCGGCTCGTGATTGTGTAGATACTCGCCTGTTCCTGGACGCTCCGTGCCACCTTGCTGGGTTACTCGGTGCTGTTCCGGCGTCAGGTTGGCGACGGTGTCTTCAGATTTCTTGTACATCTTCATGAAATTCTCCATGAGCGTGCTTGGATAAAATTTGCCTCGAAAACAATATGCGCCCAACTTTGTTTTAGGGCGACTGCCCTGCTGCGTAACATCGTTGCTGCTCCATAACATCAAACATCGACCCACGGCGTAACGCGCTTGCTGCTTGGATGCCCGAGGCATAGACTGTACAAAAAAACAGTCATAACAAGCCATGAAAACCGCCACTGCGCCGTTACCACCGCTGCGTTCGGTCAAGGTTCTGGACCAGTTGCGTGAGCGCATACGCTACTTGCATTACAGTTTACGAACCGAACAGGCTTATGTCAACTGGGTTCGTGCCTTCATCCGTTTCCACGGTGTGCGTCACCCGGCAACCTTGGGCAGCAGCGAAGTCGAGGCATTTCTGTCCTGGCTGGCGAACGAGCGCAAGGTTTCGGTCTCCACGCATCGTCAGGCATTGGCGGCCTTGCTGTTCTTCTACGGCAAGGTGCTGTGCACGGATCTGCCCTGGCTTCAGGAGATCGGAAGACCTCGGCCGTCGCGGCGCTTGCCGGTGGTGCTGACCCCGGATGAAGTGGTTCGCATCCTCGGTTTTCTGGAAGGCGAGCATCGTTTGTTCGCCCAGCTTCTGTATGGAACGGGCATGCGGATCAGTGAGGGTTTGCAACTGCGGGTCAAGGATCTGGATTTCGATCACGGCACGATCATCGTGCGGGAGGGCAAGGGCTCCAAGGATCGGGCCTTGATGTTACCCGAGAGCTTGGCACCCAGCCTGCGCGAGCAGCTGTCGCGTGCACGGGCATGGTGGCTGAAGGACCAGGCCGAGGGCCGCAGCGGCGTTGCGCTTCCCGACGCCCTTGAGCGGAAGTATCCGCGCGCCGGGCATTCCTGGCCGTGGTTCTGGGTTTTTGCGCAGCACACGCATTCGACCGATCCACGGAGCGGTGTCGTGCGTCGCCATCACATGTATGACCAGACCTTTCAGCGCGCCTTCAAACGTGCCGTAGAACAAGCAGGCATCACGAAGCCCGCCACACCGCACACCCTCCGCCACTCGTTCGCGACGGCCTTGCTCCGCAGCGGTTACGACATTCGAACCGTGCAGGATCTGCTCGGCCATTCCGACGTCTCTACGACGATGATTTACACGCATGTGCTGAAAGTTGGCGGTGCCGGAGTGCGCTCACCGCTTGATGCGCTGCCGCCCCTCACTAGTGAGAGGTAGGGCAGCGCAAGTCAATCCTGGCGGATTCACTACCCCTGCGCGAAGGCCATCGGTGCCGCATCGAACGGCCGGTTGCGGAAAGTCCTCCCTGCGTCCGCTGATGGCCGGCAGCAGCCCGTCGTTGCCTGATG
>JAVXRI010000145.1:0-8051 GCA_036643775.1 Pseudomonas sp. | reverse complement strand
CCTGGTGCTCAAGCGCTGGGAAGGCAAGTAAGAGCTAACCTCTTACACTGAAAACGCCCCGACTGGTTCGGGGCGTTTTTGTTTGTGCCGTTCAGGGGCCTCTGCCGGCCCCATCGCTGGCAAGGCCAGCGATGGGCGGTGCAACAGCCCCCATTCCACCGACACCCGCCACCACAGGCGCGGACCGCCTCAGCGCACAGTAAAACGTTGCTCCGCGAGCAGACGATCACCCTGGAAAACCATGAAATGCCACTGCCCCGGCACCACTTCGTGAGTTTCGGTGAACTCGTAGGCCATTACATCCTGTGCTGCACCGGGCACCAGCTTCTGTACCACTTCGAACTTGTCATGGCGCTTGCCATCGGGAGTGCGTACCCCAGGCGTGAGGTACAGCAAGGTCAGCGGTGTGTCTTCCGCCACCTTGCCTTCCAGGCGATAGCGCATGCCGAATTTGCTCCCCAGCCGCGCCGGTATCTCGTCTGTGTGCTGGATAGTCTGGTTGCTCTGGGTCAGCACCCGCTCGCCGGGCTGGAAGTTCTGGTGGCGCGTTTCGAACAGGCCGTACTCGATCGGGCCTTCTACCCGGACCTCGGCACTGGCCAGGCCACTGACCAGCAAAAGCCCGCACACAGCACTGAAACGTTTGGAAAACATGGTGCACTCCATCAGGATTGATGGCGGCAGGCTATGACGCTGGCATGACAGCCTGATGACAACTGGAAACCGCCAGCGGCATCACTGGCGCTTCTTGGGGAGTACCGCGAGGAAGTTGTCCCGCGCGACCTTCTGCGCCACCTCGGCGGGCAAGGCATCGAGAAAAGGATCGAAGCTGTGCAACTGCGCTCCCACACTGTCGAACCGTCCAACCACATCAGAACCGAGCATGAAGCGCTCCGGGAAGCGCTTGACCAGCGCTACCCACTCGCCCCTGGCCTTGCCCTGCCCGTCCAGCAAGTAAGGTTGCAGCACGCTCCAGGACAGGTCCACGTAGAGATTGGGATAGCTCTCGAGCATGCGCGACAGGGTCGGCAACAGGAAGTCCAGCCGGGTCTGGTGACGGTGGATCTCCATACTGGTACCGGCGTGAGCCCAGATGAACCGGGTATGCGGATGATTGCGCAGTGGTTCCTCGATTTCGGCCAGGTACAGCGGGTTGCGCTCACGCTTGGAAGTAATGTTGGAGTGGATCAACACCGGTAGATCCTGCTCGGCCGCCAGGTGATAGATGCGGGTCATGGCTTCGTTGTTGGCCCGAGGCGTATCGCCGCTGGTCAGTGCTGTCAGGTCATCATGGCGGGTGAAGACTTCGCCGATACCCTGCCAAAGCCCCGGATACAGTTCGAGCATCCGTTCGATATGCGCCACAGCATTCTTGTCTACCGGGTTGAAGCCGGTCAGAAACGGATGAAAGCGCTGCCGCTGTTCGGGTTTGAGTTTTTCCAGCGCCGCAGCCACGTAAAGGTCCGTGGCGCTGTACCAATAGGCGTCGGCATCGTCGCCGGCGTAGTAGCGCGGGCGCTTGGGCTCGTCTTCATGCCATTTTTTCGCTACCGCAACTCCCGAGATCATCGACTGATCGATACGCGCCCCATTCATCGCCTTGAGCAGCGCGTCCATACCCTCGCTTTCCTGGAAGAAGTCCACGTAGTGCAGATGTGCATCGCTGTAGTGGTACTCCCGCGCCTGCGCGCTTTGCAGGTTCAACCCCATCAACACGATCCAGCCCAGACTTCTGGCAAACATTGCGCATTCCTTCCTGGCGATTCAGACAGGGTAGACCGGCGATGACGCTGCACAGTTCAGGCGTTGCCTGTAACAGGTTATGCTCAAGACCATCATCCCTGGCCTGGAGCCCACCGTGAGCATTCCCTTGGTCATCCACCCTCGCGCCGAATCGGTCGAGGGCCAACCGATCCTGCGCCCGCTGCCTTCGGCACAGTGCCGCAGTGTCGGGCCGTTCGTATTCTTCGATCACATGCTCGAAACCGACTACGCGGCCGGTCGTGGCATGAACATTCGCCAGCACCCGCATATTGGCCTGTCCACCCTCACCTACCTGTTCGAAGGCGAGATCCTGCACAAGGACAGCCTCGGCTCGGATCAACGGGTCAAGGCCGGGGATGTCAGCTGGATGACGGCTGGCAGCGCGATCGCCCATGTCGAGCGCACCCCGACTGATCTGCTGGCCAACGGCTCACGCCTGCATGGCCTGCAAGTCTGGCTGGCCTCACCCAAAGATCGGGAACAGGGGCCAGGACACTACAGCCACCACCCAGCCGCAAGCTTGCCGGTCAGCGACAACCTGGGTGTGAGCATTCGCCTGATTGCCGGTAGCGGCTTCTGCCTGGTTTCACCGGTGCCGGTGCTTTCACCGACACTCTATGCCCTGGTACGGATGCAGGCTGCCACCACCCTGACCATCCCCAACGAACATGCCGAGCGTGCGCTGTATGTGCTGGACGGTGAAGTGAGCCTCAACGACGAGGCAGTCGAGCCCCACAGCCTGGTGGTGCTGCCTGAAGGAGAGGAAATGAGCCTGTATGCCGACAGCGAGAGCCAGCTAGTGCTGTTCGGTGGCGCGCCACTGGATGGGCCACGGCGGATGAACTGGAATTTTGTTGCCAGTGACCCGGCGCTGATCGAGCAGGCCCGGACGCGCTGGGCGGCCGGAGACTGGCCGACGGTGCCGGGGGAAAGCGAGCGGATCGAGTTGCCTTGAAATGATTGCGAGCGCTATGCGGTCGATCGCCGGCAAAGCCGGCTCCCACAGGTTAGTTATTTCCCTTGTGGGAGCCGGCTATGCCGGCGATTTGGCGGCATGCGGCCCTCAGCGCTGGAACACTTCATCCAGCAAATTGAACATCGCCCGGAACGCGCGCTTGGAGGTTTTGGCGTCGTACTTCATCTTGCCCGGCATGTTCGCTGCAGTATCGGTGAACGAGTGCACCGCGCCGCCATAGCTGACCAGCTGCCAATCGACCTTGGCCGCATCCATCTCGGCGGCGAACGCAGGTAGCTGCTCCGGGGGGACGAAGGGATCGGCCGCGCCATGCAGCACCAGCATCGACGCTTTCACCTTGCCTTCCTGCGCCGGCAACGGCGTGTCGAGGGTGCCATGGAAGGACACAGCAGCCTGCAGGCGATTATCCTCGCGCGCCAGCTCCAGCGCACAGCAACCACCAAAGCAGAATCCGAAGGTGGCCAGCTTGCCTGGCTCCAACACCGCTTTCGATTGCCCCAGCAACTGATCCAGCGCTGCCTTCAAGCGCTTGCGCAACTCGACTCGGTCATTCTTCAACGGCGTCATCGCCGCACCCGCTTCATCCATGTTCGACGGGCGCAGGGTTTGCCCGTAGATATCGGCGAGCAACACCACATAGCCCTGAGCGGCAACGTCCCGGGCAATCCGTTCAGCACCTTCGCCAACCCCCATCCAGTTTGGCGCCATCAGCAAACCAGGTTGCTCCTTGGCACCCTGGGTGTAAAACAAACGGCTCTCATAGGCTTTGCCGGCAACATGATAGACCAGCGAATCAACGGTAACCTTGCTCATGCACTCCTCCTTGCACCATGAAAAAAGCCCGCCGAAGCGGGCTTTCCTTGAGTCTACTTAAGCCGATAATTCGACCAGCAGCTTGTTCAGGCGACGAACGTAAGCCGCCGGGTCCTTCAAGCTGTCACCCGCCGCCAGTGCGGCCTGATCGAAGAGGATGTGCGAGAAGTCGGCGAAACGGTCTTCGCTCTGCTCGTTATCCAGTTTCTCGATCAGCGGGTGGCCCGGGTTGAATTCGAAGATCGGCTTGGAATCCGGCACCTTCTGCCCGCTGGCTTCAAGAATCTGGCGCATCTGCAAGCCCAGGTCCTGCTCACCGATAGCCAGGATCGCTGGCGAGTCGGTCAGGCGGTGCGATACCCGCACTTCGCTGACGCTTTCGCCCAGCGCGGCCTTCAGACGCTCAACCAGGCCTTCTTTTTCCTTG
The DNA here is from genome assembly GCA_036643775.1 of Pseudomonas sp. Lineage (GTDB taxonomy): Bacteria > Pseudomonadota > Gammaproteobacteria > Pseudomonadales > Pseudomonadaceae > Aquipseudomonas. The sequence continues at coordinate 4,071 of JAVXRI010000145.1, read as the reverse complement.
GCGACTTCTTCCTGGGCTTTCTTGTCCTCGTCGGAGTCCAGTTTGCCCAGATCCAGGTCACCGCGGGCGACGTCGACGAAGCTCTTGCCGTCGAACTCGCTCAGGTAGCTCATCAGCCACTCGTCGATACGGTCGGTCAGCAGCAGCACTTCGATGCCTTTCTTGCGGAAGACTTCCAGGTGCGGGCTGTTCTTGACCTGCGCGTAGGATTCGCCGGTGAGGAAGTAGATCTTGTCCTGACCTTCCTTGGCACGGGCCAGGTAGTCGGCCAGGGACACGCTCTGCTCGCCGCTTTCGTCGCTGGTGGAAGCAAAGCGCAGCAGGCCGGCGATCTTCTCTTTGTTGGCGAAGTCTTCGGCCGGACCTTCTTTCATCACCTGACCGAAGTTCTTCCAGAAGCCCTTGTATTGCTCAGGCTCGTTCTTGGCCAGCTTCTCGAGCATGTCCAGCACGCGTTTGGTCAGCGCCGACTTCATCGAGTCGATGATCGGGTCTTTCTGCAGGATTTCCCGCGAGACGTTCAGCGACAGGTCGTTGGAATCGACCACGCCTTTGATGAAGCGCAGGTACAGCGGCAGGAACGACTCAGCCTGGTCCATGACGAACACACGCTGAACGTACAGTTTCAGGCCGCGAGGCGCTTCACGCTGGTACAGGTCAAACGGTGCACGGGCTGGCACGTACAGCAGCGAGTTGTACTCAAGCTTGCCTTCGACCTTGTTGTGGCTCCAGGCCAGCGGGTTCTCGAAGTCGTGACCGATGTGCTTGTAGAACTCCTGGTATTCCTCGTCCTTGATCTCGGTACGCGGACGGGTCCACAGAGCGCTGGCGCGGTTGACGGTTTCCCATTCTGCGGCCGGTTTCTCTTCGCCCTCAGCCGCTTCGACTTCTTTAGGCAGCTCGATCGGCAGCGCGATGTGATCGGAGTATTTCTTGATAATGTTGCGCAGGCGCCAGCCGTCGGCGAACTCTTCTTCACCCTTTTTCAGGTGCAGAACGATACGGGTGCCGCGATCGGCCTTGTCCAGGGTGGCAACTTCGAAATCGCCTTCGCCCTTGGAGGACCAGTGCACGCCTTCGGCGGCCGGTGCACCGGCACGACGGCTGAACACGTCAACCTTGTCGGCAACGATGAAGGCCGAGTAGAAGCCCACGCCGAACTGGCCGATCAGGTGCGAATCTTTCTTCTGGTCACCGGAGAGGTTCTTCATGAAGTCGGCAGTGCCGGACTTGGCGATGGTACCCAGGTGAGTGATCACGTCCTCGCGGCTCATGCCGATGCCGTTGTCTTCGAGGGTGACGGTGTTGGCGTCCTTGTCGTAGCTGACACGGATTTTCAGCTCGGCGCCGCCTTCGAGCAGCTCAGGCTTGGCCAGGGCTTCGAAACGCAGCTTGTCGACTGCGTCGGAGGCGTTGGAAATCAGTTCGCGAAGGAAGATTTCCTTGTTCGAATACAGGGAATGGATCATGAGGTGCAGCAGCTGCTTCACCTCGGTCTGGAAGCCCAGGGTTTCTTTTTGAGTTTCCACACTCATGGTATTCAACACTCCAATCTGATGGCAGTTGTCGCTCGGCAGGCGGGCACATCGGCCCTGGCCTGCTTTCACGGCGGGATGACAAGCAGATGGGGGCGCGAGAAGCTATTTCAAGGGCGGGTTTGTTTCTTCGATCTTGAAATGCGCGCGTGCGGTAGCAATGGGCTCGTCCTGGCTGCCTTGCCAGGCAGTGATCGCCACGTTGGTCACCCGCCGCCCCTGGCGCCACAGCTGGCAACGGGCGTAGGTGTCGCGAAAATGCCCCGCGCGCAGGTAGTCGATGGAGAAATCGATGATTTTCGGGATCGTCGCGCTCTCGGTAAAAATCAGCAGGTACAGTGCTGCTGACAGTTCCATGAAACCGGCAATCACACCACCATGGATAGCCGGCAGCAACGGATTGCCGATGTTGTCCCGATTGGCAGGCAAACAGAACAGCAGGTCATCACCCTGGCGGCTGCACTGGATGCCGATCAACCCCGCATACGGAATCAGCTGCAACAGCGGATGGTAGTTACCTTCGGCATGGGCCTGGCGCAGTTGCGCATGTATTTCCGGAGGAATCATTGCTCACGCTCCTTCAACGCGTTACCAAAATTCAGACCACCCTTAACACCCTTGCCCAGGCGCATGAAGGTGCCGACCACCTGGGCGATCGGTTGTTCAGGGTCATCCTGGTAGGCCATGCCGCGGGTAAAGATCACATCCCGGGTGACCCGGTAACAGTGGGCATAGCCATAGATATCCAGCCCGGCCTTGGCCGGATGCATATAGTCAATGCGCAGGTCGAGGGTCGGGCAGACTTCGAACTCAGCCAGCGCGCACAGCGTAGCCATGCCGCAGGTAGTGTCCATCAAGGTAGTCAGGGCACCGCCGTGAATAGCCCCGGTCTGGGGGTTACCGATAATTTTCGTCGAGTAAGGCAGCATCAGGGTCATTCCCTGAGCATCTGCATGTTGCACACGCATCTGTAATACCTGGCAATGCGGCAGGGCAGAAAGAAATCGCTCAGCCATGGCCATCAATGGAATGTCGCTCATGTCATTAAGGCCCTTGTGGTTATTGAGACAAAGCACATGCCTGGAAAAAAGTCTATATAGAACCGAGAGTTATATATCTGTAATGTAGGTTGAACTTATTTACGTTACTTGAGCTCAAAGGAACAAGTAACTTATTTCCACAAGGAGAAACACCCCATGCGTAAACCTTTTGCTTTTGCCGTAATGCTGGCCGCCGCCCTGGGTCTCGCTGCTTGCGATAAAGCCAGCGAAGACAAAGCTCAGGATGCTGCGCAACACACCGAGAACGCCCAGCAGAAGATGGACGAAGCTCAGGATAAAGTGAACGAGGCCGCAAAAGAAAACGCTGAAGCCGCCAAAGACAGTGCTGAAGCGCAACAGAAAGCCGCTGAAGAAGCTGCTAAAGAAGCTGCTCCTGCCGCTCCTGCTGCTCCGGCCACCCCAGCGCCAGAAACCACTCCAGCCGAGCCTGCCAAGTAAGCAAGCACACTGGAATAAAAAAACCCGACAAATGTCGGGTTTTTTTATGTCTGCACTTAGTCGCTTTAACCTTTCAGTTAACAGCAGTCTCTTTGTTTGCTTCCGCCACGGGCGCCTCGGTCGGGGTATAGACCATGACATCCAGTACATCGGAGTGAAACTCGCGCCGGTACAATACCAGGACCACCCCCGCGCTCATCAGCATGAACAACCAGGGACTGATAAACCAACTGAGCATGGCCATGCCGAAGTAGTAGGAGCGCAAACCAAAGTTGAACTGGTTGGCTGCCAGGGAAATAACCCGGGCGGCACGCTGGGCGAAGGCCTTGCGCTCCATCTCAGTGACATGTCGCTCACCGATCATCGGTGCCGAACCCACCAGAACAGCTGCGAAGTTGTACTGGCGCATGCACCAGCTAAACGTGAAAAAGGCGTAGACAAATACCGTGGCCAGGCACAGCAGTTTGATTTCCGACATGCCTTGAGTCGCCTGCTGAACCAGCGGTAGGTCAGCCAGCAGCGACACGGCACGATCGGAAGCACCGAGCACGGTCAGGATGCCTGCGAGAATGATCAGGGTACTCGACGCGAAGAACGAGGCGTTACGCTCAAGGTTGGCGATTACGCTGGCATCGGCGATACGGTTGTCACGCATGAGCATGCGCCGCATCCAGTCTTCGCGGTACAGGTGCAGCACGCTGGCCAGGCACGCAGTGTCACGGCCCTTCCAGGTGGCATAGCGGGTGTAGCCACCCCAGCAGACCACGAACCAGCAGGCCGCCAGCAGATGATTCAGATTACTTTGAATGAAGCTCATGCGAGGTCCCGGTAAAAGGTTTCGTTCACAGTAAAACGTATTGACCGGCTTTCGACGCTTAACCGCAGAAAAAGACACGTTCAGGGCGAAGAAACGAAAAAGCCCCGCATCTTTTCAGATACGGGGCTTGGAATCTGCCCTGCCCGACGCGCTATGGCTTGTGGCCGACGTCAGGCGTAGGACCTATTCTCAGGCCAGCGCTTCGCGCGGCTTGCCGAGC
>JAVXRI010000144.1:0-8408 GCA_036643775.1 Pseudomonas sp. | reverse complement strand
TGGTCGCCATGTGCGTCAACGACCTGATCGTTTGCGGTGCCGAGCCGCTGTTCTTCCTGGACTACTACGCCACCGGCAAGCTCAACGTCGACATCGCCGCTACCGTGGTCACCGGCATTGGCGCTGGCTGCGAACTGGCTGGCTGCTCGCTGGTTGGCGGCGAAACCGCTGAAATGCCTGGCATGTACGAAGGCGAAGACTACGACCTGGCCGGTTTCTGCGTTGGCGTAGTGGAAAAAGCCGAGATCATCGACGGCTCCAAGGTTGCCACTGGCGACGCACTTATCGCCCTGCCGTCTTCCGGCCCGCACTCCAACGGTTACTCGCTGATCCGCAAGATCATCGAAGTGTCCGGTGCCGACATCGAAAACATCCAGCTCGACGGCACCCCGCTGACCGAACTGTTGATGGCCCCGACCCGTATCTACGTCAAGCCGCTGCTCAAGCTGATCAAGGACACCGGCGCGGTCAAGGCCATGGCCCACATTACCGGTGGTGGCCTGCTCGACAACATCCCGCGTGTGCTGCCAAAAGGCGCCCAGGCAGTGGTTGACGTCGCCAGCTGGAATCGCCCGGCCGTCTTCGACTGGCTGCAACAGCAAGGCAACGTTGACGAGCACGAAATGCACCGCGTACTGAACTGCGGCGTCGGCATGGTCATCTGCGTAGCCCAGGACCAGGTCGAAGTTGCCCTGAAAAACCTGCGCGATTCGGGCGAACAGCCATGGGTCATTGGCCAGATCGGCGTTGCTGCCGAAGGCGCTGCCCAGGTCGAGCTGAAGAACGTCAAGGCGCACTGATGCCAAACACGTTTTGTGATGTCGTGGTGCTGTTGTCCGGCACCGGCAGCAACCTGCAAGCCTTGATCGACAGCGTCCGCACCGGCGATAGCCCGGTGCGGATCCGCGCGGTCATCTCCAACCGCGCCGATGCCTATGGCCTGCAGCGCGCCCGCGATGCCGGCATCGACACCGCGGTGCTCGACCACAAAGCCTTCGAGGGCCGCGAGGCGTTCGACGCGGCCCTGGTCGAGCTGATCGATGGCTATCAACCGCAACTGGTGGTGTTGGCGGGCTTCATGCGCATCCTCAGTGGCGGATTCGTGCGCCACTATCAAGGCCGCCTGCTGAATATCCATCCATCGTTGCTGCCCAAGTACAAAGGCTTGCACACCCATCAGCGCGCCCTCGAGGCCGGTGACACAGAGCATGGCTGCAGTGTGCACTTCGTCACCGAGGAACTTGACGGCGGGCCGCTGGTCGTACAGGCAGTAATACCGGTAGAGTTGGATGACACGCCGGAACGCCTGGCACACAGGGTTCACAGCCAGGAACATCAGATTTACCCGCTGGCGGTGCGCTGGTTCGCCGAAGGCCGTTTGCGCCTCGGTGAGCACGGTGCTCTACTGGATGGCCAGCCCCTGGCGGCCAGCGGCCACTTGATTCGACCCTAGGAGATACTATGCGTCGCGCCCTGCTTCTCGCTCTTGCCGTGCTCGCACTGCCGCTTCAGGCAGCAGACCTCAAGCCATTCTCGGCCAGCTACACCGCCGACTGGAAGCAGTTGCCCATGAGCGGCACCGCCGAGCGCAGCCTGGAAAAGAACGCCAACGGTACCTGGAGCCTCAACTTCAAGGCATCGATGATGATCGCCAGCCTGACCGAGCAAAGCACCCTGCGCCTGGACAAGGACACCCTGCTGCCACAGACCTACCACTTTGAACGTGGCGGCCTGGGCAAAGCCAAGAAAGTCGATCTGGCTTTTGACTGGAACAGCAAGCTCATTACCGGCACCGACCGCGGTGATCCCGTCAAGTTGCCGCTGAACCGTGGCGTACTGGACAAGTCCACCTATCAACTGGCCTTGCAACACGATGTGGCAGCCGGCAAGAAAAGCGTGAGCTACCAGGTGGTTGATGGCGACGAGATCGATACCTATGACTTCCGCGTCCTGGGTACCGAAAAAGTCACCACCAAGACCGGTCAGGTCGATGCCATCAAGGTCGAGCGCGTACGCGATCCGAGCCAGAGCAAACGCATCACCGAGCTGTGGTTCGCCAAGGACTGGGATTACCTGCTGGTACAACTGCGCCAGGTCGAGACTGACGGCAAGGAGTACGTGATCGTACTGCAGGACGGTACGGTCGACGGCAAGGCGGTCAAAGGCAACTGATTGCCGGACTGTTGATAACACCCGAAACCCCGCCACGTGCGGGGTTTCTTTTTTGTAGGAGCGGATTTACCGGGACGCCGGACCGCCGCGATGGGGCGCGTAGCGGCCCCAAAAGATGGGCCTGCTGCGCAGTCCATCGCGGATAAATCCGCTCCTACAAGCCCGCATGAAAGATGTTTCATCGGCCAAGCATTTACTTAGCGAGCTAACAAATTCTATAAAAGAGACCTGCGACACGGTGCCGCAGTTAACTGAAAGTGGAGTTTGCAGATGACTGTCAAAGTAACTGAGCGCGACGAGAACAAAATGTCCTACGAAAGCCTGGCAGCAGGTCTGCGCATCTGGGATGTGCACCAACAGGATGAACTGGTGGGCATGTTCCACAATGAACATGAAGCCCACAACTACCGTATCGAACTGGAATTCCTCGAAACCAGACCGCAGCAGGAATAGCCCTCTGCAGAAAACGAAAACCCCGCCGAAGCGGGGTTTGTCGTGTTTACCACATCAGATCGTCAGGGATCACGTAGGCTGCATACGGATCATCGGCATCCGGCTCTTCCACCTGGGTGTTGAGCAGGACAATGCGCTTGGGATCGCGCTCCTGGATCTTCAGCGCCGCTTCACGCGGGATCACTTCATAACCGCCGCCATGGGCGACAATGGCCAGCGAACCGCTGCTCAGTTTGCTGCGCATCAGCGCGTTGACCGACAGGCGCTTGACCTTCTTGTCGTCGACGAAGTTGTAGTAGTCCTCAGTGGTCAGCTTGGGCAGGCGCGAGACCTCGATCAACTGCTTGACCTGGGCGGCACGGGCTTTCTGCTCGGCCTTCTCCTGCTGCTGGCGGTTGAGCTCCTGGTCGCGCTTGGCCTTTTCTGCCATGGCTTCCTTGGCCAGCCGCTGCTGGGTATCGTCAACTTCAACCTGGCCTTTATGCTCCAGGCGCTTTTGTTTCTTCTGCTCTTTACTGACCTGCTTGACCTGCTTCTGGTTGACCAGACCGGCTTTGAGCAATTGGTCACGAAGGGAAAGGCTCATTGTTCACTCACTTATGTGCTTCAGCTCAGCCGCAGCTGGGCAGGTTCTTTTCCTGGCGTTTGGCTTCGCCCCAAAGCGCATCCATGTCTTCCAGGGTGCAATTTTCAATCGGACGCCCAGTATCGCGCAATGCCTGCTCGATAAATCGGAAACGTCGTTCAAACTTTTGATTAGCGCCGCGCAGGGCGTTTTCCGGGTCGACCTTCAGGTGCCGGGCCAGATTGACCGTGGCAAACAGCAGGTCGCCCAGCTCATCGGCCAATGCTACATGATCATTGTCGGCCATGGCCTCGAGGACTTCGTCGAGCTCCTCGCGGACCTTGTCGAGTACCGGCAAGGCATCGGGCCAGTCGAATCCGACCTGGGCCGTACGCTTCTGCAGCTTGGCCGCCCGCGACAATGCCGGCAAGGCCGCCGGCACGTCGTCGAGCAACGACAGCTGCTCGGGAACGCCCTTCTCCGCACGCTCCTGGGCTTTGATTTCATCCCAGCGCTGTTTGACCTGGGCTTCGTCGAGCTTTGGCGTATCCAGCGGTGCGTACAGCTCACCAGTAGGGAACACATGAGGATGACGGCGGATCAGCTTGCGAGTAATGCTGTCGATCACCCCGGCAAACTCGAAGCGGCCTTCTTCACGGGCCAGCTGGCTGTAATAAACCACCTGGAACAGCAAATCGCCCAATTCACCCTGCAAGTGCTCGAAGTCGCCACGCTCGATGGCATCGGCCACTTCGTAGGCTTCTTCGAGGGTGTAGGGAATGATGGTCGCGTAGTTCTGCTTGAGGTCCCACGGGCAGCCGTACTGCGGGTCACGCAGGCGGGCCATGAGGTGGAGCAGGTCATCCAGGGTATACATCATGTGATCTCTGTTCAGGCAGGCCCGGCCTCATCGCTGGCAAGGCCAGCTCCCTCAGGTGATTGCTGCACCCTGTGGGAGCCGGCGTTGCCGGCGAGAGGACATCAAGGCGTACGGTTACGCCGCGTCTCGATGATGTTCGGCAACTGCGAGATTCTTCCGAGCAGACGCCCAAGCGCGTCCAGACCAGGAATCTCGATGGTCAGCGACATCAGTGCGGTGTTGTCTTCCTTGTTCGAGCGGGTGTTGACCGCCAGAACGTTGATCCGCTCGTTGAGCAGCACCTGGGAGACGTCCCGCAGCAAGCCCGGACGATCATAGGCACGAATGATGATATCCACCGGATAGGTCTGTACCGGTACCGGCCCCCAACTGACCTGGATGATCCGCTCCGGCTCGCGCCCGGCCAGTTGCAGCACCGAGGCGCAGTCCTGACGGTGGATGGTCACGCCACGACCTACGGTGATGTAACCGACAATCGCATCGCCCGGCAACGGCTGGCAGCAGCCGGCCATTTGCGTGAGCAGGTTGCCGACACCCTGGATCTGGATATCGCCACGCTTGCCCGGCTTGTAACCGGTCGCCTTGCGCGGCACCAGCTCGATGTGTCCGCTGCGCTCCGGCTCGACCAGTTGCTGAGCGGCGTTGACCAGATGGGCCAGGCGCAAGTCGCCCGCACCCAGGGAGGCGAACATGTCCTCGGCAGCCCTGAGGTTGGCCTTTTCCGCCAGGCGCTCGAAGTCCACCTGCGGCAGGCCCAGACGATTGAGCTCACGCTCAAGCAGAGTCTTGCCGGCGGCAACGTTCTGATCACGCGCCTGCAGCTTGAACCAGTGAACGATCTTCGCCCGTGCCCGCGAAGTGGTGACATAGCCCAGGTTCGAGTTCAGCCAGTCGCGGCTGGGATTGCCGTGCTTGCTGGTGATGATCTCGACCTGCTCACCGGTCTGCAGGCTGTAGTTGAGCGGCACGATCCGCCCGTTGATCTTCGCACCCCGGCAGTTGTGACCGATCTCGGTGTGCACCCGGTAAGCGAAATCGAGCGGCGTGGCGCCCTTGGGCAAGTCGATGGCGTGCCCGTCCGGGGTAAATACATAGACCCGGTCCGGCTCGATATCTACCCGCAGCTGTTCAGCCAGGCCACCGATATCGCCCAGTTCCTCATGCCACTCCAGCACCTGGCGCAACCAGGAGATTTTCTCCTCGTAATGGTTGGAGCCGGATTTGACGTCGGTACCCTTGTAACGCCAGTGCGCACAGACGCCAAGTTCGGCTTCCTCGTGCATGGCATGGGTACGGATCTGAACCTCGAGCACCTTGCCCTCAGGGCCGATCACCGCGGTGTGCAGCGAGCGGTAGCCGTTCTCCTTGGGGTTGGCGATGTAGTCGTCGAACTCTTTCGGAATGTGCCGCCAGAAGGTGTGGACGATCCCCAGCGCGGTGTAGCAGTCGCGCATTTCCGGGACCAGGACACGGACCGCGCGCACGTCGTAGATCTGGCTGAATTCCAGACCCTTACGCTGCATTTTGCGCCAGATCGAGTAGATGTGTTTGGCCCGGCCACTGATATCGGCCTTGACCCCGGTGGCCAGCAGCTCGTTCTGCAGCTGGTTCATCACATCACTGATGAAGCGCTCACGGTCCAGGCGTCGCTCATGCAAAAGCTTGGCGATCTGCTTGTACTGATCCGGCTCCAGGTAACGGAAGGACAGGTCCTCCAGCTCCCATTTGATATGACCGATACCCAGGCGATGCGCCAGGGGGGCGTAGATATCGAACACCTCGCGGGCAACCCGGTTGCGCTTCTCGTCGTCGGCGCCTTTGACCGCGCGGATCGCACAGGTGCGCTCGGCCAGCTTGATCAGCGCCACACGGACGTCATCAACCATGGCCACGAGCATTTTGCGCAGGTTCTCGACCTGTGCCTGGGAACCCAGCACCAGCGATTGCCGAGGGCTGAGACTGGCGCTGATGGCCGCCATGCGCAGCACACCGTCGATCAGCTTGGACACCACCGGGCCGAAACGCTGGCCGACTTCAGCCAGGGTCACCTTGCCTTCGCGTACGGCACGGTAGATCACCGCAGCAACCAGAGAATCCTGATCGAGCTTGAGGTCGGCGAGGATTTCGGCAATTTCCAGGCCGGCCTGGAAACTCGAGGTTCCATCGGCCCAGGAATGCTTGGCCGGGTTACCCTTTTTCTCGATTTCCTGAGCGAACTCGCAAGCCTCCTTGAGGGCCTCACGGTCCAGCGCCAGGTCGACGCTCACCACATGATCCAGCCATGCTTCGAGATTGATACTGCCGTCGGTGTTGACCGGCTGGTGCACTCTCACCTGTACCATCTTTGTTTACCTTTCCCTACAGCGCATTCGCGATGCGCTTGAAATCACTGGTGCTGCCCCTGCCGGACCCAAGGTGCAGCGCCCAACGCGCCAGTCCCGCTAGCCCGCTTCGAATAACGCCATGGCTTCGACATGCGCCGTCTGAGGAAACATGTCGAGAATCCCGGCACATTTTAACCGGTAACCCTGCCTGACCAGCTCGAGCGTGTCGCGGGCCAGGGTTGCCGGGTTGCACGATACATACACCAGACGTTTCGCCCCAAGGTCTGCGATTTTTCGCACAACCTCGTAAGCACCGTCACGCGGTGGGTCCAAGAGTACCGCAGAAAAGCCTCCAGCGGCCCAGCCGGAGGCGGACAAAGGCTGCGATAAATCGGCCTGAAAAAACTGCGTGTTATGCAAATTGTTGCTTCGTGCGTTGGCCGCTGCTCGCTCGACCATTGCCTGCACGCCTTCCACTGCCACCACCTCACGCGCCTGCCGGGCCAGCGGCAGGGCGAAATTGCCCAGACCGCAGAACAGGTCGAGCACGCGCTCGTCCGCTTGCGGCGCCAGCCAGGCCAGCGCCTGCTCGATCATCGCCGTGTTGACCTCGGCGTTGACCTGGACAAAGTCTCCGGGCCGGTACGCCAGCTCCAGGTTCCACGGTGCCAGGGTAAAACCGAGGGTCTGACCCGCAACAACCGGAGAAGGTTCACCCTCCCCTTGCAACCATAGCTGCACACCCGCCTCATTGCAGAATGCCTGCACGCGAGCCAGGTCGCCCTCGGCCAACGGCGCGGTATGCCGCAGCAACGCCAATGCCGTGCCGCTGAACAACTCGACATGGCCTACCACCTGCGGCTTGCTCAGGCTCTGCAAGAGCATTGGCAGGTGACGCATGATTGATTGCAAAGGTTGTACCAGTACCGGGCAATCGTCGATGGCGACGATGTCCTGGCTGGCTTCGGCGCGGAAGCCGACTTCAAGCTTCTTCGCTTTGCCATCCCAACGTACCGCCACCCGCGCACGGCGCCGGTAACCGAACTCGGGTCCGCTCAAAGGCGCGGCCCACCGCTCGGGCGTCACACCCGCAACCCGTTGCAGCTGCTCGGCGAGCAAGCGCTGCTTGAGGCTCAATTGATCAGCGTGGGACAAGTGCTGCAGGTTGCAACCACCGCAGCGGTCGAAATGCTTGCAGGGTGCCTCTCGGCGGTCCGCGCTGGCGGTGAAAACCCGCTCAAGACGCGCTTCGACCACCTTGCCATGGGTGTTGAGCACCCGCGCTTCGACCTCCTCCTCTGCCAGCGCACCACTGACAAACCAGGTACGCCCTTCGAGGAAGGCAATGCCGCGGCCATCCCCCGCCAGGCGCTCGATACGCAGGCGTTGTTTTTTACCGGTAGGAATCTGCGGCGCACGGCTGCCGCCGGCCGGCTGAAAGCGCAGGCCGCTGTTGCGTTTACTTTTGGACATCAGTTCGCCGCGTCGAAAATGCCGGTCGACAGATAACGGTCGCCACGGTCACAAATGATTGCCACGATCACGGCATTTTCCAGCTCGCGGGACAGGCGCAACATGGCCGCCACTGCACCACCAGAGGACACACCGCAGAAAATGCCCTCTTCCCGGGCCAGCCGGCGGGTAACCTCTTCGGCTTCGCTCTGGGCCATGTCGACCACGCGATCAACGCGATCAGCCTGGTAGATCTTCGGCAGATACTCTTCGGGCCAGCGACGAATGCCCGGAATCGCCGAGCCTTCCATCGGCTGCAGGCCAACGATCTGCACCGCCGGGTTCTGCTCCTTGAGGTAACGCGAGCAGCCCATGATGGTGCCGGTGGTGCCCATGGAGCTGACGAAATGGGTAATGGTGCCCTGGGTCTGGCGCCAGATCTCGGGACCGGTGCTGACATAGTGGGCTTCAGGATTGTCGCCATTGCCGAACTGGTCGAGCACCAGGCCACGGCCATCGGCTTGCAGCCGGTCGGCCAGGTCGCGAGCGCCTTCCATGCCTT
>JAVXRI010000143.1:0-8473 GCA_036643775.1 Pseudomonas sp. | reverse complement strand
AATCGTCGGGATGGGGCTCGGCGTTTTTCTTGCCGCGCAACTCGTCTGGCCTTCGCTCAACTTCGACCTCCCCTGGACCAGCTTCGGGCGCCTGCGTCCATTGCACACCAACGCGGTGATCTTCGCCTTCGGTGGTTGCGCGCTGTTCGCCGCCTCTTACTATTCGGTCCAGCGAACGTGCCAGACCACCCTGTTCTCACCACGTCTTGCCGCGTTCACCTTCTGGGCCTGGCAGTTGGTGATCGTACTTGCCGCAGTCAGCCTGCCGCTGGGTTTCACCAGCTCCAAAGAGTACGCCGAACTGGAATGGCCGATCGATATCCTCATCACCATTGTCTGGGTCGCCTACGCCGTGGTGTTCTTCGGCACTCTGATGAAGCGCACCACCAAGCACATCTATGTGGGCAACTGGTTCTTCGGGGCGTTCATCATCACCGTGGCGATCCTGCACATCGTCAACAACCTGGAAATCCCGGTCAGCCTGACCAAGTCCTACTCGCTGTACGGTGGCGCCACTGACGCCATGGTCCAGTGGTGGTACGGCCACAACGCCGTGGGCTTCTTCCTGACCGCAGGCTTCCTCGGCATGATGTACTACTTCGTGCCCAAGCAGGCTGAACGGCCGGTGTACTCCTATCGCCTGTCGATCGTGCACTTCTGGGCACTGATCACCCTGTACATCTGGGCCGGCCCTCACCACCTGCACTACACCGCGCTGCCGGACTGGGCGCAGTCGCTGGGCATGATCATGTCGTTGATCCTCCTGGCGCCAAGCTGGGGCGGCATGATCAACGGCATGATGACCCTCTCGGGCGCCTGGCATAAGCTGCGCAGCGACCCGATCCTGCGTTTCCTGGTGGTCTCGCTGGCGTTCTACGGCATGTCGACCTTCGAAGGTCCGATGATGGCGATCAAGACCGTCAACGCCCTGTCGCACTACACCGACTGGACCATTGGTCACGTACACGCCGGCGCTTTGGGCTGGGTGGCGATGATTACCTTCGGGTCGCTGTACCACATGATCCCGAAAGTCTTCGGTCGCGAGCAGATGCACAGCATCGGCCTGATCAACGCGCACTTCTGGCTCGCCACCATCGGCACCGTGCTGTACATCGCCTCGATGTGGGTCAACGGCATCGCCCAGGGCCTGATGTGGCGTGCGGTCAACGCCGACGGCACGCTGACCTACTCCTTCGTCGAAACCCTGGTGGCCAGCCACCCAGGCTTCATCGTGCGCTTCGTCGGTGGAGCGATCTTCCTGACCGGCATGTTCCTGATGGCCTGGAACACCTGGCGCACCGTACGTGCCCCGGTGACCGCGACCGCCCCTGCCGCCGCGCAGCTGGCCTGAGGAGACCCAGATGAAACACGAAGTAATCGAGAAGAACGTCTTCCTGCTGGTGCTGTTGATGGTGTTTGCCGTCAGCATCGGCGGCCTGACGCAGATCGTCCCGCTGTTCTTCCAGGACGTCACCAACAAGCCGGTCGAAGGCATGAAGCCACGTACGGCACTGGAGCTGGAAGGCCGTGACATTTACATTCGCGAAGGCTGCGTACAGTGCCACTCGCAGATGATCCGTCCATTCCGTGCCGAGACCGAGCGCTACGGCCACTACTCGGTAGCCGGTGAAAGCGTCTGGGATCACCCGTTCCTGTGGGGTTCCAAGCGTACCGGTCCGGACCTCGCCCGTGTCGGTGGCCGCTACTCCGATGACTGGCACCGTGCGCACTTGTACAACCCGCGCAACGTCGTGCCTGAGTCGAAGATGCCGGCCTACCCATGGCTGGTAGCCAGCCCGGTGGACAGCAGTCACACCGAGACCAAGCTGCGCACCATGCGCACCCTGGGCGTGCCTTACACCGATGCGGATATCAGCGGCGCAGTGGAATCGATCAAGGGTAAAACCGAGATGGATGCGCTGGTCGCCTACCTGCAGGTGCTTGGCACCGCGATCAAGAACAAGAGGTAAGGGCCATGGACTTCACACTGGATATCGGCCAACTGCGCGGCCTGGGCACCCTGCTGGTGGCCATCGCCTTCATCGGCCTGTCGTTGTGGGTGTTCAACGGTCGGCGTGACCGCGAGTTTGCCGAGGCAAGCCTGTTGCCGTTCGCCGATGACCGCCTTGCACCTGTCGCCAACGAACCCGCACCGAGGAGTAACGGGCAATGACCACCTTCTGGAGTACGTACATCTGCGTACTGACCATCGGCAGCCTGATCGGCTTGACCTGGCTGCTGCTGGCCACGCGCAAGGGCGAAAAGCCCAACGGCGGCGACCAGACCATGGGCCACAGCTTCGACGGCATCGAGGAGTACGACAACCCGCTGCCCAAGTGGTGGTTCTGGTTGTTCGTCGGCACCCTGGTGTTCTCGGTCGGCTACCTGATCCTCTACCCGGGCCTGGGTAACTGGAAAGGCATCCTGCCGGGTTATCAGGACGGCTGGACCCAGGTCAATGAATGGCAGAAGGAAATGGACAAGGCGGATGCCAAGTTCGGTCCGATCTTCGCCAAATTTGCCGCCATGCCGGTTGAGGAAGTGGCCAAGGATCCTCAGGCCCTGAAGATGGGTGGCCGTCTGTTCGCCTCCAACTGCTCGGTCTGCCACGGCTCCGACGCCAAGGGTGCCTACGGCTTCCCTAACCTCACCGACAAGGACTGGCGCTGGGGCGGTGATCCGGACACGATCAAGCAGTCGATCATGAGTGGCCGCCACGGCGTCATGCCAGGCTGGGCCGAAGTGATTGGTGAGCAGGGTGTTGCCGACGTGGCCGCTTTTGTCCTGACCAACCTCGATGGACGCAAGCTGCCAGAAGGCGCCAAGGCTGATGTCGGCAACGGCGAGAAGCTCTTCGCAACCAACTGCGTGGCTTGCCACGGCCCTGAAGGCAAAGGTACCCCAGCCATGGGCGCACCGGACCTGACGCACCCGCAAGCCTTCATCTACGGTTCGAGCTACGCCCAGCTGCAACAGACCATTCGCTATGGTCGCCAGGGTCAGATGCCGGCCCAGGAAGCCATCCAGGGCAATGACAAAGTCCACCTGCTGGCGGCCTATGTGTATAGCCTGTCCCAGGATCAACCGGCGCAAAGCGACAACCTGACTGCCAAGTAAAATCCTCGCGTAACTGAGCCTTGACTCAAACCGCCGCATCCCACCGGATGCGGCGGTTCCATTTCCCCCTTGCGACCAAGTGTCGCACCTCCCCCGCCACCCCGCCTTGCACCCGCCCTGATCGGAACTAAGCTTGTTGCCACAGCGACCGCCATCAAGGGCCGGATAATCCTCTTGAGGGTTGTGGCTGTTGAAGAAGGCGTGCAAAGGCAGATGGGATCGGCTCGACCTCTTCATATCCGTTTCTGGACAGTTGAATTTGGTCACAACAAGTCTGACCTATTGGACAAGAAAATATGAATAACGGTACACATATCAAAAAGATAATTGTGTACACTTTGCCCACCAACAATGCCCGGAACAGCGGTAGATCGGGCTTTGGCAAAGGTCGGCGCGGGAGCCATCGCGTTGCAATAACCACACGGTTTATACATACTTGCGCCGATTTTTTAACCTACAAAAACACCCAAACCGTGGAACCTTAGAATGAGCACAGCAATCAGTCCGACTGCTTATAACTATAAGGTCGTCCGCCAGTTCGCCATCATGACGGTGGTCTGGGGGATCCTTGGCATGGGGCTTGGAGTCTTCATCGCCTCGCAACTGGTATGGCCCCAGCTCAACCTGGACCTGCCATGGACGAGTTTTGGACGCCTTCGCCCACTGCACACCAACCTGGTGATTTTCGCCTTCGGTGGCTGTGCGCTGTTTGCCACTTCCTATTATGTCGTGCAGCGTACCTGCCAGACGCGACTGATTTCCGACAGCCTCGCGGCCTTCACCTTCTGGGGTTGGCAAGCGGTGATCGTCGGTGCGCTCATTACCCTGCCGCTGGGTTACACCACGACCAAGGAATACGCTGAGCTGGAATGGCCGATCGCCATTTTGCTGGCCATTGTCTGGGTCACCTACGGTGTGGTGTTCTTCGGCACCATCGTCAAGCGCAAGACCAAGCACATCTATGTGGGTAACTGGTTCTACGGCGCGTTCATCGTGGTTACCGCGATGCTGCATATCGTCAACCACGCTTCCCTGCCGGTCACCCTGTTCAAGTCCTACTCGGCTTACTCGGGTGCGACCGATGCGATGATCCAGTGGTGGTACGGCCACAACGCCGTGGGCTTCTTCCTGACCACCGGCTTCCTCGGCATGATGTACTACTTCGTACCCAAGCAGGCCGAGCGTCCGATCTACTCCTATCGCCTGTCGATCGTGCACTTCTGGGCACTGATCACCCTGTACATCTGGGCCGGCCCGCACCACCTGCACTACACCGCCCTGCCAGACTGGGCGCAGTCGCTGGGCATGGCCATGTCGATCATCCTCCTGGCACCAAGCTGGGGCGGCATGATCAACGGCATGATGACCCTGTCCGGGGCCTGGCATAAGCTGCGCACCGACCCGATCCTGCGCTTTCTGGTGTTGTCACTGGCGTTCTATGGCATGTCGACTTTCGAAGGCCCGATGATGGCGATCAAGACCGTCAACGCCCTGTCGCACTACACCGACTGGACCATCGGCCACGTACACGCTGGCGCGTTGGGCTGGGTAGCGATGATCTCGATTGGCGCGCTGTACCACATGATCCCGAAAGTCTTCGGTCGCGAGCAGATGCACAGCATCGGCCTGATCAACGCGCACTTCTGGCTCGCCACCATCGGCACCGTGCTGTACATCGCCTCGATGTGGGTCAACGGCATCACCCAGGGCCTGATGTGGCGTGCAATCAACGACGACGGCACCCTCACCTACTCCTTCGTCGAAGCCCTGCAAGCCAGCCACCCAGGCTTTATCGTCCGTGCCCTGGGCGGTGCGTTCTTCGCCTCCGGCATGCTGCTGATGGCGTACAACGTCTACCGCACCGTACGCGCCTCGAAGCCGGCCGAAGCTGAAGCCGCCGCTCAGATCGCTGTAGTTGGAGCCCACTGATGAAGCATGAAGTAGTCGAGAAGAATATCGGCCTGCTGGCCTTCTTCATGGTCATCGCCGTGAGCATCGGCGGCCTGACCCAGATCGTCCCGCTGTTCTTCCAGGACGTCACCAACAAGCCGGTCGAAGGCATGAAGCCACGTACGGCACTGGAGCTGGAAGGCCGTGACATTTACATTCGCGAAGGCTGCGTACAGTGCCACTCGCAGATGATCCGTCCGTTCCGCGCCGAAACCGAACGCTATGGCCACTACTCGGTAGCCGGTGAAAGCGTCTGGGATCACCCGTTCCTGTGGGGTTCCAAGCGTACCGGTCCGGACCTGGCCCGTGTCGGCGGTCGTTACTCCGATGACTGGCACCGTGCGCACCTGTACAACCCGCGCAACGTCGTACCTGAGTCGAAGATGCCTTCCTACCCATGGCTGGTAGAGAACAAGCTCGACGGCAAGGACACGGTCAAGAAGATGGAAGTCTTGCGCACCCTCGGCACGCCGTACACCGACGCAGACATCGCCGGTGCCCGCGACGCGGTCAAGGGCAAGACTGAAATGGACGCCCTGGTTGCCTACCTGCAAGGCCTGGGCACCATCATCAAAAGCAAACGGTGACATTGATGGATATCGGGATGATTCGTGGCCTGGGCACCGTCGTGGTGATGGTGGCCTTTATTGGCCTGGCGTTGTGGGTGTTCAGTTCTCGGCGCAAGTCCGAGTTCGACGAAGCGACCATGCTGCCCTTCGCGGATGATCCCGAAGCCAGCAAGCACGTCGAGCAAGCGCAAGCGAAAGCGTCTAGGAGTAACAACGAATGACTACCTTCTGGAGTCTGTACGTCACCGTTTTGAGTCTGGGCACCATCTTCGCCCTGACCTGGCTGCTGCTGTCCACCCGCAAGGGCCAGCGCAGCGAAACCACCGAAGAAACCGTGGGCCATGTCTACGACGGCATCGAGGAGTATGACAACCCACTGCCAAAATGGTGGTTCATGCTGTTTGTCGGCACCATCGTTTTCGCCCTCGGCTACCTGGTGCTGTACCCGGGCCTGGGTAACTGGAAAGGCATCCTGCCCGGCTACCAGTACCTGGATAACGAGAAAAAGACCGAGTTCGCCAACGGTGAGGCTGGCTGGACCGGCGTGCACGAGTGGGAAAAGGAAATGGCGCGCTCGGACGCCAAGTTCGGGCCGATCTTCGCCAAATTTGCTTCGATGCCAATCGAAGAGGTCGCTAAAGACCCGCAAGCCTTGAAGATGGGTGGCCGCCTGTTCGCCTCCAACTGCTCGGTATGCCACGGCTCCGACGCCAAGGGCTCCTACGGCTTCCCTAACCTCACCGACAGCGACTGGCGTTGGGGCGGCGAGCCGGAAACCATCAAGGCCACCATCATGGGCGGTCGTCATGGCGTGATGCCGGCCTGGTCGGAAGTCATCGGCGAGCAAGGCGTTGCCGACGTCGCCGCGTTTGTCCTGACCAACCTCGATGGCCGCAAGCTGCCGGAAGGTGCGAAAGCGGATGTCGCCAACGGTCAGAAGATTTTCGCTGCCAACTGCGTGGCCTGCCACGGTCCGGAAGGTAAAGGCACCCCAGCGATGGGCGCACCTAACCTGACCCACCCACAGGCGTTCATCTACGGTTCGAGCTTCGCGCAACTGCAGCAGACCATCCGTTACGGCCGCCAGGGCCAGATGCCTGCCCAGGAAGCGATCCAGGGTAACGACAAGGTCCACCTGCTGGCGGCCTATGTCTACAGCCTGTCCCACCCTGCAGAAAAGACTGCCGACGCGAAGTAATTTGCACGGCAATCAAGAGCCCCGTCAGTGAAGGCTGGCGGGGCTTTTTTACGAGCGCATTGAGCCAGATCAATTGACACGCCCACTACACTAATCATCAGGCAAACCCAACGCGGCCAAAGGTCGCACCCCTCCCCCCTATTGTGGGGACAGGCGTATCATGCGCCCTAGAGCACCAAGCTTCAGACTGCGGCCGGCATGTACTGGTCGCGGCACTTCACCACTGCCGTGGGACTCAATGATGAGCAAGCAGATTCCGGTACATGATGTCACCCCGCCTGCCAATAAAGACAGCGTCGATCTCTACGCCTCTCGGGAAAAAATCTACACTCGGGCCTTCACCGGCCTGTTTCGCAATTTGCGCATGGCCGGCGGTGCCGTCCTGTTCCTGCTGTACTTCGGCACGGTCTGGCTGAACTGGGGCAATCATCAGGCCGTCTGGTGGAACCTGCCCGAACGCAAGTTCTACATCTTCGGCGCCACCATCTGGCCCCAGGATTTCATCCTGCTTTCCGGCCTGTTGATCGTTGCCGCCTTCGGCCTGTTCTTCATCACCGTATTCGCCGGCCGTGTCTGGTGCGGCTACACCTGTCCACAGAGCGTCTGGACATGGATTTTCATGTGGTGCGAAAAGGTCACTGAAGGTGACCGCAACCAGCGCATGAAGCTGGACAAGGCGCCGATGAGCGGCAACAAGTTCCTGCGCAAACTGGCCAAACACAGCCTGTGGCTGCTGATCGGTTTTGTTACCGGCATGACTTTCGTCGGCTACTTCTCGCCGATCCGCGAGCTGGTGGTGGAGTTCTTCACCGGCCAGGCAGACGGCTGGGCTTATTTCTGGGTGGGCTTCTTCACCCTGGCCACCTACGGCAACGCCGGCTGGCTGCGCGAGCAAGTGTGTGTATACATGTGCCCCTATGCCCGCTTCCAGAGCGTGATGTTCGACAAAGACACCCTGATCGTCTCCTACGATCCGCGCCGTGGTGAAACCCGCGGTCCGCGCAAAAAAGACCTCGACTACAAAGCCAAGGGCCTCGGTGACTGCATCGACTGCACCATGTGCGTCCAGGTCTGCCCGACCGGCATCGACATCCGTGATGGCCTGCAGATCGAATGCATCGGCTGCGCCGCCTGTATCGACGCCTGTGACACCATCATGGACAAGATGAACTACCCCAAAGGCCTGATCAGCTACACCACCGAGCACAACCTCTCCGGGCAGAAAACCCACATGTTGCGCCCGCGCCTGATCGGTTATGCCGTGGTCCTGCTGGCCATGATCGCCCTGCTCGCCAGCGCCTTCGTCATGCGCCCACTGGTGGGCTTCGACGTCAGCAAAGACCGGGTGCTATATCGCGAGAACGCCCAGGGCCGGATCGAAAACGTGTACAGCCTGAAGGTCATGAACAAAGACCAGCGCGACCACGTCTACGTGCTCGAAGCCGCCGGTCTGCCTGACCTCAAGCTTGAAGGCGCGAGGGAAATCCGCGTCGCGGCCGGTGACATCGTCAGCCTGCCGGTACAACTGTCGATGGCCCCGGAACAACTGCCGTCGAGCACCAACGAAGTCATCTTCACCCTCAAGGACGCCGACGACAGCGCCACCCAGGTTGAAGCCAAGAGCCGCTTCATCGGCCCA
>JAVXRI010000142.1:0-8847 GCA_036643775.1 Pseudomonas sp. | reverse complement strand
CTGGCGCTGCGTCTGAGCCGCCCGACGCCGCCGATCGTCCCTGCCCCTCCGGCCTGGCAGACCGGCCTTGCGCACCTGATGCACCTGGCCTTGTACCTGTTGATGATCGGCCTGCCGCTGGCTGGCTGGTTGATTCTCAGCGCGGCAAACAAGCCAATTCCCTTCTATGGCTTTGAACTGCCAGCGCTGATCGCGCCGGACCCGGACATGGCCAAGTTCATCAAGGGCTGGCACGAGCGCATCGGTAGCTGGGGTTACTGGTTGATCGGTCTGCACGCCCTGGCCGGGCTTTACCATCACTATGTGCAGCGCGATAACACCCTGATGCGCATGCTGCCACGTAACAACTAGGCAAAACCGCGGCGGCCTTGCAGGCCGCCGCTGTGCAGGAAGATCAGGCGAGTGCCGGGGCTGAAGGCACCCGCTTCAACCTGATCGCGCAAGGCCAGCAGGGCCTTGCCGGTGTAAAGCGGCTCCAGCGGCACACCGGATTGCGCCTCGCAAGCGTCGATAAATGCCAGCAGTGCCTCATCGACCTTGGCAAAACCTCCGCGGCTGGCATCGTACAAGTGGTATCCACCAGCCCCGGCCAAGGCTTCGACCTGGGCCGGTACGCCATGGTCGAGCGGTACTGCCAAAGCACCGTGGACCTGATGCACACCGCCTTCAGCCAACACCAGCCCGGCCAAGGTTGTACCGGTTCCCGCTGCTATCCACCAGGCGTCATAGTCCGGCCAGCCCAGGGCCGCCAATTGTGCCCTCGCCTGTTCAACGATCAAGGCACAGCCTTTGGCACCCAGAGCGCCGCCGCCCCCTTCGGGCACACAGTGCCAATCCGGGTATTGCGCTTGCCAGGGCAGCCAGAAGTCCGGCTGATGACGCGCACGATAACCGGCATAACCCAGCCAGTTCAGCTGCATGCCGAAGGCTTGCAGATCATGAACGGTGGGGGTGTCCTGAGGATGGCCGCGCAACAGGCCGGCCGTGGCAAAGCCGAAGCGTTTGCCGGCCGCCGCCAGCGCGTGCAGGTGATTGGAATGTGCGCCGCCCAGGCTGATGACGCCCGGAGCTCCCTTTTGTCTGGCCAGACGCAGATGTTCGAGAAGCTTGAACCACTTGTTGCCGCTGATCAGCGGATCAATCAGGTCCAGGCGCAGCACTGCCAGCTCGACGCCGAATGGGCGTAACCAGTTCAGCTCAAGGCGCTGCAGGGGGGCGATGGGGAGTGTGGCAAAACCGCTCATGTACAAGATCACTGCCGCAGGGAAGCCGCAGTTTAACAGCGCGGCGGGACAGTTGATCCCGCCGCGTACAGCACTCAGAGCTCGGCAGCCAGGCGCGACCCCTGGTTGATCGCCCGTTTGGCATCCAGTTCGGCGGCTACATCAGCGCCGCCGATCAGGTGTACGGACTGGCCGGCGGCCAGCAATCCATCCTGCAGCTCGCGCAGCGGGTCCTGGCCAGCACAGATCACCACGTTGTCGACAGGCAGCACCTGCGGCTCGCCCTCGGCAATACGAATATGCAGACCGGTGTCGTCGATGCCCAGGTATTCGACGCTGTTGAGCATCTGCACCTGCTTGTTCTTCAGGCCCGTGCGGTGAATCCAGCCAGTGGTCTTGCCCAGGCCGTCACCGACCTTGGATTTCTTGCGCTGCAGGAGGAACACCTGACGCGCCGGTGCATGGGGTTCGGGCTTGATTCCAGCCACCCCACCGCGGGCCTCCAGTGCAGTGTCGATACCCCACTCCTTCCAGAACGCATCGCGGTCCTGGCTGGTCGCCTTGCCCTGGTGCACCAGAAACTCCGAGACGTCGAAACCGATACCCCCCGCACCGATCACCGCCACTTTCTGGCCCACTGGCTTGCGCTCAAGCAACACGTCCAGATAGCTCAGCACTTTGCTGTGTTCGATCCCGGGAATCGCCGGCAGGCGCGGGGCGATACCGGTGGCCAGGATGATTTCGTCAAAACCGCCCGCCGCCAGTTGCTCGACATCGACGCGCGTGTTCAGGCACAGCTCGACGCCAGTGGTCTGCAGCTTGCGCTTGAAGTAACGCAGGGTTTCATAGAATTCTTCTTTGCCCGGCACACGCTTGGCCACGTTGAACTGACCACCGATCTCGCTGGCCGAGTCAAACAGGGTCACCTGATGGCCTCGTTCGGCAGCCACGGTCGCAGCGGCGAGCCCGGCAGGGCCGGCACCGACCACGGCGATCTGCTTGACCTGGGTGACCGGCAGGTAATTGAGCTCGGTTTCATGGCAGGCGCGCGGGTTGACCAGGCAACTGGTCAGCTTGCCGCCGAAGGTATGGTCCAGGCAGGCCTGGTTGCAGCCGATGCAGGTGTTGATCTCGTCACCACGGCCCGCCGCAGCCTTGTTGACGAAGTCA
The DNA here is from genome assembly GCA_036643775.1 of Pseudomonas sp. GTDB lineage: Bacteria > Pseudomonadota > Gammaproteobacteria > Pseudomonadales > Pseudomonadaceae > Aquipseudomonas. Next base: position 6,454 of record JAVXRI010000142.1, on the reverse strand, counting down.
GGGTCGGCCAGAAACGGACGCGCCATGGAGACCATGTCGGCATCGCCTTCGGCGAGGATCTGTTCGGCCACTTCCGGAGTGTTGATCCGGTTGGTGGTGATCAACGGGATCTGCACGGCGCCACGCAGCTTGGCCGTGACCTTGCTGAAGGCCGCCCGTGGCACCTTGGTGGCAATGGTCGGGATCCGCGCTTCGTGCCAGCCGATGCCGGTGTTGATAATGGTGGCGCCGGCCTTCTCGATTGCCTGGGCCAGTTGCACGATCTCTTCCCAGTTACTGCCGCCTTCGATCAGGTCGAGCATCGACAGGCGGAAGATGATGATGAAGTTCGGGCCGACAGCCTCACGCACGCGGCTGACGATTTCCACCGCCAGGCGCATGCGGTTCTCATAGCTGCCGCCCCAGCGGTCGGTACGCTGGTTGGTGTGGGCGGCGAGGAACTGGTTGATGAAGTAGCCTTCCGAACCCATGATTTCGACACCGTCGTACTCGGCGCTTTGCGCCAGCAACGAGCAATTGACGAAGTCCTGGATCTGCTTTTCGATGCCCTCTTCGTCCAGCTCACGCGGTTTGAACGGGTTGATCGGCGCCTGAATGGCGCTTGGCGCCACTGACTTGGGGCTGTAGGCATAGCGACCGGCGTGGAGGATCTGCATGCAGATCTTGCCACCCGCCTCGTGCACGGCCTGGGTAACGATGCGGTGCTTTTCAGCTTCTTCCGGGGTGCTCAACTTGGCGGCGCCGGAGTACACCCCACCCTCCACGTTCGGACCAATACCGCCGGTGACCATCAGGCCGACACCGCCACGGGCACGCTCGGCAAAGTAGGCCGCCATACGCTCGAAGCCACCGGGCTTCTCTTCCAGGCCCGTGTGCATCGAGCCCATCAGGGTGCGGTTGCGCAACGTGGTGAAGCCCAGGTCCAGCGGGGCGAGCAAATGCGGGTAACGAGCGGCGGCCATAGTGAACTCCACAACAGGCGTAATCACGGAATGCGGGCGCCTCGCCTGAATGGCGGGGCCCGTCAGTTATCTGAGGCCGACATTAAAGAGCTGGGCGACAAGGCTCAATGACCGAAAGTTACAAGTTATTGATCCTAGTGCACCCGAGGTCTACCCTAAGGACCGAATCCCTTGTTGGCGCTGTGCTGTTTCATGCGAAAACTTCTGTTAAGCGCCCTGGCGCTGGTTGTCATTGCTGCGCTCTGTGGCTACGGGTTCTGGACCGAGCAACGGCCGACAGGGCATTACCTGTCCGACCTGCGTATCGAGCTGGCAATGAGCGAAGGCGTCCCCGCCGACCACGGCAATCTGCTGGGGGTCGAGCCGCAGCTGTTTCCCGGTGACTACCAGAACCTGCAGCGCCTGCACCGCAAGCTGGCCGCCTACCTGGAGCAGGCCCGTGCCCAGGGCCTGATCAACACCCGGACCATTGTTATCCTGCCTGAGCACATCGGCACCTGGCTCTGGGCTCGGGGTGAAAAGAACCAGCTGTACCAGGTCACCCAGCGGCGCGAAGCCTGGCAGTGGCTGGAACTGAGCAACCCGATCAGCTATGGCCTGGCCATGCTCGCGGCCGAAGGTGATGACCGCCGCGCCGACGCTCACCTGCGCATGAAGGCGCAGCAGATGGCCAGTGATTATCAACAGGTGTTCGGCGGTCTGGCGAAAGAGTTCGGCGTGACCCTGGTGGCGGGCTCGATTGTCCTGCCCTCCCCCTATGTCGAACACGGCATCCTCAAAGTTGGCTCAGGCGCCTTGTACAACAGCAGCCTGGTGTTCGCTGGCGACGGTTCGGTGCTCGGCCAGCCGCAGCGCCAACAGCACCCGGACAGCGAAGTTCGTCGCTACATCGACAGCGGCACCGACCAGCCACCGCAGGTGCTGCAGACCCCGGCCGGTCGTCTGGGCGTGCTGATCGGCAGCGATAGCTGGTATCCAAGCAATCAGCAACAGCTGGTCAATCAGTCGGCGCAGATTCTCGCAAATCCGGCGTTCCTGGGTGGCAAGAACAGCTGGAACGGCCCCTGGCGCGGTAACCGCCATCAACCCTTGGCCGCCACGCTGGCGTTCAAGCCTGGCGAAGTCAGCGAAGCCCAGGCCTGGCAAAAACTGACCCTGAACGCCAATCCCGCTGACCTGCGCAGCATGAGTGTTTTCCTGCGGGGGCGTTTCTGGGACGTAGTCGCTGAAGGCCAGGGCTTTGCCAACCGCACCGGCCTCAACCTGAGCGGCAACAGCGCCACAGGCGCGCGTTTGCTCAACCTGTGGCTGTAGGTCGCTCATGAACCGCCCACGGATGCGCCTGGGAGACTTGTCAGTCGGTTTTATCCAGAGCCTCAGTGAAACCCTGCAGCAACGTGGTATCGAGCCCACAGCGCTGCTGGAGCGCTACGGCCTGGACACCGCGCGCCTGGCAGAAGCGGGCGCGCGCTTGTCCATCCCGCGCTACATGCACCTGGGCCATGCGGCCATCGAACTGACCGCTGACCCGGCCCTGGGCCTGCACATGGGCCGTATCAGTCGCCTGAGCCAGGCAGGCCTGGCCGGGGTTACCGCGGCCCAGGCGCCCAGCGTCGGTGCAGCGGCGCACACCTTGCTGCGCTTTGAACCCCTGTATGCCGCCAACTACCGCGGCCACTCAAGCTTTCACGAAGACAGCAGCGGTGCCTGGCTGCGGTTCTACTCGATCAGCCCCTATAACGCCTACAACCGCTTTGTCGTGGACTCTGTGCTATCCGGTTGGCTGGCCCAGCTGTCGAGCATTGCCAACGTTAACCTGGTGGCCGAACGGGTGGACATCGAGTTCGAAGCCCCCGCCTATGCCGCCCACTATCAGGCGCTGTGCAGCCACCCGGTGCAATTTGGCGCACAGACCAATCAATTGCGCCTGAGCCGAGCAAGTCTTGCCCTGCGCAACCCGGCACATTGCCCAAGCACCTGGCAGCATCTGTTGAAGTTGTGTGAGGCGGAACTGGAGCAACGCACACGCATCCGCAGCCTGAGCGAACGCATCGCGCATTTGCTAGGGCCGCTGCTCAATGGCGGGCGGGAGCCGGATCTGGAGGAAGTGGCGCGGCACCTGCAACTGCCGACCTGGACACTGCGGCGCAAACTCGCCGAGGAAGGCACGCAGTTTCGCGCCATCCTCAACGACACCCGGCGCGACCTGGCCATGACCTACATCCGGGACACGGAACTGGCCTTTGGCGAGATTGCCTACCTGCTCGGGTTTGCTTCGGCCGAAGCCTTTCAGCGCGCGTTCAAGCGCTGGAACAGCATGACCCCGGGAGAGTTTCGCCGAAGCCAGCGGCGTAGCGGCTGAAATTACAGCTCGGTAGCGTCTTCAGCAGGCTCGGGTGGGTCGAGCTCAAAGGCGCGGTATTCGAGTAGTTCTTCTTGATAGTCGTCCATCGTCTGCTCCGTCGTTTCTCATTCATTTCATTGATTTAGTCATCGAGCCTAAAGTGCCGCGATGAAAGAAAAATGACAATGACGCGTATCAAGACAACGTAGCAGCTGATGGAAAAATTATCCGCCCCTACTGCGGCGCCTGCTCAGGGCTGCCGACAGGCGCTACCGGGGCCACGGTCGAGACCGGCTCGGTCACAGCGGGCGCGGCCTGCTCGACACTGATCGGTGCTGCGTCGACAGGCGGTGGCACCGGCTTGGAACCGGCGCTATCGTCGACCACAGGGGCTGATGCGGCCTCGACGACGGGCACCTGCTGGGTGGCTGCCGGCGCCGGCTCGGTCACCGCCGGTGCTGGCACAGGAGCAGTTGCTTCGACCGGGGCCAGCGCTGCAGGTGCAGGCACAGCGGCACTTTCAGGGATCCCTAGCGCTGGCGCGGGCTGCTCCAGCGGTTTTTTCAGCGAGACTTTTTTCTTCTGTTCTTTGGGCAGGAAGCTCTCGACCAGGGCGAAGTAACGCTCGTAGAACTTGGCCGAGGTCACGGTCTCGCTGGCCACCTTGACCATCGAGTCGTCAGTGGAGCCGATCGGCATCGACAACGAGCCCAGCACACCTACCCCGACGCTGGCCGAGGTATTGGATTTTTTCAACGCATAGCGGTCCTGCAAGGCGTTGGCAAACATGGTCGAGCGCTGCTCGTCGCCGCTGTCGCGGGCACAGACCACGTTGAAACTGATCTGCAGGTGCGACTCGCCAGTCTGCTGGAAACTCTTGTTGCCATTGACCTGTCCGGCATCGCTGCTGGTGATGATGTAACCCTGGCTGAGCAAGGCACGCCGGGCCGCTTCGCAGGTACTGGCTTCGCTGACCGGGAAGCTGCGCGAATAGGTACCCGAGTCGTCGAAATTCTCGTGTTCGTAAATGGCAGCTTTCTTCGAAGAACAGCCGGAAACACCCGCCAGCACAAGGGCCAGCCCGAGCGCACTGAAGACGGTTGATTTTGACATTGCAAATCCTGAGTAAAACGATCAACGCCTATTGTGCAACACATCGGCGGATCACCGAAACCGCAGCGCAGCAATCACCACAGAAAATTCACCGAAGGGGCAGCAAATCAAGCGCTATGGCGAGGGGTGCCACTGGTCGAAAAATTTTGAATTCATTCAGAGGGCGTTTACAGGAGATCTGCTTCGATCCTCCTCCTTCACCGGTTGATCTACGACTACGCTGGCAAGTAGCCACTATCCACATAGACAGGACTACAGGAGTTTCCTCGGTGAAAAACCTATCGGTGAAAATGAAGTTGCTACTCGGCTTCACCCCCATCCTGGTACTGATGGTGCTCCTCGCCATCACGGCCATCAGCAGCCTGAACACCCTGACAGAGCGCGCCGAGCGGCTGGTCTCGGTCAACTACATCCTCGACAACCTCAATGAGATGCGCGCGGCCCAGTTGAGCTTCGAACAACGCCGCGAAGCCACCTTCGCCGAACAGTTGAGCAAGGCGCACGAGGAAACCAAGCAGTTGCTCGATGAAAACCTCAAGTACCTGACTGACGCCGACTCACAACGTCTGCTGAGCGCCACACGGCAAGACATTCAGCGCTACCTGGAACAGTTTCAGCAGTTACAGGCTACTGCGGCCAACAGCCCGCTACAAATACAGCTGCACGACCAACTGCTGGAAAAGGTGCACAAGGGCCTGGAGGCGATCAATCAATTGATTACCCTGCAGAATCAGCAGAGCAACGAAGAATCCAGCAATAGCCGCACGCTGATGCTTGCCCTGCTTTTCTGCGCCCTGGTACTCGGTGCAGTCATCAGCGCAGTGATCATCCACCAGATTACCCAACCCTTGCGCCAGGCCCTGGCGATCGCCCGGCGTATCGGTGAAGGCGATCTGACCCACACCGCCAGCGAACCGCGTCGCGACGAATTTGGCCAGTTACTGCAAGCGCTGGAGCAAAGCGGCAACAACTTGCGCGAGATGCTTGGCCAAGCCGGCAACGTCACTCGACAGCTGTCCACCGCCGCTGAAGAACTGTCGACGATCACCGAACAGACCAGCGCCGGTATCAGCAGCCAGAAGCTCGAAACCGACCAGGTAGCTACAGCCATGAGCGAGATGGTCGCCACCGTACAGGAAGTGGCGCGCAACGCCGAAGAAGCCAGCGAGGCCACCCGTCAGGCCAACAGCCAGGCCAATCAGGGCAACCTGGTAGTGCAGCGGGCCTTGACCCAGATCGGGCAGCTGGCCGCGGACATCGGCAGTTCCGCCGATGCGGTCAACCAGCTCTCGGAAGAGAGCGAACGCATCAGTAGCGTCATGACCGTGATCAACGCGGTTGCCGAGCAGACCAACCTCCTGGCGCTCAACGCCGCCATCGAAGCGGCGCGGGCTGGCGATGCCGGCCGCGGTTTCGCCGTGGTCGCCGACGAAGTGCGCGGACTGGCCAAACGCACCCAGCAGTCCACCGCCCAGATCGAAGCGCTGATCGCGTCACTGCAACAAGGGGCGCAGAAAGCCGCCGAGATGATGCACAGCAGCCATCAGATGGTCGGTACCACGGTGGAACTGGCCAATGAAGCGGGCATCGAGCTGCAGGCCATCACTCAGACGGTCACCAGCATCCAGACCATGAACCTGCAGATCGCCACTGCAGCCGAGCAGCAGAGCGCTGTAGCCGAATCGATCAACCGCAGCGTGCTCAGTGTCCGCGATGTGGCTGAACAGTCTTCTACGGCCTCACAGCAGACCGCAGCGTCCTCGGTGGAGCTGGCGCGGCTGGGTGGTGAGCTGCAGCAGTTGGTGGCGCGGTTCAGGGTTTAGCAACCCAGTGGAAGCAACTGTCTTTTTTGTAGGAGCGGATTTACCGGGTGACAGAAGTTGCTCCTACCCGGTGGGTTGATTCAATTTCTTCGGGCACAAAAAAAGCGACCCTCAGGTCGCTTTCTTTGTTACATCAATATGGCGCAGCGGACGGGACTCGAACCCGCGACCCCCGGCGTGACAGGCCGGTATTCTAACCGACTGAACTACCG
>JAVXRI010000141.1:0-8901 GCA_036643775.1 Pseudomonas sp. | reverse complement strand
CGCAGCGTAGGGCCGTATGCAGGAGCAGGCGGCTTTGCCTACTTTCCCCAAGAGGAAAGTAGGCCGCCGTAAGGGCGCAAGGGGCCGGCAGCGCCAGCACACCAAATGGATAAGCTCACAGCGACAACAATCCAACCCATGCAATGTCTTGCCCCATCAATCATCAGCATCGTCAAAGTGAAACCGATGCAACAACCGATGAGCGACGGGCGCCAGGATCAACCCGATACTGGCGACAAACACCAACCCCACATACAAGCCATAACCGGCAAAAAACAGCTTGCCGCCGATGCTCTCGGGCAAGATCACCGGCCCTACCCCACCCAGCAGCAAGGTGGCGTTGAAGATCGCATCGTGCAAAGGAATATGCGGCTCGAAGTACAGGTGACCAAGCACACCGAAGAGGATCGAGGCAATCAGCAGCAAGCAGGCTGCAATGCCATGGCGCATCAAGCGAAAGCGGAACTGACGCGAGGTAATGACCGCCTCGTTTCTGGACTCGTACATCCTGTGTACTCCTGTCTCGATCATGGCCGCCCAGCATAGGCAGGATCATCCGGCGACCACAACCTCAGGTAGTCCTCAGTTCTGCGCCCCCCCTCAGTTCTGCGGGAACTTCTGCAAATTGGCCATCATCTGCTGCAACGCCTCCAGGCTGTCACGCGGGTGTACGGCGTCAGTGAAATCGCCAATGGCCTGCCAGCTGGCGGCGATATCCTCAGGGCTGAACCCCTGATGCGGGTTGAAGCCCACACCCAGGCTACGTTCCCAACGCACTTTGCCGACCCAGCCACCGCCCACTTCATACAGGCCGCCACTCTCCTGGCATTGCTCGCTACCCAGGTACACCACCAGCGGGCTGATCAGTTCCGGCTTGAGCTGTTCGAACACCTGCGGCGGAATCAAGCCTTCAGTCATGCGCGTACCCCCCGTAGGTGCGATGGCATTGACCAGAATGTTGTGCTTGCGGCCTTCAATGGCCAAGGTTCGGGTCAGGCCATACAGACCGAGTTTGGCCGCGCCATAGTTGGCCTGGCCGAAGTTGCCGTAGATGCCCGAAGTCGAGGCGGTGAAAATCACCCGCCCCCAGTTCTGCTCGCGCAGATGTGGCCAGGCCGCACGGGTCACCTTGTAGGCGCCCTCGACATGCACCTGGTAGACCTGCTCCCAGTCGCTGTCTTCCATCTTGTGAAACGTCTTGTCGCGCAGGATGCCGGCGTTGTTGATCAACACATCGACGCGGCCGAAAGTGTCCAGCGCCTGCTCGACGATCCGTTGACCATCGGCCACCGAATCATGGTTGGCGACTGCGCTGCCCCCGGCTTCTCGAATCTGCGCCACCACCCGGTCTGCCGCCGAGGCACTGGCGCCTTCGCCGTGGGTCGAGCCGCCCAAGTCGTTGACCACCACCCGCGCACCATGACGGGCGAACAACAAGGCATGAGCGCGGCCCAGGCCGCCGCCCGCTCCGGTCACAATCACCACTTTATCGTCCAGGCGCACAGAATCGCTCATGCTCAACACTCCAGGGAAACCAGCAAGGAATGCCCGAGTGTCGGCCAGCACCGGCCAGCGCACAATCAAGCGGGCACAAGGTGAATGGCAGGCGATAAGGTCAAACGATGAAGCACCGGGCCTGGACCTTCAGGACCAGGCCACCTTTTGTGGAATATGCGCCAGTGGCTGTTCGCGAAAAGCCAGGTAGTGGCGCAGCACCTGTGCCGGTGCTTCGGTATGAGGGTAATGCCCGATGCCCTGGAGCAGCACGGTATCGGGGTTGGGTACCAGCTCCACATAACGCTCAAGCATATGGGCACCCGAAACCGGATCAACCGCGCCATTGATAAAGCGCAATGGCACGCCCTCTTTCTGCAGGGCGGCAACCCAACGCTCGCGATGGACCATCCGTTCCGGCACATAGGTGACCAGCTTGTGCAGGATGCGCGTGCCGTGGTTGGAGGCAATCAGACTCCAACTGTCGTCCAGCGCACTTTCGCTGGGATGCGTGCAAGGGCCATAAACCTGGGTGACGTTGCGCACCAGATCGTCGCGTCCGAACGAGCGCCCCACCAGCCAGCCCAGCCGGCTGAGCAACAGCTTCTGGATCAGCAGCGAGCGATGCCGTTCGGGAAACAGCCCGCCGTTGAGAAACACACAGCTGGCGATGTTTGCCCGCCCTTCGTGGTGCCGCGCCAGCAGCTCCTGGGAGACGCTGTCGCCATAGTCATGGCCGAGCAGATGAACCGGCTGATCGACCTTCAGGTGTTCGAGCAACGCCTGTTGCAGATCGGCCTGTTCAATCAGGCTGTAATCGTGATGCACAGGCTTGGACGAGTCGCCAAAGCCGAGCATGTCACAGGCAATCACCCGGAATCGCTGGGCCAGTGGCGCCCACAGGTAGTGCCAATCCCAGCTCGCGGTGGGAAATCCGTGGATAAGCAGCAGGGGTTCACCTTGCCCTGCCGTCCAGTATCGAATGGTCTGGCCGCGGAACGAGAAACTCAGGCCCCGGGTACGCCAGACGCACAATGGAATCTCGGCCAAAGGCATCAGTGTAGTCCCGGTAAATGGAAGAACGTCGTGTTGAGCAAGGCATCAGTTGCGATCATTGCAATCACCTCGGCACTTTCGTGTGCTCTACTGTGAAGCAGTCTAATCAGCCCACAGTCAAAGGTAAGTTGCATTGGCAGCCAGCTTATTGACTCTGTGAGTCAGGCCGCAAAATAGCGTGCTGCGTCACACCATCCCTATCAACAGCGGTGCCGCAAACAGGTTGAGAAGACCGGTCAGAACCATCACCAGGCCCGCAACTGAGCCCTCCTCGCCGCCAACTTCATGGGCCCGACTGACCCCGGCACCATGCGCTCCGACGCCGAACAGCGCACCACGGGCCAGCGGTGTGCGCAACGGCAGGAGCTTGAGCAGCACCCCACCAAACATTGCCCCCAACACCCCGGTGAACATCACGAACACCGCGGTCAGCTCCGGTACGCCGCCCAGATCCCGAGCCAGTGGCATGGCAAACGGCGTAGTGATCGACCGTGGCAACAGCGACAGGCTTACCGCGTTATCCAGCGCTAACAGATGCGCCAGGCCCCAGGAGCTGGAGATGGACGTGGCGCTGCCCACCAGCATGCCCAGGGTCAATGCAGGCCAGTGCCGCGCCAACAGGGCACGCTGCTGCCAGATCGGCACCGCGAACGCCACCGTCACCGGCCCCAGCACCGACATCAGCCAATGGGTGTCACGCGAATACTCGGCATAGGCCGTATTCAGCGGTACGGCGACGGCCAGCAATAGCACCGGCACCAGGATCAGCGGCGACAGCAGGTAACGACCGGTGCGCCGGTACAACCAGCGGCTGCCCAGATAGGCCAGCAGGGTCAGGGCCAGCCAGAACAACGGCATGGGCTCAAGCGTCATGACGCATCCTCCAGCGGCACACCCACTCCACCGTCACTGCCGTCAGCACCATCACCGTCAGGGTGCTGACCCCGATCACCAGCAGGATCCGCCAGCCCTCATCGCGCAGCAGGCTGCCGTAGTCGAGCAGGCTCATCAGGGCAGGAATGAAGAACAGCAGCATTTCAGCCATCAGCAGGCCGGCACCCAGTTGCAAGGCCGCCGGTTTCAACCAGCCGAGGGCGAACGCCAGCAACAACAGCGCCAGGCCCATGACCCCGCCCGGAATCGGCCAGCCCAGCCAGGCCGCCAGCTGACCGCCGACAACATAAAGCACAAGGAATACCGCCAGCTCGGTGAGCAGGCGCAGGAAACGTTTGATGGATGCGGGTTTCATCGTGGGGGACCTCTTCAGGCCTTTATTCTAGAAGCCCCTTCGCCACGCTAAAAACGAATTGTTAGACTGGCTTCCATTCCACAATGGAATTTGAATCATGGAATTCAAACAACTGCGCAGTTTCATTGAAGTGATCCACCGCGGAAGCTTCACACACGCTTCGCATACCCTGAACATCAGCCAGTCGGCGGTGAGCAAACAAGTGGCCCAGCTCGAACAGGATCTGGGCGTTCCATTGCTGGAGCGTCAGGGCTCGCAACTGCACCTGACAGCCGCCGGCCGGATTGTTCTGGAACGCGGTGAAGCCATGCTGCGCCTGCGCCAGGAGCTGCAGAACGAACTGGACGACCTGAGCCAGCTGGAGCGCGGCGAACTGCGCCTGGGCCTGCCGTTGCTGGGCAGCGACGCGCTGTTTGCCACGCTGTTTGCCGAATACCGCCGGCGTTATCCGAACATCACCGTTCATTTGCTTGAAGGCGGTAGCCGCAGCGTTGAGCAGGCAGTATTGAGCGGTGAACTGGAGCTGGGCGGCAGCCTCACGCCGAACGACCCGGCGTTTGCGTTTCAGCCGTTCTGCAACGAAGCACTCGATGTACTGCTGCCAATCGATCATCCCTTGGCCTGCGCCGGCCAGGTCAGCCTTGCACAACTGGCCGACACACCGTTTCTGCTTTACCAGCGCAGCTTCGTACTCAATGATCGACTGCTCAGTGCTTGCCAGCAGTTGGGATTCACTCCCAGAGAGGGCGGGCGTAGCGGCCAGGCCGACTTCCTCGCCGCGCTTGTCGCCGCAGGCCAGGGTGTTGTCCTCCTGCCCAGCGTGGTAGCCCGGGGCCTGGAACGCCCCGGCGTGGTTCGCCTGACCCTGAGCGAACCCACCGACCTACGCTGGGACATCGCCTTCATCTGGCGTCAGGGCGCGTACCTGTCGCGGGCTGCCCAGGCCTGGCTGCAGTTGCTGCGCGAGCAACCGCAGGCAGATTGATCAGCCGCGCAGCTTACCGATCAACTCGGCCAGCCAGGGCTCGGCGTCGGTTTCCGGCGTGACGGTTTCGCTGGCATCCAGACGCAGCATCGGCTGCACCTCGTTGATGCCCAGCTCGGCGAACAACTCGCGCATCTGCTCACCGCCACCACAGAAGGTGTCGCCGTAGCTGGAATCGCCCAAGCCGATCACCGCACCGGGAAGACCGCGCCAGGCGGCGGGCAGTACATCGCGGATTTCACTGAACAGCGGTATCAGGTTATCGGGCAGTTCACCCATGCCGGTGGTCGAGGTCACCGCCAGGAAGGCTTGCGGGGCAAAGCCCTGAACGTCCTGCAAGGTGGCACGGGCAGCGTGCCAGGCCTCGAATCCTGCGGCCTTGAGCAGCGATTCGGCATGCCGGGCGACTTCTTCGGCGGTACCGTAGACCGAACCGGAAAGGATGACGACTTTCATAGTGGGTTCCGTAACTGAGTAAAAACGTAGGATACTAACATTCGACACTGGCAAAAGGCCTCATTCTCCACGTGTGGGGCCCGAACCAATACTCTAGAATCAGCCACCGTGCCCGATCCACTACCTTGCGGACTCGTCGATGATCAACGCCAAACTGCTGCAACGCATGATTGATGCCTCCAACGACGGCATCGTGGTCGCCGAACAGGAAGGTGACGACGATACCATCCTGCTCTATGTGAACCCTGCATTCGAGCGCCTGACCGGCTATGACGCCAACGAGATTCTCTATCGCGACTGCCGCTTCCTGCAGAACGATGACCGTGATCAAGCCGCACGCGCGCTGATTCGCCAGGCGCTCAAGGATGGCCTGCCGAGCCGGGAAATCCTGCGCAACTACCGCAAGGACGGCAGTGCGTTCTGGAACGAGTTGTCGATTACCCCGGTGCTCAACGAAGCCGATAACCGCAAATACTTCATTGGTATCCAGAAGGATGTCAGCCGTCAGGTCGAGGCCGAACAGCGGGTGCTCGAGCTCGAACGTGAATTGGCACAGGCGCGCGCACGCATTGCCGAGCTGAAAGGCGACGAACGGTAAAAACCAAATCACCGTTTGGCTGTCCATCACGGTGAAGAAATGCATCCCCGACTGACACTTCGAGTTCGACCATGCAAGCAGATGCCCTCCTGACTCAGGACGAGTTGGACTTCATCAGGACCATGCAGCACGCATCCCAGCCTTCTCCGGCTGAGTCAGCGTCACGCCTGATGGTCAATGGCGGCAGCGAGATCAAGCACCTGCTGACCCGGCTGATTGCCCAGGAGCAGGTCACTTTGCAGGCGCAATTCGACAACCATCAGATGACCTTTCCCCTGCATCTGGTCGAAGACGAGTTTCATTCCCTGCAGCTGCAACTGGGCGCGCCGCACATCTATGAAGAAGGTCCGATGGTCCGCCCATGGCGCCTGACCCTGGCGTCGCCGGTGGCATTGGAAGACGAACTCGGGCTGAGTACCGGCCTGTGGGTACGGGAAATCTCGTTCAAGGGTGTGCTGCTGGAAGTTCGCGACCAGCCTGAGCCACCGAGCACGTTCGACCTCTGGTTCACTCCCGACAACTGTGCCCCGATCGCCTTGCACGGCATCTTGCAACGGCGTACCGGCCAGCGCCTGGCCGCCTACAATCTGAGTGAGAGCCAGCAGGCGGAGATCGAACGGCTACGCGAGTACATCCTTCAGGCCCACCGCCAGGCCCATCCGGAGTTGCACCCTCAACTGTCCAGGTGACCGGCCAGGTACTGCTGCAAGCGCCGCCGCATCAAGCGCCCTTCACTGCCCAGGCACGCCACCTGTGAACCGATCAGGCTGTCCTGGGCCATATCTGCGGCCTCTCCGGCCAACAGCAACGGACATTCCAGCGCCAGGGCCAGACGCGCCAGCCGTTTGGGCAGGTCTTGCGCCGGTGGATGATTCGAGAACAACACCAGCGCATGGGGCGTCATGCGCTCACACACCAGGCTCAGCTCTTCCACAGGCTGCCCCAGGCCCAATACCGTCACGCCAATTTCACTGGTGCCCAGCAGCAGCGCCGCTACCAGCAGCTCCAGCTCCCGGCAATGCCCGGGAATCGCCGCCAGCACCACCCGGACCTCTTGCTGGTCAGCAGACAGCTGCAAGCGCTGCAACACCCGTCCACGCAGGAAACCATCGAGAAACAGCCACTCGCTGAGGTGGCCGAAGGCATCCTGGGTACAACGCAACTCCTGCCAGACCGGCAAGAGGATGTCCTGGAATGCCACAACCACGGGATAACTGCTGAACACCTGGCCATAGACCTGCTCCAGGCGGCGCTCATCGAACGCTCTGACAACCTGGCGCAGCTGCAGCTGCCATTGCTTGAAGTCATCATGGGAAACCTGGCTGCGCAGCGGCTCGCTTTGCGGTTTCAGGCTCTGGCTGCGGGCGAGGATCTTGCCGACCTTGCTGACCGCCACGCCACGCTCGATCCAGCCAAGGATGTTGCGTACTTCGTCGATATCAGCCTGGGAGTAGAGCCGGTGCCCACTTTCGGTGCGCGTGGGCTGAATCAGCCCATAACGGCGCTCCCACGCACGCAAGGTGACCGGGTTGATGCCTGTCAGGCGAGAGACTTCGCGTATCGGGAACAGCTCCTCGTGATCGAGGTCGCTGGAGTTCAACGAAGGCTGGCCAGGTTCGAGCATTGCCGGAAAACCACGATTCTTGGGGGACGAGGCACATTCTACTCCGGGCGATACAGGGCGACCATTGGCATTTCCGTCAGTTGCCAACCACCCGGCACTGACGGGTCAGGTTATTTCAGGAATAATCCGTGCCCGCTTTTTGCATGCAAGCCGATGCCGTCCACCACCCCGGACGCATTACAGGGGCAGGCCACCCGCCATGCCCCGTTGCCAGGAGATATACAATGTCTACCCCTCCCGTCACCTTGATGGTGACCCGCCGCGTCGCCGAAGGCCGCTATCAGGACCTGATGAGCTGGCTGCACGAAGGCGAACAGCTGGCCACCGACTTTACCGGCTACCTGGGTTCCGGCGTCCTGGCACCACCGCCGCAAGGTGACGAGTTCCAGATCATCTTCCGTTTCACCAACGAGCAGACCATGCAGGCCTGGGAGCACTCGGCCTCGCGCAAGGCCTGGCTGGACCGTGGCAATGGTTTGTTCGAGCAACCACAAGAGCTGCGGGCCAGTGGCCTGGACGGCTGGTTTGGCACCAATCCGGTGCAGCGCCCGCCGCGCTGGAAACAAGCCGTGGCAATTTGGTTGGCGTTCTTTCCCGTCTCGCTCTTGTTCAACCTGCTGTTCGGTCACTGGCTGAGCGCCCTCGACCTGGTGCCTCGGGTCCTGCTCAGCACGCTGGGGCTGACGCCGTTGATGGTGTACTTCTTCATTCCGTTGTCCACCCGCTTACTGGCCAATTGGCTCAATGCTCCGACACAGCGCTGCGGGCCGCAGGGTGCGCGCAATCCGGTCTAGTTCGGGTATGCTGGGGGTTATCCAAGCGAACCTGTAAAAGTTGACCGCCCCCACCATGAACAGCCCAATTCTTGTCACCGGAGCCAGCCAGCGAGTCGGACTGGCGTTGGCCCTGAACCTGGCGCAGGCCGGCCATAAAGTGGTCAGCGCCAGCCGCAGCAAAAGCCCTGAGGCGACGCACCCGAACATTATCCAGTTCCAGGCCGACTTGTGCCGGGAAGAGGACCGCCAGGCCCTGATCGAGCACCTGCAGAGCAACTATGACGGCCTGCGGGCAATCATTCACAACGCCTCGTTGTGGCTCGATGACGATCTGGCCAACCTCAACACCATGTTCAAACTGCATGTCGAGGCGCCCTATCACCTGAACCTGGCGCTCGGCGAGCAACTGCTGAAAATGAGCAAGGCCGACATCATCCATATCTGCGACGAGACCTCCTCACGCGGCAGCAAAAGCCATATCGGCTATGCCGCCACCAAGGCCGCGCTGCAGAACATGGTCTTGTCGTTCGCCGAAAAGTACGCGCCGGTGGTCAGGGTCAACGCGATCCTGCCGGGGTTGCTGATCCTCAAGGAAGGCGGCGACGAAGCGTACCGCCAGCAAACCCTGAAAAAGGCCTTGCTGGAATTCGAGCCCGGTGCCCA
>JAVXRI010000140.1:0-8922 GCA_036643775.1 Pseudomonas sp. | reverse complement strand
CCACCTCTGCTCCAGCTCCACCCAACCCGCCTCCGACATCTATGAAGACGAAGGCGTGATCATGATTACCCCGGCTGCCACCAGCCCGGAAATCACCGCCCGTGGTTACAAGCTGATCTTCCGCACCATCGGTCTGGACAGCGCCCAAGGCCCAGCTGCCGGTAACTACATCGCCGACCACGTCAAACCGAAAGTGGTTGCCGTACTGCACGACAAGCAGCAATACGGTGAAGGTATCGCCACCGCGGTCAAAAAAACCCTGGAAGGCAAAGGCACCAAAGTTGCCGTGTTCGAAGGCCTGAACGCCGGTGACAAAGACTTCTCGTCGATCATCCAGAAGCTCAAGCAAGCCAACGTCGACTTCGTCTACTACGGCGGCTACCACCCAGAGCTGGGCCTGATCCTGCGCCAGGCTCAGGAAAAAGGCCTGAAAGCCAAGTTCATGGGCCCAGAAGGTGTCGGCAACGACTCCATCTCGCAGATCGCTCAAGGCGCCTCCGAAGGCCTGTTGGTGACCCTGCCGAAGTCGTTCGATGCTGACCCTGCGAACAAGGCCATCGCCGATGCCATCAAGGCTGACGGCAAAGACCCAAGCGGTCCGTTCGTGTTCCCAGCCTACTCTGCAGTCGAGCTGATCGCACAGGGCATCAAGGCGGCCAAGTCCGAAGACACCGACAAGGTGGCTGAAGCCATCCACGCCGGTACCTTCAAGACCCCGACTGGCGATCTGTCGTATGACAAGAACGGCGACCTGAAAGACTTCAAATTTGTCGTCTACGAATGGCATTTCGGCAAACCTAAAACCGAAGTTTCCCCACAGTAATCCCGTTTGACTAAATGACTAGAAGCCCACTGTGCGAGCAGTGGGCTTTGTTTTACGAGGTTCATGGGCCTGATTCCCGCGATCCGGGAGCAGGTTCACCTGAAAATCTTAAAACCGTCACCAGCGGTTCTCTGGCAGTGCCCTGCGTCGAAGTGGCTCAAGACCACCACACCAGGCCGGGTTTACCCACCAGTGAAATGCGTATCGGGTTTTTAGGAGCGCTGTAATGCCTGAGATCTATCACTTCTTCCAACAGCTGGTTAATGGTCTGACCATTGGCAGCACCTATGCCTTGATAGCCATTGGCTACACAATGGTTTACGGCATCATTGGAATGATCAACTTCGCCCATGGCGAGGTGTACATGATTGGTTCCTACGTGGCTTTTATCGCCCTTGCCGGGCTGGCCATGATGGGTATCGATTCACTGCCGATATTGATGACCGTCGCCTTCGTCGCGACGATCTTCGTTACCAGTGCCTATGGCTACAGTATCGAACGGGTCGCCTACCGCCCTTTGCGTAACAGCAACCGGTTGATCCCGCTGATTTCTGCCATCGGTATGTCGATTTTCCTGCAGAACACCGTATTGCTATCCCAGGACTCCAAGGACAAGTCCATCCCCAACCTGATCCCTGGGAGTATCTCCTTCGGCCCGGGCGGCGCAGAGGAAGTGCTGATCTCCTACATGCAGATCCTGGTATTCGTTGTCACCCTGGTGGCGATGACCGGCCTGACCCTGTTCATCTCCCGCTCTCGTCTGGGCCGCGCCTGCCGCGCCTGTGCCGAAGACATCAAGATGGCCAACCTATTGGGCATCAACACCAACAACATCATCGCCCTGACCTTCGTCATCGGTGCCGCCCTGGCAGCCGTGGCGGCGGTACTGCTGAGCATGCAGTACGGCGTGATCAACCCCAACGCCGGCTTCCTGGTGGGCCTGAAAGCCTTTACCGCAGCGGTGCTGGGCGGTATCGGCAGTATCCCGGGCGCGATGCTTGGTGGGCTGGTACTGGGGGTGGCTGAAGCCTTTGGCGCCGACATCTTCGGCGACCAGTACAAGGACGTGGTGGCCTTTGGTCTTTTGGTTCTGGTGCTGTTGTTCCGTCCGACCGGCATTCTCGGCCGTCCGGAGGTTGAAAAAGTATGAACAGAAATCTCAAACAGGCGTTCTTCAGCGCCTTGCTGGTCTGGGCCGTGGCCTTCCCGGTACTGGGCCTGAAGCTCAGCATCGATGGCATTCGCCTGATCGTCCATAGCCAGGGCCCCTTCACCATCACGGTCATTGCCGTGTGCTCGGTGCTGATGTTCCTGCGCGTACTGTTCGACAAGCAATGGGGTGCGCTCACCCGCCGCCGCTCTGATCGCAAGCTGATCTCGCCGGCCATGAGCAACTTCCTGACCCTGCCGAAAACCCAACGCTGGGTGATCATTGGCCTGATCGCGGTTGCCCTGGTGTGGCCGTTCTTTGGCTCGCGCGGTGCGGTCGACATTGCCACGCTGATCCTGATCTACGTGTTGCTGGGCCTGGGTCTGAACATCGTGGTCGGCCTGGCGGGCCTGCTCGACCTGGGTTACGTCGGCTTCTACGCCGTCGGCGCCTACAGCTATGCGCTGCTGTCGCATTACTACGGCCTGAGCTTCTGGATCTGCCTGCCGATTGCCGGCCTGATGGCGGCGACCTTCGGCTTCCTGCTCGGCTTCCCGGTACTGCGTCTGCGCGGTGACTACCTGGCCATCGTGACCCTGGGTTTCGGCGAGATCATCCGTCTGTTCCTGCGTAACCTCACCGGTTTGACCGGTGGTCCAAACGGGATCAGCAACATCGAGAAACCGACCTTTTTCGGCCTGACCTTTGAACGCAAGGCCGCTGAAGGCATGCAGACCTTCCACGAGTTCTTTGGTCTGCAGTACAACTCGATCAACAAGGTGATTTTCCTCTACCTGGTCGCCCTGCTCCTGGCCCTGCTGGCGCTGTTCGTGATCAACCGCTTGCTGCGCATGCCGATTGGTCGTGCCTGGGAAGCGCTGCGTGAAGACGAGATCGCCTGCCGTGCGCTGGGTCTGAACCCGACCGTGATCAAGCTGTCGGCGTTCACCCTCGGTGCCTGCTTTGCCGGTTTCGCCGGTAGTTTCTTCGCCGCCCGCCAGGGCCTGGTGACGCCGGAGTCGTTTACCTTCATCGAGTCGGCCATCATCCTTGCCATCGTGGTACTGGGCGGTATGGGTTCGCAGCTGGGCGTGATTCTTGCGGCCATCGTGATGATCCTGCTGCCCGAACTGATGCGTGAGTTCAGCGAATACCGGATGCTGATGTTCGGTGCGCTGATGGTGTTGATGATGATCTGGCGTCCGCAAGGCTTGCTGCCTATGCAACGTCCTCATATGGAGCTGCGCTCATGAGCCGCGAAATTCTGCAAGTCAGCGGCCTGAGCATGCGCTTCGGCGGCTTGTTGGCGGTCAACGGCGTGGCCCTGACCGTCAAGGAAAAACAGGTGGTGGCGTTGATCGGCCCTAACGGCGCCGGCAAGACCACGGTGTTCAACTGCCTGACCGGTTTCTACAAGCCCAGTGGCGGCACTATCTTGCTCGATGGTCAACCGATCCAGGGCCTGGCCGGTCACGAAATCGCCCGCAAGGGCGTGGTGCGGACCTTCCAGAACGTGCGCCTGTTCAAGGAAATGACCGCGCTGGAAAACCTGCTGATCGCCCAGCACCGGCACCTGAACACCAACTTTTTGGCCGGCCTGCTCAAGACCCCGTCCTTCCGCCGCAGTGAACACGAAGCGAAAGAGTACGCCCGGTACTGGCTGGAGAAGGTCAATCTGCTCGAGTTCGCCAACCGTCCCGCCGGCACGCTTGCCTACGGCCAGCAACGTCGTCTGGAAATCGCCCGCTGCATGATGACCCGCCCGCGGATCATCATGCTCGACGAACCGGCGGCCGGTCTGAACCCGAAAGAGACCGAGGACCTCAAAGCGCTGATCAGCGTTCTGCGTGAAGAGCACGACGTTACCGTGCTGCTGATCGAGCACGACATGAAACTGGTCATGAGCATCTCCGACCATATCGTCGTGATCAACCAGGGCACGCCCCTGGCTGACGGTACGCCGGACCAGATCCGCGACAACCCTGAAGTGATCAAAGCCTACCTGGGGGAAGCGTAAATGCTGCAGTTCGAAAACGTTTCCACCTTCTACGGCAAGATCCAGGCGCTGCACAGCGTCAACGTCGAGATCCGCCAGGGCGAGATCGTCACCCTGATCGGTGCCAACGGCGCGGGCAAGTCGACCCTGCTGATGACACTTTGTGGCTCGCCACAAGCCCACAGCGGCAGCATCAAGTACCTGGGTGAAGAGCTGGTCGGCCAGCCCTCCTCGCACATCATGCGCAAGAGCATTGCCGTGGTACCTGAAGGTCGCCGGGTGTTCGCCCGCCTGACCGTCGAAGAGAACCTGGCGATGGGCGGTTTCTTCACCAACAAGGGTGATTATCAGGAGCAGATGGACAAAGTCCTGCAGCTGTTCCCGCGCCTGAAGGAACGCTTTTCTCAGCGCGGCGGCACCATGTCCGGTGGTGAGCAACAGATGCTCGCCATTGGCCGGGCGCTGATGAGCAAGCCCAAGCTGCTGTTGCTGGATGAGCCATCGCTGGGTCTGGCACCGATCATCATTCAGCAGATCTTCGATATCATCGAGCAACTGCGTCGTGATGGCGTGACGGTGTTCCTGGTCGAGCAGAACGCCAACCAGGCCCTGAAAGTCGCCGACCGTGCCTACGTGCTGGAAAACGGCCGGGTGGTGATGCAAGGTACGGGTGAAGCACTGCTGACCGATCCAAAGGTTCGCGACGCCTATCTGGGCGGCTGATCCCTGGTGCATATGAAAAGAGGCCTTCGGGCCTCTTTTTTTTGCCTGCACGCAAGCAGCCTTGCGGTTGTTACACAGCCTGCAACGCCTGGCCGCTGCGCTTGAACCACTGCATCAGGTAATCAACCAGCACCTGGACGCGTTTGGGCATCCGCCCCTGATACGGGTGAACCAGAAACAACGGCACACTGCGGGTCTGGTAGTCACGCAGCAGCCATTGCAAGCGACCATCAGCCAACTCCGCATGCAACATGTAGGAAGGCAATCGGGCGATCCCGGCCCCCAGTAATGCGGCCTTTTTCAGCAGGCTGTAATGGTTGCTGGCAAAACTGCCACTGACCTGAACCCGCAACAGCTCGTGTTGCTGGTGATACAACCACTCTTCACGCCCGCTGTAGTGGCTATTGAGCAAGCAACGGTGGCCACTTAACTGTGTGGGCGTGTGCGGCTCGCCATGACGTTCGAGGTAAGCCGGACTGGCACAGGTCAATTCCTGCATCGCCAACACCGGACGCGCAACCAGTCGCGCATCGTCCTCAACCTCGGTACGAATGGCCAGGTCGAAGCCATCGGCGAGCAGATCACGGTAGCCGTTGTACAGTTCCAGCTCCATCTGCAGATCCGGGTAGCGATGAGTGAACTCCAGCAGCAAACCTTCGAAAAACGTCTCACCCAAGGAGACCGGCACGGTGATCCGCACCGGACCCGCCAACTCATCCTTGAGCATGGCCAAGGTCTGGCGCGCGCCATTCATTTGCCGCACGAGGGCCTGGGCCTGCGGCAACAACATCGCCCCGGCTGCCGTCAGGCTCAGGCGTCTGGTAGTGCGATGCAGCAGTTTTACCGAATGACCGGCTTCCAGTGCGCTGATGCGCTTGGACAACTGGCCCTTGCTCCAGCCCAGTTGCTGCGCGGCCAGGGTGAAACTGCCGGCATCCATCAACACGGCAAAAGCTGCCAGATCATCCAGCTCACTCATTGATTGTTTCCAGATGAAAACCAAAGGTTGCCTATTAGCACGCTTATCCGCAGAAAAATCCACCCTAGACTTGAGCCTTGTCCCCACCACCTGCAAGGAACGGTTCAATGAAAATTCTGTTGATCGGCGCCAACGGCACTATCGGCTCGGCCGTGGCCAAAGAACTGGAGCAACGCCATGAAGTACTGCGCATCGGCCGCAGCAGCGGTGACTACCAGGTAGATATCAGCGACAGCGCTTCGATTCGTCGACTGTTCGAGCAGACCGGGCGTTTCGATGCACTGGTCTGTGCTGCCGGTAACGTCACCTTTGCACCACTGGACGAAATGACCGAAGAACACTTCGCCCTGGGCCTGAACGACAAGCTCATGGGTCAGGTCAACCTGCTGCTGATCGGTCGCGAGTTCATCAATGACGGCGGCTCTTTCACCTTCACCACCGGCATCACCAGCCATGACCCGATTCGCACCGGCACCTCGGCCAGCCTGGTCAACGGCGCCATCGATGCCTTTGTCAAAGCAGCAGCCATCGAGTTACCCCGTGGCTTGCGGGTCAATTCGATCAGCCCCAATGTACTGGTCGAGGCCATGCCGGCCTACGCCCCGTACTTCCGCGGCTTCAAGCCGGTGCCCGGGGCCGAGGTGGCACTGGCCTATGCCAAGAGCGTCGAGGGTCTGCAGACCGGACAGACCTACCATGTCGGCTAAGGTCTTGTGATCGGCGTCCACCCTGCGTAACGTGGCGGCACCTTTCGGTAGAGACCCTGGAGTTTGCTCGATGCGTGCCGCCCCTTCGTTATTGCTAGTTGCCTTGTTGCCGCTGTTCGCCGGCTGCCAGATGCTGGCCGAAAACCCGCAGACGTCCACGGCCGGCATGACCCGCATGCAAGGTGAACTCAGTGCCAAGGGCGGTCAGCTGCTGTTCAAGCCGTGTGCAGAAACTCGTCAGTTTGCGGTGTTTGATGCCGGCAGCTCAGGCCTGCTGCAGGAAGCTACCGCACTGGCCGCCGAACCGGGCACCCTGTTCGCCGATATCAGTGGAAACCTGTCCGCCGGTCAAAAATCCGGTAACGACGGGCAATTGAACGTACAACGCTTGTACCGGGTCGAGCACTCCAACAGCGCCTGCAGCGATCCGAACTTCAAGCGCCTGACCGTGCGTGCACACGGCAACGAACCGGACTGGGACCTCAAAGCCGGCGCCAAGGGCATGGTGCTAACGCGCCCGGGCGTGCCGGAACTGGCCGTACCCTACCTTGAAGAACAACTGCCTGATGGACGCTTCAGCCTCAGCACCGAAGCCAATGGCCAGCGCGTGGACCTGTGGGTCGCCCCGCAACGCTGCGTCGACACCATGAGCGGCGCCGTCAGCCACCTGAGCGCCGAGCTGCGGGTGAACGGCCAGACCCTGCGCGGTTGTGCCTATTATGGCGGCGCGCGCAACGACTGATCATCGGCGTCTGCGTTTATCCTGCCTGCAAAGGCGGCGAACAGCTTATACTTGGCGGTTTGTGTAAAGCCGCCGGCCGTTCATGGCCGGGATACTGGACCCTGCCATGTTACGAATCACCGAACTGAAGCTGCCGCTCGATCATCCTGATGAAGCCCTGCGCGAGGCCATCGTGCAACGCCTGGGGATCAGCGACGAACAGTTGCTGGACTTCACCCTGTTCAAGCGCAGCTATGATGCCCGCAAGAAGAACAGCGAGATGCTGTTCATCTACACCATCGACCTGAGCGTCAGCAACGAAGCCGAGCTGCTGCACAAGTTCGCCGACGACCACAACGTCAATGTCGCTCCGGATGTCAGCTACAAGGTTGTTGGCCAGGCCCCTGCCGACCTGCAAGAGCGCCCCATTGTGGTGGGTTTCGGTCCGTGCGGGATTTTCGCTGGCCTGCTGCTGGCACAGATGGGCTTCAAGCCGATCATCCTCGAACGCGGCAAGGAAGTCCGCCAGCGCACCAAGGACACCTGGGGCCTGTGGCGCAAGAGCGTGCTCAACCCCGAGTCAAACGTACAGTTCGGCGAAGGCGGCGCGGGTACCTTCTCCGATGGCAAACTCTACAGTCAGATCAAGGATCCGCAGCACCACGGCCGCAAGGTGCTGCACGAATTCGTCAAGGCGGGCGCGCCGGATGAGATCCTCTACGTCAACAAGCCACACATCGGCACCTTCCGCCTGACCGGCATGGTCGAGAACATGCGCCACGAGATCCAGGCGCTGGGCGGCGAAGTACGCTTCGAAGAAAAAGTGACCGACTTGCTGATGGAAGACGGCCAGCTCAATGGCGTGGTCCTGGCCAGCGGTGAACAGCTGCACTCCCGGCATGTGGTTCTGGCCCTGGGCCACAGTGCCCGCGACACCTTCCGCATGCTGCATGCCCGCGGCGTGTTCATGGAAGCCAAGCCATTCTCCATCGGTTTCCGGATCGAACACCCGCAGTCGCTGATTGACCAGGCACGCCTGGGCAAATACGCCGGCCACCCGAAACTCGGCGCGGCGGATTACAAACTGGTGCACCACGCCAAGAACGGACGTTCGGTCTACAGCTTCTGCATGTGCCCGGGCGGCACTGTGGTCGCAGCCACCAGCGAACCAGGGCGGGTAGTCACCAATGGCATGAGCCAGTACTCGCGTAACGAGCGCAATGCCAACTCCGGCATCGTCGTCGGCATCACCCCGGAGCAGGATTATCCTGGCGGTCCGCTGGCAGGTATCGAGCTGCAAGAGCAACTCGAAGCGCATGCCTATGTCCTCGGCGGCAGCAACTACCAGGCACCGGCGCAGCTGGTGGGTGACTTTGTCGCTGGCAAGCCATCCACGGCGCTGGGTAGTGTCGAACCTTCGTACAAGCCCGGCGTCAGTCTTGGCGACCTGGCCCCGAGCCTGCCTGACTTTGCCATCGAAGCCATTCGTGAAGCCTTGCCGGCCTTCGATCGTCAGATCAAGGGCTACAACCTGCATGACGCGGTGTTGACCGGGATCGAAACCCGTACCTCGTCGCCGCTGCGTATCACCCGTGATGCCAGCCTGCAGAGCCTGAACCTCAAGGGCCTGTTCCCGGCGGGTGAAGGTGCAGGTTACGCCGGCGGGATTCTGTCGGCGGGTGTCGACGGGATTCGCATTGCAGAAGCAGTGGCGCGCAGCATGCTGGGCATTGAAGGCTGATCGAGTCCTGTAGGAGCGGATTCATCCGCGATGGGGCGCGTAGCGGCCCCCAAAATGGGCCTGCTACGCAGGCCATCGCGGA
>JAVXRI010000139.1:0-8990 GCA_036643775.1 Pseudomonas sp. | reverse complement strand
CCGAAGGACTGGGTAGTGCAGATCGTCAAGCAGGTCGGCAACTACGGTGAAGTGTTCGAGAAAAACCTGGGCAAGGAAACCCCACTGCAAATCGATCGCGGTCTGAACGCCCTGTGGAACAACGGCGGCATCCAGTACGCGCCACCGGTGCGCTGACGGTTGCGGCCTGCGGCGGCCCCTGGCCGTCGCAGGCTGTTCGGTTCCCTTCCTTTCGGGGCATTACATGCAAAATCAAATCGGCGCACCCAAGGGGCTCTCCCTTAACGATCCACGTGTGCGTGCGTGGCTGTTCCAGATCATCACCGTGGTCGCGGTGGTCGCTCTGGGCTGGTACCTGTTTCACAACACCCAGACCAACCTGCAGCACCGGGGCATCACCTCGGGCTTCGACTTTCTCGAGCGCAGTGCCGGTTTCGGTATCGCGCAACACCTGATTCCCTACACCGAGCAAGACAGTTATGCCCGGGTATTCGTCATCGGCTTGCTCAACACGCTGCTGGTGACTTTTATCGGCATCATCCTGGCGACCCTGCTGGGGTTCATCATTGGTGTGGCCCGGTTGTCACCGAACTGGATGATCAACAAGCTGGCCACGGTGTATGTCGAGACTTTCCGTAACATTCCACCGCTGTTGCAGATCCTGTTCTGGTACTTCGCGGTGTTCCTGACCCTGCCGGGACCGCGGGGTAGCATCAACATCAACGACGCCTTCTTTATCAGCAACCGGGGCCTGAACATGCCCGGTGCTTCCATGGCCGAAGGATTCTGGCCATTCGTCGTCAGCCTGGTGCTGGCCATTGTCGCCATTGTGGTGATGGTGCGCCTGGCCAACCGGCGCTTCGAAGCCACTGGCGAGCCGTTCCACAAGTTCTGGGTCGGCTTGTTCCTGTTCTTCGGCATTCCCGCGCTCAGCGTGCTGTTGGCAGGTAGCCCGCTGCACTGGGAGATGCCGCAGCTCAAGGGCTTCAACTTCGTCGGCGGCTGGGTGCTGATCCCGGAGCTGCTGGCCCTGACCCTGGCGCTGACTATCTATACCGCAGCGTTTATCGCCGAGATCGTACGTTCGGGCATTCGTTCGGTCAGCTATGGCCAGACCGAAGCAGCTCGCTCCCTGGGGCTGCGTGAAGGCCCGACCCTGCGCAAAGTCATCATTCCCCAGGCGTTGCGGGTGATCATTCCACCGTTGACCAGCCAGTACCTGAACCTGGCGAAGAACTCCTCACTGGCGGCCGGTATCGGTTACCCGGAAATGGTTTCGTTGTTCGCCGGGACAGTGCTCAACCAGACCGGCCAGGCCATCGAAGTGATTGCCATCACCATGAGCGTCTACCTGGCCATCAGCATCAGCATTTCCTTGCTGATGAACTGGTACAACAAGCGCATTGCGCTGATCGAGCGGTGAGGACACGCGCATGACTACCCATGTTTTCAAACCTGATATGCCGCCACCGGTGAAAACCGTCGGCGTGCTGGCCTGGATGCGCAACAACCTGTTCTCCAGCTGGCTCAACACCTTGCTCACGCTGTTTGCCCTGTACCTGGTCTGGTTGATCGTACCGCCGTTGCTGCAGTGGTCGATCTTTGATGCCAACTGGGTCGGCACCACCCGCGCCGACTGCACCAAGGAGGGCGCCTGCTGGGTGTTCATCCAGCAGCGCTTCGGCCAGTTCATGTATGGCTACTACCCCAGCGAACTGCGTTGGCGGGTCGACCTGACCGTGTGGCTGGCGGTGATCGGTGCCGCGCCGCTGTTCATCTCGCGCTTCCCGCGCAAGGCGGTCTACGGGCTGAGTTTCCTGGTGCTGTACCCGATCATTGCCTACACCCTGCTGCACGGTGGTTACCTGGGCCTGACCACGGTACCGACCAGCCAGTGGGGCGGGCTGATGCTGACCCTGGTGATCGCCACCGTGGGCATCGTCGGCGCCTTGCCGCTGGGCATCCTGCTGGCGCTGGGCCGGCGTTCGAACATGCCGGCGGTGAAGGTGGTCTGCGTGACCTTCATCGAGTTCTGGCGCGGCGTGCCGTTGATCACCGTGTTGTTCATGTCGTCGGTGATGCTGCCGCTGTTCCTGCCCGAGGGCATGAGCTTCGACAAGCTGCTGCGGGCGATGATCGGGGTCATCCTGTTCCAGTCGGCGTACATCGCCGAAGTGGTGCGCGGTGGCTTGCAGGCCATTCCCAAAGGTCAATACGAAGCCGCGGCGGCAATGGGCCTGGGTTACTGGCGTTCGATGGGCCTGGTGATCCTGCCGCAAGCCCTGAAGCTGGTGATTCCCGGCATCGTCAACACCTTCATTGCCCTGTTCAAAGACACCAGCCTGGTGATCATCATCGGCCTGTTCGACCTGCTCAACAGCGTCAAACAGGCGGCTGCCGACCCGACCTGGCTGGGCATGGCGACCGAGGGCTATGTGTTCGCCGCCCTGGTTTTCTGGATTTTCTGTTTCGGTATGTCCCGCTACTCCATGCATCTGGAGCGCAAGCTGGACACAGGCCACAAGCGTTAGGAGTGTTCCCATGAGTGAAGCGATCAAACAGCCTGTGAGCCCTGAAGGCATTATTCAGATGCAGGGCGTGAACAAGTGGTACGGCCAGTTCCACGTGCTCAAGGACATCAACCTGAATGTGCGCCAGGGCGAGCGTATCGTCCTGTGCGGGCCGTCGGGTTCGGGCAAGTCCACCACCATCCGCTGCCTCAACCGCCTGGAAGAGCACCAGCAGGGCCGCATCGTGGTCGATGGCGTGGAGCTGACCAACGACCTCAAGCAGATCGAAGCGATCCGCCGTGAAGTCGGCATGGTGTTCCAGCATTTCAACCTGTTCCCGCACCTGACCATCCTGCAGAACTGCACCCTGGCGCCGATGTGGGTGCGCAAGCTGCCCAAGCGCAAGGCCGAGGAAATCGCCATGCACTATCTGGAGCGGGTACGGATTCCGGAGCAGGCGCACAAGTTTCCCGGGCAACTGTCCGGTGGTCAGCAGCAGCGGGTGGCGATCGCTCGCGCGCTGTGCATGAAGCCGAAAATCATGCTGTTCGACGAGCCGACCTCGGCGCTCGACCCGGAGATGGTCAAGGAAGTGCTCGACACCATGGTCAGCCTGGCCGAAGACGGCATGACCATGCTGTGTGTGACCCACGAAATGGGCTTCGCCCGGACGGTGGCGAACCGGGTGATCTTCATGGACAAAGGCGAGATTGTGGAGCAGGCAGCGCCGGACGATTTCTTCGACCGGCCGCAGAATGAGCGGACCAAGTTGTTCCTGAGTCAGATTCTGCACTAACCCGGCAGGGTATCTTCCCGGTGAGAGCGGGCAGTCCAGACCCGTAGGAGCGGACTCACCGGGACGCCGGACCGCCGCGATGGGGCGCGTAGCGGCCCCAAAAATGGGCCTGCTATGCAGGCCATCGCGGATAAATCCGCTCCTACAATGGGATCAGTTCTCTTCCTTGACCGCCATCACCGGTGGTGGACGCAAGCCGACTTCGGCTGTCAGCTTCAGCTCTTTGCCATTGCGCACGACCTGGATCGCCACCTTGTCGTTTGGTTTGATCCGTGCCACCTGGTTCATCGAGCGGCGAGCGTCACCTGCCAGCTCACCGTTGATGCTCAGAATCACGTCACCTAGCTGTAGCCCGGCTTTCTGAGCTGGTCCATCACGGAAAACACCCGACACGACAATCCCCGGGCGGCCCTGCATACCGAACGATTCGGCCAGTTCCTGGCTGAGCGCCTGCACCTCAATACCCAGCCAGCCACGGATCACCTGGCCATGCTCGATGATCGATTTCATCACCTCAAGCGCCAGCTTGGTCGGGATGGCGAAGCCGATGCCCTGGGAACCACCGGATTTGGAGAAGATCGCCGTGTTGATACCGGTCAGGTTGCCGTTGGCGTCGACCAGCGCACCACCGGAGTTGCCCGGGTTGATCGCGGCGTCGGTCTGGATGAAGTCTTCGTAGTTGTTCAGGCCCAGCTGGTTGCGGCCGGTGGCGCTGATGATGCCCATGGTCACCGTCTGGCCGACACCGAAGGGGTTGCCGATGGCCAGGGCGACGTCGCCGATATGAATATTGTCGGAGCGGCCGATGGTGATCGACGGCAGGTTCTTCAGGTCGATCTTGAGTACCGCAAGATCAGTCTCCGGGTCGCTGCCAATGACCCGCGCCAGGGTTTCGCGGCCGTCCTTGAGCGCCACCACGATCTGGTCGGCGCCGGAGGTCACATGGTTGTTGGTCAGCAGGTAGCCTTCCGGGCTCATGATCACTGCCGAGCCCAGGCTCGATTCCCAGCGCCGCTGCTTGGGCAGGTTGTCGCCGAAGAAGCGGCGGAACTGCGGATCTTCAAACAGAGGGTGAGCGGTCTTGTTGACCACTTTTGTGGTGTACAGGTTGGCGACCGCCGGGGCGGCAATGCTCACGGCATCGGCGTAGGACACCGGACCCTGCATGATTCGCGTGGTCTGCGGCGCCTGTTGCAGGTTGACGTCCTGGCTAGGCAGGCCGACCCATTGTGGAAAACGCTGGATGATCAGCAGGGCGATCAGCACGCCGACCAGCAGCGGCCAGCCAAAATAACGCAAAGCCTTGAACATTGAACGAATCCTGGGAGTGGGCAGAGGGCCGCAATCAGCGCATGGGAGCGAGCGCGCGCGATCATACTGCGGCACAGGATGTGCAGAAACAGTTAAATCGTTGTGCGTGCCATTGATACAGCGTGCAAGCCCCCAGGCAACCGCCGTCGGTTTCCCCAAACCCGGCGACGGCCCATAATGGCAGTCATTATACGGGGCCTTGCGCCGCGCTGAACTGCTGAATTGAGGAGTCTTTTCATGGCTGTTGCCCTGAGCACCCTGGTTGAAGAAGCCGAACGTTACCTTGGCAGTGCAAAAATTCAGGATTACTGCCCCAACGGCTTGCAGGTCGAGGGGCGTCCGCAGGTGACCCGCATTGTCAGTGGCGTCACCGCCAGTCAGGCGTTGCTGGATGCGGCAGTCGAAGCGGAAGCCGATCTGGTGCTGGTCCACCACGGTTATTTCTGGAAAGGCGAGAACCCGTGCATCACCGGGATGAAGCAGCGCCGCTTGAAGACCTTGCTCAAGAACGACCTGAGCCTGCTGGCCTATCACCTGCCGCTGGACCTGCACCCTGACGTCGGCAACAACGTGCAACTGGCCCGCCAGCTCGACATCACCGTCGAAGGCCCGCTCGACCCGGACAACCCGCGGGTGGTGGGCCTGGTCGGTTCATTGGCAGAGCCGATGTCGGCGCGCGATTTTGCCCGCAAGGTGCAGGAGGTCATGGGCCGCGAGCCGCTGGTGATCGAAGGCGAGCAGGTCATCCGCCGGGTCGGCTGGTGTACCGGCGGCGGGCAGGGTTATATCGACCAGGCGATTGCCGCCGGCGTCGACCTGTTCCTGAGCGGCGAGGCGTCGGAGCAGACCTTCCACAGCGCGCGGGAAAACGGTATCAGTTTCATCGCTGCCGGTCACCATGCCACCGAGCGTTACGGCGTGCAGGCCCTGGGTGATTACCTGGCGCGGCGCTTCGCCCTGGAGCACCTGTTCAT
The DNA here is from genome assembly GCA_036643775.1 of Pseudomonas sp. Taxonomy (GTDB): domain Bacteria; phylum Pseudomonadota; class Gammaproteobacteria; order Pseudomonadales; family Pseudomonadaceae; genus Aquipseudomonas. The sequence continues at coordinate 3,420 of JAVXRI010000139.1, read as the reverse complement.
CGACTGCCCGAACCCGATCTGAGGCTAAAACGGCAGGGCATATTCTTATACTGTTTCGTTCTAGTTGGCCGCCTAAATAGAATCGAGTGCTGTGATAAAGTGGCCCGCTCGAACACGGCCCGCTGGCCGTCCATAAGATCGTATTTCCGTGAGTAGCCATGGTCGACAAACTGACGCATTTGAAACAGTTGGAGGCGGAGAGCATCCACATCATTCGTGAGGTGGCCGCCGAGTTCGATAACCCGGTGATGCTGTACTCGATCGGCAAGGATTCGGCCGTGATGCTGCATCTGGCGCGCAAAGCCTTCTTCCCGGGCAAGCTGCCGTTTCCGGTGATGCACGTCGACACCCAGTGGAAATTCCAGGAGATGTACAGCTTCCGCGACAAGATGGTCGAGGAAATGGGCCTGGAGCTGATCACTCACGTGAACCCGGACGGCGTCGCCCAGGGCATCAACCCGTTCACTCACGGCAGTGCCAAGCACACCGACATCATGAAGACCGAGGGCCTCAAGCAGGCGCTCGACAAGTACGGCTTCGATGCCGCCTTCGGTGGTGCGCGCCGCGACGAAGAGAAGTCGCGGGCCAAGGAACGTGTCTATTCGTTCCGTGACAGCAAGCACCGCTGGGATCCGAAGAACCAGCGTCCGGAGCTGTGGAACGTCTACAACGGCAAGGTCAACAAGGGCGAATCGATTCGCGTGTTCCCGCTGTCGAACTGGACCGAACTGGACATCTGGCAGTACATCTACCTTGAAGGCATCCCGATCGTGCCGCTGTACTTCGCTGCCGAGCGCGAAGTGATCGAGAAGAACGGCACGCTGATCATGATCGACGACGAGCGCATCCTCGAGCACCTCTCGGATGAAGAAAAAGCCCGCATCGTCAAAAAGAAAGTGCGCTTCCGTACCCTTGGCTGCTACCCGTTGACGGGTGCGGTGGAGTCCGAGGCTGAAAGCCTCACCGACATCATCCAGGAAATGCTCCTGACCCGCACTTCCGAGCGCCAGGGCCGTGTCATCGACCACGATGGCGCAGGTTCGATGGAAGACAAGAAACGTCAAGGCTATTTCTAAGTTAGGGTCAGACCATGTCGCACCAATCCGAATTGATCAGCGAGGACATCCTCGCTTACCTGGCCCAGCACGAACGTAAAGAACTGCTGCGCTTCCTGACCTGCGGTAACGTCGATGACGGCAAGAGCACCCTGATCGGGCGCCTGCTGCACGACTCGAAGATGATCTACGAAGATCATCTGGAAGCCATCACCCGCGATTCGAAGAAAGTCGGCACCACCGGTGACGACATCGACCTGGCGTTGCTGGTCGACGGCCTGCAGGCCGAGCGTGAGCAGGGCATCACCATCGATGTCGCGTACCGCTATTTCTCCACCGCTAAGCGCAAGTTCATCATCGCCGACACCCCGGGCCACGAGCAGTACACCCGCAACATGGCCACCGGTGCGTCCACCTGCGACCTGGCGATCATCCTTGTCGATGCCCGCTACGGCGTGCAGACCCAGACCCGTCGTCACAGCTACATCGCCTCCCTGCTGGGCATCAAGCACATCGTCGTGGCGGTGAACAAGATGGACCTCAAGGGCTTCGACGAAGGTGTGTTCGACAGCATCAAGGCCGACTACCTGAAGTTTGCCGAAGCCATCAACATGACCCCGAGCAGCCTGCACTTCGTGCCGATGTCGGCGCTCAAGGGCGACAACGTGGTCAACCGCAGCGAGCGTTCGCCGTGGTACACCGGCCCGGCGCTGATGGAAATCCTCGAAACCGTGGAAGTGGCGGCCGACCGCAACTTCACCGACCTGCGCTTCCCGGTGCAGTACGTCAACCGGCCGAACCTGAACTTCCGTGGCTTTGCCGGTACCCTGGCCAGCGGCGTGGTGCACAAGGGCGATGAAATCGTCGTGCTGCCGTCGGGCAAGAGCAGCCGGGTCAAGTCCATCGTCACCTTCGAAGGTGAGCTGGAAAACGCCGGCCCAGGCCAGGCCGTGACCCTGACCATGGAAGACGAGATCGACATCTCTCGTGGCGACCTGCTGGTGCATGCCGACAACGTACCGCCGGTGACCGACCAGTTCGACGCGATGCTGGTGTGGATGGCTGAAGAGCCGATGCTGCCGGGCAAGAAATACGACATCAAACGCGCCACTAGCTATGTGCCGGGCTCGATTGCCAGCATTGCCCACAAGGTCGATGTGAACACCCTTGAGCACGGCGCTGCCAGTGCCCTGCAGCTCAACGAGATCGGCAAGGTCAAGGTCAGCCTCGACGCACCGATCGCTCTTGACGGCTATGACAGCAACCGCACCACCGGTGCCTTCATTGTCATCGACCGACTGACCAACGGTACCGTGGGTGCGGGCATGATCATCGCGCCGCCGGTGGTGCCTCACGGCACTGTCGGTCAGCACGGCAAACTGGCCCACGTTGATACTGCAGAGCGTGCCCTGCGTTTTGGTCAGCAGCCAGCCACCGTGCTGTTCAGCGGCCTGTCCGGCGCGGGCAAGAGCACCCTGGCGTATGCCGTGGAGCGCAAGCTGTTCGACATGGGCCGTGCGGTCTATGTGCTCGATGGCCAGAACCTGCGTCATGACCTGAACAAAGGTCTGCCGCAAGATCGCGCCGGGCGTACCGAGAACTGGCGTCGTGCCGCGCACGTGGCGCGTCAGTTCAACGAAGCCGGCCTGCTGACCCTCGCCGCCTTCGTTGCGCCGGATGCTGAAGGCCGTGAACAGGCCAAGGCGTTGATCGGCAAGGAGCGTCTGATCACCGTTTACGTCCAGGCCTCGCCAATGGCCTGCCGCGAGCGTGATCCGCAGGGCCTGTACGCTGCCGGTGGCGACAACATCCCGGGCGAAAGCTTCCCGTATGACGTGCCGCTGGATGCCGACCTGGTGGTCGATACCCAGAACGTCAGCCTGGAAGAGGGTGTCAAGCAGGTGCTGGAGCTGCTGCGCACGCGTGGCGCGATCTAAGCATTGCGCTTGAACAAAAAGCCCCACTCAGGTGGGGCTTTTTGTTGCCTGAACAAAAACAGCGTGGAGCAGGGAGCAAAAAGTACATTGTTTGAACAGTTGAAGTAGTGATGTACATAGTTATTGTTGAGGGTGGCTTGTCTGGTTGTATTTTTGCTCCTCATTCTTTAAATGGTGAGGCTCGCAATGTCCGTTGAATATGTTCCCTTTCAATACTCTGGCTCTATGCTGCTCCCTCCGAATCATATGCTCACGCCAGGCCAGTTTCTGCTATCGGAGAATGGCAGATATCAGTTTCGCTTAAGGGCTGATGGCAATTTGGTAATTGAGCAAGACGGAAACTTGATCTGGGTCGCGGATGAGGGGCAACCCTTCAGTAAAACGATTAGAAGGAAGAAAATGCGCCAGGGGTCGCATTTTGTAGTGAG
>JAVXRI010000138.1:0-9027 GCA_036643775.1 Pseudomonas sp. | reverse complement strand
TACACCAAGGGCCGTATTGCCAACTCCGAGCTGCGCTTCTCTGCCGATCCGGCCGACGCCAGCGAAGGTGTGCCATTGGTGGTACTGATCAACGGTGGCAGCGCCTCGGCCTCGGAAATTGTCGCCGGCGCCCTGCAAGACCAGAAACGCGGGGTACTGATGGGCACCGACAGCTTCGGCAAAGGCTCGGTGCAAACCGTGCTGCCGTTGAATAACGACCGCGCGCTCAAGCTCACTACCGCGCTGTACTACACCCCGAACGGCCGCTCGATCCAGGCCCAGGGCATCCTCCCGGATATCGAAGTGCGCCAGGCCAAACTGACCGCCGAGGCGGACAACGACAACTTCAAGGAAGCCGACCTGCAGGGCCACCTGGGCAACGGCAACGGCGGTGCTGATCGCCCATCAGGCAGCGCCAAACGCAAGGACCGTCCGCAGGACAATGACTTCCAGCTCAGCCAGGCCCTGAGCCTGCTCAAGGGCTTGAGCATTACTCACAGCAAGTGACCCCCTGCATGCGTTACCTGTTGTGTACCCTGCTGTACCTGTTGAGCGGCGCCGTGATCGCGGCGCCCGCCCAACAGGGCAAGGCCTACATGAGCCTGATCATCGACGATCTGGGCCAGAGCAGCGCCCGCGACAGCCGCACCCTGGCCCTACCCGGCCCGGTGACCATGGCGATCATGCCCGACACCCCGCACGCCACTGAATTTGCCCGCCAGGCCCACAAGGCAGGCAAAACGGTGATCCTGCACATGCCCATGGATCCGGCCACCGGCCCTTACGCCTGGCATCCCGGTACGCCATTGGCGGAGCTGGCCCGGCGCCTGGATGCCGCGCTGGCCAAGGTGCCCTACGCCGCCGGGATCAATAATCACATGGGCAGTCGCATGACCTCGCAAGCCGAGCCCATGGCCTGGCTGATGGGCGAACTGCAGCGCCGCCGCCTGTTCTTTGTCGATAGCCGTACCAGCGCCGCGACGGTGGCGGCGGCCAAGGCTCAGGCGATCGATCTGGCGCAGGTTTCAAGGGATGTATTCCTGGATGATGTACGCACCCCCGAAGCGATTGCCGGGCAATTGCGCCAAGGCATCGAACTGGCGCGCAAACAGGGATCAGCCGTATTGATCGGCCATCCCTATCCGCAGACGCTCGAGGTGCTGGAGCGGGAGATGCCGCGGCTAAAAAGCCAGGGCATCGAGTTGATCACCATTCGCCAGATGATTGCTGAACGTAGCAACCTGGCCATGCCGGCCCATGGCCGACAAGGCCGCTACACGAATCGATGAGTGTTTCAGTCGAAGGGAATGATGCCTTCCACGTCCTGCAGTCGCAGTTCACTTCGGTAGATTTCCAGCAGGTCCTTTCCGGGACCTGCCGCACGCAGTTGTGCCTCCCGGCCCAACTTGCGCTGCAACCACACTTTGAGATGACCTCTGCTGAATTGCCGCGTGGAAGTCTCGGCGCTCGGGTAATGGAAGTGCGCTTCCCATAATCCATCGCCTTTGTTCTGCCCTGCCTCAGGGAGACGGCGGATTTCATAGACATCCAGGTAATCGTTGGATGACAAAGCTTTGCGGCGTACCGTCGGTTCGATAGTGATTCGCTGCTCCTGATACAGAAAGCGCAGGCTGTTCGCCGTTGGGTACTGAGTATTGAGATGAAGGCTGGTGAGCATATCGCGCCGCGCATTGCTCAAACGGCGGATGTTGCCATTCAGCTCCTCAATCAGCTCGTTATCAGGCGCAGATCGCGGCAAGGCTGCCAACGCCTCCTTCAGTTTCTGCGTATGCCCCTCAATCACCGAAGAAAGTCCGAGAGGTTCATCCGGACTGTACTTGTGGGCCAGCTTGATAACCGCATCGACCTCACCGATCAAGGTCCGGGCACGCTTCCTGCCAATATCCGGATGCCTGGGGGAAACTGGCGGCGTCTCATCGACAGGGGTCGTAACATCCTCTACCCACTCCGCCCCCTGCAGGTGGAAGCTCTTCAATACCCTTCCGGTGCGGCTCTCTCGCTGCTGGACAACCGGCTCCCCGTCGACCTCCAGCTCTTCGGCCAGAACACTTCGACCCCGGTGCGTCCTGACCAGTCGTCGCCGGCCACCTCTAGCCGCGTACAGTAAAGGTCTGCTCAGGCGCGGTACCTGCAGTTCCTTTTCTCGCACCGCTTGCGAGAGCTCTGATTCCGCCGCGCTTTTCAGACCTGCCAGAGCAACCTTGTACAGCTGCAGGTTGTCCGCATTAATGGCCGCTCCACCGAGTGCATTCAGATAGCCCACCATCACCGAGGCCTCGTCATATGCCTCAATCACACCGCTCAGAATTTCAATCTGCTCCTCCAGGGTCAGAGCACTTCCTGCCAGATCAGCATGAGCTGTACCGGCACTCTTCATGCCCTCACCGGCAAGATAGCTGTGGTACTGCTCCAGAGTGGCTGCATCAACCTGAGCCAGGCGATCAAGGCTCAACTCTGCCAAGTCGAATAGCAACCGAACCTCGAGATCTATCGCGGAGTCTCGTCGCTGCGCGATAGTTCCCCCGACTTCTTTGTTCTTGTTAGTTTTCGTGCCGGACTCGTCCTTGAAAACAAGTGTGTCGTCCTTGAGCGTCTCTTCAAGCAAAACGTCGAATTTTCGGGAAATTTCGACAAGTTCAGTTTCCCACCCAGCAACTTTCTCCAAGACGACCCGAAAAGCCTTGTACTGCTCAATTTCGACTTGATTCTCTGGTCGTACCGCAACGCTGTCCGCCAACGTGTCCAGGTCTTCGTTGTTGATGACCCTTGCCAACTCGTTGTAGAAGGCAGAGCAGTTATCAATGAGCACCTGGCGTGTGATACTGCGTTGCTCCTTGAGCGTCTCGGCCCACGTCGGTTCGAGCCTAATCAGCTTTTCAATGTCGGACAGGGCCTTGTCATGTTCCAGGCCATTTTCAATGAGCGGCTTCAGTTCGAAGATAACTTTCAGTTTGGTCAGTTTGCGCAAGTTCTTCAGCCCGGTTAACTCCGCTAGCCTCAGATCATCTTGATCAACTTCTTTTTCAAGCGCTTCGATCTGTGCATCTTTTAGATCCAAGAAGTCCTTGAGTTTGTTGAATCGCTGCGCCAAGTCGTTATGTTTCAGGGCTAGCTGCGTTTCTCTTTTGCGGTCCTGGTCAAATCGTTGCCGGTTCGCCTCCTCCTGCATCTGCAGTCGGCCCTTGGGCATGCCCCCGCGCAAGCGCAATGCACTGTCGACCCGCCATACGCCATGCTCGAACGACAACCAGGGTCCGCGCTGTCCTTGCGCATCGACGACCTGCACACCGTCATCGGTGAGTTGGACGACATAGATATCGCCAGCCAGGGCAGCGTAATAATGGCCGTCAATCTGGTAGAGACCTCGGGCACTACCTGAATCCAGGGGGACCAGGTCATTCACAGCTACAGCGCTGCGCATAGACAGCAGCGCTTTGCGCTGCACGGGTGCAAGCGAGTTGAAGCCTTGTCTCCCACGCCAGGCGAAATCAAGCTGCAGGGCTGGTCGCTGGCCGAGCAACCCCGGCATCCCTACGACCCCCTGTACCGGTGTCGGGCCCACCGCCTCGAAACCTGCCCCCAGTAGCGCAGGCCCGTCAAACCCGGACGCATCGGACCAGCGACCAAGCACAGGCCGCTCCAGTTGTGGCAAGTGAGCATGCAACAGGGCCATACCCAGATTCAGGACCAAGTCGACCAGTGCAGCCGATCTTTCGAAAACGCTGCCCTGGGTAAGTGCCGAGACATCGCTTTTGACCCCATGGATGGCCTGCACCAGCCAGGCCACGGTGGCCACAGGTCCGCGCAGCAGCAAGGTGGCCACGTCAAACAGCAACCAGGCCCCCTGGACAAGAATCGCCCAGCGGCTCTCGGCATTGGAGACCGAATCACGCTCGGCCAGTTCGACCAGAAGGTCGCGGTTGGCCATATAGAGCTTTGTATCGACGTCAATCAGCCAGAATTTGGTGGCGAGGCTTGCCGGTTGTACCTGTTCCGGAAGCAGCGAGGTATCGATAGTCGGTCGCTGCAGATGCGGCTCACTGAATCCACCGTAGTCATAGACGCTTCGCACTTGCGGCGTCAGCCAATCGAGAATGCTGTCCTGCAGTGGCCCTTGCTGACGGATGGCCGCCATCAGCGCGGTCAGGTTGGCGAACTCCATGAGCGGCGCGCTTGCGTAAAGCGGCCGGTACAACAGTACAGCGGGAGGCTGCACACTGAAAAAGATATACATGCCACGGACCAGATCATGTTCGCTGGCCGACGGTTCACGTTTGAACGCTAAAGGCATCAGTACCGACTCTTGCTCCTGAGTGCTTGCATCCCCACGACAATAGTCAGCCACGCACTGCAGGCCCGCCTCGCTCAAGGTCCCTCCCAGCTTTGCCGTGAGCGCACTGAACAGCAGCGAACACCGCCACTCCCGGGCAAAATGGCTGACTCGCTGCTCACGGGTGGCGGGGTCATCGAGCTGTTGCGCTACGTACGCCGGATAATGCGCACCGATATCGACCTGCTCGACCAGGGCTCTGACATAGTCGACATTCATCCACTCCATGATCAACTGACCTTCACGGTGCTCGATCGCAGTCAAGTTCGCCCCTTGGAGTGAGCTGAGATTGCCGATGGCGAACTGCGTCAGGGTCATGGTGCGGGTTTCCACCGCCCCGCCGCCGACGCCAGCACCCGCGCCACCTGGTATGCCTCTGGCGATCTTGAGAGTCAGATTCAGATCGTCAGGAAAGTAGTTGGCTTCAACCGGGTGGTCAGCCAACATCTGTGCACGCAAACGCTGGCTGGCAAAGCTGTGCAAATCCTGCACATCCTCAAGAGCCGCTACGCCCCCGGACTCAGCCTGGGCCAAGGCCAGTTCGAACAGTGCGCACTGGTAAGCGAAGCTGTCACCCGGCGAAGCCCGGTTCAAGCCTGGGGGCAGTTCAACGCTGGCTTCACTGACGGCGACATAACCTTCGATGAACCATTGCGAGGGGTCGCTCAGGGCTGCATACGCCTGCTCCAGTTGCGCAATGCCGGTCAATCGCGAGTAGCGCAAGCGCTGCAGCGAGCCCAGCATGACTTCAAGCAGCAATGCGGCCTGCTGGGATAAGACATCACCTTCCAGCTCGTAGCGGTTCCAGGTCATTGCGTCGAACCGGTAGCGTCCTGCCAGTTCATCCTTCAGGGCCAAGGCAAATTGATCAAGCGAGTCAAACCACCTCACCACGCTCGAAGGAGCACACCACAGCACAACTGTGCGCTCGTCCCATTCACCGGTTACCAACAAATTGGGGAGCATGTGCTGGAAGCGTTCGCCATCCGCTTCCAGTTGCACCTCCACGGTGAAAACATCGGGGCGCCCGTTACTCCCCTTGAGCAACCAGTAGAGACAGGCCTGCTGCTGGGAATCAAGACCTTGCAGGGGCAGATTGCGCAGCAGCGCGATCTTCAGTATCAATTGCAGCCAATGATCGCGATTGACGCCCGAATCTGACTCACCACGCCAATAATCGACCTGGGCTTGCTGGAAATGGTCCGGTAACGCCTGCACCAGCTCGTTAACAGCGCCTGTGATTCCTTTCAATGCAACGTACTCATGACCCTCGCTGCCAGGGAATCGGTAAGGTTCTGGGAAGGTCACCCCGTAGTCTCGCTCGTGTATATGCTCCAGATTGAGGGCTTTGCCGTCCAGAACGGCCTGCAGCACGACCTGCACCAAAGGCTGTGGCGTCCAGTAACCTTCCGTCTGGGGAACCAGAAGGCGAAGAGGGTCTGCGTCGGTCAGCGGCGGGTCGATGGCGGCAAACTTCGGATGGCGCTCGATCAGCAGCTCCAGGATTTTCTGACTGGCCACCTGACGCAAGGTTGGACGGCTGGCGAACTGCAACGCCACGGCTTGCTTGAAATCCGCAGCGGGAAGACTCCTTGCTTGGCTATTCATGAACGTAAGGCTCCTTGCAAATGGGTAGGAGCCCACGCTACTCAGCCGTCCATTGGTGCCGGTGCTACATATTGCTGCCTGCCAAGGTTGCCCCAAACTTCTTCGGCAGCGCCAGATTTACAGGGGATGCAACTTGAGCGTTATGTACCACAGCCCCTTCGCGCAACAGCGCAAATTGACGTCGGCAACTCACAAAGGAGGTTTCCTATGCCGACCGTTATCCCACACCTGCTCGGAACAGCATTAATCTGGACATCACTCCAGGTGCTGGCAGAGCAAACCGAGTCAACCACCCCACCCAGCGCCATAACGCTAACCAATGCTCAGGGAGAAAACAGCCAGTGGAGCGGAATCGGGCGCTTGTCTCTGCCCGATAAAGGGCAATGCATCGGCACACTGATCGACAGCCGCGACTCACTTGCTACATCGAGCGGCCCTGCGTACGTTGTAACCAGTGGTCATTGCGTCTCCAAACGCAATGGCATCATCGTCCAGGATCAATCACTGGAAGGCACTATCAGCTTCAACTTCTTCGTCGATAGCCAAGAGGCGCGTCAAACCTTCCCCCTCAAACGCATCGTATGGAGCAGCATACAAGGCATTGACCTGGCATTACTGGAGCTGGAAAGCAGCTTGGATGACGTCATCGCCAAGGCAGTAGCGCCACTTGCTCTAGGCCCCAGCCCTGCTGCCGGCAGCCCGGTCAACGTGATTGGCGAACCCAGCAGGCCTGACCAAGGGCTGCGCCTTGCGGCATGCATGGAAGACAGCGCCGACGTGGTCATCGAAACGCCCTGGGTCTGGCGCAATGTCCGACGCAATAACTGCCCGGGGCTGGCAGAAGGTGCTTCTGGCAGCCCGGTAGTCACAGCGGGGGACAATCTTGTCGTCAGCGTGGTGAACAGCGTCGCCAGCGAGGCGAGCAAACTGCCCCGCTGCGGCCTGAACAATCCTTGCCTTCAACAGGAAGGCCAAGCGCAGAACAACGGCACGACCAATTACGCGGCACCGGTGCAGCGTGTCAAAGGCTGCTTCAAGGACGGCTGGGTCGACTTGAGTCTGGAGGGTTGCGACCTGCTCCCCGGCTTTCAATTCAAGGCCCAGAAACGCATCCGCCACTTGCACAAGATTGGTACCGATGCGCAGGGCAAACCGGTGCTACCGTCCTGGAGCCTGCCGTTCCAGATCGATACCCCGAGCTACCGCTACAAAACCAGCCAGGATCCTCTGGCCTGTGAAGACCCCAACGGCTACAGCGATACCATTGCCGCCAGCGAAGCCCTGATCGATGCACCCATGGGTCCGCAGCCGGGCTGGAATTTTCTGTGCGTGATCGGCGTGCAGGATTCAGAAGAGCGGCCGTCCCACGCACTGATGGGTAACGCCCTGAGCTTGCCGGTCCAACTCTTCCCCGCTGGCCCGCCTACTATCAACTTCACCAGCGTCCGGCGGCCTGATGGCGGTGTTGACATAGCCTGGCATCGAGATACCCCCGACCTGCTGCTGTACACCATCAAACGCGGCGCGCCGGACGCCGTCGACTGCGATGATCCCAAGGGCTATCGTGCGCTGGCACGCAACCAACATACCCTCGCACCCGAAAAACTACCCATCAAGTTCTGCACCAAGGCAGTGGATATCCTCAAGCAGGAGTCCGCACCGCAAGCCGACATCATCCACGCCAGTGACGATTGAAAGCCCTGAAACGACAAGGGCCCTGTTCTCGCGAACAGGGCCCTTGTGATCACACGGCGTGCAGGTTAGCTGTAAACCCGCCCCAGCAACTGGCGATGGCTCTCGAACTGATCGAGCACATCACGGGTGATCTGATCTGGCGTGAAGCCCATCAGGTCGTACTCCTGGCTGCCGTTGTGCAAGTACACCTCGGCACGGTAGAAGCGCTGGCGCACTTCGCTTTCACCTTCGACCGGCGCTTCGCTTGGCGCGGCCAGGTAGCCGTCCAGGCTCACTTCGTAGACGAACGGGTTACCCTCTTCCATCATCACCCGCAGGCCCATGGTCGAACGCGACTGACCGACGCGGGTCTCCACCTCAACGCCGAGGTTCTGCAGTTGCACCGCAGCGTCTTTCAGCGCCGGGCTGACCTGCTTGTCCATGAAACGCTGGACCATCGCCTGAGTCGGCTGCAAGTCCAGTTGGCTCAGGCGCTCGCTGAAGCCGCGACGGCCGCGGGCTGCCAGCTCGGCTTGCTCCTGCTCGATCTGGCTGTCCTGCTTCATGGCCTTGTACAGACCGAACATGAACAGCACCAGCACCACCGAGAACGGCAAGCCGGCCAGCACCACCATGGTCTGCATGGCTGCGAAGTTACCGGCAAACAGCAGACCGATGGTCACCAGGGTGATCACCACCGACCAGAACACGACCATCCAGTGCGGCGCGTCCTCGTCGACCTGGCCGCCTTTGCACGACAGGTTGGCCATCATCACCGCGCCAGAATCGGCCGGGGTGAGGAACAGCACGAAGCCGACGAACACCGCCACACCAATGACAATCTTGGCCGCCGGGAAGAATTCCAGCAGTTGGTAGATCGACATCGACGGCTGCTCGAGCGCAGTCTTGCCCAACTCCACGGCGCCATGGTTCATCACCAGGTCCAGCGCGGTGTTGCCGAAGATCGACAGCCAGGCCAGGGTGAAGCCCAGCGGAATCAGCAGGACCCCGGCAACCAGCTCACGCACGGTGCGGCCTTTGGAAATACGGGCGATGAACATACCGACGAACGGGCCCCAGGAAATCCACCAGGCCCAGTAGAACACGGTCCACAGGCCCAGCCAGCGCTCGGACTTGCCCGCCTCGCTTTCGTAGACATAGAGGTCGAAAGTCTTCAGCACGATGCCGTTGAGGTAGTCGCCGATGTTCTGTACGAAACCGTTGAGCAGGTGCAGGGTGTCGCCGGCCAGCAGGACGAAGATAAGCAGGCCGCTGAACAGGATGATGTTCAGGTTCGACAGACGACGGATACCGTTCTCCACGCCGGACACTGCGGCCACGGTGGCCACGGTGGCCATGACCAGGATCACGATCAGCAGGTTGGTCTTGCTGTG
>JAVXRI010000137.1:0-9091 GCA_036643775.1 Pseudomonas sp. | reverse complement strand
GCCAAGCAGGTAGGCGAGCAGCGCCAGTAACCAAAACATGCTAACTATTCCGGGCGAGGACGCCCTGATTCTAACGGCGCCCGTCGCCCTTGTCGTGCAGTGGAGAGAAGTGCTTGGACAGAGTGTTCATCGAGGGCCTGGAAGTCGATACCGTTATCGGTGCCTATGACTGGGAGCGTGGCATTCGCCAGTGCCTGCGCCTGGACCTGCGTTTTGCCTGGGATAACCGCCCGGCAGCGGCGGGAGACGACCTGACCCTGGCGCTGGATTACGCCAGTGTCACTGCGCGTATCCAGGCGTTTGCCGAGCAATCGGAGTTTGAGCTGGTGGAGACCTTCGCCGAGCGCCTCGCGGCAGTGCTGATGAGCGAGTTCCAGATTCCCTGGCTATCCCTCAAGTTGACCAAGCCCGGCGCCGTAGCGGCTGCCACCGGAGTGGGCGTGGAGATCGAGCGCGGATGTCTCTGAACCGGGTTTACCTTGGCCTCGGCAGCAATGTCGAGCGTGAGCGGCATCTGTGCGCGGGGCTGGATGCCCTCGCCGGTTTTCTTCAGGAGATGCGCTGCTCGGCGGTGTTCGAAAGCCAGGCGGTGGGGATCAAGAGTGGTCCGTTCTTCAACCTGGTAGTGACCGGGCTGACTGATTTGCCGTTGATGGAGCTGGACCGCCGGCTCAAGTTCATCGAAGCCGACAACGGTCGATATGCACCTGAACGCAAAGGCTTGCCGCTGGACATCGATGTACTGCTGTACAACGATCTGCATGGCAGCTTTGACGGCTTGGTGCTGCCCCGGGCCGAGATCCTCAAAAACGCTTTCGTGCTGTGGCCGCTGTCGTTGATTGCACCGGAACTGGTGCATCCGGGGGTAGGCAAGACTACCGCGCAGTTGTGGGCTGAGGCGCAGATCGAGCAGGTGCTCGCGCCGGTGTCGTTCGAGTGGCATGGGCAGCAATTGACCGATCTTTGAGGTCCAATCGCCGGCAAGGCCGGCTCCCACACTGTCTGGCACTAGCCTGCTGTGGGAGTCGGCCTTGCCGGCGATGCAAGCACCGCGGTCTTCAGGCTCGGGTACTGTCCTTGTAGGCTTTCAGCGCCTTCAAACGCTCGCCCTTCAGTGCCTCACCCAGTGCCTGTCCGGTCAGCCCTCGCTGTACCAGCGGCTGCACCTGCACCGCCCGCGCGGCCGCTGCCGCGCCGCGTAGATAGTCCGCCTGTGGGTACTCGCGCTGCTCCAGCCCATGGCGGCCTCGAGCATCCATTTCGCAGGCCGCGATGAACTCCTCAAAGCGTTGCGGCCGGCGATAAACGTCGAAACGCTGCAGCAGCTCAAGCAAGGTCGAAGCCTTCAGTTCCAGGGCGCGATGGCAATGGGTGTGGTACTCACCGACCAGCATCGCCAGCTCCTGGCAGTCGCGTGGCACCTTGAAGCGCTGGTTGATTGCGTTGATCAGCTTCAGCCCACGGTGCTCGTGAGCGATGTGCCGAGGCCATTCTTCTTCCGGAGTAAGCCCCTTGCCCAGATCATGCAGCAGGCAGGCCCAGCGTACGCTCAGGGGCTGCTGGTGCCGCGCGGCTTGTTCGAGCACGGCAAGCGTGTGGATGCCGCTGTCGATCTCGGGGTGGTGGGCGGCTGGTTGCGGTACGCCAAACAGCGCATCGAGCTCCGGGATCAGCTCCTTCAGGGCGCCACAATCGCGCAGCACCTGGATAAACACCTGGGGTTGATCTTCCATCAGCGCCCGGGCGATTTCCTTCCAGCTGCGTTCGGCAGTGAGCGCCTGCAGCTCACCGGATTCGCTGAGCTGGCGCATTAATTCGATGGTCTGTGGCGCCACCTTGAAGCCCAATCCGGCATAGCGCGCGGCAAAGCGGGCGACACGCAGGACTCTTAATGGATCTTCGGCGAACGCCGGGGATACGTGGCGTAAAATTCGGTCTTCAAGATCTTTTTTGCCACCATAGGGATCACTGACATTTCCCTGTTCATCTTCGGCCATGGCGTTAATGGTCAGGTCGCGTCGGATCAGGTCTTCTTCGAGAGTGACCTCAGGGCTGGCATGGAAGGTGAAGCCGCCATAGCCGCGTCCGCTCTTGCGCTCGGTGCGCGCCAAAGCGTATTCCTCACCGCTTTTGGGGTGGATGAACACCGGAAAGTCGGCACCCACGGGTCGATAGCCGAGTGCCTGCATTTGCTCAGCGGTAGCACCGACCACCACCCAGTCGATATCACTGACCGGCTGGCCGAGCAGGCGGTCCCGTACGGCACCGCCGACTTTGTAGATCTGCATGTAAATCCTCCGTTGATGCCACAGGATACCCTGTCTGACAGCAACGGAGGTCCGGGCTAGAGGTGCACGACTGCCAGATCCAGGCGACCGTACTCGGCTTCCCCATGTTCGCCCTTGGGCGGCACATGGTGGGTTTTCATGATCTGATCACCCTGCAGGGTTTCCAGGTGGATATCAAAGCCCCAGAGGCGGTGCAGGTGTTTGAGAACCTCCTCGGTCGAGTCGCCCAGGGGTTTGCGATCATGCTGCTGGTGGCGCAAGGTCAGGGAGCGGTCACCGCGGCGATCGATGCTCCAGATCTGCACGTTGGGTTCACGGTTGCCCAGGTTGTACTGCGCGGCCAGGGTTTCACGGATGATCCGGTAGCCGCTCTCGTCATGGATGGCCGGCACCAGTAGGTCATCGCGCTGGTCGTCATCGAGGATGCTGAATAGCTTCAGGTCCCGGATCACGGTGGGTGACAGGTACTGGAGGATGAAGCTTTCGTCCTTGAAGCTGCTCATGGCGAACTTGATGCTCGACAACCAGTCGCTACCGGCGATTTCGGGGAACCAGCGGCGATCTTCTTCGGTGGGGTGTTCGCACATGCGCCGAATGTCGCGGTACATGGCGAAGCCCAGGGCGTAGGGGTTGATACCGCTGTAGTAGGGGCTGTCGAAGCCGGGCTGGAACACCACGCTGGTGTGCGACTGCAGGAACTCCATCATGAAGCCTTCGGTGACCAGGCCTTCATCGTACAGGTCGTTCATCAGTGTGTAGTGCCAAAAGGTCGCCCAGCCTTCGTTCATCACCTGGGTCTGGCGTTGTGGATAGAAATACTGGGCGATCTTGCGCACGATGCGCACGATCTCGCGCTGCCAGGGTTCGAGTAGCGGTGCGTGTTTCTCGATGAAGTAGAGAATGTTTTCCTGGGGTTCGGCCGGGAAGCGGGCGTTGTCGCGATCGCTGTTCTTGTCGGCGCCCTTGGGAATGGTGCGCCACAGGTCATTGATCTGCTTCTGCAGGTGCTCTTCGCGCTCTTTCTGCCGACGCCGTTCTTCCTCGGCGGAAATCGGATAGGGGCGCTTGTAACGGTCGACACCGTAGTTCATCAGGGCATGGCAGGAGTCGAGCAGGTCCTCCACCGCATCGATGCCGTGGCGTTCCTCGCACTGGGTGATGTACTGCTTGGCAAACACCAGGTAGTCGATGATCGAGCTGGCATCGGTCCAGGTGCGGAACAGGTAATTGCCCTTGAAGAAGCTGTTGTGCCCGTAACAGGCATGGGCGACCACCAGGGCCTGCATGCAGATGGTGTTTTCTTCCATCAGGTACGCAATGCAGGGATCGGAATTGATCACGATCTCGTAGGCCAGGCCCATCTGGCCTCGGCTGTAGGATTTTTCTGTGCTGAGGAAATGCTTGCCGTAGGACCAATGGTGATAGCCCAAGGGCATGCCGACGGATGCATAGGCGTCCATCATCTGCTCGGCGGTGATCACTTCGATCTGGTTGGGGTAGGTGTCCAGGGCATAGCGCTCGGCCAGGCGGCTGATTTCCCGGTCATAGGCCTGGATCAGTTCGAATGTCCATTCGGACCCGGTGGAAATGGGTTGGCGCTTCTGCTCTCTAGCGTTCATGTCACTAACCTGCGCTGGAAGAGTTCACGGAAGACCGGATAGATATCGCCGGCCGACACCAGCTGCTGCTGGGCGAACGTATCGGCAAAGGCTTCGCCGATCCGTTCATACTCGTACCACAATGCCTGATGTTCGCGGGGGGTGATTTCAACGTAAGTGTAGTACTGGACGAACGGCATGATCTGCTTGGTCAGGATCTCGCGGCAGATCGGCGAGTCGTCGTTCCAGTTGTCACCATCCGAGGCTTGGGCTGCGTAGATGTTCCATTCATTGGCCGGGTAGCGCTCGGCCATGACCTCCTGCATCAGCTTCAGGGCGCTGGAGACGATGGTGCCGCCGGTTTCCCGGGAGTAGAAGAATTCCTCTTCATCGACTTCGCGGGCACTGGTGTGGTGGCGGATGAAGACCACTTCGATCTTGTCGTAATTGCGCTTGAGGAACAGGTACAGGAGGATGAAAAAGCGCTTGGCGATGTCCTTGGTGGCCTGGGTCATCGACCCGGAAACGTCCATCAGGCAGAACATCACGGCTTTCGAACTGGGGTTGGGTTGCTTGATCAGCAGGTTGTATTTGAGGTCGAAGGTGTCGAGGAACGGCACGCGGTGAATGCGCGCACTCAAGCGTTCGATTTCAATTTCAATTTCCTGGATATCGCCGAAGTTGTCCGGTTCTTCCCGTTTAAGCCGCGCCAACTCCTCCTGAGCTACGCGCAGTTTTGCCCGGCTGCTGCCGGACAGGGCAATGCGCCGGGCGTGAGCTGAGCGCAAGGTGCGGATGATGTTGATGCGCGAGGGGTTGCCTTCATTGCTGATACCGGCGCGCACGGTCTTGAAGGTGTCGGTGCCGGTCAGGTGGCGTTTGACCAGGTTGGGCAGCTCCAGGTCCTCGAACATGAATTCGAGAAATTCCTCCTGGGTGATCTGGAAGACGAACTCATCCATGCCCTCGCCGGAATTACCGGCCTTGCCACGACCACTGCCGCCGCCACCGCCCTGAGGCCGGGCGATGTGCTCGCCGGCGGTGAATTCCTTGTTGCCCGGGTGCACCACGGTCTGCTTGCCGCCCCGGCCATGGTGAAGCACCGGTTCGTCGATATCCCGACCGGGAATGCTGATCTGCTCGCCATGCTCCATATCGGTAATGGAGCGGCGACTTACGGCCTCCTCGACGGCTTTCTTGATGTGGTCACGGTAACGCCGCAGAAAGCGCTGGCGGTTGACCGTGCTCTTGTTCTTGCCGTTCAGGCGTCGGTCGATCACATAGCTCATAGGCCCCTCCGGGGAGCTGAAGACTCAAGCTTCAAGCCGCAAGCCGGGCCAGGCGGCGTACAACCGCCTGGCGTAGCGCTTGCGGCTTGCCACTTACAGCTCGGTCACTGCGATTTTCTGACGCGCAGGTACCATTCCGAGAGCAGCCGAACTTGCTTGTCTGTGTAACCGCGTTCCACCATGCGGGTGACGAAGTCGTTGTGTTTCTGTTGATCCTCTTTGCTCGCCTTGGCGTTGAAGCTGATGACCGGCAGCAGGTCTTCGGTGTTGGAGAACATTTTCTTCTCGATCACTACCCGCAGCTTCTCGTAGCTGAGCCAGGTCGGGTTCTTGCCATTGTTGTTGGCCCGGGCGCGCAACACGAAGTTGACGATCTCATTGCGGAAGTCTTTCGGATTGCTGATGCCCGCCGGTTTCTCGATTTTCTCCAGTTCTTCGTTCAGGGCGATGCGGTTGAGGATCTCGCCGGTTTCCGGGTCGCGGTATTCCTGGTCCTGGATCCAGAAGTCGGCGTACAGCACATAGCGGTCGAAGATGTTCTGGCCGTACTCGCTATAGGACTCAAGGTAAGCGGTCTGGATTTCCTTGCCGATAAACTCGATGTAGCGCGGTGCCAGGTATTCCTTCAGGTACCGCAGGTAGCGCTCGCGCACCTCGGCCGGGAACTGTTCCTGTTCGATCTGTTGCTCAAGTACATAGAGCAGATGCACCGGGTTGGCAGCGATCTCGTGTGGGTCGAAGTTGAAGACTTTCGACAGGATCTTGAAGGCAAACCGGGTCGAAAGACCGTTCATGCCTTCATCGACGCCCGCGGAGTCACGGTACTCCTGGATCGACTTGGCTTTGGGATCGGTGTCTTTGAGGTTTTCGCCGTCGTAGACCCGCATTTTCGAGTAGATGTTCGAGTTTTCCGGCTCTTTGAGCCGCGAAAGCACGGTGAACTGGGCGAGCATTTTCAGTGTGTCAGGCGCGCAGTGGGCCTTGGCCAGGGAACTGTTGAACAACAGCTTGTCGTAGATCTTGATCTCGTCACTGACCCGCAGGCAGTACGGTACCTTGACGATGTAGATCCGGTCGATGAAGGCTTCGTTGTTCTTGTTGTTGCGGAAGCTGTGCCATTCCGATTCGTTGGAGTGCGCCAGCAGGATGCCGGAGTAGGGAATCGAGCCCAGGCCTTCGGTACTGTTGTAGTTGCCTTCCTGGGTGGCAGTCAGCAACGGGTGCAGCACCTTGATCGGTGCCTTGAACATCTCGACGAATTCCATCAGGCCCTGGTTGGCCCGGCACAGGGCGCCCGAGTAGCTGTAGGCATCGGCGTCGTTCTGCGGGAATTCCTCGAGTTTGCGGATATCGACCTTGCCCACCAGTGCGGAAATGTCCTGGTTGTTCTCGTCGCCAGGTTCAGTCTTGGCTACCGCGATCTGATTGAGGATCGACGGGTACAATTTGACCACCTTGAACTGGCTGATATCGCCCCCGAACTCGGCCAGGCGCTTGGTCGCCCAGGGCGACATGATGGTGTTCAGGTAGCGCCGTGGAATACCGAAGTCTTCTTCGAGAATTGCGCCGTCTTCGGTGGCGTTGAACAGCCCCAGCGGCGTTTCGAACACCGGCGAGCCTTTGATGGCATAGAAGGGGACCTTCTCCATCAGTTGTTTGAGCTTTTCGGCCAGGGAGGACTTGCCGCCCCCTACGGGGCCGAGCAGGTAGAGGATCTGTTTCTTCTCTTCCAGGCCCTGAGCGGCATGGCGGAAGTAGGAGACGATCTGATCGATACACTCCTCCATGCCATGGAAGTCCTCAAAGGACGGATAGCGGCGGATCACCTTGTTGGAGAAGATTCGCGACAGCCTTGAGTTGTTCGAGGTGTCGACCAGTTCCGGCTCACCGATGGCCATCAACAGGCGTTCGGCCGCCGACGCGTAAGCGCTGCGATCGCTTTTGCAGAGCTCAAGATACTCTTGCAGCGAAAGTTCTTCCTGACGGGTGGACTCGAAACGTTGTTGGAAGTGGCTAAAAATACTCATGACGTCACCTCGCTCGATACGTGGAGCCGACGCCGGATCAGTCAGCTGATGCTGGCATGCAATCGACGAATGCCGACTGCTGTTTACCCCCCAGAACACCTGTAACTCGCTACCGATGACCCGCACGCCGGTGTACCGGCTCTCCCCTTTTTGGATGGCCTGGGCTTAAGGATAGTTGGTTCTCGCAGAGGTCAAGGGTGGTTGGATGAATTGTTGCTGGCGACCGTTCGTCAGGTCAGGCGCAAGCCCGCACAGGACGCGGGCTGCAGGAGATGAAAAAAATTATTCGGCGGTACCTTGAGCGGTTTCTGCCGGGTAGGTACCACGCCACAGCTCAAAACCACCGTCGAGACTGTAGACGTCAGAAAAGCCCTGGCTGACCAGATAGGCAGCAGCGCTTTGACTGGAGTTGCCGTGATAGCAGACCACTACAGTGGGGGCATCGAGGTCGGCGCCGCGGATGAAATCTGCCACTGAATGGTTGTCCAGATGCCTGGAGCCGGTGATATGGCCGAGGGCATAGGTTTGCGGGTCGCGAATATCGACCACGACCGCACCTTGCTCACGCAGCGCTTGGGCCTGCTCGGGAGGGATGCGTTTGAATTCGCTCATGGGTACGGTTTCCTTCAGGACTGGTCGCTTATTCTAGCCGGTTGTGTCGGTGCTGGCTGAGGGCGAGGGGTTCCTTCGTCGGTGCAGTCGCAACGATGGAACTGACCGTTGTCGACATTGTACAGCGTCATCGCACCGCCCCAGACGCAGCCGGTGTCCAGGGCAATCACGCCGGGCTCCTTGCAGCGACCTTCCAGCGCAGCCCAGTGACCGAAGATGATCTTCACATGCCTTGAGCGCCGGCCTTTGTGGGCGAACCAGGGCTTGTAGCCGGGCGGGGCGGTGTCGGCGCCTTCCTTACCCTTGAGGTCTAGCTTGCCTTCACTGGTGCAAAAACGCATGCGGGTGAAGTAGTTGGTGATAACCCGCAAACGGGTCACGCCACTCAGGTCCTTGCTCCATTTGTTCGGCTCGTTGCCGTACATGCCGTCGAGGTAGGGTTTGAAGCGGTTGTCGTCGCGCAGTACTTCTTCGACTTCGCCGGCCAGCTCCAGGGCCTTGCCCAAGGTCCACTGCGGCGGGATGCCAGCATGGACCAGGACTACGCCGCGTTGTTCGTCGTAGTGCAGCAGCTTTTGCCGACGCAACCAGTCAAGGAGTTGGTCAGCGTCCGGCGCCTGGATAATCTCGCGCAGGGTGTCGCTCTTTTTCAGACGCTCGATGTTATGCCAGGCCGCCAGCAGGTGCAGGTCGTGGTTACCCAGGACGCAGACCAGCGAATCACGGATGGAGTACAGGAATCTCAGGGTTTCCAGCGACTCGGGCCCGCGGTTGACCAGATCGCCTACCAGCCACAAGCGGTCCACCGCCGGGTTGAAGTTGACCCGTTCGAGCAGGCACTTCAGTGGCTGCAGGCACCCTTGCAGGTCGCCCACTGCGTACACCGCCATTAGTGCAGGGCTCCAGGTACGGCCAGGCGGAACGGAGCAATGGTGGCGTCGAAGCGCTTACCGTCTTCGGCAACCATCTGATAGGTGCCCTGCATGGTGCCGACCTGAGAGCTTATGACGGCGCCACTGCTGTAGGTATGGCTCTTGCCGGGTTCGATCAGGGGCTGCTGGCCGATCACACCGGCGCCTTTTACTTCTTCGACCTGACCATCGCCATTGGTGATCAGCCAGTGCCGCGACATCAGCTTGGCCGGTAGCGACCCATTGTTCTGTACGGTAATGGTGTAGGCGAAGGCGAAACGGTCGTTTTCGGGGTCGGATTGTTCTTTGAGAAAGCGGGTCACGACGCTGACGTCGATCTGGTAGCGGGGATCTGACATGCAAGGG
>JAVXRI010000136.1:0-9336 GCA_036643775.1 Pseudomonas sp. | reverse complement strand
CGGGGTTTCGCAGAAGCGAATGCCGTTCATGTCGTTGTACTGGTTGACGTCACCGCTGGCGCTGTACAGGTGCGAGGTGGCATAGACCGGAACGTCACCCGCGTACTGGAAGTTCAGGGTCGGCTTGATCTGTTGGCCTTGCTGCGGTGTGGCGGCGAGGAAGATGAAGTCGATGTCCTGGCGGCGCGATGGCTGGGCCGAGACGTTGCCGCCTACAGCGTCTTGCAGGCTCTTGGCGCGGCCTTCGCTTTGGCGCAGTTGGAACAGGTCAGCGATCTGTTGGGCCAGCGCTACGGGCTGGTCAATATGTTCAGCGGCGAGCAGGGTGCCGCCGCGGGCTTCCCAATCCTGGCGGAAGGCCTTGAGCACGCGATCACCCCATTCGCCACGCGGCACCAGGGCAACGGCGCGGACCATGCCATCGGCGTGGGCGCGGCGCGACACTTCGCGGGCTTCGTCTTCGGCGGCGAGACCGAACTGGAACAGTTGCGCCGGGCCTTTCTGGCCAGCGTCGCTGTAGTTCAGGGCCAGGGTGGTGATGGGCAGTTGCGGGCGAGCGGCAAGTTGCTTGACCAGTGGTTTTTCCAGTGGGCCGACGACCAGCTGGGCGCCAGCGGCCTGGGCCTGGCGATAGAAGTCATCCAGGGACGTCAGGCGCGAGCTGTCGAATACTTCGATGGCCGGTGGTTTCTGTCCGGCTTGCTGGGCTTGGAAGTGCGCGGCCATGAAGCCATCGCGCAGGGCGCGGGCAACGCCGGCCAGCTGGCCTTCCTGCGGCAGCAGCAGGGCAATCTTGGTCAGCGGTTGGCTGGCCATTTCCTTGAGCTTGACCAGCGGCAACGGCAATTGCAGTGCGGCAGGGTGCTCAGGGTGTTGGCTGCGCCAGGTATCAATGGCGGCTTGCTGCTGCTCCAGGGTGCCCGCGCTTTTTACCGCCAGGGCCAGGCTGGCCCAGCCGGCCAGTGGCTCGCTGCCGACGCTGGCGCTTTGCAGTTGTTCGGCAGGCAGGGCGGCGACCAGGTTCCAGATGGCATCCTGGTTGGCGCTGGCGGCGTTGCCGGTCAGCAGCGGCGCCAGGTCTACGCGGGTCTGGGCGGCGGCCAGGGTCTGGCCATTGGCCTCTTGTACGTTGGCCAGGACGCTGCGGGTGCGCCGTTGTTGCGCGTCGGGCAGCTCACCCAGGCGCGCCAGGCTTGGATGGCTCAGGGCGGTCAGGGCGGCCTTGGGTTGATTGCGGCTCATGGCCAGTTCGGCGCTCAGCGTGCTGGCGAAGATCTGTTGGGCCGGTTTGAGTTGATCGACCGGTACCTGCTCGAGGATTCGCGCTGAGCGCACATTGTCCTTTTGCTGGTACGCCAGGTCGGCGGCGCTCAGGCGCAGCAGCGCGGCGTCTTCCGGGGTCTTGCTGGTGTTGGCCTGTTCAAGCAGTTGCTCGATGCTGGCGTCCGGGGTGCGCGGCAGTTCGCCGAGGCTCGACGAGGGCGAGCTGGCGCAGGCTGCCAGCAAGGCGGCGAGGCAAAGGGCTGTGAACAGCCGCAGGCAAGCGATCATGTAATGGTCCTGTTACTCGATCAAATTAACTGGCAATTGTACCCAAGCGTTGGCCGGGGCGCGATGTTGCTGGCGTTAATCCTTCAATATAGGTGCTGACGCGTGATGTGCAGGCTGCGCCGGTTACGCATTGTTGCCGCCAGTCGGGCTACAATGGCGCTTTGTTCAACACGACAGGTGTGTGCTGTGACTGATGTTCCAGGGGCTTCCCATTCCACTGCTGGCACGCTTTACGTGGTGGCCACGCCCATCGGCAACCTGGATGACATGAGCGCACGGGCGCTGAAGGTACTCAGTGATGTCGCCCTGATTGCAGCGGAAGACACGCGTCATTCCATTCGCTTGCTGCAGCATTTCGGCATCAATACGCCGCTGGCGGCCTGCCACGAGCATAACGAGCGAGACGAAGGCAGCCGCTTTCTCACGCGCTTGCTGGCTGGCGATAACGTTGCGCTGATTTCTGATGCCGGCACACCGTTGATTTCCGACCCCGGCTACCACCTGGTGCGCCAGGCGCGTGCTGCCGGCGTCGCCGTGGTTCCGGTGCCCGGAGCTTGTGCCTTGATTGCGGCGCTGTCGGCTGCGGGCTTGCCTTCGGATCGTTTCATCTTCGAGGGTTTTCTGCCGGCCAAGGCGGTCGGTCGCCGGGCGCGCCTGAGTCAGGTCAAGGAAGAGCCGCGTACCCTGATTTTCTACGAGGCGCCGCACCGGATTCTCGAATGCCTGCAGGACATGGAAGAGGTGTTTGGTGCAGAGCGCCCGGCTTTGCTGGCGCGTGAACTGACCAAGACCTTCGAAACCCTCAAGGGCTTGCCGCTGGGTGAGCTGCGCGCGTTTGTCGAAGCTGACAGCAATCAGCAGCGCGGCGAGTGTGTGGTGTTGGTCGCCGGCTGGACTGCGCCGGAAGATGAACAGGCCGTCAGCACCGAGGCGATGCGGGTGCTTGACCTGTTGCTGGCGGAGATGCCGCTCAAGCGGGCTGCAGCCCTGGCGGCGGAAATTACCGGCGTGCGCAAGAATGTGTTGTACCAGGTAGCCCTGGATAAACAGAAAGCAAACTAGTGGCTTGGTGCTACTATTTGTTTTATCGCTTGTTCTTGAGCGTCTCTGCCGTTAACCTTTGCGGCGGAGAGTCGATCGGACAGTCGCTGCCTTCTTTTGTTCCGCAAAAGAGGGGGGAGGAAAGTCCGGGCTCCATAGGGCAGAGTGCCAGGTAACACCTGGGAGGCGTGAGCCTACGGAAAGTGCCACAGAAAATAACCGCCTAAGCACTTCGGTGCCGGTAAGGGTGAAAAGGTGCGGTAAGAGCGCACCGCACGACTGGCAACAGTTCGTGGCTAGGTAAACCCCACTCGGAGCAAGACCAAATAGGGTTCCATATGGCGCGGCCCGCGTTGGAACCGGGTAGGTTGCTAAAGGCGTCCAGTGATGGCCGTCGTAGAGGAATGACTGTCCTCGACAGAACCCGGCTTACAGATCGACTCTCCACCTTTCCCCCTCCTGCTTGATTCGATAGCAGATGCGCCTTCGTAATACCGAAAAAATCTTACTCTTAATAAATCACTTTAACTTCGGGCTCTATTTGCCTGAATGAGTTTGATTTTTTTTGTAAGAAATCTCCCAAGGTTGTCCTTCCATCTTCCTACAATGCGCTAAATCTCCGTTCTGTAAGGGATTTCCTTATAGGCGTGCCTTGACGGTGTGGTAGGCGGATTCCTATAGTGTGCGCAAGTGGCAGAAAGTGGCATGAAGTGGGTTTTCTGATCACAAAAAAGCTAACAAGTGGGGAATCGCAGCCGTGTTCCGCGGAGCCAACGCCATCAACCTCGACGCAAAGGGCCGTCTCGCAATGCCGAGCCGGTACCGTGACGAGCTCGATTCGCGTAGTTCCGGGCAGTTGATCGTGACCATCGACGCAGTCGACCCCTGTTTGTGTGTGTACCCGCTCGATGAGTGGGAACTGATTGAAGCCAAGTTGCGCGCCTTGCCGTCATTGCGTGAAGAGAACCGTCGCCTGCAGCGTCTGCTGATCGGCAATGCGGTGGATCTGGAGCTTGATGGCAGTGGGCGTTTCCTGGTGCCTCCGCGTTTGCGCGAATACGCCAAGCTCGACAAGAAAGCGATGCTGGTGGGGCAACTGAACAAATTTCAACTGTGGGACGAGGATGCCTGGAACGCAGTTTCGGCAGCCGACCTTGCAGCTATTCAACAACCGGGCGCCATGCCTGACGAACTGCGTGATTTGATCCTGTGACTATAGATAGCGGCTTTAACCACATCACCGTACTGCTTGACGAAGCCGTCGAGGCTCTCGCCGTACGCGCCGATGGCTGCTATCTGGATGGCACCTTCGGTCGCGGCGGGCACAGCCGGCTGATTCTCAGCAAGCTCGGGCCGCAAGGACGGTTGCTGGGTTTTGACAAAGATCCTCAAGCGATTGCCACCGGGCAAGCGCTGGCGGCCGAAGACGGCCGCTTTGTCATTGTGCAGCGCAGTTTTGCCGAGCTGGGTGCCGAAGCGCTTGAGCGTGGCATCAATGGCAAGGTCAATGGCATCCTCCTCGATCTGGGCGTTTCTTCGCCACAGTTGGATGACCCCGAGCGCGGCTTCAGTTTCATGAACGATGGCCCGCTGGACATGCGCATGGACCCAAGCCGGGGCGTCAGCGCTGCAGAGTTCATCGCTACTGCGTCAGCCGAAGAGATCGCGCGCGTATTCAAGGAATATGGCGAAGAGCGCTTTGCCAAACGGATGGCCAACGCCGTGGTTGCACGCCGTGAAGTCCAGCCGTTCGAGCGCACCGCCGACCTGGCCGAAGTGCTCAAGGTTGCCAATCCGGCCTGGGAAAAGGGCAAGAACCCCGCGACCCGTGCTTTCCAGGGCCTGCGCATTCATGTCAACAACGAGCTTGGCGATCTTGAGGCCGGCCTTGAGGCCGCGCTTGACGCGCTGGAAGTGGGCGGTCGCCTGGTGGTGATCAGCTTCCACTCGCTGGAAGACCGCATCGTCAAGCTGTTCATGCGCAAGCTGGTCAAGGGCGAAGCCGACAATCTGCCGCGCAACCTGCCCGTCCAGCACAAGCATTTCGAGCCGAAGATCAAGGTGCACGGCAAGGCCCAGTTCGCCTCCGAAGCCGAGCTCAAGGCCAACCCACGTTCGCGCAGCGCGGTCATGCGCGTTGCTGAGAAGCTGCGGTGAGCCGCCTGTTCGCCAAGCCTTTGCCAGGCGGAAGCTTCCTGATGCTTCTGCTGTTCATTGCCGTGCTCGTTTCTTCGGTGGCGGTGTCGTACAGCGCGCACTGGAACCGTCAGCTGCTCAATACCCTTTATGGCGAACTGAGCGAGCGTGACAAGGCCCAGGCCGAATGGGGCCGGTTGATTCTTGAGCAAAGCACCTGGACCGCTCACAGCCGTATCGAGAACCTGGCCAGCGAACAGCTGAAGATGCGCATCCCGGCCGCCGACGAAGTGCGGATGGTGGCGCCATGATGAAACTCGAGGGTGCACTCTACCCGTGGCGGTTTCGCGTGGTCATCGCCTTGCTGGCGATCATGGTCGGTGCAATCGCCTGGCGCATCATCGACCTGCAGGTGGTTGATCGTGATTTCCTCAAAGGTCAGGGTGATGCTCGCAGCCTGCGCCATATCCCGATTCCTGCGCACCGCGGACTCATCACTGACCGCAACGGTGAACCACTGGCGGTCAGTACCCCGGTGACCACCCTGTGGGCCAACCCCAAGGAAATGCAGGCGTCCAAAGAGCGCTGGCCGGCACTCGCCGCCGCGCTCAAGCAAAGTCCGCAACAGCTGACCCAGCGCCTGGAGCAACAGGCCAACAAGGAATTCATCTACCTGGTGCGGGGCTTGACTCCCGAACAGGGGCAGGTAGTGCTTGATCTGAAGACTCCTGGTGTCTACGGCATCGAGGAGTTTCGTCGTTTCTATCCGGCCGGTGATGTTGCCGCGCATATGGTCGGTTTTACCGACCTTGATGATCACGGTCGCGAAGGCGTGGAACTGGCCTACGATGAGTGGCTGGCCGGCGTACCCGGCAAGCGGCAGGTCATCAAGGACCGGCGTGGCCGGCTGATCAAGGACATCCAGGTAACCAAAAACGCCAAGGCCGGAAAGACCTTGGCGTTGTCCATCGACCTGCGCCTGCAATATCTGGCGACCCGTGAGCTGCGCAACGCGATTGCCGAGCAGGAAGCCAAAGCTGGCAGCCTGGTGATCCTGGATGTGAAGACCGGTGAAGTGCTGGCCATGGTCAACCAGCCCACCTACAACCCGAACAACCGTCGCAGCATGTTCCCGGCGGCCATGCGTAACCGCGCGATCATCGACGTGTTCGAGCCCGGTTCCACGGTCAAGCCGCTGTCCATGAGTGCGGCGCTGCAGAGTGGGCGCTGGAAACCGACCGACAAGGTCGAGGTCTATCCGGGCACCTTGCAGCTGGGGCGCTACACCATTCGTGACGTCTCCAGGAGTGAGGGCCCGATCCTCGACCTGACCGGCATTCTGATCAACTCCAGTAACGTCGGCATGAGCAAGATCGCCTTCGACATCGGCGGTGAGTCGATCTACCGCGTGATGTCTCAACTCGGCCTGGGTCAGTACACCGGCCTGGGATTCCCAGGGGAGCGGGTGGGTAACCTGCCCAACCATCGCGAGTGGCGCAAGGCTGAAACCGCAACCCTGTCCTACGGCTACGGCCTGTCGGTGACCGCGCTGCAGCTGGTGCATGCCTACGCGGCGCTGGCCAACGACGGCAAGATGGTGCCGCTGAGCATCCTCAAAGTCGACAAGACGCCAGAATCCACTCAGGTGGTGCCGGTAGAAGTCGCCAAGACCATCCAGGGCATGGTCCAGCAAGTCATTGAAGCGCCGCGCGGTGTGTTTCGCGCCCAGGTGCCGTTCTATCACGTAGGTGGCAAGAGTGGTACGGCACGTAAAGCCACGATCGGCTCCAAGGGCTACACCGAGAATTCCTACCGTTCGCTGTTCGCCGGTTTCGGCCCGATGAGCGATCCGCGCTATGCCGTGGTCGTGGTCATCGACGAGCCGAGCAAAGGCGGCTACTTCGGTGGCCTGGTTTCAGCGCCGGTCTTCAGCAAGGTCATGTCCGGCACGTTGCGCCTGATGAACATTCCGCCGGATAACCTTCCGCCGCCGGTTCCACAGCAGCAGGTTGATGCTGCGCCCGCCAAAGGAGGGCGCGGTTGATGACAATGCCACTGAGTAAACTTTTCACCCAGGCCAGCCGCGATCCTTCGATCCGGGAACTGACCCTGGACAGCCGTAATATTCGTCCGGGCGATCTGTTCCTGGCGGTACCGGGTGCGCTGGTCGATGGTCGCGATCACATTGCCGATGCGCTCAAGCGCGGTGCGGCTGCGGTGGCCTACGAAGCACAGGGCGCTACAGTACTGCCAATCACCGAAGTGCCGTTGATTCCGGTCAAGGGCCTGATTGCCCAGTTGTCGGATATTGCCGGGCGCTTCTATGGCGAGCCGAGCCGTCAGCTCGACCTGGTCGGCGTCACAGGCACCAACGGCAAGACCAGCGTGACCCAACTGGTAGCGCAAGCTCTGGACAAACTCGGCCAGCGCTGCGGCCTGATCGGTACGCTGGGTACTGGTTTCTATGGCGAGTTGCAAAGCGGCCGCCTGACCACGCCAGATCCGATTGCGGTGCAGGCAACCCTGAATGATCTGAAAAAGGCTGGGGCGAAAGCGGTCGCCATGGAAGTCTCTTCCCATGCTCTGGATCAGGGCCGGGTTGCGGCGCTGGAATTCGACATCGCGGTAATGACCAACCTGTCGCGTGATCACCTCGATTACCACGGCAGCATGCAGGCCTATGAAGATGCCAAGGCACGTCTGTTTGCCTGGCCGAACCTGCGTTGCCGGGTGGTCAACCTGGATGACGACTTCGGTCGTCGCCTGGCGGCTGAGAAGGGCGAGTCGCGCCTGATCAGCTACAGCCTCAAGGACCGCGACGCTTCGCTGTACTGCCGCGAGGCGCATTTTGATGACGAAGGCGTACGCGCGGTGATCGTCACTGCTCAGGGCGAACGCACCCTGCGCAGCCGCCTGCTCGGCCGTTTCAACCTGAGCAACATGTTGGCGGCGGTTGGCACGCTACTGGCGCTGGACTATGCGCTGGATGAAATTCTCAAGATCACCCCCCTGCTCGAAGGCCCGATCGGCCGTATGCAGCGCCTGGGCGGTGGCAGCAAGCCGTTGGTGGTGGTCGATTACGCCCACACCCCGGATGCCTTGGAGCAAGTACTTCAAGCCCTGCGCCCGCACGCCAAGGGGCAGTTGCTGTGCCTGTTCGGCTGCGGCGGCGACCGTGATCGCGGCAAGCGCCCGTTGATGGCCGAAGTGGCCGAGCGTCTGGCAGACCGCGTGCTGGTCACCGACGACAACCCGCGTACTGAAGACCCGCAGCAGATCTTCGCCGACATCCGCCCTGGTTTTGCCCAGGCCGATGCGGTCGAATTCGTTGCCGGTCGCGGCGCTGCCATCGCGCAATTGATTGCCAGCGCTGGCGTCGACGATGTCATCGTCCTGGCCGGCAAGGGCCATGAGGACTATCAGGAAATCAACGGCGAGCGCCACGACTTCTCCGATCTGGTCGAAGCCGAGAAAGCCCTCGCCGTGTGGGAGGCCCCCCATGCTTAAGCCATTGTCCCTCAGTCAGCTGACCGCGCCGCTCAACGGCCGCCTGCATGGCCAGGATGCAACCTTCAATGGCGTCAGCATCGACAGCCGTGCAATCACTGCCGGGCAGCTGTTTGTCGCCCTGGCCGGGCCGCGCTTTGACGGTCACGATTACTTGAACGAAGTTGCCGACAAAGGCGCGGTCGCTGCTCTGGTACAGCGCGAAGTGCCGGGCAGCAGCCTGCCGCAGCTGGTGGTTGCCGATACCCGTCTGGCCCTGGGCCAGTTGGGCGCGCTGAACCGCGCCGCATTCGACAAGCCGGTCGCTGCCATTACCGGTTCCAGCGGCAAGACCACGGTCAAGGAAATGCTTGCCAGCATCCTGCGCACCCGTGGCCCGGTGCTGGCCACCCGTGGCAACCTCAACAACGATTTCGGCGCACCGCTGACCCTGCTCGAACTGGCCCCGGAACACACTGCGGCGGTCATCGAGCTGGGCGCCTCGCGCATCGGCGAGATCGCCTACACCGTTGGCTTGACCAAGCCGCAGGTGGCACTGATCAACAATGCCGGAACCGCTCATGTCGGCGAGTTCGGTGGGCCTGAGAAAATTGTCGAAGCCAAAGGCGAGATCCTCGAAGGTCTGGGTCAGGATGGCGTAGCTGTATTGAACCTTGATGACAAAGCCTTCGGCACCTGGAAACAGCGCGCTGGTAAGCACCCGGTGCTGACGTTCGCATTGAACAATGCCGGTGCTGACTTCCATGCTGAGAACCTCGCTCAGGATGAGCGTGGTTGCCCGTCGTTCGACCTGCACGGCCCGTTGGGCGTGGCGCGGGTCCAGCTCAATCTGCTCGGTACCCACAACGTTGCCAACGCATTGGCCGCCGCTGCTGCCGCGCATGCCTTTGGTCTGACGCTGGACGGTATCGTCCAGGGCTTGAATACCGTGCAACCGGTCAAGGGCCGCACTGTCGTACAGATGGCGCCGAACGGTGTGCGGGTGATTGACGACACTTACAACGCAAACCCCACCTCCATGTGCGCTGCCGTTGATATACTCGCCGGCTTTTCCGGCCGCACCGTCCTGGTGCTCGGGGATATCGGCGAATTGGGCCAGTG
>JAVXRI010000135.1:0-9519 GCA_036643775.1 Pseudomonas sp. | reverse complement strand
CTGGAAGAAGCACCGGCTCCAGGTATCGACGAAAAAGCCCGCCAGGAAGTCTTCAAGCGCTGTGTCGATGCCTGCATCGAGATCGGCTACCGTGGCGCTGGCACCTTCGAGTTCCTCTACGAGAACGGCAGTTTCTACTTCATCGAAATGAACACCCGTGTTCAGGTGGAGCACCCGGTTTCGGAGATGGTCACCGGTATCGACATCGTCAAGGAGATGCTCAGCATCGCCGCTGGCAACAAGCTGTCGTTTACCCAGGATGACGTGGTGATTCGTGGTCACTCCCTGGAGTGCCGGATCAACGCCGAAGACCCGAAGAAGTTCATCCCGAGCCCAGGCACGGTCAAGCACTTCCACGCCCCAGGCGGCAACGGCGTTCGCGTCGACTCGCACCTGTACAGTGGCTATGCGGTTCCGCCGAACTACGACTCGCTGATCGGCAAGCTGATCACCTACGGCAAAGACCGTGACGAAGCCATGGCGCGCATGCGCAATGCCCTGGACGAAATCGTCGTCGACGGTATCAAGACCAACATCCCGCTGCACCGCGACCTGGTGCGCGATGAAGGTTTCTGCAAAGGTGGCGTCAACATCCATTACCTCGAGCACAAACTGGCCAACCAGGAGTGATCGAAGTGTGAGGTGAAAGAACCCCGGCCTGGTGCCGGGGTTTTTTATTGGGTCAGCAGCTTAAACCCTTAGCTCACTGCAACGATGCTGATGGCCTGCTGTGCCAAAGCTTCCGCTGTCGCCGGATGCCCTATAGAGTCCTCCACGACACCGTCAGCACGCTGGACCAGGGGCTTAGTCCGGACGCGCTGCATGAACAGGTGCGCTCTGCCCGCTATACCGGGGGCATTGAAACTGGCGCCGTCCAGTATCTCATCATAGTGACGAGGGACCAGTTCTGGCGAAGTCTTGTAGGCGCTGGTAATGCCCGTGCGCAAATCCAATGTCATCCCGTACGTGTTGCCCAGGCACGACGAGTAGGACCAATGATCCCAGCTCGGCCGCAGGCCGTTGCGGCGCAGTACGGTGCGCACCGGCCCGCCGATGTCTGCCCCGCTCAGCCACCAATCGCCCCCCACCATCACGGCCTGTACATCCTCAGCCCTCGATGCGCCTTGCACACGCGGCAACACGGCACGTACAGCCCGGTCGATCACGGCGTTAATATTATGATCGAAATGCAACACCGCTCCTGCCCGGGTGGCCGGGTTATAGAGCGATACCGCGACACAGGTCTGCACGTTGAGGGTGAACAGGTAATTGTCAGCTTGTGCCCCGTTGAACGCTGCAACCACCGCCTCACCTTGGAACGCGCCCCTTGAGGGATCTGGCGCGACATGGCCGGGAAATGCCTCGCGCAGGTCGTCCACACGCCCAAGGTCGCGGACCTCGCCGCCGCGCAGGCCTGGCTGCGCCTGTCGCAGCCGTCCATCGCGCGCGACGCGCACGGGCAGTTTGTAGTAACTGTCAGGGCGACGCGCATTGACTACCCGCAGGAACTCATCAGCACCCTCACGGGTGACCCGATAGAAGCGCCCACTGCTGAACACGTAGTGCGTCCCGTCATCCGCGCTCCTGTAGGTGCCGCGCCAGACGCCATCCTCGGTGACCGCCTGCAACCCCGTCGGACGCTGCTCGACCGCCCAGCGCTTGTCCAACCGCACCGAGCTGATTTCATCGGCCGCCCGCTCGGCGACTCTGACAACACGGGTAGGCGACGACCGCAAAAACTGCAAGCCGCGCAGCGTATGAGCACCGAGGTGTATCCCCAGCAGGGACCAAGACGCTTCCAGCCAGCCTTGCAACGCCTCAGCAGTATCACCACGACTGTGGGCAACCACCGCTCGACGCAAGCCATAGGTGAACAGGGCGATATCCATAAGCAGAGCAAACGGGGGACATATCAGCGCCAGGGGTAGCGCCGCAAACATCACGCCTTTGAGGACCTGCGCCTGGATCATGCGGGCACGTCCCAGGCAGATGCTTTCTACGTCGGCCAGCGCATGCTCGACTCCCGCGTCGAACTCATCGGCGAGGGAGATGACCCGTCGACCCTCACGGATGGAGTCAAGATGCGTCTGACCTGACGCCAATGCGAGCAGAGTCGAAGCAACTTCGTCTTGGTCCACCAATGCCGCCCTGCCCACCAGGTAATCGCGAAGCACTTCGGCCACAGCCCCCTGCAAGTCACCCTGGAGGCGCAGCAACCGGTCATCCGGAGAATCAGGGGTGTAAAGCCAGTCCTGGACCTGCCCGTTGCGGATCAGCCTGAACACATACACACCCGACATAGCCCTGTCAGCGACGGTGAACCGGAACATTCCACTCGAACTCGCCACGCTCGTCGGGTTGAGCCGGTCCCGAGTGGTATCAGGCCTGGCGACGGCCTGGCTCACCAGGGCGGTGAGCCCTTCATAGATGTCCAACGGCAAGTGCTCGCGCTGCAAGGAAAATCGCAGGTCGCGATCGATCATCGCAACCTGCATCGCAACGAACCCATTGCGACGCAATCCATACTCAGGCGCGGATTCGTTCAAAAAATCGCCGCGAACTTTCTCCTTGTACTTGTCCCCCAGATGGGCACGTCTTGCATAACGCGCCAAATCGGCACTGTACACCTGGCTCAGGTCCTGCTCGACGGAGGAGCGAACCCCACGTTGCGGATGGTCAATGCCGGTGTTGTCGTTGTATCCGTAAATCGCCATCTCCAACAGGTTGACGGTCCGTGTATTACGGTCATCCAGCGGCTGGCTGTAATCCATGAGGACGGTTTCCGGATCTACCGTTTCACTGATTCCCCTGGAGGCCAGGTAAGGCCGGATGTCATCGCTGACCTTGCGCTTGGCGTAATCCATGAAGGTCGCGTAAGACAACATCTGCTTGTGAAAATCCCTTTCACGCCACTCTACCCACTGTCGGTTGGCGTTCTGGATCCGTCTCTCTTCGATGCCCAGGGCTGCGTGCCAGCGGGGAGACGACGACCGCTCCACTTCGGCCAGACGATTGGCCTGACGCTTGGCGACAACTGCAGCCAGGCAGGCGGCGTAGCCCCGTTCATTACCCCTGCAATCGCGCCCGAGCCCCCATTGCATCGGCTGCTCGAGCACGTTGGCGAAATGACCCGCAGCCTGTGTCCGATCAGCATGGGGCAGCTGCTGTAACAGGTACTGGCGACCCGCCTCGTCTTTGAGCCACCCTCCCAGCTCGGCGGACAACGCCCGTAGCGAAGACACTTCGATCCACTCCTGGCCATCGGGCTTGCCCGGTGCGTAGAGCAGCAAAACATTCAACTCTCCTGCTGAGTCCTGGCGGTAGAACAGCAGCAGATCACTGCTGGTGAGTCCCTCCACCGGCTGGATATCGCAGACTTCCAGCTCAGCACCTTGCTCCACCCAGCTAGCCCTCAGCAGGTCTGTGCTGGCAGAACTCAGATGGCCGGCGGCGCGACCGATCAATGCACTGTGTTTGAGCTGCTCATGCCAGGCATCCGTCATTGCCTTCCTGACGTCCTCCTGCGCATAGCGATCAGCCAACGCTTGCAGGTAGTCGGACCGAGCGTCCACCTCCATGAGCAGTGCACCTATGGTTTGTGGCGAGGGCATGCGGTAATGCCGCCGGGGGCCGTCAATCCGTGTGATCGTATACAGCTCCTCGGCGTTCACCACACCTGCAGTGACCAGCTCGGTGAGGCTCAAACTATCGGACTGATCGCTGAAAGGCGCGTTGAATTGTCGATGAACCTTGATCAGGTCCGGTTCCATTTCATTGCCGTTCTGTCGGCCCAGATAGGTTTTGGCTCTTTGGGCCGCGTACGCAGCCAGCGTCTGCACATCGCTCAACAGCGCATGCTCAAGGGACAGCGCATCATCCACGTTTACCTGGCTTTGCTGCAGTAGCGCGCGATCCGCCGCTTCCAGGCTCTTGAGCCAGACAGGCTGCCGTGCTTCGACCAGTCGATCGACCAGGTCCAGTTCTTCTACGCTAGCCAACACACGCAAGGAGGACTGTCGACGCCAGTCATCCTGCAATGCTGCCATGGCCTGGCGCAGGTTATCCGCGCTCCAGCCGATCAAAGGTTGATTGAAGATCGCCTCGCATGCATCGCCATGGGTATCGAGCACGCACTGCAGTGCCGTCTCATATCCGGCCTTGTCGATGAGGTCTGTGGGCGCACCTTGCCAGTGCCGACGCAAGTAATCGATATAGTAACGGACCAGGCCGCTGTCGAAGCTTTCAATGATTTGCGTGATCGAACCACGACGCTCCGCAGGGACTTCCTGGGTGACCTGACCCTCCCAGCGATAAGGCGCATCCACAACCTCGTCATACACCTCGGTCACTCCGGTGATCCGTCGCCTCAAGACGGCGTCAAGCAGGCCATTGATGAAGGACGGCGAAAACTCGCCTTCCCTGAAGTAGGTTCGCAACTCCACCAAGAGATTGTCTTCAAGAACCTCCAGCCAAGTAGATTGGCTACGCAAACGAAAATCGAAAACTTCAGCCCAGGTGGTGAGTTTGAGCAAGGTTGCAGCGCTGTTTTCGCCGGCTGGAACTTCGAGTGTGTAGTGATTCATAAGTAACCTCCCTGGTTGAGGCGGTCACTTTGAACGCAGCTGCAGAGCCGGACGCGATAGATATTGCTAGGCACGGTTGCGCCGATTTATCCACTTTGTCGCCGTGCTGGCGTAAACTGCGCGTCTTCTGCAGCCTCAGGCTGCCCTCTATCGATTTACCAAAGGTGCCCGCCATGCCCTGGCTGCAAGTACGTCTGGCCATCAGCCCGGAACAAGCCGAAACCTACGAAGACGCCCTGCTCGAAGTAGGTGCGGTTTCGGTCACCTTCATGGACGCCGAGGATCAACCGATCTTCGAACCGGACCTCAACACCACCCCGCTGTGGTCGCATACCCACCTGCTGGCGTTGTTCGAAGCCGATACCGACGCCGCTGCGGTGTTCGCTCACCTGCAACTGCTGACCGGCGCCGCCCTGCCCGAGCACCAGGCCGAGGTCATCGAAGACCAGGACTGGGAGCGCAGCTGGATGGACAACTTCCAGCCGATGCGCTTCGGTCGCCGCCTGTGGATCGTGCCAAGCTGGCATGCCGCACCGGAGCCAGAAGCGGTGAACCTGCTGCTCGATCCAGGCCTGGCGTTCGGCACCGGCACCCACCCGACCACCGCCCTGTGCCTGGAATGGCTGGACGGCCAGGAGCTGAAGGACACGCAAGTGCTCGACTTCGGCTGCGGCTCCGGGATTCTGGCCATTGCCGCCCTGTTGCTCGGCGCCCGCGAAGCGGTCGGTACCGATATCGACGTCCAGGCCCTGGAAGCTTCCCGCGACAACGCCGGGCGCAACGGTATCGCCGACGAGAAATTCGCCCTGTACCTGCCTGAACACATGCCGGCAATGCAGGCTGATGTGCTGGTAGCCAATATCCTGGCCGGACCGCTGGTTTCCCTGGCCCCGCAATTGTCGACACTGGTACGCCCCGGTGGCCTGCTGGCACTCTCCGGAATCCTCGCCGAACAGGGCGAAGAAGTCGCAGCCGCCTACGCCAAGGACTTCGATCTGGACCCGATTACCGTTCGTGACGGCTGGGTACGCATCAGTGGTCGCCGCCGCTAACTGCGCCTAAAATAAATATCTGTACAACCCGGACCGCCGCATGACCGACAGTTTCGT
The DNA here is from genome assembly GCA_036643775.1 of Pseudomonas sp. Classification (GTDB taxonomy): domain Bacteria; phylum Pseudomonadota; class Gammaproteobacteria; order Pseudomonadales; family Pseudomonadaceae; genus Aquipseudomonas. The sequence continues at coordinate 3,827 of JAVXRI010000135.1, read as the reverse complement.
CACCCAGTGCCCGCATTGCCAGACCAGCTTTCGCGTCAACCACAATCAGTTGAGCGTGGCTCGCGGCATGGTGCGTTGTGGCGCCTGCCTGCAGGTGTTCAACGCGGCCAAACAACTGCTGGAACAAAGTGCGGCGCAACAGCCCGCTGTTGAGCCCGCGCCCCCTGAGCCAGTGGCGCCTGTGCCTGCACCCGCGCCAACGGCTACGGTCGCTAAACGCGAGTGGAGCGCCACCGAGCTGGACCTCGACCAGCTCGATCTGGACCAGGAGCTGGCACGTCTTGAGCAGCGCGAAATCCAGCCGACCACCGAGTTCAAGGCCAGTGTCCCGCGTGAAGACAGCCTCAGCGCCCACCGCGATGAGCCGGAAAGTGACGACCAGCACTGGCCTGACAGCCTGTTCAGCACCCCGGCCAGCGAGCGTGAAGCACTGGCCGAGGCGCTCGACGAGCCACAGCCACCACTGATTGAACAGGAACCCCTGGACCTCGCGCCGGCACCGGGCGAGCGCACCGAGCCTTCGCTGTCGTTGACCCCGGATGTGCTGGATGATGAGCTGGACGACGTGCCGCATCACCCTCACGCGATTGCGCCGGATATCGACGAAGCACCTGTCGAACGTCTGTCGGCAAAAGAGCCGGATGACGACCTGGATGACCCGCTTCACGATCCGGACGAGCGCCGCGAGCCCGGTCTGGGCCCGGCCTCCAGCCGTCCCGCACGCAAAGAGCCGCTGCTCGATCTGGTCGACGACCCGCTGCAGCTGGACTGGAAAAAGCCCAAGACCCACTGGGGCAAACGCCTGCTGTGGATCTTTCTGGTGCTGCTGGCCGCTGCCGCCCTGGCGGGCCAGTACATCTGGTATCACTTTGACGAACTGGCTCGCCAGGACCAGTATCGCCCATGGTTCCAGCAGATCTGCCCGCAGATAGGCTGCAATGTACCTTCACGCGTTGATATCGCCCGGATCAAGAGCAGCAACCTGGTGGTTCGCAGTCACCCGGACTTCAACGGCGCGCTGATCGTCGATGCGATCATCTACAACCGCGCACCCTTCACCCAGCCGTTCCCGCTGCTGGAGCTGCGCTTTGCCGACCTTAACGGCCAACTGATCGCCAGCCGCCGCTTCAAGCCTGTCGAATACCTGAGCGGTGAACTGGCCGGCAAAGGCGAAATGCCCAGCCAGGTGCCGATCCACATCGCCCTGGATATCCTCGATCCAGGTCCCAAAGCGGTCAATTACAGCCTGAGCTTCCGCTCCCCCGAATAGCACCCGGCCGGTATGCCCGACCTTCCAAACTGTCGGGCATAACGCCGCAGCTGTTCAGATTTTATCCAAATCGATCTTTATCCGGTCACCGAGAGCGGGTATCATGCCCACCCTTTTTCGAACTCTAATGATCCGGCCCCACAACAGGGAACTCCTATGTCGGCGGTACGCATCGGCCCATACACACTGCAGAACAACCTGATCCTCGCCCCGATGGCCGGGGTCACGGACCAGCCATTTCGTCAGCTATGCCGACGAATGGGTGCAGGCCTGGTGGTGTCGGAGATGGTCAGCAGCGACATGAGCCTGTGGAACAGCCGCAAGTCGCGTCTGCGCATGATTCACCAAGGTGATCCCGAGCCACGCTCGGTACAGATCGCCGGTGGTGACGCGCAGATGCTCGCAGCGGCGGCACGGGCCAACGTCGAAGCCGGCGCGCAGATCATCGACATCAACATGGGCTGTCCGGCAAAAAAAGTCTGCAACAAGGCTGCAGGCTCTGCTTTATTGAAAGATGAAGCCCTGGTCAGTGAGATCCTCCACGCGGTAGTTGCCGCCGTGGATGTACCGGTCACGCTGAAAATCCGTACGGGTTGGGACCGAGCGAACAAAAACGGCCTGACCGTGGCAAAGATTGCCGAACAGGCCGGCATCCAGGCGCTGGCGGTACATGGACGCACCCGTGCCGACCTCTATACCGGCGATGCCGAGTACGACACCATCGCAGCCATCAAGCAGGCGGTGTCGATTCCGGTTTTTGCCAATGGCGATATCACTTCGCCAGAAAAGGCTCGGGCCGTGCTTGACGCGACCGGAGCCGACGGTCTGTTGATTGGCCGGGCGGCCCAAGGGCGGCCATGGATCTTTCGCGAGATCGAGCATTACCTGCGCACCGGTGAGCAATTACCGGCGCCACAGCTGGAAGAAGTGGAACGCATTCTGCTGGAGCACCTGGCCGCGCTGCACGCCTTTTATGGCGATGTGATGGGCGTACGTATCGCCCGCAAGCATGTCGGCTGGTACCTGGCAACGCTTCCGGGCGCCAGGGAGTTTCGCGCCCAGTTCAATCGTTTGGAAGATACGCAAGCGCAGTGCGCCGACGTTCGCGGCTTTTTCCGCGATCGTGAACAGAGCCTTGAGACAGAGGACGGACAAGGGGTGGCCGCATGACGATGATGACCGAGACTTTAGTGAGTGGAACAACGCCCGTGAGCGACAACGTCAACTTGAAACAGCACCTGAATACACCGAGCGAAGAGGGTCAGACCCTTCGCGGCAGTGTGGAAAAGGCGCTGCACAACTATTTCGCCCATCTCGAGGGCGCGGCCGTCACGGACGTGTACAACCTGGTGCTCTCGGAAGTCGAAGCGCCGCTGCTCGAAAGCGTGATGAATTACGTCAAGGGCAACCAGACCAAGGCCAGTGAGCTGCTCGGACTCAACCGCGGCACCTTGCGCAAAAAGCTTAAGCAGTACGATTTGTTGTAAGCAAGCATCCAAACCAGAAAAGGCGGCTCCCATTCGATGAGGTCGCCTTTTTTGCTGACTCCACCGCGTTATGGAATCTGAAATGACCGACCAGACTACCCGCCTGCCGATCCGCCGCGCCTTGATCAGTGTCTCCGACAAGACCGGGATCCTTGAATTTGCCCGTGAGCTGGAACAGCTCGGCGTCGAGATCCTGTCCACCGGCGGCACCTTCAAGCTGCTCCAGGACAACGGCGTTGCCGCGGTGGAAGTTGCCGACTACACCGGTTTTGCCGAAATGATGGACGGCCGGGTCAAGACCCTGCACCCGATGGTGCACGGCGGCCTGCTCGGCCGTGCCGGCACCGATGACGCGGTGATGGCAGAGCACGGCATCGCCGCGATCGACCTGCTGGTGCTGAATCTGTACCCCTTCGAATCGGTCACCGCCAAGGCCGACTGCACGCTCGCCGACGCGGTGGAGAACATCGACATCGGCGGCCCGACCATGGTCCGTTCGGCAGCCAAGAACCACAAAGACGTTGCCATCGTGGTCAATGCCAGCGACTACGGTCAGGTCCTGGAAAGCCTCAAAGCCGGCGGCCTGACCTACGCCCAGCGTTTCGACCTGATGCTCAAGGCGTTCGAACACACTGCCGCCTACGACGGCATGATCGCCAACTACATGGGCACCGTTAACCAGGCGGCCGAGACACTGTCGACCTCCGGCCGCAGCGAATTCCCGCGCACCTTCAACAGCCAGTTCATCAAGGCCCAGGAAATGCGCTACGGCGAGAACCCGCACCAGAGCGCGGCGTTCTATGTCGAGGGCAAACCTGCTGAAGCCGGTATTGCCACTGCGGTACAGCTGCAGGGTAAGGAACTGTCGTACAACAACGTGGCTGACACCGACGCCGCGCTGGAATGTGTGAAGAGCTTCGTCAAACCGGCCTGTGTCATCGTCAAACACGCCAACCCGTGCGGCGTGGCGGTGAGCCCGGACGCCGAAGGCGGTATCCGCCAGGCCTATGAACTGGCCTACGCGACCGATACCGAATCCGCTTTCGGCGGCATCATCGCCTTCAACCGCG